>VGJS01000044.1 GCA_016867395.1 Candidatus Handelsmanbacteria bacterium
AGGCTGGTCCCCGGGTGCTGCCGCGGTACGCCTGGCTGGGGGCCAATTATCCCAACCCCTTCAACCCCGAGACCCTGATCCCCTTTGCCCTGGACGCGGAAGGCCCGGTCCACCTGGCGGTGTACAATCTGTCCGGGCAGCGGGTGCGGGTGCTGGTAGACCAGCGCCTGCCCTCCGGCCAGCACCTGGCGCGCTGGGACGGCTTCACCGACGCTGGGGCGAAGGTGGGCAGCGGGGCGTATCTCTACCGCCTGGAGGTCGGCGGCCAGGTACACAGCCGCAGGATGAGTCTGCTCAAATAAGGAGAGAAGCTTATGGCGAGGTACTGGATGGCGCTGAACCTGGCCCTGTGGGTGGCCGGGTGCGGCGGCGGCAATGGCCTGGGACCGGGGGAGGCGCGGAAAAGGGAGGACAAGGTCAAGGATACCCTGCCCGTGGCTTGGAGCCATTACCAGAGTGGCAACTACCAGGCCGCCATCGACGCCTTTACCCAAACCCTGGACAAGGCCGACCAACTTGAATCGGTGGACGGCACCAGGAACCAGATCAAGGCCGAGGCCCAGAACGGCATCGGCTGGGCTTTCTTCCGCATGCAGGACCTAGACAACTCCCTTGCGTCCTTCCGGCAGGCCACCCAGTTGGACCGGCGCACCGTCGATGCCTGGGTGGGCTGGGCGGGGGTGGCCCTGGCGCAGCGGCGCTACGGTGAGGCCATCCAATACGCCAGCCAGGCCCTGGAGATCGACCCCAACTACTCGACGGCCGACCGCCAGGACGAGCAGAGCCGCAACCTGGCCCACGACCAGTACGACCAGCGCCATGTGCGCCTGCTGTTGGCTGCATCCTACTTCCAATTGGGCCGCTACAGCGCGCAGGACCGGCCGGACCCCAACAACGCCGCGGCCCAGTTGCAGCGGGTGGCCGCCGGTTTCCGCTTCCGCGACCCCGGACAACTTCTCGAAGGCATTGCCCTGCAGGCCCGGCTGCTGCAGGAAGGCAACAGCGAGCCCTGATTCCATGCGCTTCCGCATCTACCTCGCGGCCCTGGCCCTGTGCGGGTGGGCTTTGCCGGGGGGAGCCCGCACCGATCTGGGGCTCTTTCGCCAGGCCACCAACGCGGCCATCTCGCTCCCCCTGGGGCAGGGCCTGGACCTGATCCACGGGGCCGAGCCCCTGGGCAAGGGGAGGTTCCGGCTGCGCCTGAGCAACCGGACCCATGCCGTGGTAATCCCCGAACTGGGGCGGGGCAGCGCCTACACCGGGCTCTACGGCTTTGCCTATGGCCTGCGCCCGGAGCTGGACCTGAGCCTGCTGGTGCCTTTCATGATGGACTCGGTGGGCGGACTCAACAAGTATGGCACCGGCGATCCAGTGCTGGGGGTCAAGTGGGCGCGGCCCAAGACCCTGCCCGCCCGCAGCTACAGCTCGATCAACCTGCTCCTGGGCTTCCCCTTAGGCTTTAAGGGCGAGACCGGCATCGACAAATTCGACGGGGGGGTGCGCCCCTACAGCAGCCAGGCCCTGGACCTGGGACTGCAGGTGCAAATGGACCTGCATTTCCGCTACGCCTCGCTCTTGATCAACGGCGGGATTTTCCGTTCCGGCAACCCCCAGATCCTGCCCCAGCTCGTCTACGGCTTGGGGGTGGAGAGCAGCCGCCGGCATCGCCGCCTGCGCCTCAACGCCGAGTACCAGTCCAGGGTGGCCTTCTCGCGCCAGACCCAGGCTGCCGGGGTGCTCAAGGCCGGGGCCCGGGTGGAGATCCTCCGGGGGGTGGAGCTGGAACTGAACCGGGAATTCGGATTCTTCGACTATCCCTTTAACTCGGCCCTCACCTTTGGCCTGCGGGTGCATGGCATGGCCACGGGGCGGCGCCGGCTCGAATCCCGCTACGCCCTGTACCAGCCGGTAGCCAAAGCCAAACCCGCCTACCGCCCTAAAAAGGTCACCCGCCTGGCGGTGGTGGACTTTGCCGGCTTTGAGGAATACCAGGCCGGCAAACGCCTGGTCGAGAAGATCAGGACCCGCCTCGAACCCCACGACAGCCTGGTGGTGGTGGACCTGGGCCGTTATGCCGATATACCCAAACCGGGGGTCTTCAGTGCCGAGCAGGCCGCCGAACTGGGCCGCAAGCTGGGGGTGGACGCGGTGGTGACTGGGAGCATCTCGAACTACCGCATCGACCGCTTTGCGGGCCGGCAGGTGCCCTATGTCTTCGAGACCCCCCAGACCAAGGTAGACGTGGCCCTGCGCTACCGGGTGTTGTCCTTTGCCGGGGCCGATCCCAGCCGGGTGGAGACCTTCACCCAGGAGGCCGGGGGCCAGGCCCGGATCGGCGAGCGGCCGCGCCTGCTGCCCTCGGACAAGCGGAACATCACCATATCGGCCTCCGCCGTGGAGTTGGAAGCGGCCCAGGAGGCGGCCCTGGACGACCTGGCCAGGCAGGTGCTAGCGGGCATGGCCGCCAAATTCCCCTGGATTCCGCCGGAATTTCTGCCATGAAGGGCAAACCCCACGGTACCTGGATGGCCCTGCTGGGCGGGATGATGGTGGCCGGCTGCGCCTTCTCGGTGGCGCCCACCGAATCGGAGGACCGTCAGATCAGTCTGGAACTCTCCGCCTTTCCTGACCGGCTTTCCGTCGAGGACAGTCTGGCCACGGCGGAGATCTGGGCCACAGTCAAACTGGGGACCCGGCCCATCAAGGACAGCACAGTGGTGGCCTTTGCCACCACCGTGGGCACCATCACCGCCACCAGCCTGACCCGGGACGGGCTGGCCGTGGCGCTCCTGACCGGGCCGGGGGACAGCCGGCCCCGCACCGGCGAGGTGATCGCCCAGGTGCTGACGGTCCGCGATACCCTGGCGGTGGACCTGGTCTTTTTCGAGTCTAATTAGCGGTTCAGGGGTTATAAATCCTTGACATAGGCCGAACCAGAGCAGTATATTGGCAACACTTCCCTCCCTAGTATTCCGGGCGTTGCTGGCCCCTGCGTTTCGGTTTTGCTCCCCGCGAAGGCCGCCGGCAGGTCGGCTCCCTGATGTCCTCCCGTCGAATCGCCAGCGAACAATTGGGTCTGCCCCTTGGCGAAAACCCCCCGCCCATTGAGACCCGCTCTCAGCGCACTGCTCACTGTCGGTTCTGCCACATTGAGATAGATTTACCATCGTGGGTCGATCCTCAAGCCGTAAACCTGCTTTTCTGCCGCCCGGAATGCCGCCGGGCCTGGGCCGAACAGACACCCTCTCTAAGGGTGTGCCTCGACGGCCGGCTCGGGCGCCGGGGGGCGAATTGGGAGCTACAGTCCGCCCTGGCGCGGCAGCGGGACGGATTCCGCTGCCGGGAATGCGGGATCAGCGAGGAGGAGTTGGGCCGGCAACTGGACGTACATCACCTGATCCCTTTCTCCAGTTTCAGGTCCAGCGTCGACGCCAACCAACTCGAAAACCTCGTCGGCGTTTGCCCCTCCTGCCACAACCGGCTGGAGGCCCGCCTGCGCCGGGAGTTGCCGCTGTTCCGCCAGCCCTGATCCAGCCCAACCCCTGGCCGGGGGATGTGTGATGCAGCCGCCCGAGCTTGAGTTGAGCGTGGTGATCCCCGCCTACAACGAAGCCCATTCCATCGCCAGGGTAGTCGAGGCCCTGGCCCGCAACCTTGAGGGGCAGGGGCACTCCAGCTACGAGATCCTGGTGGTGGACGATGGCTCCAGGGATGGCACTGCCGACCAGGTGCGCGGGCTGGGGCCCCAGGTGCGGGTGGTGGAACACCCCTACAACATGGGCAACGGCGCGGCGGTGAAGACCGGCATCCGCCAGGCCCGGGGGGCCCTGCTGGTCTTCATGGACGCCGACGGCCAGCACGACCCGGCGGATATCCCGCGCTTCGTTGAAGGGTGCCGCCGCTTCGACATGGTGGTGGGGGCCAGGGGCCGGGGTTCGCAGGCCGGCTGGCACCGCTGGCTGGCCAACAGTCTGTACAACCACCTGGCCAGCTACGTCACCGGTCGCCCGGTGGCCGATCTCACCTCCGGGTTCCGCGCCTTCAGGCGCGACCTGGCCCGCCGATACCTGGGGCTGCTCCCCAACGGCTTCTCCTACCCGACCACCATCACCCTCAGCCTGATGCGCGCCGGCTTCAGCGTCGTCTACATCCCCATTCAAGCCCCCCGCCGCCAGGGCAAGAGCAAGATCCGGCTGCTCTCGGACGGGGCCAAGTTCCTGCTGGTGATCATGAAGATCAGCATGCTGTTCTCGCCCCTGAAAATCTTCCTGCCGGTCAGCGCTTATTTCTTTTTGATGGGGGTGGGCTATTACGGGTACACCTTTTTCACCGAACACCGCTTCACCAATATGTCCATGCTGCTCTTCACCACCTCGGCCACGGTGTTCATGATGGGCCTGGTGGCCGAGCAGATCGCCCAGATGCGCCACGAGCGGGTCGAAGCGCCCTGAATCCATGAGGATCTGCTTCTTCGGTACCTATACCTTAGCAGAAGGTTATCCGGTCAATCGCGTCCTGCTCAATGGGTTACAGAGGATTGGGGTCGAGGTGGTCCAGTGCCGGGAGGAGTTGTGGGAGGGGTTCCTGCACCAGACCTTCAGCCAGCGCCGCTGGTCCACCTACTGGCGCCTGGGCTGGCGCCTGTGCCGGTGTTACGCGCGCCTGATGTGCAGGTACCGACGGATGGGGGAGCACCAGTGGGTAATCGTGGGATATGCCGGGTACCTCGATGTCCTGCTGGCCCGGCTACTGGTCCGGCGGCGGCGCCCGGTAGCGCTGGTGGCCTTTATCTCTCTGTATGACACCATCGTCCGCGACCGGGGTCAGCTGGCGGAAAACTCGTGGACGGCCAGAGCAGTTAAATCATTCGAGCGCCTGGGGTTTAGCTGGGCGGACCTGGTGGTGGTGGACACCGCGGAGCACGGGAAGTACCTGGCCGAACTGCACGGCCTGCCCCCGGCCAAGTTCCAGCGCAGTTTTGTGGGGGAGGACGACGAGTTGTTCAGACCTCTGCCGCCCCCGGCGGCTTCGCCGGTCTTCCGAGTGCTCTTCTTTGGTACCTACGTGCCCCTGCACGGGGTGGAGACCGTGGTGGCCGCCGCCGATCACCTGCGGGGGGTGGAGGGGGTGGAGTTGGTGCTGGTGGGCAACGGGCAACTCTATCCAGCGATACGGCAGCGGGCCGACCGGCTCGGTCTACCCAACCTGCGCTTTGTGGACCAGTGGCTCAGCCCCGAGGCGCTGCGCGAGCAGGTGGCCGGGGCCGATGTCTGTCTGGGGATCTTCGGCCAGACCGCCAAGGCCGGCCGGGTGATCCCCCTCAAGGTCTTCGACACCCTGGCCCTGGGCCGGCCCCTGATCACCCGGGATTCGCCGGCGATACGGGAGTTGCTCGAAGACGGGAAAAGCGCCCTCTTCTGCCCGGCGGGGGATGGGCGGGCTCTGGCCGCGGCCATCCTGCGGTTGAAGGAGGCCCCTCAACTGCGCGCGGCCCTGGCCCGGGAGGGGCGGGCCTGTTTCGCCGCCCGTGCCACCCCTGAGGCCATTGCCAGGGCGCTGGTGGGTTCCCTGGAGCAGCACGGTGAAAAACGCGCCTGAGGGCATCACCCGCAACCAGTGGGGGGAGAGCGAGATACGAGGGCCGGTCCACCTCTTTCGCGAGCGGCTGCTGCTGCGGCTCTTTTCCCGGATGCAGCCCGGCGCCAGAGTCCTCGACGCCGGCTGCGGCAGCGGTAGCCTGGCCCTAAACCTTTGCCGCGCCGGGTATCAGGTGACAGCTTTTGAGCATGCAGAAGAGTTTACTAAAATGTTGCAGCACAAGATTATGATCCAGGGACTTTTGGGAAGGCTGAATATCAGTCGCGGCTCGGCCACCGCCCTGGCCTACCCGGGGGGGAGCTTTGACGGCCTGGTCTGCGGCGAGGTTCTCGAACACCTGCCCCCTGAGCTGGGGGGGGACGAAGCGGCGGTGCGGGAGTTCCACCGGGTGCTCAGGCCAGGGGCCCCCTGCGTGGCGAGTGTGCCGCTCAACCCGGCGCTGTGGGATCACAGCGACGAGTGGGCCGGGCACGTCAAACGCTACACCCGCGAGCAATTCATCGAGCTGTTCTCCCACAACGGTTTCCGGGTGGAGCAGGTGCGGGTCTGGGGTTTCCCCCTGGGCCGAATCTACCACCGGCTCCTCTTTGCCCCCTGGCTGCGCAGAGCCGCCGGCCAGCAGGCCCAGGTCCGCCAGCAGCGGCTGGACACCCGCGCCGCCGGCCGGCAGGGGTTGGTCGAACTGGGGGCCGGGCTCTTGCGGATGGACGAGTTGTTCTGGCGCTGGCCCTGGGGGCGGGGCATGGTGTTGTGCGCCCGGCGGGCTTAATCGAGGAAAGGGGCTGCAGTGTACAGGACCAAGCGGGTATCCCTGGTGATCCCGGCGCACAACGAGGAGCGGCTTATCGGCCCCACCCTGGACGGGGTGCCCCCGCTCATCGACCGGGTCTTTGTGGTAGACGACGGCAGCACGGACCGGACTGCGGAGGTGGTGCGCCAGCGGGCTGAGGGCGACTCGCGCATCGAACTGGTGCAGCATCAGGGGAACCAGGGGGTGGGCCAGGCCATCATCACCGGGTACTGGCGCTCCAGCGCCCAGAATTATGACCTGTGCGTGGTGGTGGGGGGGGATAACCAGATGCCCCTGGACCAGGTTGAGGACCTGCTCGACCCGCTGCTGGACGCCGGGGTGGACTACACCAAGGGGAACCGCTTCCTCATGCCCGAGGTAGGGCTGGAGGATATGCCCCTATCGCGCTTTGTGGGCAATGCCCTGATCTCGATCATGACCAAGGTGGCCTCGGGCTATTACAAGCTCTTCGACGTGGTGGACGGGTTTACCGCCATCACCAAGCGGGCCGTCGACTTGGTGGACTGGGGGCACGCCTGGAAAGGGTATGGATACCCGATGGATTTCCTGGTACGCCTCAACGCCTACGGCCTGAAGGCCCGGGACGTGCCGCGGCGGGCCATCTACCTGGCCGGGGAGCGCCAGTCCCAGATCAAGGGCTTCCGCTACGCCATGCGGGTGGCCCCCATGCTGGTCCGGGGCTTCTTCTGGCGGCTCTTCACCCGCTACCTGGTCCGCGACTTCCATCCCCTTTTCTTTTTCTATCTCTTTGGTCTCATCCTTTTCCCGCTGGGGGTGTTGTACGGGGTCTTTCTCTCCTACCAGCAGTGGACCGGCGAGGGAGTGACGGGCCCCCGGTCGGTGGTCTGCGCCCTCATGATTATGATGGGCATCCAGTTCCTGCTCTTCGCCATGCTCTACGACATGCAGGAGAGTGAATGAAGGTCTGCGTGCTGACCACGGGGTTCCCCCGCTTCGGCGGGGACCTCTTCGGCGGTTTTGTGCTGGACCTGTGCCGGCACCTACTTGCCGAGGGGGTGGAATCCCAGGTGGTGGCCCCTCACCAGGGAGAATTGCCCCGCCGCGAGGTGCTGGAGGGGGTGGAGGTGCACCGCTTCACCTATATCCTGCCAGCCTCCTGGCAGCGCCTCGCCTACGGGGGGGGTATCCCCACCAACCTCAAACAGAGCTGGGCCGCCCGCCTGCAGGTGCCCTTCTTCCTGGCCGGGTTCTGGTGGCGGGCCTGGCAGTGCAGCCGCCGGGTGGCGCTGATCCACTGCCACTGGACCATCTGCGGCCTGGTGGGGTACCTGGCGGCCCGGGGGAGCAAGCCGGTGGTGCTCAGCGTGCGCGGCAGCGACATCAATCTTCTGGAGGGGGGCTGGGTGGGCCGGATCAACCGCTGGATCTACCGCCGCATGGACCTGGTGCTGGGGGTGAGCCAGGACGTGGCCGCCAAGCTGGAGCGGGCCGGGGTGCCGGCCGCGAAGATCCGCGTGGTCTACAACGGCGTGGACAGCCGCTTCCGGCCGGGGGACCAGCGCAGCGCCCGGGCCCGGCTGGGCCTGCCGCCGGGGGCCTTTGTCCTGCTCTTCGTGGGCCTGCTGGTGCCGGTCAAGGGACTGGAGGTGCTGCTGGAGGCAGTGTCGGCATTGGCGGACCCGCAGGTGTGCTGCGTCCTGGTGGGGGCCGGCCCGCTGCGGGAAACCCTCCAGGCCAGGGCCGGGGGTCTGGGGCTGGAGGCCCAGGTGGTTTTTTCCGGGGCCCGGCCGACGGCGGAAATCCCTCAGTGGATGCAGGCCGCCGACCTGCTGGTGCTGCCCAGCTTCTCGGAGGGGCGGCCCAACGTGGTGCTGGAGGCCCAGGCCAGCGGCCTGGCAGTGGTCGCCACCCGGGTGGGGGGCACCCCGGAACTGGTGGAGGACGGGGTCAGCGGCTTGCTGGTGGACAGCGGCGATCCCGGCCAACTGGCCCGAGCCATCACCCGCCTGCGCCAGGACGGGGCCGAGCGCCAGCGCCTGGGGGAGGAAGGCAGGCGCCGGGCTTCCTCCTTCACCTGGCAGGCCAGCGCCCGGCAGGTGAAGGGGCTGTACGAGCAAGTACTGGGAGGGCGGGGCTGATGTGCGGGATTGCTGGCAAGGTCTGGGCCGAGGCGGGGCGGCCGGTGGAGGAGGAACTCCTGCGGGCCATGTGCGCCGCCATTGCCCACCGGGGGCCCGACGACGAGGGGATCTACCGGCAGGGGCCGGCGGGGCTGGGCATGCGCCGGCTTAAGGTCATCGACCTGGAGGGGGGCCGCCAGCCCATGAGCAACGAGGCAGGCACCTTGTGGGTGGTCTTCAACGGGGAGATCTACAACTATCTGGAACTGCGTCGGGAGTTGGAGGGGGAGGGATGCCGCTTCCGCACCCACTCGGACACCGAGACCATCCTGCACCTGTACCAGCGCGAAGGTCCCGCCGGGGTCCGCCGCCTGCGCGGGATGTTCGCCTTGGCGCTATGGGACCGGGATCAGCAGACCCTGATGCTGGCCAGGGACCGGCTGGGCAAGAAGCCCTTGTACTACGCCCACCGGCCCGAGGGGCTGAGCTTCGCCTCCGAACTGAACGCCCTCTTGTGCGACCCTCAGGTGGACCGCAGCGTGGACCGGCGGGCCATCGACGAGTACCTGAGTTTCCTGTTTGTCCCCCAGCCCCGCACCATCTACGAGCAAGTCCGCAAACTGCCCCCGGCCACCTACGCCCTGTACCGGGCGGGCCGCCTTGAGCTCTACCCGTACTGGCAGATCCGCTACGACCAGGTGCGGGAGCGCTCCCTGGCCGAATGCGCCGAAGAGCTGGACCAGGTGCTGCGCCGGGCCGTGGAACTGCGCCTGTTGGCCGATGTGCCGGTGGGGGCCTTCCTCAGCGGCGGCCTGGATTCCAGCCTGGTGGTGGCGCTGATGCAGCAGGTGGGACAGGGGCAGGTGCGGACCTTCTCCATCGGTTTCCGCGAGGCCAGCTTCAGCGAGCTGGACCAGGCCCGCCAGGTAGCCCGGGCCCTGGGCACCCAGCACCAGGAGTACGTGGTGGACTACCAGGTGCAGGAGCTTCTGCCCGGCCTGCTGGATCACTTTGGCGAGCCCTTTGCCGATTCCTCGGCCATCCCCACCTACCACCTGTCGCGCCTGACCCGCCAGCAGGTGACCGTGGCCCTCAGCGGGGACGGGGGGGACGAGGTCTTTGGGGGGTACCGCCGCTACCTGGCCCGGCGCTGGGCCGAGCTTTTCAACCGCTGGCCCGCCTGGCTGGGACGGGGCGGGGTGGAGGGCCTGGGCCGGGTGCTGCGCGAGCCGGCCACTTATTACGGACACAGCCGGCGCAAACAGTTCAAGCGCTTCCTCGAGTACGCCGCGGCCCTGCGCGAGGCCCCGCAAACCAGTTGGGGTTTTTTTTTACCCAGGCGGAAAGAAAGGACCTTTACGGGGAAAATTTTGCCGATATATTCAACGCAGATCCGGGCAACCTAGCGGCCCATTACGCCCTGGCCCAGGAGTGCGCCCCCGGTCAGGAACTGCTCTGGCTGGATCTGATGACCTACCTTCCCGACGATATCCTGGCCAAGGTGGACCGCATGAGCATGGCCTGCTCCCTGGAGGTCCGGTCCCCCCTCCTCGATCAGGAGGTGGTGCAGTTTGCGGCCGGTCTGCCCCGGTACTATAAATACAGTATGACCCAAGGGAAACGCCTGTTACGGACCCTGGCCCGCCGCTACCTGCCGGCCGGGGTCTTGCAGCGCCCCAAACAGGGCTTCGCCGTGCCCCTGGCCGGCTGGCTGCAGCGGGAGTTGCGGCCCTGGCTGGAGGAGGTGCTCCTTTCCGGGCCCTGCCGCCAACGCGGGCTTTTTGCCCCCGCCCACCTCGAGCGCATGGTCCGCGACCACCAGGAGGGGCGGCGGGACTACAGCCAGCAGCTCTGGGCATTGCTGGTACTGGAGTTGTGGTTGCAGCGGACGGCGCAGTGAGAAGGTGGGCGCCGGCCCTCGTCCGGGGCGCGGGACTGCTCCTGCTGGCCTGGATTCTGACAAGGGTCGATGGCCCGACCCTGGGCGCCCTGCTGGACAAGGTCGATTGGACCGGATTGTGGGGGGTGCCGCTGCTGGGAGTGCTGATGATGGGGGTGCGGGCGTGGCGCTGGAAGCTGTTGTTGGACCTGCAAAAACTAGAGATGTCCCTGTGGCGGGCCGGGGTCTTGTACGGGAGCGGCATCTTCCTGGGCAGCCTGACCCCGGGCAGGCTGGGAGACCTGGCCAAGACCCTGTACCTGCGCCGCGAGCAGGGGGTTTCTTGGGAAAGGGCCGCAGCCGGGGTCCTAGCCGACCGGCTTTTCGACCTGGGGGTGATGCTCCTCCTCGCCCTTTGGGCCTTGTTCCACTTTGAGTTGTGCCGATGGCAGCCGTGGATGGGATGGGCGGGGGCGGGGTTGGGGCTGGGTGGTTGGCTTTTTGCTGTAAAAGGGGGGAAGGGTTTGGGTGGGGGCTGGTCTGCCTGGCTCCGCCGGCAGCGGCCCTGGCGCTTTGCCGAGGGGATGGGTTCGGAGATGCGCGGGCTTAAGGGTCGGGTCGGGGCCTGGGCTTTGGGGCTGACCCTGCTGGCCTATGCCCTATACTTTGCCCAGACCTTCCTGCTGGCTCGGGCCCAGGGGCTGCCCCTTTCGGCCGCGGATGTCAGCGCGGCCCTGGTCCTGGTCGGGCTGGCCTCCTTCCTACCGGTTTCGGTCGCCGGCCTGGGCACCCGGGAGGGGATTCTGATCTTTCTCCTGGGCTGCCGGGGGGTGCCAGAAAACACCGAGGCCGGGGTGCTCTACTCGCTGCTCTTTTTCCTATCCTGTTTTGTCTTCCCCGCCGCCGTGGGCGCCCTTTGCTGGCTGAAGGAGCCCCTGCCACTGGCGGAGCTCAAGCAAAGGCGATGACGATGGACTGGCTCGTGCAGGAAGCACCGGACACCGAGGGGGGGACCCGCCTCCCCTATGGCGGCCTGGTCCGCACCTGCCTGCCCCGGCTCCTGTCGCTGGTGGACCGCAACCCCTGCTCCCCAACCTACGGCTGCTTCGACCGGGGGTACTGGCATTACCGGACCCTGATCGACTACCCCGCCCCGCTGCACCAGGAAAACGCCCTGACCTTGGCCATCGCCGCCGCACAGGCGCCCGGGGACCCTGGGGCCGGGGAGTTGCGCGACCTGGCCATCGCTGCCCTCGCTTTCTGGTGCGGCCTGCAGCGGCGGGACGGGTCTTTCGACGAATTCTACCCTTACGAGCGCAGTTTTGTCGCCACGGCCTTCACCGCCTATGCCCTGAGCGAGACCCTGCTCCGCCTGGGGGCCGGGGTGGAGGCGGAACTGCGCCGGCGGGCCATCGAGACCCTGGCCCGGGCGGGGCACTGGCTGGGCCGGCACCAGGACGTGTTGGTGGTCAACCACACCGCCGGGGCCATCGCCGCCCTCCAGAACATACACCGCCTGAGCGGGGAGGGCTGTTTTGCCAAATACCGCAGCGCCAAGGTGGAGGAGTTGCTGGCCTACCAGCACCCCGAGGGCTGGTTCTACGAGTACGGGGGGGCGGACCCGGCGTACCTGGGCCTGGCTGTCGATTACCTGGCCAAGGACTACCGCCACTCCCGCGAGGAGCGGGTAGGGGCGGCCATCGGCCGGGCCCTGGATTTTATGGTCTGCTTCCTGCACCCCGACGGCAGTTACGGGGGGGAGTACGGAAGTCGAAACGCCAAGTACCTGATGCCGCACGGGCTGGAGTTGATGGCCGCCGAGTCGGGGGCGGCACGGGTGCTGCGTGGAGCCCTGCACCGGGCCCTTGCCAGTGGGGCAGTGGTCTCGCCGGCCCTGATGGACGATCGCTACGCTGGGTTCTTCCTCGCCAAGTACGCCGAGGCCTGGGCCGATGCCCAGGAGTGGGGCGCCCCCCCTGCCGAACCACCTGCCCAGGCGCCGGGAACCCGCCTTTTCCCGGGGGCCGGGCTGGCGGTCTGTGCCGGGCCGCTGGCCCACACGGTGCTGGGGCTGAGCAAACACGGGGTGATCAAGTGCTTCACCCAGGGCCCCGAGTCGAGGGCCCTGTTCAGCGATGCCGGCTATTTCGCCGCCCTGGCCGACGGGGGGGTCGCTACCTCCCAATGGCTGGAACTGGAAGGGGAGCAAAAGGTGGTCGAAGCTCCGGGCCGCCTCCAAGCGGAACTCGACTACCACCTGGCGCGGATGAACACCGCCCTGCCTCTGGTCCGGTTCCTGGCGCCCTTCCGGCTCTTTTTGCACGCCTTCGGCTGGCATGGGGGACTGATGGAATGGTTCGGCGCGTGGGTCAAAGGCCGGATGATCCAGGCCCAGCACACCCTGCCCCTGCGGGTCCACCGCCACCTGATGCTGGACGATCATCAGCTTTGTGTGACTGACCTGATCCGCCGCGAGGGGGGACCGCCCCTGCGGCACCTGCGGCGCAGCCCCCTGGCCACAGCCCTGCACGTGGCTTCCTCCCGCTACTGGCAGCCGGCCGACCAAGGGGTGGCCGGGGACTGGGAAGCCGGCCCCGCGGAAATAGCCTTGCTCAACGGCGGGGGGTGCCTGCAGGTGCGGACCCACGTGGACTTTCTGCTGGGGCAGGTCGAGGTCAGGGCCGGGGAGGAAGACGGGTGAGTAATCTGCGTTTTGCCGCCGAGCATCCGTTTGACTGCTCGCTGACCACCCGCTTCAAGGCCGTGCATGTGCTGGATTTTCTGCGGCCCCGGCCAGGGGAGAACCTGCTGGACGTGGGCTGCGGGCTGGGCTACTTCCTCAACCGCCTGGCCCGGGGCGGGGTGCGGGGATGGGGCATGGACTACTCGCACAAATCCCTGGTCCTGGCCCGTCGCCTGTGCTCGGGCCATTTCGCCCTGGGCGACGCCCAAGTGCTGCCGTACCGCGACAGTTCCTTTGACCGGATCATCTGCACCGACGTGATCGAGCATGTGGCCGACGACCGGGCCGCCCTGCGCGAGTTGGTGCGGGTGGCCCGGCCGGGCGCCCGCCTGGCCCTAGTGACCCCCGGGGTGCGCGGCGCCCTCTCCCGCACCCCCTGGCGGCGGCTCTTCCACGACGAGGAGGGCACCCCCGAGTTCGACCAGCGCGCCGGGTACACCCCCGAGGGGTTGTGCCGCCTGCTCGAAGCGGCGGGGATACGGGTGCAGGGCCAGCGGCAGACCTTGATTTTCCTGGGGGAGTTTTTCCTCCAGATGACCAAATGGTATCTTTCCCGCAAAAAGGTGCGCTACCAGACCCAGGGGGATCTGCTCGGGGTCACCCACACCTGGGCCTATCGCCTGTATCGACGCCTGCTCTTCCCGGTGTTCTGGGGCCTGGGTCGGGCAGAGGAATTGCTCCTGGGCCGTTGGTGCAATGGGCACAGCCTGATCGTCCTGGGGGTGGTGGAGAAAGCCGCCGCCCCGGAGCGGGAGACCCTGGTGCTGGAGGCAGCTCTATGAGCAGTGCGGCTCTGGAGAGGGCCCCCCTGATCGCCGGCAACCTTTACGACAAGTACCACACCCGCAATCCGGTGGCCCGCCGGCTGATGGCCGGTTTTCTCGGCTCCTTTGACCAACTGCTAGACCTGCGGCCGGGGGAAGGGGTGTTGGAGGTGGGCTGCGGCGAGGGGTACCTGCTGGAAAGGCTGCGCCGCCGCAATCCAAAGGCGCGGCTGGCGGGACTGGATCTGTCGCGGGAGATCGTGCGGCTGGCCTTCCGCCAGGTCTGTCCGGGCACCCCCCTCCTGCAGGCGTCTGCCTGCCAACTGCCCATAGGGGACCAGAGTTGGGAGGTGGTGGTGGCCTGCGAGGTCCTGGAGCATCTGGATCAGCCGCGCCAGGCTCTGGCCGAACTGGCCAGGGTGTGCCGCCGGGGCTGCCTGTTGAGTGTGCCCCGCGAGCCTTTCTGGAGCCTGGCCAACCTGGCCAGGGGCAAGTACCTGGGGCGGCTGGGGAACACCCCCGGCCACGTGCAACAGTGGGGCCGCCGGGGCTTTGTCGAACTGGCGGCGGAGTTTTTCACCGTGGAGAAGGTGAGTTCGCCCTTTCCGTGGACCATGATATGGGGAACAAAGAGATGAGCGGCGACAGCACCGAGGAATTCAAGGTCGAGGGGATCAGCCTGGTGATTCCGGCCTACCGCGAGGAATTGGCCATCGCCGGGGTGATCGAGGAGTACCGCCAGAAGCTCGAAAGCCTGGGGTATCCCTACGAGATCATCGTGGTGGACGACGCCTCTCCCGACCGCACCGCGGAACTGGCGATGAAGGCCGGGGCCCGGGTCATCCGGCACCCGCGCAACCGGGGCGGGGGGGCGGCCCGCAAGACCGGGATCAAGGCGGCGTGCTGGGACGCGGTGCTGATCACCGACGGGGACGGCACCTACCCGGCCGACGCCCTGGGCGAGATCATCGACCGCTTGCGCTACGCCCACATGGTGGTGGGGGCCCGCGTCGCCGAGAAGGGCACCTTCAAACCCGTGCGCTGGATCGCCAAGTGGCTGATCCGCCGTCTGGCCTGTTTCCTGGCCAGCACCGACATCCCTGACCTGAACTCCGGGCTGCGCCTGGTCCGCCGCGACCTGGCCCTGCGCTTTTCCTATTTGTTGCCGAACGGGCACTCCTGGGTCAGCACCATCACTCTGTCCGCCCTGACCAACGACCTGCGGGTGGATTTCGTGCCGGTCAACTACCGGCTTCGCCAGGGCAAGTCCAGCTTCCACCCCATACGCGACACCTACAACTACTTTCTCACCGTGGTGCGGACGGTCACCTATTTCAACCCCCTCAAGGTCTTCATGCCGGCCAGCATCCTCCTGCTGGCCCTGGGCACCGGCACCCTGATCCACGGGGTGGTCCGTGGCGACGTGTACGAGTCGAGCATGCTGGTCACTATCGCCGGACTGCTGACCTTCTTCTTTGGGCTGCTGGCGGACCAGAACGCCCGCATGCGCACCGAACTCGAACACCACCGCCGTGCCCAGAGTCTGTTGGCCGAAAAGATGGAGCGCCCCTGAGCCATGGCCGATATCTCCGGGATCTTCAACCGCGTCAAGGGGGCCTACGGCAGCCTGGCTAAGGGCCTGCACCCGGTGCTGACCCTGCCCCCCCTGCGGGTGACCTTTGAGATCACCTACCGCTGCAACCTGAGCTGCCCTTTCTGTTTTCAGGAGTTCGCCCGGGAGCAGTCGCCGGACTTCAAGAAGAACTTCGAGCTGAGCAACGAGGAGATCCTGGGGGTGGTCGACGAGCTGCCGTCCCACACCCTAATCACCTTCAACGGCGGCGAGGTCTTTGTTCGCAAGGACTTTCCCGAGCTGCTGCGGGCGATCAAGAACCGGGGCCGGCGCTGCAACATCGTCACCAACGGCACCATGCTCTTCGCCGACAAGGCCGCCCTGCTTGTGGACCAGACCCGTGTGCTCAGCGCCGGGGTCTCCATCGACGGCATCGGCGAGACCCATGACCAGATCCGCCGCCTGCCCGGGGCCTTTGCCCGCACGGTGGAGAACCTGCGCGGCTTGGGGGCATACCGCCGGAAACAGGGCCGGCGCTTCCCCGTGATGGACGTCAAGACCGTGATCACCGCCCAGAACCTCGATCAGCTCGGGGAGATCTACCTGCTGGCCCGGGACCTGGGCGCCGATTACCTGACCCTCTCCTGCTTGCGCACCTCCGAACTGCTCTTTGCCCTGCCCTGCCGGGCCTCGCTGGCCGACGGGGCCTGGCGCCAGGTTCCGCCCCGCTTGAGCGAGCCGGTGGACCTGGACCTCCTCCAGGCCCAGCTCGAAGAACTCCAACGCCTGGCGGGGGAGGGCAAGCCGGCCCTGCGCTTCTACCCAGACTACCGCGAGATCCCCGGGATCATCAAGTACTACGCCAACGAGGGGACCCTGGAGGACTACGAGTTGTGCCGCGCCCCCTGGACCAATATCCGGGTGGCGCCCAACGGCGACGTCTATCCCTGCCTGGCCTACCGCATGGGCAATATCCGCGAGCAGGGGCTGCTGCAGATCTGGCGGGGGGAGGCCCTCGACCAGTTCCGCGCCAGCCTGGAGGGCCAGTTGCTGCCAGCCTGCATGGGCTGCTGCTTCCTTAAGGCCAAGACCGGGATTACCTATCAGGCGAGGGGCTGCGGCGCCGCCGCTGCTGAACTGGTGGCAGGTTGAGCGTGGGGGAGCCTAAGCCAACAGAATCATCCCCGCTCCGCCTGGCCGGCCAGGCGCTGGCGGTGCTGTGGGCCTTAGGATTGCTTGGATACTATTACGTCAGCCACGGTTTTCTGCCGCTGATTAGCCAAGTGTGGGCCTCTCTCTTTGGTTGAGCTGATCTACACCCTGTTTCTCGGGCTGATCGCCCTGGGGCTGGGCCGTTTCCTCCTGCGCATCATGGGCGTCTCCAGGTTTTCGATGGCCGAGGAACTAGCCTTCGGGTTGGGCCTGGGGCTCGGGGCGATGGCGCTGGGGGTCATGGCCCTGGGTCTGGCCCATCTGCTCTACGCCGAGCTGTTCTATTTGTTGCTGCTGGCGGCGGGTTTTGTTGGGGCTAAGGAGCTTCTGGGGCTGCGAGGCCGGCTGAGCGGCCGGATCTGGGGGGGAGGGCGGCGGCTCGAAGCCTTCTACTACGCGGTGGGGCTGGGCACGGCGGTCCTGGTGCTCTTCAGCATGGTCCGCGCCCTGACCCCCGCGGTTGGGGCGGTGGACCCTTTGGCCTACCATCTGGCCCTGCCCAAGATTTTTCTCCTCAAACACTACCTTAGTTTCGAGCCGACCATCACTGGCGCCCTGTATCCCTCCAACATCGGGATGCTATACGCGCTGGGCATCGGCCTGCGCGGCGAGATCCTGGCGCAGATGATCCACTGGATGATGGGGGTGGGCACCCTTTTTGCCGTGCTGGCCTTCTGCCGGCGCTACTTCGACCTGAGGACCGGGATCTGGGCCGCGGCGATCTTTATGTCGATGCCCGTGCTGGCCTTCTTCATGCCCCTGGGCTATATCGACGTGGGGCTTTGCTTCTTCCAATTCCTCGCCCTCTGGGGGTTTTTCATTTGGCTCGAAGAGAAGGACGAGAAGGTGCTCTTGCTGGCCGCGGTGCTGACGGGGCTGGCGCTGGGGGCTAAACACCCGGCCCTGCCCATGTGGGTGGTCTGCATGGTAATGATTGGGGTGGATGCGTACCGGCGGCGACTGGCTCCCCCCCAGGCGGCCCGCCTCTGGGCGATTTTCGGAGCCGTCTCCCTGGGCCTGCTCCTTCCTTGGTACCTGCGCAGTTGGCTGGCTTCGGGAAACCCGGTATGGCCCCTGGCCAACGAGTACTTCCAGGGCTTCCCGTACCGGGGCACGTTCAACGTCGGCTCCGGGGCCAGTTCTGGGGGAGGAGCCGATTGGGTGCCCTCCCTGGAGCGCTTGCAGGCCCTGGTAAAGGGCTGCGCCGTGGCTCTGTGGTCCTGGACGTGGAACACAGGGGACTGGCAGCGCTCGATCGGCCCCCACTTCTTGGCCTTCCTGCCGGCCCTGGCGATGGTGGCCCGCCGGCGCGCCCTGCTCCTGCTGGCGGCTTTCTGCGGGGGGTATTACCTGATCGCTGTCGTGTACGTGGATGGAAATCCGAGATACAGCCTCTTCCTGTTTGCTTTCCTGAGCGTCGTCGCCGGCTGTGCGGCCCAGCGGTTGTGCGCCAGCCCCCTGCACTGGATCAGGCACCTGTTGCAGTTGGGCTTCTGCATCTCGCTCGCCGTCAACGGGGTTGTGGCTTATGCCCTGGCCGAGTCCTCGCTCCGGTTCCTGTTCTCGGCCAATTCGCGCGAGCAGTTTCTGTTGGAAAACGAGGCCAACGCCAGGGTGTACCGGCAGGTGAACACCACCTTGCCGGCGTCGGCCAAGATCCTGATCCAGGGTGACGTCAAGGGGTATTACTGCGATCGGGAGTATCTCTGGGACCACCCCTATCAGATGGTGATCAACTACCGCCAGTACGACACCCCGGAGAAGTTGATCGCCCGCATGAGGGAACTGGGCATCACCCATGTGGTGCGCATGATCTACATCCCGCCCGTCAGGACCCAGGGGGTGGGGTATCCCCAATACTTTGCCGATCCGTTCCACGAGGATTTCAGGAAGCAGTACCTGCGCTTGCTCTATAAGGACGATTCCTTTGTGCTGTTCGAGGTGATCTACTCTTCCCCGCCTGGGGCGGTGCCCTGAGGACGAGATGAAGCCTGGTCCCAAGGTCTATTTCATCGCCTGCTGCTTCCCGCCCTTTGGGCGGGGCAACTCCCTGACCAACGCCTGCGCGGCCAATGGCCTGGCGGAGGAGCTGCCGGTAGAGGTGGTCTGCATGGAACAGGAGGCGGGATTGCTGCTTTCCTACCAACAGGACCCCAGCCTGGAGGCGGGGCTGCACCCAAATCTGAAGATCCATCGGGTGCGGGCGGCGCGCTGGGCCGGGCTCAACGAGGTGCTCTATGCCCTGGGACTGCTTCCCTGCTATTATCTGAACTGGGCCTGGAAGGCATGGCGGCAGCGCCATCGGCTCTTTGCCGAGCCCGGGGTGCTCTTTGCGGTGTACCCGGTGTTCTCCGATCTGGCCCTCGCCTATGCGGTCCAGCGCCGCTATGGCCATCCGCTAGTGGTGGATTTCCGCGACGACTTCTCCGGGGTGATGAGCCGGGGCTGGCGGCGGGTGCTGCGCCCGGTGTACCACTGGATGGAGGGCGGGTTGCTGCGGCGGGCAGCCCAGGTGACGGTGACGACCGAGGCGCTCAAGGCCGACCTGGCCCGGCGCCACCAGGTGGACCCTGACAAGATCAGGGTGGTCTACAACATCGTGCCCACCGAGGGGGCGCCCCGGAATCCGGTGGAGAACCAACCCCTGCGCCTGGTTTACGCCGGGGCCATGTCCGCGGTGCAGCGGCCCGAGATCCTCTTACAAGCCTATGCCCTGCTGCGGCAACGGCGTCCGGACGTAGGGGAGCAGGTGCAGCTCGACCTCTTCGGGCCGGCCAGCCACTATTACCGCTTGCGGGTGCAGCCCCATCTGGTTCCTGGGGCCACCTTCCACGGTTTTGTGCCCCACGATCAGGTGGCCGCCCACCTGCGCCGGGCCGACCTGGGTTTCCTCTCCCTGGGGGACCCGGTCTACGCCTATGCCACCCCGACCAAGCTCTTCGAGTACATCGAACACGGCATTCCCATGCTCGGCGCCCTGCCGCCTGGGGCTTCCCGCGACCTGATCCTCCGCCACGGCCTGGGCCTGGTGGCCGGGGCGGGGGACGTCGAAGGGCTGGCCGGATGCCTGGAACAACTCTGCTGCCAACCCGAATTTCGCCAGGGGCTGCGCGAGAACCTGGCGCGGGTCAGGCTCCTGTTCCGCCCCGAGGCCCAGGTGCAGAAGTGGCGGGCCGCCCTGGCGGCGGCCGCTGGCCAGGAGGCGCTGTGGCCCCTGCCCGCGGCCCAGCCCAACCTGGTGGGCAGCGATGCAAAGGGCAACACCAAACCAGAATTGGAGTGAGAGGAGATGAGATACCGCTTGTTGGAACTGCTGGCCTGCCCGCGCTGCCGGCAGCCCTTTGTCATGGAGGTCTTCGAGCACAGCCGGGATCAGAGCGGGGAGGAGTTGGTGGAGCAGGGCCTGCTCAAGTCCTCCTGCGGGGCCTGGTACCCGATTGTGGACGGAATACCTGTGATCCTGCCCAACGCGCTCAACATCTACAGCCAGTTCGCCGAGCGCTACCGCGACCGGCTGCCGTCCTGGCAGTTCTCCGCCGGGGAGATCGCCCAGTTCGAGCGGGAAAAGAAGAAAACCCAGGACAGCTTTGGTTTTGAGTGGACCATCTATTCGGCGGTATACGAGGAGCGGGACCGGGGCTATGCATTAGAGGGAGGGCTGACCCCGGAGTTCTTCCGCGGCAGGCTGGTCCTCGACGCCGGCTGTGGCTACGGCCGCCATGCCCGGGCGGTAGAGGAGTTTGGGGCCGAGGTGGTAGGCCTGGACCTGAGCGTGGCGGTGCGCAACGCCCGCCGCCTGACCAGGGACAACCCCAGGATTCACATCGTGCAGGGCGACCTCTTCTCGCCGCCCTTCCCGCGCGAGACCTTCGACCTGGTCTATAGTTGGGGGGTGCTGCACCACACACCGGACCCGCGCCGGGCCTTTGAAGGGCTGTTGGATTTCGTCAAGGAGGGTGGGGACATCTCGGTAAAGATCTACCGCAAGCGGCCGGCCCCGGCCCGACTGGCGGAGAGCCTGATTCGCAAGGTGACCCTGCGCCTGCCCCTGAAGACCCTCTACAACCTGTCTTACCTGTGTGTGCCGGTGAACTGGTTCTACTGGAAGCTGGGCCGCCACCTCCCCGGGGTGCGCCAGCTGATTTTGGGGGTAGTAAAGGTGGACCCCAACTGGCGCATCGCCCACATCGACACCTTCGACTGGTACCACCCCCAGTACCAGTTCCACTTCCCGATGGAGGAGGTGGTCTCCTGGTTCGAGAAGAAGGGGCTGGCGCGGATTGTCGGGGAGGAGAGCAAGGGGGTCCGGGGGCACAAGAGGGCTCGGCGGGCCGAGCTAACCCTGGCGCGCTGAGCCGAGGGCCGCGATGGTCAAGAGGTTGCTCCGCTACCTGGGAAGGGGGCGATGGTCGCGCCTGCGGCAGGCGGCCGGGGTGTGTTTCCCCGAGGCGAGCTTCATGGCCATCATGGAGGCGCAGCAGGGCTTCGGGCCTTTTTGCACCCTGTCCTTCGATTGCGATTTTCCCCGCGACGTGGAGGCTCTGCCCGAGGTCTGCTCGCTCTTGGAGCAGTACGGGGTGGCGGCCAGTTTCGCCTGCATCGGGCAATGGGTGCAACGCTACCCGGCTGAACACCGCTGCCTGGTAGAGGCGGGGTTTGAGCTGCTCAACCACACTCAGACCCATCCCAATCTCTACCACCCCGATTACGCCTATGCGCGGGGAGCGGACCTAAGCCGCAAGCGCTTCGACCTGTTGGTGCCCCGTGAGAAACGCGCCGAGATCGAAGAGGCCCACGCCACCTTTGTCGAGGTGCTCGGCTATGCGGCCTACGGTTTCCGCACCCCCCACTTCGGCACCCTGCACACCCCTGAGGTCTACCCCATCCTCAGCGAACTCAAGTACCGCTTCTCGTCCTCAGTGATGGCTGGGGCCAGCCCCAGAGGTGGCATTCCCTACCAGGCGGGTGGCGGCGTCTGGGAGTTCCCCCTCAGCCCCTGCCCGGCCCATCCCTTCGGCGTGCTGGATTCCTGGCACAGTCTCAGCAAGCGCGACCCGGCCCACGGCCGGCCCGGAGAATTGACGTCCCTCTTCGTCCGCCTCGGCGAGCAGGTGCAGGGCCGCGGGGGGTACGTGAACATCTATCTCGACCCGCGCGACGCCCTCGATTCGGGAGAGTTGCGCCGCATCCTCGACTACCTACGCCACAGCGGCCTGGTGGTGCTCAACTACGCCGACCTGCTGGAGCGGATACTGGCCGATCCTACCCGACATCTTTTTTCCGGCACTTGAGGCCCCGGTGCAGATGCCAGCGGGGGCTGGAAAAAATTTCCGCGCTGCCGATAAAAGCAGTAATGAATGAGCCGATCACCCGTGCCTAATCCACTTTTCAGTTCTGGTCTTGTCTTTGCTGCCTTAATTGAATCGTGAAGTCATCCACACGATACCTAATTTCAGCAATTCTGCTCTCGGTCTTGGCCGGCGGCTATTGGCTCGTCGGGCTGTGCTACTCGCGGGGGTACGATTTCTTCCTCTGGGTCCACAATGCTTGGCTGGCCAGGGAGGGAATCGCCGGAGGGGTTTGGCCCGCCTGGACCCTGTCTGCAGGGGCCGGCCAACCGGTTTTCAAAATATCGGGAATTGCCGATGCGCTGGTGCTGGGGGCCCTCGGGGCGCTCTTTAGCCCTTCGACGGCGACCCAGGTGATGACCGTGGGCCTGTACGCGGTGGCCGGAGCCGGGATGTTCACCCTGGCGCATAGTCTGGTGCGCTCGGCGCCGGGAGCGGCGGTGGCTGCCGCGGCCTATGTGTTTTCGTGGTTCATGACCTACACCGCCTATTACCAGGCGTATCTGAACAACCTCTTCTGCTACGCGCTGCTGCCCTGGGGGGCGCTGCTTTTTGTCCGGGCAGTGCGCACCGGGGAGCGCCGGGCTCTGCTGGGGGCGGCGGCGGTGCTTGGCCTCAGCATCCTCGCCAACGCCCAGGTGGGTCTCAAGGTGATGCTCTTTGTCCTGCCCCTGGGCCTGGTCTACGGCGCTGTCGGGCACCCCAGGGCTCTGAAGGGGTGGATGCTTGCCAGCGGGCTGGTGGTCGGCTTCGCCCTCTGGTGGTCCCTCTTCCTTATTGCCCCGGCCCTGGAGATCAGCCGGGAGGTGGTGGTGCCGGGGGAACTGCGCGGCAATGCCTTTATCCCGCCCTGGCTGATGCTGTTCTGGGTTCCGCTCTTCGGGCTCAATTTCCTGTGGTACAGAATGGGGGGGGGGCCTTTCCTCGACCGCGAGGTGCTGGCCTGGGTGATCTTCTCCGACTACGTGGGCCTCTCGGTGCTGGCCCTGGCCTTGTGCGCCTGGGGGTATTACCGGGTCCACCGGGACCGCCGGCTCATCGGCCTGGGGCTAATGCTGGCCGGCTATTGGGCGATCTTTTTTGGGATTGTGCCCTTCCTGCAGGCATCTTCCTGGGTGGGGCGCACCCACAACTGGGCCCTGCTGCCCACCCTGGTGCTGTCGCTGCTGTGCTCCTACGGCACCTCCTGGCTGATCGGGCGCCTCCGGCTGAGGGCCTGGCAGGTGGCGGGCCTGGCCTGCGGGCTGGTGGTGGCGGATCTGGGTGGGGTCAGCTTTTTCCTTAACCGCCTCGCCATCACCCACACCCGCCTCGAAGACCTGCCCGAGGTGCAAGTCTGGCGGGAGGTGGAGTCAGGGCGGTCAAAGCCCAGTGGACGATGGTTTACCTTTAACCCCGACCACACCCACTACCTGCTGCCGGCGATGACCGGACGCCCCACGGCCAACGTGATCGACCTGAGGGCCCGGACCTGGGAGTACGACTCCTATCTGGCCCACCAGCTCAAGGCCATGCGCACGGCCGACCCGAGCTACCAGGCCGCCGAATCCCTGGGCCTGCTCGATGTCGCGGTGGTGGATCTGCCTGCCAAGCTCTTTGCCTTGCGGGGCAATGATCCCGATCTCTACCCGCGTGCCGCGCAACAGTTGGAGGCCGACCCTCATCTCGAAGGGGTCTACCGGCGAAACACTGCCCCGGAGGACCGCATCTACGATGCGTACGATCCCCAGCTCCGGTTAGAGCAGATCGCCACGGCCGGGGCCGGGGACGGCCAACTCGCCCAGGTGGTATTTGCCAACCAGCGCCATCGGCTGGGCTTTGTACCTGAACACGCGGTCCTGCTCCTGGGGAACACCCGGGAAGGGGAGCGCTTCTTCGAAGGGGTGACGCACCTACCGGGGTACCGCTTCGACCGCGTCCTGTACGTGCTGGCCGAAGAGGCGCAGAACTTGGACCCCCGCGCCCTGGCGAGTTTCTCCGGCTGCATCCCCCTGAGCGCGGGAAGGGCGCCCACCGGGCTGGCACAGTGGAGTCTGGACACCTTGGGCTCCCTGTATTTGAGCCCTTGCCCGGAACTGGCCGCGGCCAGGGCAACCATCGAGGGGGAGCAGGCGCTCCGGCTGGAGATGGAGGCAGCGCCCCAGCCCCGCTTCGCCTCGCTAGCCATCCAGCGCTTTGCCGACTGGCAGGCCCACGACGAGTATGGCGCTCCGCTACCGGCATTTAAGGCCGGGGCGGGACTGACGGCCCTGTGGGTTCCTGCCGGCGTCCGGACTGTACACTACCGCTACCAGACCCCCAGGTACGAACAGGTAGCCCGGCTCTGCTCCGCACTGGGGGTGATGGTGGCGCTGTGGTGGGGCCGGGCAGGGGCCGGCCTCTTCCAGCCGCCCCGGGGGGAAAGCGGTGCCCCGCTGCGCCGGGTCCCAGCTGGCGGATCTCAAAATCAGGGCCATATATTAAAGGCCACAACGGTTTACCTCCGCCAACGGAGGCAGACAAGATGACCGCACAACGGGCAGCTGCACCCCTGCCGCAGGAGGTGGGTCCGAGAATGGAGCACCAGCAGCAGTGGTGGGAGGATCGGGCGGGGAAGTATTACGAGACCATGGACATCACCGGCTGCGTCAAAGAGTACATCACCGGGCGCCGGGCCGATCTGGTGCGCAACTGGCTCACCGAAGGGGATCGCTGGCTGGACCTGGGGGTGGGCACAGGGACGATCTTCGCGGCGGCCCTGGCGCGGACTACCACCCGCGCAGTGGGCATGGATTACGCCAGGCCGATGGTCCGCATCGCTAGGGGCAAACCGCGGCCCTACGAGGCGGGGTTCCTCCAGGGGAACGGCATCTCCCTGCCCTTCAAAGACGGCAGTTTCGACCTGGCGTTCAGCGTCGACGTGCTGCACCATATCGCCTTTGAGGGACTGGACCGGCTGCGCCAGACCTTGGACGAGGTGCGCCGAGTGTTGCGGTCCGGCGGCCGGATCGTCATCTACGAGGCCAATCCGCTGAACCTGTACTGGTACTATTACATGCGCAAGATCGGCGAGGACAACGCCCGCCTGATGCGCCGCCCCTTCCTCAAGCGGACGCTGGAGGAGCGCGGCTTCGAGGTGGTGGCCTCGCGGTACATGGGGTTCGTCCCGCAGTTCCTCTCGGCCAAGGGGCTGGCGTTTTTCCGCCCTGTCGAGCGGCTGGTGGAGGGAACGCCGGGCCTTTCGGCGGCCTGCTCCAACTATTTCCTGGTGGGGGTGAAGACAGGCTGAGATGAAACCAGCCCGCTGGTTCTGGACCTGGATGGCCGCGGTGGCGCTAGCCGCCCTGGGTCTGCGCCTCTTCCACCTCACGCCGGAGGAGTTTGTCGAAGGGGATGACGCCACCTATTACCTGACCGCCCGTTCTTTGAGCGTGATGCTGGGATGGGGATGGGAGAATGCCCTGGCCCTGGTCGCCGGCCAGGCCGATCCAGGGAAGTTGGCCGCCGCGTTCGCGGCGGAAGGCGTCGAGATGCGCTTTCCCTACTACAGCAAACCCGTTTACGATTTCCTCAGTGTGGGGGCGCTGGCTCTTTTTGGACCCCGCCCCGACGCGATGTTGTGGATGAACACCCTCTTTGGGGTAACGGGGGTGGTGCTGATCGGCTTGTTGGGCCGTCACCTCTTCGGCGAGACCGCCGGGGTGGTCGCCGCGGCCCTGCTGTCGGTATCGGGCAGCGCCCTGATCTATTCGCGCAGCGGCTTGGCGAATATGGCCTCCATTGCCCTGGCCCTGGCCGGGGTGCTGCTCTACTGCAGGGCGCAGTCTGCCTCGCGCGCCGGGAAGGGGGAGCTAGGCGTTGCCGGGGTTTTGGGCGGCCTGGCCCTGGCGACCCACCCCAATCTCCTCCCTTTCCTGGCCCTGTTGGCGGCGCAGGAAGGGCTTTTCCGCCTGCGGGGTGGCGAGCGGGCAGACCTGGCCCTCCGCCTGGGCTGGGTGGGGGGAGGAGCGGTGGCGGCGCTGGGTGGAATCCAGTTGATCTACCTGGGCGCGCAGCACTTGTTTGGCGGGGTGCTGGCGGCCCTGCCCCCCTCGCCGGCGCCCTTCATGACCTATTCCGAGCAACTGGCCGCCCACACCAGGGCAGTGATCGACGGCCAGGTCCCGCTGGCGGAGAAACTTTACACCTACATCCTGGTGTTCTGGGCCCACGAGGGAGCGCCGGTCTTCGCGCTGGTCCTCGCCGCCACCGGGGCCTTCCTGGCCTCGCCCTCCCGCCGCAGCGGGGGCTTGCTGGCGCTGCTGGTCCTCTTCTGGGTCCCCCTGGTCTTTTTCATCCTCAGCCGGAACCAGGCGGTGTACCGGTACGCCGCGGGCCTGGTGGTGCCGGCGCTGCTCTTGGCCGCCTGGGGTCTGGACCGGGTCAGCGCCTGGCTGGCTGACCGAAGCGGCGTGTCGAGGCAGGCCGCCCTTTCGGTCGGCGGACTGCTGCTGGTGGGTTACAACCTGGTCCAGGTCCTGCCGGTCTACACCGCCAACTCGGCCTGGGCTTCGGGCAGCCGGTGGCTGCATGAGCGCGGGCAGGGCGCCGTGCTAAGTTCGGCCGGGATGCAGTTGTGGCGCCTCAGCCGGATCGCCGTCGTTACCCCGACCCCGGAGGCCCAGTCCCAGACCCCGTACTGGGCCCTGTACCGCCGGTACCTCAAAGCCGAAGAACAGGAACTGCTGCGCCGGGTCGAGGCCAAAGGACTGGCACCGGTTTTCCGCAGCGAGCACCGACGGCCCACCAAGCAATTGGAAGTGCAGTGGGTGCGCGACAGTTGGCTGCTGAGCGGGCTTGCAGCGCTCCCTGGGCTGGGCGGGCGGATCAGCGCCATGCGGGAGGAGGTGCTGCGCCGCAACCGCCTTTGCGCCATCGAGATCTACGATCTCAGGCAGGCCGACCTGAACGATGGGTCGGCCCCTTCAGCGATTCAGCGGGGAGTTTTCCCCTTCACCGCCGCCCGGAGCCAGTGGTATGCCGAACGATTCTGAAACCCTTTTGGGGACCGGGGTGGCGCTGCGAGGCGCCCTGGCCGGCAAGCGGGTGGTAGTGACTGGGGGAGCCGGCGCCATCGGCAGCAACCTGAGCGCCGCCCTCTGCGGGGCGGGCTGCGAGGTGGTGGTGGTGGACGACTTCAGCTCCGGATACCGGGCCAATCTCGAAGCCCTGGCCGGCCGGATCAGGCTGGTGGAGGGGGATCTGGCTGAGGAGGCCACCCTCGCGGAAGCGTTTGCCAAGCCCGTGGCGCTGATCTTCCACCTGGCTGCCTTTTTCGCCAACCAGAACTCGGTCGATCACCCCCACGCGGATCTGCGCACCAACGGCCAGGCGACCCTGAGCCTGGTCCAGCGCGCCGCGGCGCTGGGGGTAGAACGCTTTGTCTTCGCCTCCTCTTCCTGCGTGTACGGCAGCCAGGGAGGGGCGTTGGGGGAGGGAAGTCCGCTGCAGCCGGAAACCCCCTATGGGATCACCAAGATCCTTGGCGAGCAGTACTGCGAGTTTTTCGGCTGCCATGCCGGATTGTCCTGGGCCATCGTGCGCTATTTCAACTCCTACGGGCCGGGGGAATACCCGGGGCGGTACCGCAACGTGATCCCCAATTTTTTCGCCCAGGCCATGATCGGTCGGCCCCTGGTGATCACCGGCACCGGCGAGGAGACCAGAGACTTCACCTTTGTCGGCGACATCGTGCGCGGGACCTTGCTGGCGGGGATCACCCCTGGGGCGGCGGGACAGATCCTGAACCTGGGCACCGGGCGCGAGACCACCATCCGCGAGCTGGCCGAGGAGATCAACCAACTCTGCGGCAACCTGGCCGGGGTCGAGTATCGCCCCAGGAGAGAGTGGGATCACGTGAACCGGCGGCGCGCCGACATCACCCGGGCACGGGAATTGCTCGGGTATGCACCCGAGACACCCTTGCGCTCGGGCCTTTGCCGCACCCATCATTGGTTCTGCGCCAGGCACACGGGGCGGCAGCCGGCAACGCCGGCGCTGGCCAGGTTGGTAGAAACCGCGCTCGGATGACGAGCAATTCATGGAGAGTAATGAAAGATGGAAACGGCTGAACAGCTATCCGCGCGGCCGGCGCTGGACCTGCCGATGAGGGAGAACGACCTGGTCGAGCGGCAGGTGCTGCTTTCGGTGATCATGCCGGTCTACAACGAGAAGGACACGGTGCTGCAGGTCATCGACCGGGTGCTGGCCCTGGAGCTGGATCTCGAACTGATCGTGGTCGACGATGGCTCGAAGGACGGGACCCGGGCCCTGCTGGCAGAATTCAGCCATGAACGAGTCAAGGTGGTGTTCCAACCCCGGAACCGCGGCAAGGGCGCGGCGGTCAGAACCGGGTACCAGCACGCCAAAGGAGTGCTGACCATCATCCAGGACGCTGACCTGGAGTTGAACCCGATCGAGATTCCCCGCCTAATTCAACCGGTGCTGGAGGGGCGCACGGATGTGGTTTTCGGCTCCCGCTTCATGCACGGGTGGAAACACCGGAGTGCTTTGAACGCCGTTGCCAACTGGTTCCTTTCGGGGTTGACCAACCTGCTGTACGGGACCAGGGTCCGCGACATGGAGGCCTGTTACAAGGTCATACGCAGGGAGCACCTTGCACGCTTTGAGTTGAAGGCGGACCGCTTCGACTTTGAGCCCGAGATTACCGCCAAACTCGCCAAACAGCGCCTGCGCATCCTCGAGTTGCCAGTGAACTACCGCCCCCGCGAGTTTGCCGACGGAAAAAAGATCCACTGGCAGGACGGTTTCGAGGCGATTTATACCCTGGTCAAATACCGCTTCGTGGACTGAGCGATGGCCCGCGTAACCCTGGTTCGGCCCCCAAGCATCTTCTCGCGGTCGGCGATCACTCTGAACGCGACCCCGCCCCTTTCACTGGCCTACCTGGCCGGCAGCCTGGCGGCCGGCGGCCACCAGGTGGCGGTGATCGACGCGGTGGGGGAGGCCCTCGACCAGGTGTACCCCTGCCCCATCTATCCGATGGTCGCCAATGGGCTGCGGCACGAGGAGATCGTCGAGCGGGTCGATCCCGGGGTGGACCTGATCGGCATCTCCTGCCTGTTCACCTCGGAATGGCCGGAGATCAGGCGGCTCCTGGGCGCCCTTCGGCGGGCCTTTCCCGGAGCGGTGATCGTGGCGGGGGGAGAGCACATCACCGCCGAGCCGGGCTACTCCCTGGCCGACTGCCCGGCCCTCGACTACGCGGCTCTGGGCGAAGGGGAGGAGACTCTCTTAGAACTGGCCGACGCTCTCGACCGGGGCCGCGAGGTGGAGGAGGTGGCGGGGATCGGCTTCCGGGGGCCCGGCGGGGAACTGGTGCTCAGCGCTCCGCGAAAACGCATCCGAGACATCGACACCATCCCCCTGCCGCGCTGGGATCTGACCCCCATCGCCGCCTATCTAGACAAAGGATATAGTTTTGGCGTAAACCGGGGCCGGACCATCCCGATGCTGGCCACCCGGGGCTGCCCGTACCAGTGCACCTTCTGCTCGAGCCCCAACATGTGGACCACCCGCTGGGTAGCGCGCCGCCCGGAGTTGGTGGTAGCGGAGATCGAGCAGTACATGGCCCGGTACGATGTGACCAACATCGACTTTTACGACCTGACCGCGGTGGTGAAGAAGGAGTGGATCGCCGACTTCACCCGCCTGCTGATCGACAAAAAGTTGCGCCTCACCTGGCAACTGCCCAGCGGTACCCGCTCCGAGGCCCTCGACGGGGAGGTGCTGCCGGCGCTCTATGCTTCGGGTTGCCGCAATCTCTCCTACGCCCCCGAGAGCGGTTCGCTGCGCGTGCTCAGGCAGATCAAGAAGAAGATCGATCCGGCGCGGATGCTGGCCTCGATGCATAGCTGTGTCCAGGAGGGGATCAACGTCAAGGCGAACATCATCTTTGGCTTCCCCGGGGAGACGCACCGGGACATCCTGGCCAGCTATGGCTTCATCCTCCGGATGGCGCTCAAGGGGGTCAACGACATTTCGATCTGGACTTATTCTCCCTACCCGGGGACAGAGCTGTACGCCGAACTCAAGGCGGCGGGCAGGATTGGGGAGTTCGACGACGCTTATTTCTCTTCGCTGCTCTCCTACGCCGATCTCAAGAACGTGGTGTCGTGGGACGAAAAACTGCCTGCCCGCACCCTGAAGCTCTACCGCGTGCTCGGCCTCTTCCTGTTCTACCTGTGCAGTTACCTCTCCAATCCCCTGCGTCTCTTCCGCACCTTGAGGAACCTGTGGCGGAACCAGCACGAGTCGCGGATGGAGATGACCCTGGCCATCTTCCTGCGGCGGCTGAAGGCCGCCTATTTCCCGGCCCGCCCTTCACCGGCCGCCGAACCTCTCGCCCCTGGTTGAGCGGGACGAGATTGGCGCTTGAAGCGCCCCTTGGGTATATTTGGTCCCTCAGCCGCTCTCCTTAGCTGTATGGCTGAGAAACGCAATCCTCTCCCCCCACGCGACAAGGCGCTGCTGGTTTCGGCGCTGGGTGTCTGCGCCTTGGTTGCCGGTGGCGCCTGGTGGCTGGCACCCCCGGCAAAGGCATTGCTCTTGGCCCTGGCCCTGTGCTGCGGCGCCGGGGTGGCGCTCAACCTGGGCGTCCTCAAGCGGCCCATCTTCCCCTACGACCGCATCCTGAGTGCTTTTTCGGCCGACGGCCTGGAGTGGAGCCCCGAACCGGGGGTGCGCCTGGACGTGGGCGGCCTGCACCGCAGCGCCATGGTCTACCACCCCGAGGTGGTGTGGTCGGCGGCGGGGGGGCGCATGTTCTACCGCGCCGGGGGCGCCCGATCCTGCATCGGCTCTGCGGTCTCGGCCGACGGCCTGGACTGGAACGAGGTCCCCATCCCGCGCTTTGAGGCGGGGGGCAAGCATCACCTACGGCGCCTCGACGGGGCCCGGGTGGTGGGGCGGGCGGCGAGCTGGCGAATCTACTACGCTGGAACCGACGGGCAGTGGTGGCGGATCTACACTCGGGAGTCGCCGGACCTGGTCTCCTGGGGGGAGGAGCTGTGCTGTCTCGATCTGAGTCGGGAGCAGTTCAACACCTTCGACCCCTCGGTGGTGGTCGAAGGCGAAGGGCTGGCGCTGTATTTTCTGGGTGTTGGCGGTGGGGAAAGCCGGTTTTGGCGGGTGTTTTCGGCTGATGGAGTGGCATGGAGCACCCCGGTCGCCTGTTCCGGGTACGAAACTGAGGGCATGGTGCCCCGCGACCCCTGCGTGGTGAGCCTGGAAGGGGGAGGATGGCGGATGTACTTCTCCGAGCATCCACCAGGTACGGCGCGCGGCTCCAGGCTGGTCAGCGCCCGCTCAGCGGAGGGCCGGGTCTGGCAGCGCGAGCCCGGGGCCAGGCTCCTGCCCCAGGCCGAGGACGGGGTGCACGGGGTATTCTGCCCAAGCGTGGTGCGCGTCGAGGGGGGATGGCGGATGTACTACGGGAGTTATTGGGGCCGGCACTGGCTTGAACCTCTTACCCTGCTCGCCCATAGCCGCGCCCGGTCATGAGGCCCGCGAAATAGCGGATCTCGGCGGGCGAGATGCTTCTGCTGAGCAGGAGCAGGGCCAGGTAGAGCGCCCCTCCAGCCAGGACGAGCAGCAGGATGGGCACGGGGACGAAGGCGTTGAGCCGGACCAGCAACAAGGCCATGACCAGGGCGCAGGCCCCGTAGCGCAGCGCTTCCTTCCAGGGCAGGCGAAAGGGCAGAGCGCGGCGGGCGAACACCAGCACCGCGACGGCGTAATAGATTTGTCCGATCAGGGTGGCCAGCACCGCCCCCCAGAGGCCGATCAGAGGCACCAGCACCAGGTTGCATAGGACGTTAGCGCCGGCCAGGATGCCGTTGAGCAGGAGCAGCAGTTTGGTCCGGCCCGAGATGAGCACCACGTGCTCGGCGGGGATGGCGATGCCGTAGAGCAGGAAGCCGGCCGCCAGGGCCGGCAGGTAGAGGGCGGCCCCGGCATAGGACCGGGGTACGAGCAGATCCAGGATGGGCAGGGGAAAGGCGCAGAGCCCGGCAAGACAGGGGAAACCAATCAGGCAGCTATACCGGAGGGCATGGGTGGCGTAGGCGCCCATCTCCCCCAACTGCCTGGTGTTCCACAGTTCCGCCAGGGCCGGCAGCAGCACCAGGTGGATGGGGTAAAGCACGGTGATGAAAAAGCCGGCCGAGGTGTAGGCGATGGAGTAGAGCCCCACCGCGGCGGGCCCCAGCCAGTAGTTGAGGATGTAGCGGTCGGCCAGGTCGAAGATGCGGTAGAAGGAGGAGTGGGGGATCTGGGGGATGCTGAAGGCGAGGTAGGCGCGCAACTGGCGGAAATGGGGCCAGCGCCAGCCCAGGTGAAGGATCAGCATCGTCCCGCCGAAGGCCAGCAGTAGGCCCCGGGCGGCCGCCAGGGAGACCAGGGCCTCGCGCAATCCCTCCCCGGAGACCAGTACGGAGGCGATCAGGCCGATCTCCCCGAAGTTCTGGACCAGGGTCAAAAGCGAGTGCCGGACCATGAGCCGCGAGGCCCGGAAGTACGAGACCACCATGCCGACCATGACGCTGAGGGGGATCAGCGCCGCCACCGGGCTGGCGTTGGCCATGAACAGGGCGAAGTAGGGATAGGGCTCCAGCAGCGGGGCGCAGAGCCAGAGCAGCAGGCCGCAAAAGAGGCTGAAGCCGGCAGCCAAAGAGAAGGCCGAGTAAAAGGTCTCCTGGGCCTGGGCCCGATCCGACTGGCCGGGGAGGAACTGCATCAGCGCCCCGGAAAGCTGGAGGGACACCCAGGGGAGCAGCAGGGCGACGCCCGCCATGATCTGCTCCCAGATCCCGTACTCGGCCAGGGAGAGGCTGTGGGTCAGCAGGGGCAACATCAGCAGATTGCGCGTGCTTTTGAGCGCGGCGGCGAGGCCGGCGATGACCACGTCTCGACCGAATTTGGCGCGGCTGGTGGGCATGGGCGTCGGGGATAATGGGTTGGGCAACGGGTATTAAGGTAGTTTTAATAGGCCACAGGGCAAGGCCGGATGGAAACCCAGCTTGCAGGGGCGCAAAACCAGGATTTCCGCACCATCCCCCGCCTGTGGAAGGTGACCAAAGGGATTCGCGCTTTGGACCTGGGGGCCGGCCTGGGCCTCTACTCGGCCGCCCTGGCCCGCCAGGACGCCTGGGTGGTGGGGGTGGACCTGGAACTGGGCCATATCGCCGGGGCGAGGAAGGAGGCTCAGGGTAGGAAGCTGTTCTGGGTCCGCGGGGACGCCGCCCACCTGCCCTTCAGGCCGGAGTCCTTTGGCCTGGTGGTTTCGGTGGAGATGCTGAGCCACCTGGCTCCGCCGGATAGGGGCCGGGCCCTGGCGGAGATCGGGCGGGTGGTGCGCGAGGGCGGCGAGGTATGGCTGACCCTGCACAACCCGGTGCGGCTGGCCCTGGGCCAGTGGCTGCGCGGCAGGCGGTCCCGCCAGGTCTACGAGACGGCGAACCTACCGGTCTGGCCCTCCACCCCTGGCCAGGCTCTGGGCATGGTACATGGCTGTGGACTCCAGGGCCAGGGGGGAATCCGCTACCTCAATTACCACAGCCGCTTCACCTTTGCCTGGCAGCGGCGGCACCCCTGGCTGGCGCGGCTTTTGTGCCTGGGCGAGGACCTCCTGGCCCGCCTCCCCCTGCTGCGGCGCCTGGGCATCACCTTCATGTTGCAGGCCACCAAGGCCGCCGGCAAACCTGAACAGAAGGCAGAAGAGGTGATATGTCCGTAGCCGCGCAGGCCAAAACCCTGGCGACCTTCGCCTATATCCTGGCCTTGGATGCCTATACCGGGGCCCGCGGCCTGGCGCTGCGGGCGCGGCGGGGCGCCTCGCCCCCGGAGGTGGAGGACCTGGCCGGCCGGCTGCGCCGCGACGGCTTCGTGATCATCGAGGACTACCTCCGGCCGGAGGAGGTGGGGCAGGTGGCAGCGGCGGTGGGGGAGTACCTGGGCGAGGACTACGGGGACTACGACCACGTCAACAAGGTCTCCTATTTCCGTCGTCCCCTGCCGGACCAGGTGGACGACGGCGGGGTGTTCCGCCTCTTCGGCGCCCACGCCCTGCACCCGCTGGCGCGGCGTTTCCGCGAGGACCCCCGGCTCATCGAGATCATTGAGCGCGCCTTCCACACCCGCCTGCGCTGCGCCGCCACCCTGGTGCAGGAGAACCTGCCCGTGGGCACCGAGACCCGCGATTTCCATCTCGACATGTACGCCCCCCGGGAGTTCAAAGCTTTTCTCTTCCTCACCGATGTGACCGAGGACCAGCACGGCCCGTATGCGGTGCTGCGCGGCTCCCACCGCTGGCGGTGGCGCCGGCTGGCCAACTACCTGGCGCGGGGCCTGCGGGAGTTGCACCCGGTCACCTCGGTGGAGGATCTGACCCCGGCCGAGTTGGGGACCCTGGTCAAGTTCAGGGTCCGGCGGGGCAGCGTGGTGCTCTCCATTCAGCAGGCCATCCACCGGGGTTGGCCGCTGCGGGTGGGGAAGCGGCAGGCGGTGGTGAATTACTACTACGAAAAACTCCGGTCCCGGGAGCCCGACTTCGACGAGGGGCGCCGGCTGGGCTACCGGCACCAGGGGGCCAGTCATGGCTAGCGAGCGGTACCTGCTGCTGGTGACGGCCGGCTGG
>VGJS01000045.1 GCA_016867395.1 Candidatus Handelsmanbacteria bacterium
CTTGGACCTTGTAGACGAAGAAGTCCCGGCCACGGTCAGTCTGGATGCGCTAGATAGGGAACGGCATCTCTTCGATGACCTTGTCGATAAAGAGGACCGTGTTGACAGCCGTGCGGCGGTCGTACAGTGCCAGCACGCGGTAGCGGGTACCGTCATCGATAAACGTATACTGGACAGGCCAGGAGCGCTCTTGCAGGTATCCCTCTGCACTCGGTCAGCAGGGATCGGACGCGGGTAGCGTGTATACCTGCCTTGCCACGGTAGGGGCATAGAGGAGCTACCTGATGCCCGATCAAGGTCTTGTGGATGGTCCCTAAAGCCAGACGCGTCTCCTCAACCGATGCAGCTCGCTCTGGCGTCTTCGGGCACCCAAGTTGCGGTCTTTCCGCAGCTTAAGAATCTGCTGCTCAATGGTAGGAGTCCGTTTTTGGTTGGGCGTAGTCTTGGGCCGACGACTTTGGCTGTTTAAGCCTTCGAGACCCGCTGCCTGGTAGCGTCGCCAACACTTCCGGAGGGTCGGGCAGGAAAGGCCACACCTCCGACAAACTAGGCCAGCATTGCCAACCTGCTTTTAGCGCTGGACCCAAGTCAATCGCATTCGGATTTCGTGTTCTATAGACAACCAATTTAGTGAAAGGATGTCTATAAATCACACAGTATCACTGCAGCGGCGCAGCAGGTTTAATCCGGGAAAACTGCTGATCCAGGCGCACCCCCAGCCATACCCGGTCCCGCGGGTCCACAGCCACGGGCTCGCCAATAGGCAGGAACACGTTCGACCAACTCGACCCGGCATTGGGCGGCTGGGTGCTGATAAAGGACCGTCCCCCGGAAAACGCCTCGAACCAGCCCAGCCGGCCAGCAGCCCCCGCTGTTCAATCTCCACCTCCACCTTCCCCACCGGCACCTCCGACCCGTCCTTTTACAGATCGCAATACATCAGGCACCCCGGCGAAACCAGCAGGTCCCCCGCCTCTGCCCACAGGTTGCGCGAAACCTGAGACGAAAGGTCCAGCAGTGGGCCGAATTCCAGCCCCGTCTCGCCGCGCAGCGGCCCCACCAAGTCGCTGAACTGCACGCCCTCGGCAGTGGGTGCCGCGCACAAGTCCAGGCCCTCTGGCAGCAGGCGCCCCCCTTTTGGAAGAAAGCCCCGGCGGGCGACGACGACCAAGTCCACCCACTCGGGCAGTTCGACCTTGGTGGAGTGCCCGGCGAAAAACTCGATGCGCCCTTCAAGGCCGTTATGCCTGGCCAGTTCCCTAACAACCCCGAGGATATGGCCCCTCTCGATGGCGTAGCCCCCCCCGCTGCCCCAGCGGCAGGGCAGCATCGCCAGCAGGCCGCTGCCGGTGCCGTTGTTTAGCACCACCTCGCCGGGGTCTGCGGGTGGCCCTCAGCGCCCCGCCCATCGCCCGCACCAGCGGCAGGTCCACCAACATCTGGCGATGCCAATCGACCTCAGGACCGCCCAAACGCCGCCTTGACAGATGGGAAGGGCTGCACTAACTCGCCGCAGCCACGGCCCCGTGGGAGGAAACACGCATGCCGCGCGTCAACATCATGCTCCCCGACGAGATCCTCGAACAGATGGACCAAGTCGCCCAGCGGGAGGGCCTGAACCGCAGCCAGTTGATTCGGCAGGCATTCCTCGTGTACCTGGAGCGCCGCGGCGAGGACGACCAGCGCCAGCAGCGGCAGGCCGACATCCAGAAGGCCATGGAACTCCAGGACCGGCTGCGGCAGCGGCCGCCGCCCTGGGACGCGCTGCGCACCTTGCGGGAGCAGCGCAAGGGCACATGATTCGCTACGCCCTTGATACTTCGGTGGTGCTGCACTCGTTCTCCCAGACCGGCGACGAGGACACCGACCGAGCCCTGCGGCTGCCCCAGGAACACCGCGATCAGTCCATCGAGCTAGTGGTGCTGGACCAGGCCGTCTACGAGTTGATCCATGTGCTAAAGTAGAGCCGGCACTTCGACAGCGACCTGCTCGAAGCCGCCCTGGCCAGTCTCGAATCTCTGCACGTCACCGTGGTGCCCTACAGCCACGAGCAAATGCACAAGTCCGCCCGCATCGCCTTTGAACACGACATCGGCACCTTCGCCGCCGGCGCCGTGGCCCTGGGTGCCCTCCTACGGTGCCAGATGGTAACGGACGACGAGCAGGTGTACCGCAAGATCTCCAGCCTGCCCTGGACCATCCTGCTGGCCAACCGCAGCCTTTGATCAGACCCCCGCCAGGGCTTGTTCCAGATCCGCGATCAACTCCCCCTCGTCCTCGATTCCCACTGAGTAGCGCACTAATTGATCCTTGATGCCGATAGCCTGCCGGTCCTCGGCCGAAAGATCGTAGTAGGAGATAGTGGCCGGATGGGAGACCAGGCTCTCCACTCCGCCCAGACTGGGGGCCAGGTACGGCAGTCGCAGGGCGTGGACAAAGGCCCGGGTCCGCTCGAGATCGCCGGCCACCTCGAAGCTGACCACCCCGCCAAAACCTCGCAACTGGCGGAGGGCCACCCCGTGGTCTGGGTGGCTGGGCAGACCGGGATAGTAAACCTTTTCAATCTTGGGGTGCTCTTCTACGTACCGGGCCAGGCTCAGTGCCGTTTTGTTCTGGCGCTCGATCCGCAGGCCCAGGGTTTTCAGGCCGCGGATGAGCAGATACGCCGACTGTGGATCGACCATCGAGCCTATGATGTTGCGGAAATCCTTGATGGCCCAGACCAGGTCCTTTCCCCCGCATACCGAGCCGGCCAACAGGTCGTTATGGCCGCCCAAATACTTGGTGGCGCTGTGGATGACCAGATCCACCCCGTACTCCAGGGGCCGCTGGTTGACCGGGGTGGCAAAGGTGCTGTCGATGAGCACCTTGAGCCGCCTCTTTTTAGCAAAGAGCACCAGGCGCTCCAGATCCACCACACGCAGGTGCGGGTTAGTTGGGGATTCGGCGAATAGGATGCGGGTGGAGGGCCGCACTGCTGCCTCCAAAGCCTTCCAATCGCCTGGGGGCACCGCAGTGCTCTCAACCCCGAACTTCTGGATCAGCTTGCAGAACTGCACGGTGCGGCGATAGCAGTCCTCCATGAAGACCACGTGTTGTCCCTGCCGCAGCATGGCCAGGAGAACCGAGGTCACCGCGCTCATGCCGGACGGAAAAAGCAGGGCCTCCTCCCCTCCTTCTAAAGCGGCCAGTTTGCGCTCGGCGGCGTGGACCGTGGGGTTGCCGTACCGCCCGTACTCATAGTGTTTGAGTTTGCCGGCCTTGTAGTCGGCGAACTCATCGAGATCTGTAAAAACAAAGGTGGCAGTCTGGGCGATGGGATTGGTGAGGGAACGGGCGAACTTGTCTCGCTCCTCCCCGTCGTGTATTGCCCGGGTGCTCTCCCCTTTGAAGGGTTGTTCTTCGCTCATAACCTGCTCTCGAGGGCTTTGAGGACCGCCCCGCGCACCGAGTCGTAATCGGCGCCCACGTCGATCAAGCGGTTGGCGTGCCGCGCTTCGACCCCGAATTCATGCAATTGATGCTCGTGGTAGCGGATCTTAAAGTCGGGGAACTTAAGGCCGTGGGCCGTGGAGATGACCAGCACCTTGCGACCCGGGACAATCACCTTGCGCTCTACCAGCTTGAAAAGCACCGCCAGCGCCACCCCGGTATGGGGGCAGGTGAAGAGCCCGGTGCGGTCGGCCCGGGCTGAGGCATTGGCCAATTCGTCCTCGGTGGCCTGCTCCACCACCCCGTCGAAGCGTTTCAGGGTGCGGATGGCCCTCTCATAACTGACCGGGTTGCCGATCTGGATGGCGCTGGCCAGGGTGTTTCGGGCTTTCTGAGGCTCAAACCTGGCAAACCCACTTAAAAAACTCTGGTACAGCGGATTCGCGTTGGCCGCCTGGGCCACGGCCAGGCGGGGCAGGCGGTCGATGAGGCCCATCGCCTTCATTTCGAGAAAGCCCTTCCCCAGGGCGCTGACGTTGCCCAGGTTCCCCCCCGGTATGATCACCCAATCCGGCACCGCCCAGTCGTCCTGCTGTACCAGTTCGATGGCCACGGTCTTCTGGCCCTCGATGCGCAGCGAGTTGCGGGAGTTTGCCAGGTAGATGTTCTCGCGCCGGCTCATCTCGATGGCCACCTTCATGCAGCCGTCGAAGTCCGTGGGCAGGGTCAGGGTGATGGCCCCGTTGGCGATGGGCTGTATCAACTGCGAGGTGGACACCTTGTCCTTGGGCAGGAAGACGATGGCCGGGATGCCGGCCGCGGCGCAGTAGGCAGCCAGGGCCGCGGAGGTGTCGCCGGTGGAGGCGCAGGCCACGGCCGGGATCTTCTTGCCCTCGGCAATCATTTGCTTTACCATCGACACCAGCACGGTCATGCCCAGGTCCTTAAAGGACCCGGTATGGCTGTTCCCGCACTGTTTGATCCACAGATCCCCGATGCCCAATTCCCGACCCAGCCGCTCGGCCCAGAACAGGTTGCTTCCCCCCTCATACATAGAGACGACGTTCTCGTCGGCTACCTCCGGGCAGACCATCTCCTTCTTACCCCAGACCGAACTGCCAAAGGGGAAATCCGTGCGCATATAGCGCTGGTCTAAAAGTTTACGCCATTCGCCGGCCGGGCGGGTGGCCAGCGCTTCCATGTCGTGGCGCACCTCCAGCAGCCCACCGCACCGCCGGCACTCGTAGACAATCTCATTGAGCGGATAGCGCTCGTCCTCGCAATGGAGGCACTGGAACCAGGCGCGATAGGGCATGGCTCGACCCAGACCGGAGAGGATTTCAGGGAAAGGGGATGAATTTAGAATCTATTCCAGGGCCGGCGCGGGTGCAAGGTAAAACAATACGGAGCCGGGATGATCCCGGCTCCGTGTCTTCCTGGGGTGCGGGGGGTGAAATCAGCCGAAAAGCGCGTCGATCTCGTCCCGGGAGATGCTGTCCTCCTCCCCCTTTTTGTCCTTGGCCGGAGCGGCCTTGGGCCCGGCCTTAGCTGGGGCTTTGGGTTCCGCTGTAGGCGCGGCCTTCGGCGTCAGGGCCGCGGGCTTGGGTGCCACTTCCGCCTTGAATGCGGGTTTGGGAGCGGGCTTGGCAGGTACCTTGGGCGCGGCCTTGGGTGCGGGTTTGGGGAGTTCGGCCTCCTCCTCTTCCTCCCCGTTGAGCAATGCGCTGAGGTCCTCGTCCGAAACCTCGGCCTCCTGCTGGTCCCCCGCCTCCAATAGATCGCCGAGATCCAACTCGCCCTCCTCCGCAGACTCCTTTCCCACGGCTAGATCATCCAGATCCATTTCCTCTTCCTCGACTTCCTCGACAGCGGCGGCCTCTGGTTCCGCGTCTTCAACTGCTACGGCAGGTTGCTCTTCCAGTTCGAGGTCGCTCAGGTCCAGCTCAAGCTCCTCCTCGGCCTCCACTGCCTGCTCATCCTCGGCCAGGGCCAACTCGTCCTCGGGGGCAGCCTCCTCCTCTTCCTCTCCGACCACCGAACCGAGCAGGTCGTCCAGGTCCCCGTCGGCGGAAACCGCCTCCTCAGGGGCGGCCAGTTCCAGCTCCCCATCGGGCTCTGGCTCCGTCTCCCCGGCCTCTTCCACCGCGCCTTCGTCCAGCAGATCCTCGAGTTCGTCCCCATCCTCCTCCGGCAGGTCCCCGCCGAGCAGGGCATCGATCTCCTCCTGGCTGGAGGCGGCGCCCTGATGCTCGCTGTTATCGAAAAGAGAGTCGATGTTGGCGGCCCCGTTGTGGGGCTCTGCCAACACGGCATCGGCCCGGTCTTCGTCATCGGGTTCCATGCCCAGGTGCTGTGAAGAGGCGCCCAACTCCGGCTGAAGCAGCTCCTCCTCCATGTCAGCCTCTTGCTGGGGGCTGAGGTCCACCGAGGACTCTAAGTCGTCGATGCCGGGGATCTCCAGGCCCGCGTCCAAGTCCCGGCCCAGCAGCCCGGCGCCCATCTGCGCGAAAGCAAGTTGCAGGCGCTCGTACTTGTCCTGGTCGAGCCGGCCACCGGCCAGCAGGAAAGCACTTTGGTGGGCAAAGGCTAATACCTGGTTGAGGTGGGGCACCGCGTCTTCGTACACCGTCAAATACGCCCGCACCTTCTCGCTGGCCACCTCGTCCTTTATCTTCTCGTACCACAGGTTCTTGAAAAGGGTGGACAGGGCTTCAATAGCTTCCAGCCGCTCCGCGATTTGGCGCTGATCGTCTTTTTCCATTGCTCAATCCCTGTAATTGGGCCGGCTTTTACGAAGGTCCGATATCTGGGAAGCAAGAAACATGCCCCGTTGATAATCGGCACCTCCCCCTTGCGCAAGTCCCACCCACCGCGCTTCCCTACCAGCTATTGTGGCTGCCTCCAGGGAAGCGGTGTCGGACAGGCAGAAGATTCTTCCTACCTCAATCTTTTGCCTTGGAAACTAGTATTTGAGGCCGGACTTCCCAAATTCCCAAAAGCATTAGGCCCTTTGCGTTGCCTTTACTGGGGGCGCAACCGGCGCAACATCAACCGCAACAGCAAGACCAGCAATACAACTTCAGGGACCATATAACTGGCATTATACGCAAGAGAATACAGCCAGACTGGCTGATCAGGGGGAGCGAACTGTGCAAAGAAGACCACCCCCGAGAGAAAGTGGGCAACCAGGCGCAGGCTACAGGCGAGCATCAATCCAACCGCCACGCGCAAGGTCGAGATGGGCGAACCAGAGGGCCAGCACACCGCGGCGGTGCCCAGTACGCCCAGGGCCAAGGGATAGTCGAGTATTAACTGTAGGGGATGCACAAAAACCGGGTGGAGGAGGAAATCCACTACCCCATAGAGCGCACCGGCGGTGATGCCGGCCCGCACACCGTGGCGGAGGGCGACGATCAAGATGGGAAGCGCCCGCAGGCTGATGGACCCGCCGTAGGGCAACCGCGGCAGAGGCAAGGACTTGGACACCAGATCAAGCACGGCGGCCAGGGCGATGGCCACCGCCAGCTCTGCGCCGAGGCGGACGTTCATCCAGGATGCAGGGCCCGGGGTGGGAACCAGGCCCGCACATGGGCGTCCCCTCCAATGTGGGTCATAACGGTGATGGCCTGCATTCCTCCATGGGGTCAGGAACTTCAAATGGTTCCTGACCCTATCTAATTGAGGCGGTGGATGATAACTACCCCCATCGGTAAAACCATGGGGGCACAAGTCTGACCGACCTGCAACCCCTGTACGGCCTTTTCGAAATCTGGCAGCAGTTCCCCAGGGCTGAAAAACCCCGTATCCCCTCCGTCCTGGGCATTTGGAGCCTTTGAGAAGCGCGCCGCCAATCCGGCAAAGTCCTCCCCTGCCTTGTGTTTAGCCACCACCTCCGCGGCCCTGGCCTGGGTGTCCACCAGGATATAGCGGGCCCGCATCTTGCCGCCCATCACCGCCTCCACCGCTTCCCGGTTCGCCCGCACCGCCTGCCGCAGACGGGGGTCCTTAGCCAGGGACTCGGCTTGCTGGTACGCGGCAAGCGCTTCGGGGTACTGCCCCCGCCGCGCCAGGAGAAAGGCGATGTTGTTGTGCGCTTCCAGATCCTCGGGCAGAAGTTCGGTTACCCGTCGGAACTCGGCAATGGCCTGCGCCAGTGAGTCCCCTTCGGTGTAGTACACCCCCAGGAAACGGTGCGCCTCGGGGTTTTGGGGGTCCAAATCAAGAGCGTGGGAAAAGGCCACCTTGGCCAGGGCGGAATGGCCGGCCTGCAGGTGTATGGCCCCTACCATGACAGCGATGCCCGAGGACCCTGGTTCAAGTTCCTGGGCCCGGCGGGCGTAAACCAGGGCAGAATCCGGCTGGTCCAGCACCTGGAAGACCTTGGCCAACTCAAAACAGACCTGGGCTTGGGCCGGGTTCTCGGCCAGCGAACGCCGCAGGAGGGCCCCGCCCTTCTCCAGTTGCTCAGTCTGGAGATACAGACCCGCCAGGCGGTTCAATATCTTGGCGCTTCCCGCCCCGACCGCCAAGGCTTGCTCATAAGCGGAGATGGCTTCGCTCAGCCTGCCCTGGTCCGCCAGCGCCTCCGCAGTCTCGGCCAGGCGAAGCAGATCCGCTGCCCCGGCGCGTGCAGCCAGTATCACCAGTGCGACTAGGAGATTGTGCAACATCATTTATGACGATCTCTCCAGCTTTGCCAACACCTGCTGGGTGATGCGTTCCACCAGATCGTCCGGTGACTCCTTCCGGCTGGCTTGCGCTTCCTCTTCCCCGATTTGGCAGGATGGCCGGTCCACGATCCCGAAGCGCTCGCGCAGATCGATAAGTTCGCCGACCTGTTTCAGGTCCAAGGTTTTGACGGACCCAAGCTGGTGGGCCACCAGGGCGATGCGGGCGAAATGCTCCACGGTCTCCATCTTGAAATGGGCGTCCATCGCGTCCCGGCCCAGGGTTACCACCCCGTGGTTGGCCATCAACACCGCGTCGTACTCCCGGAGCAGGGGGCGCATGGGCTCAAAGATCTCCGGTCCCCCCGGAGTACCATAGGCGGCCAGGGGGATGCCCCCCAGGGAGACAATGACCTCGGGGAGGATGCACTGGGTCAGTTCGATGCCGGCCACCGCAAACCCGGTGGCCGTGGGCGGATGGGCATGGACCACGGCGTGAATGTCCGCCCGCAGTTTGTAGATCTCCAGGTGCATGCGGATCTCCGAGGAAATCTTGAGATGCCCCGCCACCTGCCTCCCCTCTAGGTCGCAGATGCAGAGCATGTCCTCCAAGATGTACCCCTTGCTGACCCCGGTGGGGGTACAGAGGATGCGGTCCGCAGCGACCCGCACGCTGATATTGCCGTCATTGGCGGCCACGTATCCCCGCTTATAGATCCGCCGGCCCACCTCGCAGATCTCCCGCCGCACCATCTGGATGGAATTCATCATTCTCGCCTTGTCTCCGGTGAAAGGGCAGATACCCCTACTGTGGAGGCCCGTCTGCTGAGGCGCCGGTGAAGGTGGCCATATAGCAGGGCCCACCCCACCACTCCCGGCAGGATCACATTGATCACAAACTGCACCAAGGCCGCGTTGAAGGCGATGGCCGGCTCCATCCCCAGTGGCGTAAACACTACCAACGCCGCCCCCTCGCGCACCCCGATATCCAATATGCTGAAAGGGAGGAGCAGTTTGAGGGCGAAAAAGACCGGCACCCCCCAGATGGTCCCCGGTGGCGGGAGCCCCCAGCTTAATAAGAGGGCGAAGAATTGCAACAGAAAGACTGTGTTGAACACCAAGGACCAGCCCAAGACCCAACCCACCCCCCGGCCGCCCCCTGCCCCCAGCGCCGCCCTGCTCCGCATCCACCATTTCTGCCCTGGCAAGGCGCCGGCGAGCCTGGGCAGAAGCAGGTACCCCATCACCCCCAATACCACCCCAATACCCAGCAGGGCCAGCGCCAGAGGGGGATGCAGCACCGCCAACCCAAGCCATCCCAGCACCAGGGAAACCACGGCCGAGCAGGCGCGGTCAACCACACTCAGCCCCACCCATGCCGCTTGATCGCCCTCCAGCACCACCCCCCGCCCCAGCTCTCCCACCCGCCCCGGAGACAAAAGGCCCAACCCAAAACCCGCTAGCAGGGATTGCAGGCTTTCCCACCAGGTTGTCTTTGGGCGCACCCACCTCAGGAGGCTTCGCCATTTAACCACCTGCACCCCCAGCCCCAGCCCCCCCAGGGCCAGGCAAAGCCCCAGATCCCCTCCCTTCAGAGCCCGCAGGTGATAATACAACCGCGCCGGCTCCACGTACCAGACCAAGCCGGACATCAGCGCCGCGGCGAGGATCATCCTGCTGGCCCAGAGGAGCCAGGTTGGGAGGAGGTGTGGCGCCAAGGTGGATAGGGTAATTGTAAGGGCCCGTGCGAAATATAGGCGCGGTAGAGCCGCAAAAGTGGAGTTGACACGTTTCGGTGGACACCTTGACACTTGAGTGAAAGGAGTCCATCATGCCTAGATCACGCCCGCCCTATCCGCCGGAGTTTCGGCGGTAGCTCATCGAGCTGGCACAGGACGGTCGCGCCCAGTAAGAGTTAGCCCAGGAGTTCGAGCCCACCGCCCAGACGATCCGTGCCGGGATCGCCCAGTCGCAGCGCGACCAGGGCCAGCGCCAGGACGGCTTGCGCAGCCCGGAGCGGGCTGAGATCACCCGGTTGCGCCGAGAGAATAAGCAGTTGCGGTTGGAGCGGGAGATGTTGTCAAAAGCCGCGGCCCGGTTCGTTCGGGAGACCGGGTCGATACCGGGAAACTCTTCGACTTCGTAAAGACCTATCAAGCCGTGTATCCGGTAAATACCTCCGGCAAAGCCGGAGGCATGAATATGTGAACCGCTCAAAGCGGTTGAAACCTGGCGCCACCTCCCGGTGGCGGCTAGTCACTGAACAAATTCAACTGATCCAGACGACCATCTTCCTTCTGCTGGTTCTGGATATCCGTGCGCACCACCGCTTCGTCCTTGACCACAGGTGGAAACATAATACCCACGTGCCCAAAAATGCTGCCCGGTGAAGTTCTGCCTACGCCCATGAAACCCCCGTGCGATGTGAATGGCACTCTTCCCCTTGCCGAACCCCACCATTTAGGACACCGCATACTTGGCCGGAATGCTCAACAGCATATGCACATGATCGGGCATCAGATGACTTTAAGAACCTCACACTCCTTGCGCCGGTTCTTGGGGATCCTGATCACATGAAACTTGCACTCCCAATGCCTATGACTTAGACTTTAGACCCATTCTATATGAGCCTTCCTTTCTGTGTAAATTGAGTGGTTCACAAAAGTAAGGCTCTTTCTCATTCCCGGAACTGTCAAACCATCGCTGTCCCCCGCCATAGCCGGGGGCTTACCCGTAATAGTCAGGCTAATGTGCCGGCTACTGGGGGTCTCCCCCAGCCGCTCTTACGCCTGGTGTCGGCGCCAGCCCTCGGCGCGGGCCCGGGCTGACCAAGGGCTGCGGCAGCGCATCAAGGCGATTCATGCGTGGACGGACGGTCCCTATGGGGTGCCGCGAATCTTGGAAGAGTTGCGTGGTGAGGAGACCCGTATCGGCGTTAAACGGGTGGCCCGACTGATGCGCCAGGAGCGACTCCAAGGGGTCAGTCGGCGCCCCGGCACAAAGACGACGCGCCGGGCGGTGGATGCGGCCCCGACGACGGATCTGGTGGAACGGGACTTCACTGCCACCGCCCCCAATCAACTGTGGGTGGCCGACCCGAACAATCAGCTGGCCTTCGGCACCCGTTGCCAGCAGGCTGGGATCCGGCCCTCCAGGAGCACGGTAGGCGACTGCTTCGACAACGCCCTGTGCGAGAGCTTCTTCGCCACCCTCGAATGTGAACTGATCGACCGGAGAGCCTTTCACACGCAGACCCAGGCGCGGCAGCAACTCTTCCGCTACAGCGACGGCTACTACAACCCCATCGGCGTCATTCTGCTCTTGAATCTGTCGCCGATCAATTATAAAAAGAGGTAACAGCTCTTGGCCTAATTCGAAAGCCCATATCTGTCCACCAAAGCGGGTGAACTCCACTCAGCCGATGGCGGGTAGGGGCTTGTCCTCGTCGAGGATTTGGCAGACTTGGCGCTTCTATCAGCCTACCTGCTTCTCGGGCACAAAGAGGCTGCAGGTTGAAAGCAAGCGCTTCTCGTGGGTGCAGGTATCCACCAGCCATGCCTCGTAGCAGCAACTGGTCTGATTGGGGTGGATGTCGAGTTGGTCGCCGGCGGTCATGGCCACCTCCTTGAGGGGGATTTCCCAGGCGCACGGAAAATTCATACCGAGGTGCCCTCAGGAAGGCGATACAACCGGCCGCCGGAGAAGAGGCAAGTTTTTCGGCCAGCGGCCGTTGACGGCAGGGCCCGGCACTCCTATATTACATTGACCCTGACCCTGAGCGTGGAGCGCAATGGGATGAAATCCTTTCATCGATACAGTTACCTGGGAACCTCTGGAGGGTAGAGAGATTCGTCCGCCATCCGCGCCGCAACCGCTGACGACCCCTGCCCTTGTGCAGGGGTTTTTTGTTGTCCGCAACCGGAGAGTAAGCGATGAAGCTGTTGGATGACCTGGAGTTCCGCGGCCTGATATACCAGATGACCGATCGCGAGGGGTTGGCCCAGCGCCTGGAGGAAGGGGCACTGACCTTATACAATGGCTTTGATCCCACCGCGGAGAGTCTGCATGTGGGCAGCCTGCTTCCTATCCTGGTGCTGCGCCGCTTTCAGTTGGCCGGCCATCGCCCCATCGCGGTGGTGGGGGGAGGCACGGGCTTGATCGGCGACCCCAGTGGTAAGGTTAACGAGCGCAGCCTCAACTCGGACGAGGTGGTGGCCGAGTGGACCGGCAAACTCAAGGCTCAACTCGAAACTTTCCTCGACTTCAGCGGGGCCCGCGCGGCCCGCATCGTCAACAACTACGACTGGCTGGGGCCGCTGAAGGCCATTGAGCTTTTGCGCGAGGTGGGCAAACACTTCCCGGTGCCCTATATGCTGGCCAAGGATTCGGTGGCCTCGCGCCTGGAGACGGGCATCTCCTTCACCGAATTCAGCTACATGATCCTACAGGCCTATGATTTCCTCGTGCTCAACCAGAACCTGGACTGTCAGTTGCAGATCGGCGGCAGCGACCAGTGGGGCAATATCACCGCCGGCGCCGACCTGATCCGCCGCGCCGCGGGGCGCAAGGCCCACGGTCTGACCTTTCCGCTGGTGACCAAGGCCGACGGGACCAAGTTCGGCAAGACCGAGGGCGGGGCGGTGTGGCTCGACCCGGCCAAGACCACCCCGTATCAGTTCTACCAGTTCTGGGTCAACGCCGACGATCAAAGCGTGGTCACCTACCTGAAATACTTCACCTTTCTGGAACGCGAGGAACTGTTGGCCATGGAGGAAACGACTCGCACCGCGCCGGCGAAACGCGAGGCCCAGCGCCGGCTGGCCGAGGAGGTGACCACCCTGGTACACGGGGAGGCGGCCACCCAGCGGGCGCAGCAGATCTCGCGGGCGCTCTTCTACGGGGAGGTGGCGGCGTTGTCCGCCGACGAGATCGAGGAGGGGTTCGGGGATGTGCCCTCCCACCTTTTGGAAGGGGAGGAGGAGGCGTTGGTCGAGTTGCTGGTGAAGGCTCGGGTTTGTGCCTCCAAGCGCCAAGCCCGCGAGGATCTGGACAAGGGTGCGATCTACCTCAACGGCGAGCGCTGCACCGAGGGGGACAAGGTCCTGCGCCGCGCCGAGGGGCTGCACGGCAGATACCACATCATCCGGCGGGGGAAGAACAAGTACTATCTGATCAGGTAGGGCTTTACTCCCACTCCACGGTGCCGGGCGGCTTGTGGGTGATGTCGCAGAAGACGGCCTCGATGCCTTTGACGGCCAGCAGTTGCCCGCAGATTTCATCGACGAAGGCGCGGGGCAAGGGGCTGGAGCGGGCGGTCATGAAGTCGTCGGTGGAGATGGGCCGCAGCACCACGCTCTCCTGCACCCCGTCGCTGGAAAGGGGTAGCAGCACCGTGGGCATCTGGGTCACCTCCTGCATCAGGCCGTGGCGTTCCAGGGCCGCCATCGCCAGGCTGTCGGCCTGCCGCAAAAGATCTAAGCGCTGGCGGGTCAGGTGGGCCGGCTTGAGGCCCTGGCCGGGTCGGGGCGAGGGCCCCAGCAGGTAAATGACGCGGTTTATCTGGGGGATGGAGTTGGTCAGCTCAGTGGAGAGTTCTTCGAGAGCCTCCCATCCGGCCGCGCCCCAGACCAGGGCCGGGTGCGCGTAGGTCCTCCCGTCCCCCTGCACTCCCACGCTGCGCAGAGGCAGGATCTCTACCGCTAGTTCGCGGCGGGCAGCTAGTTTCCGCGCCCGCTCCTGGGCCTCTTCCACCCCTTCCCAATTGGGCCTGCCGTCTGAGCACAGGGCCCGCACCGCCAGCCCCGGGCCGGGGAAGGGATGGCGCCAGACCAGATGGTGGGGCAGGCCCAGTTTCTCTCCCAATTCCCGCGCCTCGTCCTTGTACAGTTGGGCCAGGGGCTCGACCACCTTGCCCTCAGCCAGGAGTTTCTCGATTAGGTCCACCCGGTTGTGGTGGGTCTTGATCACCGCGGCGTGGGCCGTGCCCCCGGACTCGATGGTGTCGGTGTAGAGGGTGCCCTGGCCCAGAAGCCACTCCTCGGGGTCCAGCTGAAGGTCCGCCAGGGCCCGGTCGCGGGTGTGGAGGAACTGCGCGCCGATGCGCCGGCGTTTCTCCTCCGGGTCCACAACCCCCTCCACTGAGGCAAGAAACTCGGTGCTGGCGTCCACCACGTGCAGGTTGGAGAACCCGGACTCGGCCAGCAGCCGGCGCACCGTGTCGGTCTCGTTGTGGCGCATGAAGCCGTTGTCGATGTGCAGGCCCAGGACCCTTTCCTCACCCAGAATGCGGTTGAGCATCAGGAAGGCCACGCTCGAATCCACCCCGCCGCTGACCAGCAGGAAGACCTTGCGGCCGGAGGTCTGTTTTTTGAGTTCCTCGGCCTGCTGCTCCAGGTAGTGGTCCATGGTCCAGTCCCTGGGGCAGTCGCACAATTCGACGAAGTTGTCGAGGATGCGCATGCCGTGGACCGTGTGGCGGACTTCGGGATGGAACTGCAAGCCGTAGATGCGGCGATTCGGGTCGTACACCGCAGCCATGTGGCAGTCACCGGTGCTGGCCAGCACCTCGAAGCCGGCGGGCAGGCGGCTGACCGTGTCCTGGTGGCTCATCCACACCCGCTCCTCGTACTCCAACCCCTGGAGCACGCCCAGGGCTTTGCCTATTTGTAGGCGGGCCGCCCCGAATTCGCGGGTGTGGCCAGGGGTCACCTCCCCGCCCAGATGCCGGCAGAGGAGCTGGTGGCCGTAACACAGGCCCAGGATAGGCAGGCCCGAATCGAAGAGGGTCGGGTTGTAGGGGGGCTGGCCGGGGTCATGGACGCTGGCGGGGCCGCCGGAGAGGATCAGGCCGCGGACCCCCTGGAGTTCGTCGAGGGAGACCTGGGGCGAGCAGATGCGGGCGTAGGCGTGCAGGCGGCGGATGCGGTTGGCGATGAGATGGGCGTACTGCCCGCCGAAGTCGAGGACGGCGATGCTCAAGGCAGGGCTCGCTGGTGATGGAAGGGGAGGAGATGAATATAAGGCGGTCGCGGCATTTGACAAGACGCGCCCGCCTGGGCTAAAGGCGGGTGTAGGAGCGAGTGCCGTCTTCCTCGACGAGGGTTAGGGTTTCGCGGCGGATGGAGATCTGGCCGATCTTGTCGGTGCGCGGCAGGGGCGGGGGGTCCTCGCCGGGCAGGGACTGCACCTCGGTGAAGGAGAGGCGCAGCAGGTCTCCCTCGAGAAAGTAGTTGCCGAAGAAGGTGTGGCAGGGCGGGGTGGCGGCGCGGTCCACCGGGTCGCCGGGGCCCTGCTGGTGGCAGGAAAAATCGAGCAACTGCACCGAGCCGTCGCTCTTGAAGACATAGACCTCGTTGCGCTCCTGGTCGTTGCGGCCCCAGGAGCCGACCAGCAACTGGGGCAGTTCGACGAAGCGCGGCGAGTGCGGGTCGAGGGGGTTGTCGCGGTCCAGCCTGCCGCAGCCGGCCAGCAGGAAGAGCGCGAGGAACACCAGGCGGGCCATCTTCAGAACCTGTAGGCCAACTGGAGGAGGGGGGTGCCCTGGTGGCCCAGCTCCAGGCCGCTTTCCAGGGCCGGGGCCTTGCCCAGCCAGAAGACGTCGATCCAGTTGTAGGCGCAGACGGCGCCGGCCAGCCACAGGGCGGCGTTGCGCCTGCGGTGCCAGGTGTTGGCCCGTTCGAACTGGTAGTCGAACTGCTCGACCGAGTGGGTGGTGAGCTTGTCGTAGTTTTCGTAATAGTTGCCGCTCTGGACGTGGGACAGGACGCCGGCGGTGAAGGCGGCCGCTTCCAGCCCCAGCAGGGCCCAGCCTTTGACCGGGGCGCCGACCTTGAACTGATAGAGCCCGGGGATCAGGGCCAGGCGTTTGGACGCACCGGCCCCGGCGACGGCGTAGGTGTAACGCTGGGCGTAGAGCATGACCTGGGACATGCGCTCGGGGTCCATGATGCGGTAGACGGGCAGGAGCATGGGGTCCTGGCCGGGCTCGATGTGGACCATCTCGCCGATGGCGAAACGCGGGAAGACCTGGCGCACCCGCAGGGCCCCTACCGCCGTGGGGGTCACCGACAAGGTATCGCCGGTGAGGGGGTGGGTGAGGATCTCGGTGGACATGATGTCGAGGAGATCCCCTTCCATCAGGCCCTGCTGCTGGCCGGCGTCGATGTAGGCCAGGCTGCCGTCGACACGGATGATCACGCCCTCGGAGCGGCTGGTCTCGCCGCGGGCCGGGGAGGGCAGCAGGGTGCAACTGAAGGCCAGGGCCAGGGCCAGGGCCACGGGCGGGCGGATCATTTTCTCTCTTCCTCCACCACGATGTCGTCCTCTTCCTCTTCCTCTTCCTCCATCTCCACCTCGGGCTCTTCGTCTTCCTCTTCCTCCTCCTCGTCCCCCTTGCGGACCTTCTGGAGATTGAAGACGACGAAGCCGACCAGAGCCAGGCCCAGGGCGCCAAGGATGGCCATGAACCAGGTGGTGGTGTAGAAGGGGACCTCCTCGGTGGTCGGCGGGGTTTCTTCCTCGTGGGGCTCCTCCGGCGGGTGCTCCTCCTCGTGGTGTTCCTCCACCGCCGGCTCGGGCTCGTGGTGTTCCTCGGCGGGAGGGGCCACCGCGGTGGTCTCCGGGGCAGGCGGAGGGATCTCGGCGCGCAGCCGGTTGATCTCGTACTGGATAAGCTGGCGCAGGTGATCCAGTTGGGTGGTGGTGAGGGTGTCGCTTTCGCCGCGGACCTTCTCCACCTTGGGGGCGACCAGGGCGGCCACCGACTCGCGGACCTTGGCCATCTCGCGCTTGAGGGCGTTGACGTCGGTGTTAATGCCTTGCAACTGGGCCCGCATGCGCTCGTCCACCTTTTCGAGGCGCTGCACCATGGATTCGAGGGTGTGGATGGTGGTCTGGATGTTTCTGACGTCGCGGGTCAGGCCCGACACGTCGGACTTGAGCTGCTGCCGCTCCTGGGCATCCTCCTTGCGCGCCACATCGACGCGGATCTTCTCTTCCGCCGCATGTACGGGTGTTTCGGCGGCGACGAAGTGGATCACGTCACCGGCGCGCACCGGCATCAGCGGCAGCGCCTTTAGGCGGACCACCCCGGCCCCGGCGCTGACCTTGGCCACCTCGCCGGCGGCCAGGCGGATCTCAGGGGAGCCTAAATTCTCGCCGGTGATGGGGTGGATGACTGCCTCGGTCGGGGGCCGGACCACCACCACCTCCATGCCCACCACCAGGCCCTGGTCGGCGCCCTTGTCCACGTTGAGCGAGAGGCCGCGCACCTTGGTGACCACGGCTTCGGCGGCTCCGGCCGCCTGGGCCAGAATACAGAGGAGGAGGGCGGTCCAGCAGTATCTACTCATGGTTTTCCTCGGTTCAGCAGGCGGCCCGGATCAGGGTGTCGCGCTGCCAGTTCTGGTCGTCGCGCCGCGGGAAATCGCCGTTGAAGTGCGCCCCGCGGCTCTCCTGGCGCCTCCGGGCCCCGTGGGCAATGAGCTGGGCGACGAGGGCCAGGTTCCGCAGCTCGACCAGAGCTGGGTCGAGGCTGTGGTGGCGGTACAACCCCTCGCTCTCCTCGGCCAGCCCGTCCAGGGTGTGGCAGGCCCGCTCCAGGCCGACGGTGGTGCGTACGATGCCTACCTCTTCCCAAAGGCAGCGGCGCAACTGCTGCCGGAGGCTCTCCACTCGCCCTGAGAGGGGAGCCTGGCCCGCCAGCGGCCGCCACTGGGGCAGGGAGGCGGGCCGGGCCGGGGCCGCCTGTTGTCGGGCGTGATTCCAGGCCCGGCGGGCAAAGACCAGGGCCTCCAAGAGGGAGTTGCTGGCCAGGCGGTTGGCCCCGTGCAGACCGGTGAGGGCCGCTTCGCCGGCCGCGTAGAGCCCGGGCAGTTCGGTCTGTCCCCACTCGTCGGTTTTGATCCCACCGCACAGGTAGTGGGCGGCGGGGGTCACCGGGATCAGGTCGGCGGTGATGTCGATGCCCAGTCCGGCGCAATGGGCGCTGATACCGGGGAATCGCCTCCTGGTCTCGGCCGGGTTCTGGTCCCGCACGTCCAGGAACACACATTCGTCGCCGCTTTCCCGTAACTGGCTGACGATGGCTCGGGCCACGACGTCGCGGGTGGCCAGGGAGCCCCTGGGATGGTAGCGTTCGGCAAAGGGATGGCCCTGCCGGTCCACCAGCACCCCGCCATAGCCGCGCAGTGCCTCGCTGATGAGGAAGGAGGAGCCGCCCGGCTGGTAGAACATAGTGGGGTGGAACTGCATGAACTCCAGGTTGCCCACCGCGGTGCCGGCCCGGTAGGCCATGGCCACCCCGTCGCCGCAGGTCACTGCCGGGTTCGTGGTGTGCAGGTAAGCCTGGCCCGCTCCACCCGTGGCGAGCAGTGTGAAGGGGGCGATGAAGCGGTGGACCTGCGCTGCGGCCAGGTCCAACACCTGAGCCCCCCAGCAGCGCCCCTCCCCCAACAGTTCCAGCGCCTGATGATGCTCGTAGATCTTCAACTTGCCCCGAGCCACGGCCGCCAGCAGGGCCCGCGAGATCTCGCGGCCGGTGGCATCGGCGGCGTGAACCACCCGGGCCCGGGAATGGCCGCCCTCGCGGCCCAGGGAGAGTTCGCCCGAGGGCTCGAGCGAGAAGCGGGCGCCCAGGTCCATCAGGGCGGCCACCGCCTCGGGACCTTCGCGCACCACCAGTTCCACCACCTCCGGGTGGCACAGGCCAGCGCCCGATTCCAGGGTATCCTGCACGTGCTGGGCAAAGGAGTCCTGAGCCGAGTCCATCACCACGGCGATGCCACCCTGGGCGTAGGCCGTGTTCGATTCCGCGGCCTCGGCTTTGGTGACCATGGCCACCGAGTGGCCTTCGGCTGCCTCGATAGCAAAAAAGAGTCCGGCCAGGCCACTGCCGACGATCAGATAATCGGTCTGAATGTCCATACCTTTAAAAATAATCAAGAGGACCGGCCGGCGCTGTGCCGGGTAATACCGCATCTTGGAGAGGGTGGCCCGGGCCCCACTACCGGTGGCGGGCCGGGGAGGGGCACTGATGCGGGCCAAAGTGCTCACTGGTAGGGGCATCCTCCGGCGCTGACTGGGGAAATATCTTCCCTACGGGTCCCGGCTCAGCGCAACACCAGCAACTTGCGGTTGACCAGCACAGGATCGACCAGCAACTGGCAGCAGTATACCCCGCTGGCCACCGGGCGGCCCAGCTCGTCGCGGCCGTCCCAGACCGCCGAATAGATCCCCGGGGCCGCCGGCTGCTGCACCAGCCGGCGCACCAGGCCGCCGGTGAGGGAGCGCACCTCGAGCACGATCTGGCTCTGGCGGTCCAGGGCCGCCTTGTTGATACCCACGGTGTAGTCGATGCGTGTGAGGTCGTCGAAGGGGTTGGGGTAGTTGGGGCTGAGGGTGAAATCCACCGGCATCCTGGGGTCGAAGTTGAGGAAGGGCCGCCATTCCACCCAGCCTTCAATGCGGGAGGCGATCCACGCCTCCTCGCCCCGGCCCCACCAGTTGTTGCGGCCGACGAGTTCCACCCCGGTCTGGTTCTCGATCAGCCGGACGGCGTTGTCCACGGCGTTGAGTTCCATCCGCTCGGGCACCCGCACCCCGGTGAGGAGCAGGGCCAGTTCGTTGTCGATGAATGCGTTGCCCACCAGGTGGGGCCGGCCGCTGTCGCTGTGGATGCCGATGCGGTGATCCTCCAGGGTGTTCTGTTCGAGGAGCGGGTTTTCGCATTGCTGGCAGTCGATGCCCACCTCGCCCCGGAACGCATTGCCGGCAACCCGGCCAAAGACCTGGGGGCCCAGCAGGAGGTTGGCGCCGGTTGCCGCGCTGCCGCCGTTGCCGGTGAAAACGCTGCCCAGGCATTCGAGGTAACCGCCGCTGCGCGCCAGACCCAGGACGCCGTTGCCGCTGAGGCGGGCCTCGCTCACTCGCACCGGAGCCGGGCCGCCGAGGCGGATGCCCGCCTGTCCCGCCCCTTCCACCTCCACACCCAGCAGGGTGACTGGTTCCTTAATCTGGTCCAGGCAGACGCCGCACTGGCCGGCCTGGAGGATGCGGGTGTTCTCCAGGTCCAGGGGAAAGATCAATTCGCGGCCTTCCACCCCCACCAGAGGATATTCGAGGGTGGCCTGGCGCAGGATGAGGCGGCCGGTCGGGGCCACGGTGATGCCACGCCAGTCGCCGGGGGCGGGCAGGGGGGCGGCGGAGGTGAAGCGGGTGCGGTTGCCCACCAGCAGTTGCCCCTGCACCACCAACTCGCAGCGGTCCGGGTCGGCGCCGGCGCGGCGCTGGTCGGCGGCAAAGCGCACCAGGGTGCCGGGGGCGAGCTGGAGCCGCGCGCCCGGAGGGATCACCACGTCGGCAACCACCTCAATGGTGTCCTGCCAGGTCTGCGCACCGCCCAGGACCCCGGCCCACCGCCGGTCGCGGACCCGCAGGTCGGCCAGCATGAGTTCGCCCTGGCGGCGGACGCGCTCGACGCTGAGCCCCGGCGGGGAGGCCGGGTTGGTGATGACCGAGTATTCGGTGAAGTGCACCCCGTCGAAGAGGTCGGTGGCGTCCCCCAGGTTGCCCAGTTGGGCGGTGCGGTACCCCTCGTCGTGGGCCCAGAAGTCGAGGTTGTCTCCTCCCAGTTCCGGGGCGGGCCGGGCCCCGGCCGGGAAGCCGGCGTCCAGGTACTGGCCATCAGCGCAGACCAGGTCCACCAGCTTGTCTTCTTCGAGGTTGTTGTTGCCCTGCTCTATGCCGCTGCCTGGCACCCCCGGTCCCAAACCGGACTGGTGGCTGCGCACCCGCCAAATCAGCAGGCCGTCGGCGGGCTGGTGGCGCTGGTAGAAACTGGCCCCGGCGCGGCGGTGCTCCAGGAGCAGATATTCTTCGAGCAGATATTTCTCGCCCTCCGCGCCGCTGGATACCAGCAGCTTGTAGACCTTGCCACCCGTCCGCACGTCGGCGAATTGGGCGTCGGGCAGATCCTCCTGCACCACCATTAGGTTGGCGTTGTCCGGGCCGATCCAGCCCAATTGGCCCAGGGCCCAGGCGCACAGGGGGCTGGGGCTGTCCTGCTCGTCCCAACCTAGGGCCCCCCGCCCCATCAGGCACCAGTAACCCACTCCGCCGGAGTCCAGGGCGGGATCGCCGGGGCCGGTCAGTTGGCCGTAGTCTAAATCGTAGAGGTCGGGCAGCCCCAGGGCGTGGCCAAATTCGTGGGCCATGCTGCCCACCGCCACCTCGAAGGTGTGGGCCCGCTGCAGGGTGCCCCCCCGGCCCCGGGGGTGGTTGTCGGCGCGGACGCGTATAGAGCCGCCGGCGATGCGGCGGTCCCCGGAGACGTAGTCGTCGCCCAGGCCCAGCTTGGCCACCCCGGTGGCGTCGGCGATGATAAAGTTGTGGGGGATGGTTAAGGTGTTGAGGAAGAGGAAGTCCACGTACCCGTCGTCGTCGCGCGAATTGGGGACCTGGTCGGGGCCGTCGTTGTCGTAGGCGCCCAGGTCCACCTCGGCGTCCACCGCCGCCAGGATCTCGCGGGTGAAGCTGCCATAATCCCCCCCCAGCCCAGTGTTGTCCACATACGTGGCCCCCGTCCGGCTGGCCCCGTACCAGCGGGGGGCCACCTCTCCGTTGAGGCGGAACTGGCCCTGGGACATCTCGAGGTAATAGTGGGTCAGGCTGCCGGGGCGCTGGGGGTCGAAGAGGGCGGCGGCGTAGGCGGGCAGAGCGGGGTCGAGGTGGTTTTCGTCCTGAAAGCGGGCAAAGACGGCCAGGGCGTGGAGTTGGCCTTTGGCGGGCAGGTAAGTCTGGGCGGGCTTGGGGGCCGCTTCGGCGCAGACCAGGGCCCAGCCGCACCGGGCGAGGGCCTGGAGCAGGAACAGGGCGGGCCAGATCATACCTTCGGCGCGCCGGAGGCCGGAGGGGTGCGGGCCATGCGCGCCTTGATCTCGTCGAGCTTGAGGTAGAGTTCTTCGCGGATGAAGAGTTCGTAGAGATCGCGGTCGATGTGGGTGGCTTCCACCTCTTCCCGGAGGATGCGCAGGACCACCTCCCGGGGCATGGGCGTGGCTCGGTACGGGCGGTCGTCGGCGCTGAGGGAATCGAAGATGTCCACCAGGGCTAGGATGCGGGCCTGTAGACTGATCTCGCCGGCCTTGCGGCCCAGGGGGTAGCCGGTGCCGTCGAGCTTCTCGTGGTGGGCTCCGGCGATGGGGGGCACCTGGGCCAGTTTGCGGGTGAAGGGGATCTGCGCCAGCATCTTGATGCTCATCGAGGCGTGGTCGTTGATCTTTTGGCGCTCCTCGGCAGTGAGGCTGCCCTTGCGGATGCAGAGGTTATGCAATTCGTCAGCGCTCAGGTAGGGCTTTTCCTGGTCCCCGTCGCGGTAGGTCTGGGCGGCGATCTGGCGCAGCCTTTCCAAGTCCGCGTCCTGCATGAACTCCCCCGGGGTATTGGCCCGCTCCAGAAAGACCAGGTCCTCGTCCAGGGCCCGCAGGCGGTCTGCGTACTGGGCAGTTAGGTCGGCGGACAAGGGGCCGGCGGCCTCTTGCTGGCGGCGCTCCAGTTCGATAATCTTGCGGATCAGGGCGAAGCGGGTGCGGACCAACTTGATGCGGTCGAAGAGGGTGTGCAGCTTGGTGGGCTTGTCCACCACCCACTCGGGGGTGGTGATCTTGCCGATGTCGTGCATCCACGAGGCGATGCGCAGCTCGTTGAGTTCGTCCTCGCTGAACTGCCGAGCCCCCAGGGGGCCCTCCTGGCAGGTGTTGACGGCGTGGGCCACGGCCATGGCCATCTCGGCGACCCGGCGGATGTGGCCGCCGGTGTAGGGGGAGCGCTCGTCGATGGCGGTGGCCATCACCTCGACAAAGGAGTCGAACAGCCTTTCGGTCTCCTCGATCAGCAGCACGTTGTTGATGGCCACCGCCGCCTGGGAGGCCAGGGACTGGATGAGGGACTGGTCCTCGGCCGAGAAGGGCAGCACCTCGCCGGTCCGGGGGTGGAGGGCGTTGAGCAGTTGCAGCACCCCGATGATCTGATCCTCGTGGTCCTTCATCGGCACCCCGAGGATGGAGCGGGTGCGGTACCCGGTCATGCGGTCGTAGTTCTTGGGGCCCTCGAAACGGTAGACCGGGTCTGTGTACACGTCCTCGATGTTGAGCACCTTGCCGGTGACGGCCACGTACCCGGAAACGCTCTCCCGGTTGAGCGGGACCGGCGGCATATCCATCTTGCCGTGGGTGCCACCGGCAAAACTCTTGAGGGTATCGTTCTGGGCGATCTCGAAGCTGAGGTGTTCGCCCTTGAGCAGGAAGAGTGTGCCGGCATCGGCGCGGGTGAAGCTGCGGGCTTCCTGCAGGATGCGCTCCAAGAGCACGGTAAGATTGCGCTCCACCGAGAGGGCCACGCCGATCCCGTTGAGGCGGCGGAGGCGATCTTCCAGGTCGAAGGCGGAATGGCGCTGCTCGGCCATAGGAGTCAGGGGTTCGCGGCGGGGGCGGGTTGGTTTAACTCAAGTTATCCACCGCTTTCCCGCGTGTCAACTTCCCCGGGGCCGATCTAGATGCACCTGGAGGCCGGCGTGGTGCCGGCCCTGCTGGTGGCATTACCGGGCGGCCAGGCGCAGGGGGCGCCAGGTATGAGCCGCCAGCAGGTACCAGCGCCAGCCCGTCCCGGATAGTGGGTGCAGGCCAACGGCTCCGGGCAGATCATATTCGTAGAGGCGGCTGGCGTAGGCGGTGGTGTGGAGACGCCTCACGTGGCAGGTCCACTCCAAGCCCTGCCACTGGCCGGCGGCCCGGCAGGCGTAGAGGTGGCCCCGCTGGTTCTTGGGGGTGCGGGGGGCCGCGGCGCGGGCGCTCAGTTCAGAGAAAAGGCCGGCCCTTCACCCCAGGTCCGCCCGGGCGCGCCGGTCCGGCCCCTGCCCCTGCTGGGCGGCCGAAAACCAGCCCCTGCCCAAAGCCGGGGCGCGGATCGCCGGCGCTGAGCGAGAAGAGGCGGCGGGAGTGACGCCAGTGGTAGTGGGCAGCGGCAAAGTCGCCCCAGCGCGCTTTACCCACGTCCCTTTCGACCAGTGTCTATGCCTCCTGGCTCGGGCCTTTCCAGGCCAGGCGCTAATACTGGCGGGTGCGGCCGGGGGTGCCCGGGGCGCTTAGCCGCAGGGAGAGGTCGCCGGACAGGATGGCGGCCGGTTCATGTTCGGCGGCGCTGTCGTTGCCGGCAAAGGGGTCGGGGTCCTGGGCGTTTGCAGGGCCGGCCAGGAGCAGGAAAGGCGCCAAGGGCAGCATGGACGGGCAGGACTGCAAGGAGCGTGCCCGGCCCGGCTCTCTGAGGAAGGTGGGTGCGGGAGGCGATAAAAGCGCACATCTGGCGTGGGAAAGGTGACATGGTTAATTTCCCTCGGCCTGCCGGAGGAGGAGAAGCGCTGATGAAATTCGCCACCTGCAACGAGTACTTCGAGAACTGGCCCATCGAGGAGATTTTCGCCTACGCCGCCGAGGTGGGATACCAGGGGGTGGAGATCGCCCCCTTCACCCTGGCCCCTTCGGTGGAGGAGATTTCGGCGGGCCGGCGGCGGGAGATCCGCCGGGCCGCCGAGGCCGCCGGGGTGGAGATCGCCGGGCTGCACTGGCTGCTGGTCAGCCCGGCCGGGTTGTACATCAATCACCCCGACGAGGGGATCAGGAAGAAGACCCGCGATTACTTCGAGGCCCTGATCCGCTGCTGCGGCGACCTGGGAGGGCAGGTGGTGATCATCGGCTCGCCCAAGCAGCGCAACGTGCAGGAGGGCTGGGATTACCAGCAGACCTGGGACCGGACCCGGGGGGTCTTCGAATCCTGCCTGAAGGCGGCGGAGGAATGCGAGGTTTACCTGTGCATAGAGCCCCTCAGCCCGGACCAGACCAACCTCTTCACCACCGCGGCCCAGGCCCGGCAAATGGTGGCCCAGATCAACCATCCCCGTTTCCAGACCATGGTGGATGTGTGCAGCGGCTCCAGCGAGGCGGTGCCGGTGCCGCAGTTGCTGCGCGATTCAGGGTCCCACCTGTACCACGTCCACGTCAACGACGCCAACAAACGGGGACCTGGTTTCGGGCAGAGCGATTTTGTCGGGGTGCTGAAGACGCTTAAGGAGTTAAACTACGGGCGCTACGTCTCGGTGGAGGTCTTCGATTTCATGCCCGACCCGCGAACCATTGCCGCGGCGAGTTTGGCGTATTTGCGGGGGGTTCTGGCTACTTTGGGTGCGACGGGGAGATGACCCCAGCGGCCTTTCCCAGGGGAGTGGTTGGGAAGGTAAGGACGTGGGAGGGGAGAGTGGAGCCAGAGCAAGCAGGGCGGTAAGTCCGCGCCCTGGGAAAGGTTAAAGTGGGTTGCTCCCCGGCGCTAAGGGAGAGGTTCCTGCTCCTGTTCCTTCTGCTGCTGGCGGTCGAGGATGTCCTGGATCAGCTTGCGGTACTCCTCGTCGGCCTTGGCCTTCTTGGCCTGCTCGGCCTTGATGATACTGGTCAGGATGGTGGCCAGGCGGGCCGGGTTGCTCTCGCCGATGCGGACCATGGTCTTGATCTCGGAGATGGAGCGGTCCAGCCGGGAGGGAAGCGGGGATTTGGGCGCGGGTCTCTTGCGGGCCGGCGTTTTTTTGGGCTCCGGCTCGGCCTTGCCCTTGCCCCCGAAAAGGCGGGCCAGCAGAGAGGGCTTGGCCTTTTTATTTTTCGGTTTCACCGAGCGGCCAGGTCCTCGTGCAGGAAATCGTATCCCAGGCCCTTGAGGGTCTCGTAGTCGGCCAGCAGGGTCTGGCTCATCTGCTCGGCCAGATTGAGCAGGATCTTGCAGCCCAGGCCGGGGTTGGTGATCATGAGGTCCATGAGGTCCGGTTTAAAGAAACCGATCAGCTCGCTGCGCTCGGCCGCCACCACCGCCGAGGTGCGGGGGGTGCCGTCCACCAGGGCGAACTCCCCCAAGAGTTCCCCTGGTCCTAAGTTGCCCACCAGGTCAGGATGCCCCTGGGCGTCGGGGCGCTGGATCTCGACCCTGCCCGAGCGGATCAGGTAGAAACCCGACTGCTTGGCCCCGCGGCCGATGATGGTCTCGCCGGCGGCGAAGCGGCGGGGATGGACGATGCGCGCCAGGACCCACAATTCCCTCGGAGAGAGGGCGCTGAAGACCGGCACCGCGGCCAGGATCGCTTCGAGTGGGGGCTGGGTCTGGGCCTCCTGGCGAAAGAGGTTGGACCATTCGGGATCTTCCCGCTCCGTGGTGGCTGCTTCCATGGTGGGCTCCTGTGGTGGGTTGCCGCAATTCTAAGCAGGACCTTCCTAAAAGGAAAATATCGGCGCGCCACCCCTATTGACAAAACACTTTTTTTTCGGAATTTTTGCCAGGTCTTGAAGCGGAGATGCAGCTGTGGCAGGCAGATTGAGGGTGGGCATCGTCGGCCTGGGGCAGCGGGGCTTGCAGCATCTGGGGGCGCTGTGGCACATCCCTGAGACCCAGGTGGCGGTCCTGTGCGACCCCTTTTCCGAGAATCTCGCCGAGGAGAAGCTGCGCCGCTTCGTGCCCGGCCTTTCCCTGGCAGGGATTCGCACCTGCGACCGCTTCGAGTCCTTGCTTGACACCCCTCTCGACGCGGTGTATTTCTGTATTCCCCCCGGCCGGCACCAGGGCGAATTGATCCGCGCCGCCGAAAAGGGCCTCCACGTCTTTGCCGAGAAGCCCGTGAGCCTCTTCCTCGACGAGGCCCTGGAGATGGAGCGGGCCATTCAGCGGGCCGGGGTAGTGGGCACCGTGGGCTTCCAGCAGCGCCACGACACCTGGCACCTGGCCATCCGCGACTTTCTCAGGGACAAGCGCCTGGTGCTGCTGACACAGGTGACCAACGGTACCCTCGAATCTCACTCGATCAAACACACCCGCACCGAGGAGTTGGGCGGGCCGTCCAACCGGGTCTGGGCCGCCAACCTCGCCTGGTCCGGCTCCACGGTGGTGGAGGCCGGCATCCATCCCCTGGACCTGATGCGCTTCTGGGCCGGGGAGGTGGCCTGGGTCCGTGCCAACTACATCCCCCGCGCTCCGGAAGACATCGCCGATGGGGGAGATAACCCCTGCGGCTACGCGGTGACCTTTGGGTTTGCGTCCGGGGCGGTGGGTACCCTCAACTTTACCCGACTGCGCCGGACCTTCTGGGGCGACGGGTACCAGGATCTCGCCTGGGACCACGGACACCTCCAGATCGAGGCCGAGGGGCCGGTGGCTTATTATTACGAGGGGCCGTATCCACCCCAGGGTAAGGTGGACCCGGCGGCCCTGCGCCATCCCCTCCAGACCGGGCCACGCGGCGACACCACCCTGGCCATTAGCCGGGCCTTTGTCGATGCGGCGCAAAAGGGGGATGCCTCGTTCCTGCTCAATACCTTCTCTTCCAGCATGAACAGCCACACTGCGGTGCTGGGGGCCAACCTCTCCGATCAGTTGGGCGGGGAGAAGGTGGACCTAAAGGAGTTTTTGACCCATCCCAAGTACACCGCTTTCAGAAGGAAACCCGCGTAGGGGCCAATCGCGATTCACCTCTGCCATACATAGGAGAAGATGATGCCTGCTTACACCTTGAACCACCTCCACCACGAGACCCGGGATGTGGACGGGAGCGTCGCCTTCTACAAGAAGGTCTTTGGGGCCATCAGCGAGCCGCCCTTTGAGAGAGGGGGGGCCACCTGGGTCAAGGTGCACCTTGGCGATGTTGCGATCATGGTCACCAACCGCCCCTGCGAAATCAATGCCCTGGCCCGGTACCAAGGACTGGACCACTTTGGGGTGATGACCGACGACTTCGACGCCACCATCGCCACCATCCTGAAGGAAGGGGCCAATATCTGGTTCGGGCCTACCAAGCTGGACACTGGCATGCGCATCGCCTTTGTCAGTGGGCCGGACCACATCAAGATAGAGGTGATGGAAAAGATATGAAGGTCGGGGTGATCGGCCTGGGGATGGGCCGAGCCCATCTCCAGGCGTACAAAGCCTTTGCCCAGGCCGAGATCGTCGGCATCGCCGATCTGGACGAGAGCCGGCTTAAAGCCAGCGCCGCTGAGTACGGGATCGGCCACACCTTCACCGATTACCACCAGCTCCTGGCCCTGCCCGAATTGGAGGCGGTGAGCGTGTGCTTGCCGAATCACCTGCACGAGCCTGTGACCGTGGACGCGCTGCGGGCCCGCAAGCATGTGTTGGTGGAAAAGCCCATGGCACGCACCCCGGCCGAGGCCCGGGCCATGAAGGAGGTGGCCGAGGCCAGCGGCAAGGTTCTGGGCATCTCCATGAACTACCGCTGGATCGTCGGCCCGGATTCCTGGTACCTCAAACACCTGATCGAGCAGGGCCGGCTGGGCCATATCTACTACGTGCGGGCCTACACCCTGCGCCGGCGAACCTTTCCGCGCGGGCACAAGACCTGGTTCACCCAGAAGGCCCTCTCGGGTGGGGCGGCGCTGATGGACATGGGGCCGCACCTGTTGGACCTGGCCATGTGGCTGGCCGGCGACTACCGCCCCAAGCAGGTGAGCGGAACGACCCGCACCGCGCTGATGACCGACACCGACGTGGACGATTTCGGGGTGGTGCTGGTGCGCATGGCCGGCGGAGCGGCCATCTACCTCGAATCCACCTGGGCCTCCTTCACCCGGCCCGGCGTGGGCCTGGTGGTGATGGGCACTGAGGGCGGGGCCATCCTCGACCTGAGTGCACCCCAGGGCAAACGACTCACCGTGATGGGCGCCGAGGGCGAGACCCACCAGGAAATCACCCCGGTGGACATCCAACTTCCTTTCACCCCCGAGGCTTCGATACAGGAGCACTTCATCCGGAGGGTGGCGGCGGGCCAGCAGCCCGAGACCACTGCCGAGCGCGGCCTGGCCGTGGTGCAGGTGATCGACGGGGCATACCGTTCCAGCCAGAGCGGGCACGAAGTAGTGATCGAGTGAGCCAGTACGAAACCGTCATCGGCATGGAGGTGCACGTCGAATTGCAGACCGCCTCTAAGATGTTCTGCCGCTGCCCGGCGCACCACTTCCGGGTGGAGGCCAACCGCCACATCTGCCCGGTGTGCACCGCCCAGCCCGGGGCCCTGCCGGTGATCAACGGCCGGGCCCTGGAACTGACCGCCATGACCGGCATGGCCTTCGATTGTCAGGTGCAGGAGCGTAGCGTCTTTGCCCGCAAGAACTACCTGTACCCCGACCTGCCCAAGGGCTACCAGATCTCCCAGTACGAGCTGCCCCTCTGTACTCGAGGCTGGGTAGAGGTGGAGGGCAGGCGCATCGGCATCGAGCGGGTGCACTTGGAGGAGGACACCGGCAAGCTGGTCCACCAGGGGAGCCTGAGCCTGGTGGACTACAACCGCGCCGGGGTGCCCTTGATGGAGATCGTCTCCGACTCCTCCCTGCGATCGGCGGACGAGGCGTACGCGTACCTGGTGGCCATCCGCCAGGTGGTGCGGTACCTGGGGGCTTCGAGCGGGGACATGGAGAAGGGAGCCATGCGCTGCGAGGCCAATATCTCGGTGCGCCTGGCCGGCGCCAGCGAGTACGGCACCAAGGTGGAGGTGAAGAACCTCAACTCCTTCCGCGCCGTGCGCAACGCTATCGCCTACGAGACCGGGCGCCAGGTCCAGGTCCTCGAGGAGGGCGGGCAGGTGCGGCAGGTGACCATGGGCTGGGACGAGGAGGCGGGGGTGACCCGCCAGCAGCGCAGCAAGGAGACCTCCGAGGACTACCGCTACTTCCCCGAGCCAGACCTGATGCCGGTGGTGGTGGGCGAGGCCTGGATAACCCGGGTGCAGGCCCTCCTGCCCGAGCTGCCCCAGGCCAAGGCCGCCCGCTTTGCCAGCCAGTATGGCCTTTCCCCCCAGGACATCGGGGTGCTGGTTGAGGACCAGGAGGTGGCCGCCTATTTCGAGGAAGCCGCCTCCCTTGCCGACCCCAAGCTGGTGAGCAACTGGGTCACGGTGGAACTCTTCCGCCGGCTCAAGGAGGACGGCGTCGGGATCGGGCAGAGCAAGTTGACCCCCCAGGCCTTGGCCGAGCTGATCGGGCTGGTGAAATCGGGGGCCATCAACCAGAGGGCGGCCAAGGAGGTCTTTGGGGTGCTCTGGGCCGAGAGCGGCTCGCCGGCGGCCGTTGTCGCGGCGCGCGGCCTGGGGCAGATCTCCGACACCGGGGCGCTGGAGCGAGCGGTGGCCGAGGCCGTCGCCGCCAACCCGGACGCGGCGGCGAAGATCCGCGCCGGCAACGACAAGACAATCAAGTTCCTCATCGGCCAGGTGATGAAGGCCACCCGCGGAAAGGCCAACCCCGCCCTGGTCGAAGAACTCCTGCGCCGGCAACTGGCCGGCTGAAAGGAGGGCGCGATGGTGCTGGCGGGCAAGAGGGCCCTGGTGACGGGCGGCGAACGGCGCATCTGCAGAGGGGTCGCCCTGGCCCTGGCCGAGGCTGGCTGCGAGGTGGGCATCAACGACCTGGAAGAGGCTGAGGACGCCAGGGAGACTTTGGGCCTGATTGCGGGTCTGGGTCGGCAGAGCGCTTTTTTCGGGGCGGCGATCTCTTCGGCTCCCCAGGTGGAGGAGATGATCGGCGCTGTTGTCGAGCGCTTCGGCGGAATTGACATCCTGGTGAACAACCCCTTTTACTCCCGCCACCAGCCCTTCCTCGACATCGAGGAGGGGCAATTCGACCGCACCCTGGCCGGCTGCCTTAACGGTTCCTGCTGTGCAGTCAGAGGGCGGCCCGCCGCATGGTGATCCAGGGGCGGGCCGGCAGCATCCTCAGCATCTCCTCCGTGCACGCCCAGGCGGTGTGGGACAAGGACACCGCCTACGGGGTGGCCAAGGCCGCCATCCTGCCCGGCTTCATGGATACCGACCATGTCTTCGGCGAGCCGCTGCCGGCCTTCGATCTGGGCCTGGGCCCGCCCCGCGCCCACCACATCCCCACCCTGCGCCCTTCCACCCCGGAGGAGATCGGGCGGGCCGCGATTTTACTCTCCTCCCCGGCCGAGGGCAATATCACCGGGGTCTGCCTGCCGCTGGACGGCGGGCTGCTGGCCGGCTAGCCCGAGCCTTTCGTCCCGCCATGTCCCTCCCTCCGCAGTTGCAGCGGGCCATCGAGCAGGAGGCGGGCCGCTTTCCGCCCAGGGAACTGGGACAGGCCGCCCTTGCCCTGTCCGAGGCGTACCGGTCCGGACAGCCCAGTGCCCTCTCCCTAAGCTCCGACCTCCATCGGCTGGCGTACGCGGCGGCGCGGCTGCCGGCCACCTTTGCCGCCCTGCACCGGGTGCTAGCCGAGCTTTGCCGGCGCTGGCCCGGGGCCGGGCCGAGGAGTCTGCTGGATCTGGGGGCCGGGATGGGCACCTCGGGTTGGGCCGCCGCCGAGGTCTTTCCGGGGTTGGCGGAAGCGACTTTGGTGGAGGCGGACGCCGGGATGATCGGGCTGGGCCAGTCCCTGGCCGGGGAACACCCGCTGCTGGCAGGGGCCACCTGGGTGAGGGGTGACCTGCGCGCCCTTCCGGCCCTGGCACCCCGCGACCTGGTGGTCTGTTCTTATGCGTTGGGGGAACTGGGGGAGGAGGAGGTCCTCGCCGCGGCGAGGGCGGCGTGGGTGGCGACCAGGCAGGCGCTGGTGCTGCTGGAGCCGGGCACCATGCGGGGGTTCGGGCTGGTGCGGCGGCTGCGCGCTGCGCTGATTGGGGAGGGAGCACAGGTGGTGGCCCCCTGCCCGCACCGGGATGCCTGCCCCTTGCCGGCGGGGGACTGGTGCCATTTTGCGGCGCGACTGGAGCGCTCGCGGCTGCAAAAGCGGCTGAAGGAAGGGACGGTGGGGTACGAGGACGAGAAGTACACTTACGCGGTCCTGGCCCGCAGTCCGGGGGTCCCGGCCCTGGCCCGCATCCTGCGCCATCCCCGGCGTCGCGCCGGCCATGCCGATTTGCAGTTGTGCACCCCGGAGGGGCTGCGGAGCATCGTTGTCACCCGCAGCGACAAGGCGGCGTGGACGGCGGTGAGAAAGGCGGAGTGGGGGGACGAGTATCCCTTCAGCCCACCGCCCGGCTGAAGGCCCAAGGGCGGGCTCAGCGGCCGGTATAGCCCAGCTCGTTCCAGACCTGGCGGGCCAGGGCCTGGCCTTTGGGGTTGGGCTGGACAAAGCCCAGGATACTGGGGGGCGGCTGGCCGGGGCCGGCGTGCTCGGGCCAGGGGGACCAGTGGTCGTCGGCGACGAGCAGGCGCGAAGCTTCATCCCGGAAGTCGGGCACCGCGATGGGGCGGCCCCCCTCCAGGGCGCTCTTCCAGGCCAGGATGCCCACCGAGGACATGGCCACCCCGCGGTACACGTCGAGGAAGGGCGGCTCCCCCGAGCGGATGGCGTGGGCGAAGTGGAAGCAGGTCCAGAAATCCCCGCCCCCGTGGCCAGCCAGGTCGGCCAGGTCCCCGTGCTCGGGCCAGTCGGGGGCGTAGATCCGCTCCTTTTCCTGGCCGGGCCGCAGGTCCCACTCCTCGTGCCAGACTCGGATCTGGCCGGCGCCGAAGTACCCCGCCCCGCGCACCAGTTCCATGGCCCCCCGCTCCCCGTGCAGCCGGTACCAGTTGCTGTGCCCCGGCAGCAGCAGACCGAAGATGCGGAAGACGGCGCCGTTGTCCATGCGGCAGAGGATCACCGAGCCGGGGTCGGCTACCCGCACGGTATCCGCGTCCACGGAGCGGCAGGCGATGGAGAGGGCGTTGATCTGCTCAGGCCAGGTGTCCGTTATGTACACCAGGGGGGCCAGGGCGTGGGTGCAGTAGTAGGTGGAGGGGATCCAGGCCCGCCAGTGCTCCAGGCCCGGGGAGATGCGCAGGCGGTCGGCGGGGGCCATGGGGTGGTTGTACTCGCCCTCGGCATAGAGGACCTGGCCGATCTCGCCGACCCGGTACAGGCGGCGGAACTCCTGGTTGAAGGCGGTGTAGGGGTAGTTCTCCGCGAGCATGTAGGTCCTGCCACTTTGCTCCACAGCCCGGCATAGGGCCACCCCTTCGGCCAGGGTGGTGTTGCAGGCCGTCTCGCTCATCACGTGTTTGCCGGCACAGAGCGCCTTGATGGCAAAGGGGGTGTGCTGGTGGAAGTAGTTGGCCAGCACCACCGCGTCCATCTCGTGTTCGAGGAAGCTGTCGTAGTCGGTGTAGGTGGCTACCCCGTACTTCTTGCCAACCTCGGCCAGTTTCTCCTCCCAGGTGTCGCACAGGGCCACCAGGTCCATGCCCAGGGCCGCGCTGGCCCCCTGGGCAAAGCTCTGGCCCCGCCCCACCCCGATCACTCCCACTCTGATTTTGTCACTCATGAAGGCCCCGGCTGTGGGTGCAGGGCGGCATAGCGGTGGGAGAATTCGCCGTTGGGCAGGTGCGGTTGGTGGTTGTGCCGCAGCTCCGGCCGCAGGCTCTGCACGAAGTAAACATCCAGCTCTCCCTTATTTTTGGCCGGGATGCGACCGCAGTACTCGCAGAGGAGGAAATCCGCGACTAGTTCGTAGGTGGCCGGCGAGATGTTGACCTTGCCCACCACAGCTGAGGACTTGCATTTGCTGGCGGTGTTCGCAGTGTCGCTCCAGACTGGAGTTTCCCCGATTTAGTGGACAGTTTTGGTCTTTCGGATCAAGCCGAGAGATGATACCTCTTTTCATAGTTGATCGGCGACAGATAATCAAGGGCGGAGTGGCGCCGATGGGGATTATACCAGCCTTCGATGTAAGGGAAAAGCTGCTGTCGCGCCTGGGTCTGGGTCTGGAAGGA
>VGJS01000046.1 GCA_016867395.1 Candidatus Handelsmanbacteria bacterium
AGGATCAGGGTTCTTGTTCGACGACGGGACACGAGGTATCTTCCTCATCACACAGGCTTTCGGTGGTGGGCGGAAGGGCATTCTTGGCCGAATCCCCCTCTACTCTACCCGAGAGCCTGTGCCTTTTCCACTACACATGACCACTGCTGAAATCTTTCATGCAACAACGCCCCTCCTGATGCAGGGTTTACTGCGGGAAGCGCTCGAAAAGGGCCGCGAGAGCAGTGACCTAAATCTTGTGCGGAGACTGGGAAACAGTATTTCCCTTGCCCGGGTGCATGAGCCTTCTACCATTAAGGCATTTCAGTACCTCTGAGGGAGGAGCGCGATGGCCGCCAAACTGCAGTTGCTCAGCGACGCCCAGATGCAGCAGTTCATCCGCGAGGGGTACGTGCTGGTGGAGGCGGATTTCCCTGTCCCCCTGCACCAGGACATCTACCAGCGCATCGAGACCGTCTTCGACAAGGAGAAGAACCCCGGCAACAATATCCTGCCCCGGGAGCCCCAGATCCAGCGGGTGTACGACCACCCCGCGGTGCAGGGGGCCCTGGCCAGCATCCTGGGGCCAGACTATCTGATGAACCCCCACCGCCACTGCCACCTCAACCCGCCCGGCAGCAAAGGCCAGAACTGGCACAAGGACAACTATGTCTTCGACGAGATCCTTCGCCAGCCGCGGCCGCGCTGGGTTTTCGCATTCTACTACCCGCAGGAGGTGACCCCGGACATGGGGCCCACCGGTATCCTGCCGGGCCGGCACTACCAACACCAGGTCTCCAGCGCCGATCCGGCGCTGACTGCCGAGACCGAACTGCCCCTGTGCGGCCCGGCCGGCACCGTGGCCATCGTCCACTACGACGCCTGGCACCGGGCCACACCCAACCGGAGCGAGCGCAAGCGCTACATGCTCAAGTTCCTCTTCGAGCGCCTGAGCGAGCCGCAGGCCGCTGCCTGGAACCACCGGGGCGGCGCGTGGCCGGGAACGGGGCCCCCCCTGGACCCCGTTCACGCCGGTGTGTGGGACTGGCTGCGGCAGGCACCGAGGGCGGCAGGAGGTGCGTCGACGTCGGAGCTGCTGGGCCAGCTGCGAGAGGGGGAACAGATGCTTCGTTTGCAGGCGGCCTACCGGTTGGCTGGTTGCGGGGAGGGGGTGGTGCCGGCGCTGGTGGAGGCCCTGGTGGCCGAGGCCGCTGCGGTGGCCGACCATCTGTGGCACAAGGAGCCGGGCAATCCCCGGGGCACCAATCCCCCAGCCTGCGCGGCGGGATTGGCGCTGGCCATCGTGGGCCGGGCGGCCATCGCGCCGCTGCGGGAACTGTCAGGGCACAGCCATTGGGGCGTGCGGGCTATGGCCGCCGACACCCTGGGGGATATGGGGCCTGCGGCGCAGGAGGCCGTGCCGGAACTGGCCGGCCTGCTGGCCGACGATCACCCCCGGGCGCGCCGTCACGCCGCCGAGGCCCTGGGCCGGGTGGGACCGGCCGCAGCGCCCGCGCTGCCGGCCCTTATCGACCGTATCCGCGATGTGGACCTGCGGGTGCGGCACAACACCTGCCTGGCCCTGGCCAAGATCGGCCGGCCGGCCGAGGCGGCTATTGGGCCGCTGCTCGAAACCCTGGAAGACGAGGACCGGTACGTGCGTTACTTCGCCGGAGCGGCGCTGCGGCGGATGGCCACCCCCCAGTCCCAGCGCCTCCTGCTCGACGCCCTCTTCACCGCACGCTGGTGCCCAGTGACCAACCCGGAAAACATGTACTGAGGTGAGCCATGTGCGGCCGCTTTGCCCTCCACCACCCCACCGCCGAGGTGGCAGAACAATTCGGCATCGAGCAACTCTCCATCAAATTGGTGCCCCGCTACAACATCGCCCCCTCTCAGCCGGTGGCCGCAGTGCGCCAGCGCGGGGCGCGCAGTTTAGACGCCTGCAAATGGGGCCTGGTGCCCTCCTGGGCCAAGGACCCCAAGATCGGCAACCGCATGGTCAACGCCCGGGGCGAGACCATCGCTGAGAAACCCGCGTACAAGAGCGCCCTTAAACGCCGGCGCTGCCTGATCCCGGCCAGCGGATTCTACGAGTGGCGGCAGGAGGGGGAGGCGCGCGTCCCCACCTATATCCACGCCCTCGACGAATCCCCGCTGGCCCTGGCCGGGTTGTGGGAGGAGTGGAAGACCCCTGAGGGCGAGTCGCTCCACTCCTGCACCATCCTCACCACCGGGGCCAACGCCTTCATGGCCCCCATCCACACCCGCATGCCGGTGATCCTGCCGCCCCCTGCCTGGAGAGAGTGGCTTGACCCCGACCACCAGGAACTGGAGCCCTTGCTGGCACTCCTGCAACCCTTGGCCGGCGTTCACCTGGCCGCCCATGCCGTGGGCCGCCAGGTGAACGCCGCCTCCTTCGACGACCCCTCCTGCATATTGCCGGTCTAGCGCGCCTCGCCCGAGCGTAGCCAACCCCAGATCTCCCGCAGGCGAGGCCGCTTGCCGGTGAGCAGGATGCCGATGCGGAAGATCCGTGCCGCCGCCCAGGTGGCCAGGGCAATGGACCCCACCATCAGTAGGGCCGTGACCAGGTACTCCCAGGGGGCCGGCGGGCCGGCGGCACGGTTCATCATCACAAAGGGGGTGAAGGGCGGGATGAAGGAGAGGACGCGGGCCAGGAGGCCGTTGGGGTCCTGGACCAACGGGACCATGGCGAAGAGGGGGATCATCATGGGGATGAGGATTGGCATCATCAGATTCTGGGTCTCCTGCAGGCTGTTGCACATCGAGCCGATGCTGACCAGTAGGGCGGCATAGAAGAGATAGCCCAGGCAGAAATAGACCACGAAGGAGGCTAGGTAGAAGGGGTTGGCGATGATCTGGGCCACTGCCGTGGCCGAGGCGCCCAGGAGGCCGGGGACGATGGCGACTGCCAGGCTGATAAACACCGCCCAGGAGCCCACCACCGTCAGGCCCGAGGCCGCGGTGCCGGCGATCTTGCCGGCCATCAACTCGCCGGCATCCACTGAGGAGAGCAGCACCTCGACGACGCGGCTGGACTTCTCCTCGATGGTGCTATTAAGCAGCATCTGGGCGCTGGTGAAGACGGCGAACCACAGGAGGTACACAAAAGCCAGGGGCACCCACTGCCGGGCCTTGTCACCAAAGGCCACCCGTTGCTCGGCCCCGCCCTCGTCGAGGCGACGGCCGGCAAATTCCAGGGGCGCCTGCACCCATTGGGCGGTGCGGGGGTCGAGGTTGGCCCGGATCAGGCGCTGCTGGCGGATGGCGGCGGTGGCCAGGCCGCTGAACCAGTCGTGCAACTCGGTGTCGGTGAGGTTGCGGGAGACGTACTTGCAATCCTGGGGGCCGGCCACCGGGTCGGGCCCGATGACGAAATAGGCGAAGATCTCCCCTTGGGCCACCATCTGGTTGAGCCGGGCCTGGGGATCACTCCCGTCTTGGGGCACCTCCACGCGGCGGTAGCGGCCCTGGGGAAAGTCCAGGTCCTTCAATTCGGCGGCGGAGACCTGTTGCCGCCAGTCCAGCAGGGCCTCCCGCCTGGCCAGCAGGGCGCGGGCCGGCTCGGGCAGGGAGAAGGTGTCGGCGGGCGCCTCCCCGCGCACCAGGGCCTCGATGACCTTTCCCCGCTGGGTTTCTTCGAGGGGCAGAAGGCCCAGGGCTAGGCCGCGCAGGGCCTCGGGCAGTTCGGCAAAGGCGGGACCGCCCCGGCGGTAGGCTTCGGCGGCCCGCGAAAAGGCCGCGGCCAGGTCCTGGGCCGCGGCCTGCTCCTCCACCTGGCGCAGGAGGAAGCCGGAGTGGTCGAGCACCGCAAAGCTGCGCGCTTCCTTGGCCCTGGCCAGGAGGATGGGCACGCAGATGCCCAGGGTGATGATGAGGGGAAAGGTGAGGATGCCGATCCAGAAGGCTTTGGTGCGCAGGTTTTCCAAGTACTCGCGCTGAGCGACCAGGTAGACCTCAGAGATCCGCATCGCGCCGGCCTCCCACTGCCCGGACAAAAACCTCGTGCAGCGAGGTGGCGCGCACCTCGAAACGCCGCACCCTGGCCTGGCCTACCAGGGCGGCCAGCAGGCGCTGCGGGTCCGCCCCCTCGGCCAGGGTGAGGTCGGCCTGGCGGCCATGGCTGCTGAAGCCGGCCACCCCGGGCAATTGCTCCCAGGCCACCGCCCCTTCGGCCTCCACCTGCACGCTGCGGCCGGCGCTGGCGCGCACCTCCTCCACGGGGCCTTCGACCAGCTTGCGGCCCCGGTCGATGAGCACCACCCGGTCGCACAACTGCTCGGCCTGCTCCATGACGTGGGTGGAGAAAATCACCGTCCGGCCCTCGCGCCGCAGTTCGAGGATGAGGTCGCGCATGGCGTCGCGGCTGAGGGGGTCCAGCCCGGAGAAGGGTTCGTCGAGGATCACCAGCTCTGGGCGGTGGATCAGGGAGACGAGGATCTGGAGTTTCTGGCCCATACCCTTGGAGAGGGCCTCGCACTTCCTGTCGGCCCATTCGGCCAGGTCCAGGGTGGCCAGCAACTCGTTCGCCCGCTGCCTGGCCCGGTCGGCCGCCATGCCCTTGAGCTGGGCGAAGTAGAGGATCAGATCCCGCACCCGCATCTTTTTGTACAGGCCCTTTTCCTCGGGCAGGTACCCAAGTCGGTGCTTGACCAGGCTGGGGTCGGTCTGTCCCAGCACCCGCAACTGGCCGGCGTCGGGGCGGAAGATGCCGATGATCATGCGGATGGTGGTGGTCTTGCCGGCCCCGTTGGGACCCAGGAAACCGCAGATGCAGCCGGCGGGGATGCGCAGCCACAGTTCTTCAATGGCCACCTTCTCCCCGAAGCTCTTTCGCACCCCTTCGAGCACTACTGCGTCGGCCGAGGACCGCTCTTCCATTGACAGCGTAATCCCTATTGGTGATTTTGGTCGGCGATGGCCACGACCTCCCCTCCCTCCGACCCCTTCTTCGCCCTGACTCAGGGCCCTGACGCGCAGATCGACCTGGTGCGCTGCGCCCTCTTCATCGCCCGCGACGCCTATCCCGAGCTGGACGTGGAGTTGTACGTGGGGCGCCTGGAGGCCATGGCCGCCCAGCTGCGGGAGCGCGGGGCTGGCCGGCCCGGCCTGGAGCGGCTACAACTGCTCAACCGCTACCTGTATGAGGAGCAGGGATTCAGGGGCTCGCCCCAGGAGCATTACTACGACCCGCGCAACAGCTACCTCAACGAGGTGCTGGAGCGCCGCCTGGGCATCCCAATCACCCTGGCCCTGGTCTATCTGGCGCTGGGCCGTGCGCTGGGCCTGGATCTGGAGGGGGTGAACTTCCCCGGCCACTTCCTGGTGCGCTGCGCCCTGCCGGAGGAGGACCTGTTCATCGACCCCTTCGTGGAGGGCCGCCTGCTCCAGTCCCAGGACCTGGAGGAACTGCTCTGCCGGGTCAACCGCGGCCAGCCCATGCCCCTGGAGGAGCGCTTTCTCCAGGCCGCCTCCCCCAGGCAGATGCTGGCCCGCATGCTGCGCAACCTCAAGCAAATCCACATCCGCCAGCGCCGCTTCGCCCAGGCCATCCGCGCCGGCGAACAGATCCTCTGGCTCCAGCCCTCGGAGGCGGAGGACTACCGGGATCTGGGGTACCTGTACTACCAGGTCCGCGACAGCCGCCGCTCCCTGGAGGCCCTGGAGGAGTACCTGCGCCGCACCGGCGAGCCCGAGGACGGCGACGAGGTGAAAAGCCTTATCCAGGACCTGGCCTCCCGGCTGGGCTCTCTCAACTAGTCCTCCGGGTCCAGGGCCCGGCGCACCGCCTGCAGAATGTCGGCGAACTGCAGCGGCTTGTGCAAGACCTCCACCACCTGCGGGCTGCCCTGTCACCCCTCCCCGTACCCGGTGAAGAGCACCACCTTGAGCCGGGGGGCCAGCGCGGCCAGTCTTTCGAGGACCTCCTCCCTGGATAGCCGCGGCATGGCTAGGCCGAGGTTCAGCAGGTCCACCTGGCCGCCCAGTTGCCCAAAGAGTTCCAGGCCCTCCACCCCGTCGGCGGCCTCGCAGACGCGGTACCCGGCGCGGCCGCGCAATCGGGCCACGGTCTCGCGCACCACGCTCTCGTCCTCGATCAGCAGCAGGGTCTGGCCGCCCGGGGCGGCCGGCTCCAGCTCGGCGTGGGGGTCGCCCAGGGGCAGGAAAACCCAGAAACAGGCCCCGGCCCCCGGCGCGCTCTGGCATTCGATCCAGCCATGGTAATCGCGCACGATGCCGTAGGCCGTGGCCAGGCCCAGGCCGGTGCCCTTGCCCACCTCCTTGGTGATGAAGAAGGGTTCAAAGAGGCGCTCCCGGGTGGCCTTGTCCATGCCGGCCCCGTTGTCTGCCACCTGCGCCTGGGCGCAGCGGCCTGGGCCGGGGGCCTGGTTCAGCTCGGTGGCCCTCACCTGGCGCAGGGACAGGCGGATGAGCGGGGCGGCGAGGCGGTTTTCCTCCACCGCGTCGCGGCGCAGGGTGATGCGCGGGTCGAAGGACTGGCGGCAGCGGTCCACCAGATGGTCCAGCAGGGCCTTCGGGTCCACCGGCGCCTGGTGGGGGCGGCGCGGGGCGCGGGTGAAGGCAGCGAGCTCGCTAACCACCTCGGCCCCCCGGCGGGTGGCGATCTCGGCCTCCTCCAGGGAGAAGCGCACTGACTCAGGGGCGTCGAGCAGGGTCAGCTCGATGTTGCCCATGATCACCTGGAGGATGTTGTTGAAGTTGTGGGCCACCCCGGCGCTGAGCTGGCCCACGGCTTCCAGCTTGCACATCTGGTTGATGCAGGGCTTCGAGTTGGGCGCGGTGCTCCTCGGCTCCTTTGCGCTCGGTGATGTCCTGAAACACGGCCTGCAGGTTGTAGATGCTCCCCTGCGGGTCGGCCAGGGGGCAGAGGATGCCGTAGGCCCAGCGGTAGTCCCCGGCCAGGCCGCGGTAGGGGAACTCCAATTCGCGGACCAGTTGCCCGGTTCCGGCGCGCTCACAGGCGGCGCGCAGGGCGGGCAGGTCCTCGGGATGGATCAGTTCCCAGGCCAGCTCCGGCCGGGCGCGCAGCACCTCGGGGGTCAGGCCGGTCCAGTCCTGGGCGTAGGGGCTGATGGAGCGCAGGTTGCCCGCCTCGTCGAAGAGCGCCGCGACGAAATGGGGGATGGAGCTGAGGTTCTGGTAGAGGGCAATGGCCAGCTCCAGTTGTTCCTCCTGGCTTTTCAGCTCGGTGGTGTCCTCGCGCAGGATGAGGGCGCCGACCACCCGGCCCGCCTCGCCCAGCAGGGGCCCGGCCGCGCACCTCGACTAAAATCGGCCGGCCGCCGCTGGTGCGCGGCGAGGCCCAGCTGAACACGCTCTCGCGGCCCTCTTCGAGCACCTCCCGCAGCAAACCCTGCATCAGGAGGTATTCCTCCCACTTGCCGGCAAAGTCGAGGATACGGAATCCCAGCCGGTCCTCCAGATGGATGCTCCGGCCCCGCTGGCGGGCGTATTCGAGGAAGGACTGGTTGACCCCGGCGATGCGGCCCTCCTGGTCCACCAGGGTTGCGGGCTGGGGCAGGGCCTCACAGAGGCTGCTGGCATTGAAGGCGTTGATGTCCATCTTGACGCCTGAGCGATCGCCGCGTTATACTGTCCGAAAAAGGGGTGCGAGCATGGAGCGCAAGGCCGCAGTGGTGGCGCGGCTCAAGGGGCCGGTGGTGCCGCTCAATCTCTGTTTCCGCCCCGACGGCATCGTCGACCTGGGGGCAGTGGCCAGCTATGTGCGCTGGCTGGGGGAGCAGGGGGTTCCGGTGCTGCTCTTGACCTACGGCAGCAGCGAGTTTTCCAGCCTCAGCGAGGCTGATATCTGGCAGCTGACCGAGGCCGTGGCCCGGGCCAACGAGGGCCGCGCCCTCTTTGTCGCCGCCACCGGTTTCTGGCCGGCCCGCCGCAGCGCCGAGTTTTTGCGCCACGCCGAGCAGGTGGGTGCCGACGCGGTCAAGGTGCAGATTCACCCCTTCCACCCCCGGACCCGCGAGTTCACCCTGGGGTACTTCGACCTTTTGCAGGAGGCCGGCGATCTGCCCCTGCTTTTGTGGGACATCGCCCCCCAGACCCTGCCGGTGGAACTGGTGGCCGAACTGGCCGGCCGGCCCAAGATCGCCGGCATCAAGAACGACGGGGACCAGTTCTATCATTACTACGACCTGATCCGCGCCACCGCCGGCAAGGACTTCGCAGTGATCAGCGGCGGCCAGATGCGCAACTTCGCCTTTGGCTTCCAGGTGGGCTCGCCGGCCTATTTGTGCCCCATTGCCCCTTTCCGCCCGGAGCTGGCCTTGAAATTCTACGAGGCGCTGGTGGCCCGGCGCTACGACGAAGCCTGGGCCATGGTCTACCGCTGGGAGGAGCCCTGGCTGGCCGCGGCCGTGGAGTTGGGCTGGCTCCAGTCCATCAAGACCGCCCTCTGCCTCTACGGCCTCTACCCCAACCACCTGCCCTGTCCGCCCCTGCCGGCCCTCAGCTCCGCCCAGGTGGGCCGGGTGCGGGCCGTGCTGGAGGCCACCTTCGGCCCCTTGCCTCAGGGCTGATCCTGCCGCTGTTTGCGGCCCAGGTGTTCGAGCATGTTGCGGATGTCGAAGAGCCCCCGGAAGGCCACGTAGATCACCACCGTCGAGTACCAGACCACCACGGCGGCGGTCAAGAGCCACCAGAACCAGTGTTCGCCCATATTCCCTCCCTCAATCCTTGCGCGGCTTGAGCAGCGAGCCGATCACCATGGCCGCCCCGCTCAACAGATACGCGGCGATACCCGAGGAATAGGGGCCGATGGCTTTGGCGGTGGCTCCATCCACCTTTTCCAGCACCAGGAAGCCCAGCGGGATGGTGGCGCTGATGACGATGGCGGCGACGCCACCCCAGTTATTGGCCCGTTTCCAGTAGCAGCAGGCGATGAGCAGGGTGGAGATGCTGGCCAGGTAGATGGTCCCGGTCAGGGTTAGGTAGGTCCACAGGTCGCCCTCGAGTTTGTACCACAACCCGAAGAAAAGTAGAAAGATGCCGATGGCCGCCACGATGAAGCGGTTCCACAGCAGCCCCTTTTTTTCCGACCAGCCTTTGCGGAAGGGCGCCATGATGTCGTTGTAAATCACCCCACCCCAGGTGAGCATGTAGGAGGAATCGGTGGACATGTCGGCGGCCAGCATGGCGGCGATGAGGAGGCCCATCAGCCCCACCGGCACCAGGGTGCTGAGGAAGAGGGGCATGGCGTAAAGGGAGGAATTCTCCTGCATGGCCGGCGAGAGGCCGGCGAACATCGCCGGGGTGAGGGTGGCCAGGGCGGCGATGCCCCAGATCCCCGGAATCAGAAAACGACAGACGAAGAAGAAGGAGGTGCGGGTGTAGACCTGCCGGCCGGTTTTGGTGTCCTTGGCGGCCAGGACCCGGGCGATACAGGTCTGCCAGGTGAGCACCACGGCGGTGTTGAGGAAGAGGTTAAAGAGGATGAAGTCCCAGCCCAGATCCTGATTGATGATGGGGTTGAATCCCCCCGGGCCGATCTTCTCGGTTACCGCGCCTACCAGCCGGTCCCAGCCCACTTCCACCAGGACCAGGATGGTCACGGCGATCAGGCCGATGCTCATCACGACGAACTGCAGGAAGTCGGTGATCAGCACAGAGAGCATACCGCCCATGATGGTGTAGGTTGCCACCCCCACCAGCAGGACGGTCATGGTGATCTCCAGGGTGCCCGGGTTCAGGCCGCAGGTGACTACCAGAAACTCGCCGCCCACCCGCAGGAAGACCCCCATGTTGAGCAGGCCGCCCAGCACGATTACCACCCCGGCGAGCCAGCGCACAAAACTGCCGAAGCGTTTTTCCAGTAGTTCGGGGATGGTCACCACACCTGAGTCGCGCAGGGGTTTGATACAGAAGCCGGTGTACCCCACCAGGAACATCGCCGCGGCGTTGAGCAGGCCGGGGGTGGCGCCGGCAAAGCCGTACTTGTAGCCGTTCTGGGCGGTGTACATACAGGTGACGATGCCGAATTCGGTGGCCGCCAGGGAGGCGATGCCGAGGTACACGTTCATCTCGCGGCCGGCGACCAGAAAGTCCTCGACCTTGCCCACGTACTTGCGCACCGCCACCCCGGCGATCATGGTCGCCAGCAGGTACAGGCCGACGATACTGCCGTCGATGGCCCAGGAGAAATGTGTCAAGCAGTCCTCCTTCTGCAATGAGGTACGGATATGATACGCCGAAAGGAGGGCCGGGGGCAAGGGGAAGTTTGCCGCGGACTTCCCTTCCCTGTCATTCCCCGGGAAGGGGTTCCGGGGTCATCTCTCCGCCACATCAGTTGGTCTCAGTATGGCCACTGCCAATTCTTGATCTCGGACATATCGTCGCCGTGGACCTGGAGGTAGTGCTGGTGTTCGATGAGTCGGTTGCGCAGGGCCTGTTTGACGTCGGCGGCGGAGTATCCCAGCCTGGGCACCCGGTCGATGACATCGAGTGCCAGGTGGAAGCGGTCCAGCTCTTTGAGCACCACCATATCGAAGGAAGCGGTGGTGGTGCCCTCCTCCTTGTAGCCGCGCACGTGGAGATGGCTGTGGTTGGTCTGCCGGTAGGTGAGCCGGTGGATTAGCCAGGGGTAGCCGTGGAAGGCAAAGATAATGGGTTTGTCTGGGGTGAAGAGGGAGTCGAAATCCCGGTCTGACAGGCCGTGCGGGTGTTCGCTGGCAGGCTGCAGGGGCATCAGATTTGCCACATTGACCACCCTGATCCTGAGATCCGGGAAGTGCTGGCGCAAGAGGTCCACCGCAGCCAGGGTCTCCAGGGGGGGCACATCGCCGGCGCAGGCCATCACCACATCTGGCTCGTCCTGCTGGTCGTTGCTGGCCCACTCCCAAATGCCCACCCCGGAGCGGCAGTGTTTGATGGCCGCGTCCATGTCGAGGTACTGGAGGGCGGACTGCTTGCCGGCCACAATCACGTTGATATAGTGGCGGCTGCGCCGGCAGTGGTCGGTCACTGAGAGCAGGGTGTTGGCGTCTGGGGGCAGATAGACCTGCACCACCTCGGCCTTTTTGTTGACCACGTGGTCGAGAAGGCCGGGGTCATGGCGGCTGAAACCGTTGTGGTCCTGTCGCCACACATGGGAAGTGAGAAGGTAGCTGAAGGAGGCGATGGGCCGGCGCCAGGGGATGTGGCGGGTGGTCTTGAGCCACTTGGCGCGTTGGTTGAACATCGAGTCGATGATGTGGATCAAGGCCTCGTAGCAGGAGAAGAACCCGTGCCGGCAAGTGAGCAGGTAGCCCTCCAGCCAGCCTTGGCACAGGTGCTCACTGAGCACCTCCATCACCCGGCCTTCGGAGGGAGAGATGATCGTTGGTAGGCAGGATCTGGGCGGTGGAGACCCAGTCGGTGACCCCAAAGAGGACCCCCAGCCGTTTGGAGGCGGTCTCGTCCGGTCCCATCACCCGGAAGTTGTGCTGATCGGCATTGCGGCGCATCGCCTCCTTAAGGAATTGGCCCATCACCCGGGTCGCTTCGGCTTTGGCGGTCCCGAGCGTGGGCACAGCCACGGCAAAGTCGCGGAAGTCGGGCATCTTGAGATCCCTGAGCAGGGCCCCGCCATTGGCGTGGGCATTGGCGCCCATGCGGCGTTCGCCCCGGGGCGCCAGGGCCGCCAGCTCGGGCCGCAGTTTGCCCCCATCGCCGAAGAGTTCCTCGCGACGGTAGCTTCTCATCCACTCCTGTAGCAGCTTCAGGTGACCCGGTTTGGCCGCCAACTTGGAGAGGGGTACCTGGTGGGAGCGAAAGGTGCCTTCGATCTGCACCCCGTCCACCACCTTGGGTCCGGTCCAGCCCTTGGGAGTACGCAGCACAATGGCCGGCCAGCGGGGCCGCTCGGTGAAGCCTTTGGTGCGGGCCTGGCGCTGGAGGCGGGCGAGGGCTGCGTCTAAATTAGCGGCTATACGTTGGTGCATAAGCGCCGGGTCTTCGCCTTCCACAAAGTAGACCTGATGGCCGTAGCCTTCTAGCAGGTTGGTCAATTCCTGCAGACTGAGGCGCGCCAGCACCGTGGGGTTGGCGATTTTGTAGCCGTTCAGGTGGAGAATAGGCAGCACGGCCCCGTCGCGGGCCGGATTGAGAAACTTGTTTGAAAGCCAACTGGCCGCAAGGGGCCCGGTCTCGGCCTCGCCGTCGCCCACCACGCAGCAGGCCAGCAGGTCGGGGTTGTCGAAGACCGCGCCGTACGCGTGTTAAGAGCGCGTAGCCCAGTTCGTCGCCTTCGTGGGTGGAGCCAGGAGTCTTGGGGGCTACGTGGCTGGGGATGCCGCTGGGGAAGGAGAATTGTTTGAAAAGTTTCCTCATGCCCTCTTCGTCCGGCGAGATGTCGGGATAGATCTCGCTGTAGGTCCCTTCCAGGTCTGTGTTGGCCACGAGGCCAGGGCCCCCCTGCCCAGGCCCGGTGACGTAGAGGGCGTTCAGGTCGCGCTTGTTGATCTGGCGGTTGAGGTGGGCGTAGATAAAGGTGAGTCCGGGGGTCAGTGGCCCAGGAGCCTGGGTTTGACGTGTTCCAACCTCAGGGGTTGGCGCAGCAGTGGGTTGTCCAAAAGGTAGATCTGGCCCACCGACAGGTAATTGGCCGCCCGCCAGTACGCGTCGATCCTGCTTAGTTCACCCTGGTTGAGCGGTTGCTTGTTTTTCAGTTCTATGGCTGCTATGGCGCGGGACTCCTCGGTTCAGGTTTGAGCTCCCTCCCACTCCAGCACCACTCCCATCGCCTGGGAGCGATCGGCCAGCAATGCGGCGTAAATGCGGGGCGCCTCGGTGCAGGGCAGGCGGTGGCTGATCAGCGGGGCAACTTCCAGTTCCCCCTCAGCCACCAGGTCGAAGAAGAGTTCGGCGTGCCGCTGTTGGGTCCACGGATGATGCGGGGTCTCGTGGGCAGGGTGGGAGGAATTGTGGGCGCCGATGATGGTGTAGCTGGGGGAGTTGCACAGATCGTGGAAGTCGAAGAGCGAGGTGGGGCCGCGCGGGCTGCTAAGGAGCACCATGCGACCCTGCCGTTTGAGCAAGGCGAACTCTCCGGGGATGGCCTCGGGGTTGCCGGTCAGTTCAAGAACCACGTCGGCCAGGCGGCCGCGGGTGAGGGCGTGGACCTTAGCGACCAGGTCGCCCTCGGCCGGATTGAGCGCCGCTATGCGGGGCAAGCGGGGGAAAAGGGCCAGACGGCCGGGGGCCAGATCCACCCCTATCACCAGGCCGGCTCCGGCCAGGTGGCACAGCCGCGCCACTAACTGCCCCAAGAGGCCCAGGCCGTAGACGGCTACCGTTTCACCCCAGGTCACCTGACCCCGGCGCACGCCATTCATGGCGATCTCGGCCAGGGTGAAAAAGGTGGCCTCTTCGTCGGGGATTTCGCGGTGGATCTGGCGCAGGGAGGCGGGCCGGCCCAGCACGTAGGCGGCATGGGAGGCATAGGAGGCCACCTTGAGTCCCAGCCAGGCGCGGTCCACCTCGGGTCCCACCTCTACCACCACACCGATGTGGTCGTACCCGGGCACAAAGGGAAAACGGCCGTAGTCGGCCCAGCGGGAGTGGACAGGGAACTGGCCGTTGAGGATGGTCAGCTCGGTGCCGGTGCTGATCAGGGTGCGATGGGTCTGGATGAGTACTTCGCCGGCGGCGGGGACGGGCAGGGGGCGATCCTCGACGGCCACCTGCCTGGGGGCGGTGAAGACCACGGTCGGGTTGCGCATCCCTTCACTCCCAGGGTTGGAGGATGACCTTACCGCATTCACCTCGCAGCTGCAGTTCCCAGGCTTCCTGCACCCCACTCAGGGGGAAGTGGTGGGTGATCAGGCGGCCGAGCTGCGGGCCACAGCGGTGGATCAGCTGCATCAACTTGGGTGCGTCGGCCAGGTTCCAGTGCCAGGAGCCGTGCAGGGTGAGTCCCTTGCGGATCAGGTCGCGGCTGACACCGACCTCGAGGACGCCGGCCTCGCCGCTAAAGGGCACCTGGCCGCGCCGCGGCGCTGAGCAGGCGCTGGGCCGCGGCCGCTCCGGAGCAGTCGATGGCCTTGTCCACCCCCGTTCCGCCGGTCAGGTCCGTGATCGCCGGCAGCAGGTCGCCGGCGCCGGGGTCGAGGGCGGCGCTGGCGCCCAGGGCCAGCTGCCGGCGGTAGGGGTGTTGCTCCACGGCGATGACCCGCGCCCCGCGATACACCCCGTTGATTACCCCGCCCAGGCCCACCGGGCCCATGCCGGTGATCAGCATGGTGTCGAAAGCACTCACCCCCAGCCGCTGCATGGCCCCGAAAGTGGAACCCAGGCCGCAGCAGGCCATGCTGCCGTGGCTGTAGGAGAGTTCCTCGCCCAGAGGGAGGAGCAGCCAATCCGGTTTGAGCAGGTACTAGGCATAGGTGGCGGTGCCCCCGATTTCGCCCGTGTCGAGCAGGTGCTGGCAGTGGATGTAGTCGCCGGCCACGCAGAGGGCGCAGCGGCCGCAGGAGTACTGGGGCATCACCGCCACCTGGTCGCCCACCTGCACCGGGCCGGGCTGGGCGACGGCGACCACCCTGCCGGCCGCTTCGTGGCCCAGGCTCTGGCTGGGGTGACCCTCGCGGTAGGCCTTGTACTCGGTGCACATGGGTGCGGCCTGCACCTCGACCACCACCAGGTTGCCCCGGGCCTGGAGGTCGGGCTTGTCGAGGAGGGCGGCCTGGCGTGGGCCGGTGATGGCGGCGGCCTTCATCGTCAGGCTAGTTGCGCCCAGCGTTTGAGGTCCACCTGGCCGGGCACGGGCCGGCGCTGAAAGAAGGCCTCCAGGGCGAGCAGGGCGTACTCGCCGATGCGGTGGTACCCGTACTGGCCGGCCCCCGAGGTGTGGGGGGTGATCACCACGTTCTCCAGGGCGCGCAGGGGGTGGTCGGGGGGCAGGGGTTCGGGATCAGTGACATCCAGTTGTACCTGAATGCGCCCGGTGCGGGCCTCGGCCAGCAGGGCCTCGTGGTCGAGCACCGAGCCGCGCGAGGTGTTGACGAAGACCGCCCCATCGCGCAGCAGTTTCAGTTGCGGGGCGCCGATGAGGTGGTAGGTCTGAGGGATCTTGGGGGCGTGGACCGTCACCAGGTCGGCGCGGCGGAAAGCCTCGTCCAACTCCACCTTCTCCACCCCCAGCCGGCCGGCCTCCCAGTCGCTGAGAAAGGGGTCGTAGACCAGGATCGTCACGTCGAAGGGCTGGAGGAGGTGGATCACCTCGCGGCCCACGGTGCTGGCGCCGATCAGGCCAAGAACGGCTCCGCGCAGGTGCTGGCTGCTTCTGGGGATGGGGGGATCGTGCCAGATCCCTTTCTCGCGGATGTTGCGGCTGTGGGTGAACCACTGCCGACTCATGGCGATCAGGGCCCCCACGGTGTGCTCGGCCACGTTGAGGGCGATGGCCCCGTTGGCGCTGGCCACGCAGATGCCGCGCCGGAGCAACTGGTTCTCGACCTGCTCGGGGGTGAAGAGGTGCTTCACCGAGCCGGCCGAATGGGCAATGACCCGCAGGCGGCCCGCCCGCTCCAGGGCCTTTGGGCTCAGGGGCGGGGTGCCCCAGCCAGTGACCAGGCCCTCGAAATCGCCGATCCCCTCCTCGACCTGCTGGGCGCTGAGCCCGCTGGGGCCGGGGTTGGCGGTGAGGGCGAAATTGTCGAGCAGGCGCTGGTACGCGGGGGGGGCGAAGACGGTGCGGGTATGGTTGGGCGTGGGCAGGTACCAGATGGCGGGCAGGCTCATGGATGCGCTCCTGTGTGCTCTAAAATGGAGAGTAGGCAAAAACCTGGAGCCGGTCAATCATGTTGACAGCGGGGGGGCCGCCGCAATAACTTAACACCTCTTTTCAGCGCCGAAAGGGCCTCATGCACTGGGGGTACGCACTCAAGCGCTTCGCCCTGTTTCTGTTGGTGATCTGGGCGGCGGCCAGCGTCAACTTCTTTGTCCCGCGCCTGGGCACGGGCCGCGATCCCATTCGCGAGAAGCTGGGCCAGTTGGCTGCCAGCGGCGGTCTGCGCCAGGAAGGGGTGGAGGAGATGGTGAAGGCGTACCAGGCCAAGTTCGGCCTGGACAAGCCCCTCTACGTGCAGTATTTCAACTACCTGGGCGACCTGCTGCGCCTGGACCTGGGCTATTCCCTGGCCAACTACCCGGCCAGGGTGGGGCAGATGATCGGCAACGCCATGCCCTGGACCCTGGGGCTTTTGCTGGTATCCACACTCGTCAGTTTCTCCTTTGGCACCCTGGCCGGGGCCCTGGTGGCCTGGCCCCGCTCCCCGCGCTTTCTTCAGGGGCTGGTGGTGCCGCTGATGACCCTCTCGGCCATCCCCTATTACCTGCTGGGCCTGATCCTGCTCTATGTGCTGGGCCTGGAACTGAAGCTCTTTCCCCTGTCGGGCGGGTACGCCCCCGGCACCCTGCCGGGTTGGAACCTCGACTTTGCCTTGGAGGTGCTGCACCACTCGATGCTGCCGGCCCTCTCCATTGTGCTGGCCGCGGTCGGCTTCTGGGGGCTGGGGATGCGCGGGATGATGGTCAGCACCGTGGGGGAGGACTACATCTCCCTGGCCGAGGCCAATGGCCTGCGCGACCGCACCATCTTCTTGCGCTATGCGGTGCGCAACGCCTTCCTGCCCCAGTTCACGGCCCTGGGTCTGTCCCTGGCCAACGTGGTGGCAGGCCAGGTGCTGGTGGAGGTGGTCTTCGCCTATCCGGGGGTGGGCACCCTGCTCTTCCAGTCCATCCAGTCCTCTGACTATACGGCCATCAACGGGGTGGTCTTTGTCATCATCCTCTCCATCGGCCTAGTGACGATGTTGATGGACTTCCTCTACCCCCTACTCGATCCCCGCATCTCCCACCGCCGCTGATGGAACGGCTGCGCTCCTTCCTCTATTATCTGCGTGAGAATCCCAAGCTGGGCATCGGCCTGGGCATGATCGCGGTGCTGATCCTCTTCGGGGTGGTGGGCCGTCTGCTGGTGGACCCGGGGTTGGCCCAGCCCCTGTCCACCACCCCGCGCCAGGCCCCCTCGTGGGAGCACCTCTTTGGCACCGACGACGCGGGTCGGGATCTCCTGACAGTGATGGTGGTGGGCATGCCCCTGACCATCCGCATCGGCTTTCTGGCCGGCGGGGTGGGCCTGGGCCTGGGCATCCTGCTGGGCTTTGTCAGCGGGTACCTCGGCGGCAAGATCGACACGGTCATCCGGGGCACCGTGGACACCCTGCTGACGGTGCCCAGCCTGGTGGTGCTCATCTCCATTGCCTCTACGGTGCGCGAGGAGATCAGCATCGAACTAATGGCCCTGGTGGTGGCCTCCCTCTCGTGGATGTGGCCCACCCGCACCATCCGCGCCCAGGTGCTCACCCTGCGCGAGCGGGCCTACGTGCAGATGGCCAAACTCAACGGCATGAACTCCTTCGAGATCATCTGGAAGGAGCTCTTCCCCAATTTGCTGCCGTACCTGGCCGCCAGCTTCGTCGGGGCGGTTTCCTGGGCCATCCTCGCCACCATCGGCCTGGAGGCATTGGGTCTGGGGCCGCAGAACGAGCCGACCATGGGCATGACCATCTACTGGGCCATCACCTTCAGCGCCCTGATCCGCGGCATGTGGTGGTGGTGGTCCATCCCCATCGCTTTTCTGGTGCTGCTCTTCGTGGGCCTCTTCCTGGTGGCCGCCGGCCTCGACGAGCTGGCCAATCCCAAGCAGCGGAGGGCGGTCTGATGGCCTCTCCGCTGTTGGAGATCCGCGATCTGCGGGTCCACTTCGAGACCCGGCGCGGCGTTGCCCGGGCCGTCAACGAGGTGGACCTCACTCTGTATTCCGGGGAGCGCTTTGGCCTGGTGGGGGAGTCAGGCTCGGGCAAGACCACCCTGATCCTGGCGCTTTTGCGCATGATCAAGAAGCCCGGCTTCATCGCCGGCGGCAAGGCCCTGATGGAAGGCACCGACCTGCTCGCCCTCGACCCGGAACAGGTGCGGCAGACCCGCCTGGCCCGGGTGGCGATGATCCCGCAGGGGGCGATGAACTCCCTCAACCCGGTGCTGCGCATCGGCGAGCAGTTGGCCCTGACCATGCGCGAGCACGGCCAGCCCCCCGGCGAGGGCCGCCTCGCCGAGCTGTTGCAGGCCGTGGGCCTCAAACCCGAGGTGGCCCGGCGCTATCCCCACGAACTCAGCGGGGGGATGAAACAGCGGGTCTGCATCGCCCAGGCCATCTCCCTCAAGCCAAGGCTGATCCTGGCCGACGAACCCACCAGCGCCCTCGACGTGGTGGTGCAGCGCCAGATCATGCAGACCCTCCGTTCGCTGCAAGAGGGCCTGGACGCCACGGTGCTTTTGGTGGGCCACGACATGGGGCTGATGGCCCAGTTCGCCCAGCGGCTGGGGATCATGTACGGGGGCAAGCTGGTGGAGGTGGGCACGGTGGAACAGATTTTCCGCAGCCCGCAGCATCCCTACACCCAACTGCTGATCGCCAGCATCCCCTCCTTCGAGAAGAAGGGGGAGTTCAAGGGGATTCCAGGGGTGGGGCTCTCCCTGCTCAACCCGCCGGGGGGCTGCCTCTTCCACCCGCGTTGCCCCAAGGCCCTGCCCCGCTGCGCCAGCCAGGAGCCCCAGCTCAGGGAGGTGGCCCCGCAGCAACTGGCCTCCTGCCTCCTGCACGAGGAGGCACAGGCGTGAGCGTGCTCCTCGAAGCGCGCCAGGTGCGCAAGGTTTTCCACAGCGGCGGGGGAATGTGGGGCGTCCCGCACGAGAACGTGGCGGTGGACGGGTTCTCGCTGCGCCTCGATGACGAGGTGCCGGCCTTCATCACCATCGCCGGGGAGAGCGGCAGCGGCAAGACCACTGTAGCCCGCCTGCTCCTGGGCTTCGCCGAGCCCTCCGGGGGCCAGGTGCTCTATCGGGGCCGGGACCTGCGCGAGCTGGACCGGGAGGGACAGCGGCAGTTCCGACACGAGGTGCAGGCCATCTTCCAGGACCCCTTTGAGGTGTACAATCCCTTCTACAAGGTGGACCACATCCTGGAGACCCCTATCTCCAGATTCGGGCTGGCATCCTCGGCGGCCCAGGGGCGGCAACTGATTGTCGAGGCCCTGGAGACGGTGGGTCTGCGCCCCGAGGAGACCCTGGGGCGTTACCCGCACCAGCTTTCGGGCGGCCAGCGCCAGCGCATCACCATTGCCCGCGCCCTGCTGCTCAAGCCCCGGCTGATCATCGCCGACGAGCCGGTCTCGATGGTGGATGCCTCGCTGCGGGCGACCATCCTCGAAAGCCTGCACCGGCTCCACCGCGAGTTCGGCATCTCCTTCCTCTACATCACCCACGACCTGACCACCGCGTACCAGGTCAGCCAGCGCTTGGTCATCCTCTACCACGGCACCGTGGCCGAGGCCGGCGAGGTGGAGCAGGTGATCAAAAACCCCAAGCACCCCTACACCCAGGAGCTGATCCGCTCCATCCCGGTGCCCGACCCTGGGCAGGGGTGGATCGAGGAGCCGGTGGCCGAGAAGGAGGAAACCGAGGAGTCCCTGGTCGCGGCCGGCTGCCGCTACGCCCCCCGCTGCCCCCACGCCCAGCCCCGCTGTCTCCAGGCCCTGCCGCCCCTGTACCGCACCGGACCAGAGCGCGCCGCCGCCTGTTACCTCTACGACAGTGCGCCTCAACTGGCCGGCGAGGAGTTGAGCCAGGTATTGGAGCAGGGAGGCGCTCCTCACCCATAAGCCGCCGCAGAGAAAGGTGCGCCATGTACGCGATCCTGCCCCTGCTCGTCCTGGCCGCGTGGCCGCTGGTCCTGGGCGCCGAAGAGCCGGCCCGGCCGCGCATCGCCGTCGAGGAGGTGAATCCCTGGAGTCATCTCAACCTCAACAACGACCCCGACCACTTCCAGTTCGCCATTGTCACCGACCGCACTGGCGGGCACCGTCCGGGGGTCTTCGAGGACGCGGTGGGCAAGCTGAACCTGCTGCAGCCCGAGTTCGTGATGAGCGTGGGCGACCTGATCGAGGGGTATACCGAGCAACAGGAGGTGCTGGAGGCCCAGTGGCGGGAGTTCCAGGGGTTTATCTCCCGGCTGGAGATGCCCTTCTTCTACGTGCCCGGCAACCACGATATCAGCAATCCGGTCATGGCCGGGGAATGGCAGCGGCGTTTCGGCGCCTCCTACTACCACTTCGTGTACCGCGACGTGCTCTTCCTCTGTCTCAACAGCGAGGACCAGCAGGCCACCCACCTCAGCCAGGAACAGCTCGACTACGCCGCCCGGGCCCTGGGCGAGAATCCCCGGGTGCGCTGGACCCTGTTGTTCCTGCACAAGCCCCTATGGGACTACCAGGAGGACACGGGCTGGGCCAAGGTGGAGGAACTGCTCAAGGGGAGGCCCCACACGGTCTTCGCCGGCCACTACCACACCTACCTCAAGCACGAGCGCAATCACACCGGCTACTTTGTGTTAGCCACCACCGGCGGGGGCAGCAACCTGCGCGGCCCAGTTTTCGGCGAGTTCGACCACGTGGTCTGGGTGACCATGACCCGCCAGGGGCCTCGGGTGGCCAATCTGCTGTTAGAGGGGATCTGGGACGAGAACATCCGCACCCAGCGCATCGCCGCCCTGGTGGATCCACTGGTCTGGGGCGGGGTGATCGCCGCCTCGCCCATCTTCGCCGAGGACCAGCCCTTTGTCGCGGGCCGGACCCAACTGCGGCTCAAGAACGACGCCGACGTGCCCCTGCAACTCAAGGGGAGATTTGACGGCCATCCGCAGCTTTCGGTGCATCCGGATTCGCTGGCAGCGGTGGTGGCGCCCAATTCGGTGCAACTGCTGGACCTGGAGGTACAGGCCGCGGCGCCACTGGCCGCGGACGGGCTGAAACCCCTGGTGCTGCGCTGGGAGGCGGCGTACCAGCAGGACGAGGTGAAACTGCCCGTCATCGAGGGCAAGACCCAGCTGGCCATCTCCCGGCGTTACGGGGCGCCCCGCAGCCCCCGTCCTCTCGCAGTGGACGGGGACCTGGGCGACTGGGAGGCGCTGCCCTTCGCGGTGCAAGAGCCGGCGCAGATCAGAGTGGCTCCCTCCTCGTGGACCGGGCCGGCGGACTGCTCGTGGCGCTTTGGCGTGCTTATCGGCGAAAAGCACCTCTACCTGGGCATCGAGGTCACCGACGACCGGCCCGTCTACCTCCAGGAGGTGGCCTGGCAACAGGACGGGATCGAGGTGCGGGTGGATGGCCGGGCTGACCCGGCGCGTTCGACCAACCGCGGCGAGGCGGATGGCGACCCCCAGGTCCAGTTGCTGGTAGCTCTGAGCCCGGCCCAGCCCCCAGGGAAGATGGTCACCTACATGCCCGAGGCACTGGCTGAACTGGGCGTCGCAGCCGTCTGTGTGCCCACCCCCAAAGGCCACAACACCGAGATCGCCATCCCGCTCTCCTACCTCGTCGAGCGCCAGGGCGAGAACTGGCGGGAGTTCCGTCTCAACATCGCCGTGGACGATTTCGACGAAGCCACTGGGCCCCTGGCGCAGTTGTGGTGGCAGCCAGACTGGCGCCGCTCGGAGAGTTTTACTGGTTCGGGCACTTTCAGGAAGGAATAGACGATGAAGAACCTTTTCCCCTTGGTGTTGCTCCTGCTGTATGCCTGCGGCGGCGGCCCTGCCGACCAGTCCTCTCAAGGAGAAAAACTCGTCCCCGACCGAGGGGGAAGCGCCGGGACTGGCGAACTGCGCAAGGTGCCTCGCAACCGGACCCTGATCATGGACTGCGTGGACTACAACACCTGCTCTGGCCAGATCAAGGACTACGCCTCCTTCAATCCGTACGTGCCCGGCCAGGCGTCGCGGACCGGGTACCAGTTCCTCTACGAGCCGCTTTATTTTTACAACGCCTACGGATCGCAGGACACCCTGATCCCCTGGATCGCGCAGAGCCATCAGTTCAATGCGGACTACACCGAGGTGGTGGTCAAGATCCGGCCGGGGGTGAAGTGGAGCGACGGGCATCCCTGGACCGCGCACGACCTGGTCTTCACCATCAGCATGCTCAAGGGCCGCGCCCCGCTCCTGCTCTTCTCCACGGACATGAAGAACTGGGTGAAGGATGCGGTGGCGGTGGATGACCTGACCGCCCGGATCACCCTGACGGCGCCCAACCCGCGCTTTCTCTTTTCCTACTTCGCCCACAACTTCGACAACGGGGTGCCCATCGTCCCCAGGCACATCTGGGAGGGACAGGATCCGGAACAGTTCACCAACTTCGACCCGGCGAGGAACTGGCCGGTGGTCAGCGGTCCGTACCGGATGGCCCTGTCGGTGCCGGAACAGCGGATCTGGGACCTGAGAAGGGATTGGTGGGCCTCGGAGAGCGGCTTCAACCCTTTGCCCCAGGTGGAGCGGATCATCTTCCTGCCCTACCTGGAGGACGCCAAGCGGGTGCAGAACCTGATCGCCAATCTGATGGACACCTGTGTGGATATGCGGCCGCCCAACATCAAGTCCGCCCTGGACAGCAACCCCACCCTCACCACCTGGTCGGGGCGGGACCTGCCCCACGGGTACCTGGACTGGTGGCCGGTGTGCCTCGGTTTCAACAACCTGGAGGCCCCTTTCAATGACCCGCAGGTGCGCTGGGCCATCGACCACGCCATCGACCGCCGGCAGCTCATCGAGGTGGGCTGGCAGGGCAGCGGCTCCTATTCTCTGCTGCCCTTCCCCGACTTCCCGCCCATGCGCAAGTACACCGACCAGATCGCCGACCTGATGGAGAAGTACCCGGTGGGCAAACACGATCCGACAGAAAGCGCCCGGATCATGCAGGCCAGAGGGTACGCCAGGGACGGGGAGGGTTTCTGGGCCAAGGGCGGGCAGCGGGTCAAGGTGGTCATCGACATCTTCCCCATCTTCCAGGACCTGGTCCCGGTGCTGGTGGCGCAGCTGAAGAAGGCCGGCTTTGACGCCGACTTCCGCATGACCTCCGATTCCTACGACCGCATGACCCAGGGGACGGCCCGGGCCTTCATGAACGGCAACGGCGGGGCAGTGCGCGACCCGTACTTTACCCTGCGCCTGTACCAGAGCCACTTCGTGCGGCCCACCGGCACGGCTGCCGAGTATTTCTGGCGCTGGAGCAACCCCGAGTTCGACCGCATTGTCGACGAGATGAACCGCACCGCCCCGGAGGACCCCCAGAACCTGGCCCTCTTCCGCCAGGCCATGGAGATCTGGCTGCGCGAGCTGCCCTCCATCCCCCTGGTGCAGTGGTACCACCGGGTGCCGCACAACCAGACCTACTGGACCAACTGGCCCAGCGCCGAGAACCCCTACATCAACAGCGCCTACTGGCACCGCACCTTCCTGATGGTGCTGCTCAACCTGAAACCCGCCCAGAGTTAGGTGAGGTCCCCCGCCTGTTACACCGAGGACTGGCGGCGCACCGAGCCGGACCTGGTGGTGTACCAGCCGCCCCGGTCCGGCGCACATCAGCCTCTCTATCTGCCCGACGCCCTCCTCGACGGCCTGGGACCCCGATGATAAGGTTCGCCGCCCTCGCCCTCGCCCTCGCGCTGCACGCCTGTGGCTCCTCCCCCGAATCCGGCCCTGGCCTCAAACAGGTGCCCCGCAACCGCACCCTCGTCCTGGATTGCGCCGAACCCAATACCTGCGCCGGCCAGATCGCCGACTTCGACTCCTTCAATCCCTATATCCCCACCGGCTCTTCGCGCACCGGCTGGAACTTCCTCTATGAGCCGCTCTATTTCTACAATCCCCACCGCGAAACCGACAACCTGATCCCCTGGATCGCCCAGAGCTACACCTTCAACCCAGACTACACCGAAGTAGAGGTGAAAATCCGCCCGGGCGTCACCTGGAGCGACGGGGCGCCATGGACGGCGCACGATCTGGTGTTCACCATCGACATGCTGCGGCAGTACGCCCCTGAACTCAAATTCTCCACCGATATGCAGGCCTGGGTCAAGGATGCGGTGGCCGTGGACGACCTGAAAGCCCGCATCAGCCTCACCGCGCCCAATCCCCGGTTTGTCCTCTCCTATCTCGCCCCCAACTCAGACAATGGTTTGTTCATTCTGCCCGAGCATATCTGGAAAGGCCAGGACCCCAGAACCTTTGCCAACTGTGACCCAGCCAAAGGCTGGCCAGTGGTCAGCGGCCCGTACCGTCTGGCCCTCTCCCTGCCCGGACAGCGCATCTGGGACCGGCGCGATGACTGGTGGGCGGCAAAGACCGGGTTCCAGCGCCTGCCCGAGGTGGAACGCCTGGTTTTTCTGCCCTATATGGACGAGGCCAAGCGCGTGCAGAAGTTGATCGCCAACGAACTGGACTCCTGCCTGGATCTGCGGCCGCCCAACATCAAGTCTGCGGTGGACGCCAATCCTGCGATCTCCACCTGGACGGGCCGGCAACTCCCCCATGGCCGTCTGGATTGGTGGACCATCACCCTGGGCTTCAACAACCTGGAGCCGCCTTTCAACAATCCCCAGATCCGCCGGGCCATCGGCCACGCCATCGACCGCCGACAACTGATCGATGTCGGCTGGCAGGGCAGCGGCACGTTTGCCCTCTTGCCCTTTCCGGATTTTCCGCCGGTGCTGGAGTACACGCGCCAGGTGCGGGATCTGGCAGAGCAATATGCCGTGGACAGCTTTGACCGGCGCCAAACTGCGGCCATCATGGAGGATCAGGGCTGGCGCCGGGGGGCAGACGGGATCTGGCAGAAGGGGGGCGAACGCTTCGAGATCCTCATCGAGAGCTTCCCCTTTCTGCAAGATCTCGCCGTGGTGCTGGTGGCCCAGTTGCAGCAGGCCGGTTTTGAGGCCGGTTTCCGCGCCACTAGCGACTCGGCCACCCGCATCACCCAGGGCCGGGCCCGGGCCTTTCTGTACGGCAATGGCGGGGCGGTGCGCGATCCCTACTTCACCCTGCGCCTGTACCACAGCCGCTTCGTGCAGCCCACCGGCACTCCGGCCGAGTCCTTCTGGCGCTGGAGGAACGCTGAGTTCGACCGACTGGTCGACCAGATGGGCCAGATCGCTCCGGAAGATCCGCGGATGATCCCGCTCTTCCGCCAGGCCATGGAGATCTGGCTGGGCGAAATGCCCTCGATCCCGCTGGTGCAGTGGTACCACCGCATTCCGCACAACGAGAAATACTGGCGCAACTGGCCCACGGCCGAAAATCCCTACAGCAACGATTCCTACTGGGCCAATACCTGGCTGCTGGTGCTGCTGGGCCTGGAGCGGGCCCCTGAGACTGGCGGTTGAGACGTTCCGCGTCGAGCTGATCACCTGCGAAGCAGAAGCCTGAGGAGTATTGCCATGCTGAAGATCGCCGACCAGGGCCAGATCTCGCACCGGCCGGGCCTGGGAGCGTACATGCCCTTCGTCACCCCCCTGCCCGACGGCAGCTTCATCGCCTGCCAGCACGTGGGTTCCGGCCTGGGCACGTCAGATAATCATATCGAGGTGCTGCGCTCGGCCGCGGGCCGGACCTGGGAGAACCTGGGCAGCATCCACGGAGGAGGAGCGCCCGAAGACGGCTGGGCGTACCGGGGGCCGCAGATCCGCGCCGTCCCCGATGGCCGGCTGGTGATGAGCGCCACCCGCTTCCTGGTGGGCGAGGGGCCGATGTTCGACCCAGATTCCGAGGCCCTGCACCGGCCCGAGATGCTGCTCTTCTGGTCCGCCGATCAGGGCCGCACCTGGTCGCCGCCCCAGATCGTGCCGGTGGACCTGCCGCCCGAGCGCTACACCTGGAACGGGGCCGGCACCCTCCTGCAACTGAGCCCGACGCGCTGGATGTACCCGCTGGAGACCTGGAAACCCGAAGGGTACCAGGGCCCGCCGGACCAGAAGGCGATGGCGGTGTTCTCGGCGGATCAGGGGAAGACCTGGGGCGAACTGACCACGGTGGCCGACGACCCCAGCGGCAAGGTGTTGTGGTGGGACCAGATGTGTTCCCTCCTGCCCGATGGCCGCATCTACACCCTCTTCTGGACCCACCAGTACGGCACCTCCGAAGACCTCGACAACCACTGGGCCGTCTCCGCGGACCAGGGCCGCACCTGGTCCACGCCCCGGCCCACCAACCTGCGCGGCCAGGTCTGCACCCCCATCCTGCTGCGCGACGGCCGGGTGGCGGCCATCCACAACTTCCGCCGCGAACCCCAGGGCATCCATGTGGCTCTCACCGAGGATCTGGAAAACTACGATCTGGAGGGGGAGGTGGTAGTCTTCGACGCCGGGGTCGAGGCCACGCTAGGCAAACCCCAACACGCCAACTTCCTGGCCGAGCACCTGCTCATCGCCTTTGGCAAGCCGGGCGGGGTATTGCTGGAGGACGGGGATCTGCTGACCTACTTCTGGTGCACGGTGGCCGGGGTCACCCACACCCGCTGGGTGCGGTTGCGGGTGGATTGAGCCTCAGGCCGGCACCGGACTGAGCAGAGGAGCGAAGCAGGCGCGTCCCTCGGCGCAGGCCCTGGGCGAGACGATGTCGTCGTCCTTGCCGATCACGTGCAGGGTCTTGAGGCAGAAGTACTGGGCGCGGGGATGCTCACGGGTCAGGAAGTCCTGGCCCTGGTAGCCGGGGATGTAGCTCTTCTTGGTGCGCAGGTTCTTGCAGATGGGCTGAGTCATGGTCCTAGTCCTCCTGTCCTGCCTGAAGGCTGAAAGAAATATAGACTTTCCTTAGGGGGCAAGTAAAGAGGAGCGCTTGGGGGTGAATACCGGCATTTCAGCAGGGATGCCTGTCGCCAAGCAGCAGGTCGAGGCCCTGTTCCGCCGGTTGCGGCGGCTGTACTGGTGGTCGCTGGGCATCGCGGTGGTGGTGCACATCGCCCTGATCCTCGCCGTGACCACCGCCACCATGGTCGAGGAGGGGGCAGTGGCCGAGCCGGCCAAGGTGAAGTTCTTCACCCGGCGCGATCCCGTGTTGACCACTCCCCTGGAGTTGCGCAAGGTACCCCAGCCCAAACGGCAGATGGTGCGGCGGGAGGTGAAGGTGTCGGCGGCGCGCATGGACGAGGTGCGGGCGACGGCGGCCTTTGACACCCGGGGCCTGATCGCCAGCCAGGGCAGCGGGGTCAGCGCCATTGCCTTGCCCCGGCAGTTGGACAGCGGGCCCAGGGGGGGATGGAAATGGAGCCGGGGCTGATGGCGCAGGGCCTGGCCAAGTCGCGGATGACCTCGAACAAGATCGACATGGCCCTGGAGATGCTGGACGTCAACAGCATGGACACGGGCCGGTACCGGGCGATGGTGATCCAGGATGGCAAGGATCGGCAGAATCTCAAGGGGTTCGTCAAGTTCGCCCAGGTGATGTTGGCCAGCGCGGTGGCCGCGGGCAACGTGGGCTGGGGGGCGGTCAATGTCCGCGAGGTGGATCGGCTGCGGGACGCGGTGAACGAGTACTCCCGGCTGCAGGCCGACTTCATCGGCAGCATCGCCTTTGACGACGAGCGGCTGCTGGAGGTGCCCATCATCATCCCGCAGGGGACGCCCAATGAGAGTGAGATGGCGCACCTGTCCAAGTACCTGCTGGCCGGAGGCTTCGTGTTCGGGGCCATCTGGGGCGAGGCCCTGGAGAAGTACGGCGGGTTGGTGAACGGCCGCGACTTCTGGAGCGAGCGCCTGCCGGAGAACCACCCCATCTTCACCGCCTTCTTCGACATCAAGGGCGGCATGACCTCCGGGTACCCACCTGCCCTGGGCCAGAAAAGCGAATTAAACCCGTGGAACGCCCTGACCGGGTACTTTGTCAAAGGCCGGCTGGCCGGGGTCTCTTCCTACACGGAATGGGGCTGGATGAAGGAGCGGCACGGCGGCGATTCGACCCGCCAGTTGCAGATGGCGGTCAACATCATCATCTACGCCCTTACCCAGGAGAGCTCCATGACCCAGCGCCTGATGCAGATGGTGAACTGATTCAGGCCGCCAGGGTTTCCAGGGCGCGGCGCACTAGATTCCGGGTCAGGGGCACCTTGAAATCGTTGCCCCCCAGGGGCTGGGCGCCCTCCACCGCCACCTCGGCGGCCTTGGCGATGCTCGCCGCCGAGAGCGCCTTGCCCTCCAGTTCGGCCTCGGCCCTGGGCACCCGGTAGGGGATGGGGGCCACCCCGCCCAGGACCAGCCGCGCGGACTCCACCTTCTTTCCATCCATGACCAGCACCGCGGCCACGCTGCTGAGGGCGAAGTCCAGGGACTGCTTCTCGCGGAACTTGAGATATGTGGAGCGGGTGCCAGGGCTCAGGGCCGGCACCCGCACGCGGGTGAGGACCTCGTCGGGCTGGAGCAGGTTCTCGCGGCGCAGGTTCTCGTCGGGGAGCTGGAAGAAGCTTTCGATGGGGACCTCGCGCCGGCCACCGGGGCCGTAGATCTCCAGGCTGGCCCCCAGGGCGCACAGCGCTGGGGCCGCATCCGAAGGGTGGACGATGAAGCTGGGGCCACCGTTGAGGATGGCGTTGTACTTGTTGAGCCCCTCCACGGCGTAGCACTTGTGCCCCCCCTTCTTGAGACAGGGGTACTGCCGGCCCCGGAAGTACCAGCAGCGGGGCCGCTGGCACAGGTTACCCCCCAAAGTGCCCATGTTGCGCAACTGCGGGGTGGCGATGGAGGAAGCGGCCTGGGCCAGCACCGGGTACTGCGCCAGCTTCTCCAGTTGGGCGATGGTGGTCAGGGCGCCGATCTCCAGCCCCGTGCCGGTGTCCTTGATGCCGCGCAGGACCTCGATGCGCTTGAGGTTGACCACCCGCTCGGGCTGGATCAGCCGCTCCTTGAGCTGGTCCAGGAGATCCGTGCCGCCGGCCAGCACCGCGCTCTGGCCCCAGCGCTTGCCAAGGAGGCCGGGCAGGTCTTCGAGGCGCGTGGGCTCCAGGTACTCGAAGTCGTTCATCGCTCCCTCCTCAGCCGTACAGGGCCTGAAGCACCCGGTCCGGGGTCATGGGCAACTGCCGCAGCCGCACCCCGATGGCGTTGTACACCGCGTTGGCGATGGCTGCGGCCGTGGGGATGGTGGGCGGCTCGCCGACGCCGATCACCCCCCGCTCGGCCTCGTCGAAGAGGAGCACCTCAATCTGGGGGGTCTCGAAGGCGCCGGCGATCTTGTAGTTCTCGAACTCGGGGTTGACCATGGTGCCGGTGGCGGGGTCCATGAACCGCTCCTCAAAGAGGGCGTAGCTAAGGCCCTGGATCACCCCGCCGTTAATCTGGCTCTCAGTGGTCAGCCGGTCGAGGATCAGGCCGCAGTCGGCCACCGCCACTACCCGCAGCACCTGGACGCGGCCAGTGTCCACGTCCACCTCTACCTCGGCGAACTGGCAGCCGGCTACCCCGCTCGAAGAAAGCCCCTCCACCCACTGGCCGCTGGCGCTGAGCACCTGGGCGCCCAAAAGCCCGCAGACCTCCCGCCACGATAGACTTTTGCCCGTGCCGTGGACCCGCCCGCCGGCAAAGCGCACCTGCTCGGGGGCCACCCCCAGGTGCGGGGCGGCCAGTTCGGCCACCTGCTGCCTCGCCTTTTCGGCGGTGTTTTGCACCGCCGGCGCCACCGAGGGGGCGGTGGTGCTGCCCCCGGAGCCGCCCGAGTAGGGGTAGTCGCTGTCCCCGATGAGGGGCCGGATGGCGCCTATGGGCAGGCCCAACTCCTCGGCGGCGATGGCGGCGACAATGGTGCGGGTGCCGGTGCCGATGTCCTGGGTACCGATGCGTAGTTCCACCGCGCCGTCGGCGAAGACCTTGATCTCGGCGCGGCTGCCGCCCCCGCCCACCTGCCAGAGGCTGGCCCCCAGCCCCAGGCCGCGCTTGAGCGGACCCTTGCCGCTGCCTGAGGGCTGGCGCTTGGACCAGCCGATGCGTTCGGCGCCCAGGCGCCACTCGTGCTGGCGCACGGGGTTGGCATCGTGGCGCAGGCGGAATTCGAGGGGGTCGATGCCCAGCTTCTCGGCCATCTCGTCCATGAGCTGCTCCATGGAGAAACAGCCCTGGGGACTGCCGGGGGCGCGGAAGGGCCGGGCCTCGCCGGCGTTGGTGTACACGTCGGCGTGGGTGTGTTTCCAGGCGGGCAGGCCGGTGTAAACGTAGGGCAGGGCCACCCCGGCGCCCCCGGCGATGCCGGCGCTGCCCCAGGTGGTGGCGGAGAAGGCCACCAGGGTGCCGTCGCGTTTGGCCCCCAGCCTGAGCTTCTGCAGGCTGCTGGGGCGGTTGCCGGTGCTCAGATGCTCGTCGCGGCGCGAGAGCATGAGCTTGACCGGGGCCCCGGCGGCTTTGGCCAGACGCGCGGCGATGGCGGTGTAGCGTCCGGCCCACAGCTTGCTGCCAAAGCCCCCGCCCATGTGCTGGCAGATCACCCGCACCTGGTCAGCGGGGAGTTCCAGGGTCTGGGCCACCCCCTCGCGGACCCCGTTGACCGCCTGGGTCGAGTCGTAGATGGTGAGCAGGTCCCCCTCCCAGACCGCCACGCTGCCGTGGGTCTCCAGGGAGGAGTGGGTCTGGACCTGGGTGCGGAACTCGGCCTCGACGATCACCTCGGCGGCGGCGAAGCCGGCTTCAACGTCCCCGCTGCCATCCGTCTCTGAATCGGTTATATTGCCGCGCTCGGCAAAGACCCTGGGCGCTCCTTCCTCCATCGCGGCGTCGAGGTCCACCACAAAGGGCCGCACCTCGTACTCGACCTCAAAGAGTTCGAGCGCGTCCAGGGCGATCTGGGGCGAGATGGCGGCCACCGCGGCCAGGTACTCGCCGGCGTAGCGGGCCGTGCCGGTGGGGTGCGCGTCGGTAAGCACTGCCCGGACCCCGGGCAGCCGGCGCACCTTGCTCTCGTTGATGCGCAGCACCAGGGCCGCCGGGTAGGGGCAGGTGAGCAGGGCCCCGTAGAGCAGGCCGTCCAACTGGAGGTCGTAGGTGTACTTGGCCTGGCCGCTGACCTTGAGGGGGGCTTCGAGGCGGGGCCGGCGCTGGCTGAGCACCTGCATCTCGTTGAGCGGTTTCCAGGCCATGCCTCAGCCTCCTCCCGTCATCCGACGGGCGGCGTCCTCGACCGCGGCGAAGACCTTGGGATAGGTGCCGCAGCGGCAGAGGTTGCCCGAGACCCCGAGGCGGATCTCCTCTGCCGTGGGGCTGGGGTTGTGGCGCAGGAGGGCGGTGGAGGCCATCACCAGGCCGGGGGTGCAGAAGCCGCACATCAGGGCGTCGTGCTCGACAAATGCCTGTTGCACCGGGGAGAGTTGCTCGCCCTGGGCCAGGCCCTCGACGGTGATGATTTCGTGTCCGCGCGCGTCGAGGGCCAGGATCATGCAGGCCAGCACCGCCTCCCCGTCCACCAGCACGGTGCAGGCCCCGCACTGGCCCCGGTCGCAGACCTCCTTAGCCCCGGTCAGTTGGAGCTGGTCGCGCAGGGCTGCCAGCAAGGTGGTGCGCGGCTCCACCAAGACCGGTCGGGCGGCGCCGTTGATGCTGAGCTGGATGGTCTGGAGGCCCCTGATCGCCTCTGGCCCGGCGGCGGCGGCCACCTGGGCCCCGATCAGACCCTCGCCGAGGGCCGCGCTGCCGAGCAGGCCGCCGCCCACGCCTTTGAGAAAACCGCGGCGCGAGATGCCGGGGTTTGGGTCGTCTGCCATGCCGTTTTCTCCTCTACTAGGCCGGGATCAGTTTGAGGCACACAGGGGAGGGCACCGAGGCACTGTGGCCGGTGGGGCTGAGGCGGCCGGTATTGGGACCGATGCGGAAGACGACGATGTTGCCCGACTGGTTGGCGGCTAGCAGGAAGGTGCCGGTGGGGTCGATGGCGAAGTTGCGTGGGGTGTTGCCTTGGGTGGGCTCCTGGCCCACCACCGCCACCTGGCCGGTGGTCTGGTCGATGGCGCAGATGGTGATGCTGTCGTGGCCCCGGTTCGAGCCGTAGACAAATCTGCCGTTGGGGTGGACGTGGATGTCGGCGGTGTGGCTGGTGCCGCTGAAGCCGGCGGGCAGGGTGGGCGCGGTGTTGAGCAGGGTGAGGGTGCCGCCTTCCGCGTCGTACGCATAGGCCGAAAGGGTGCTGCCGATTTCGTTGATCAGGTAGGCCCAGCGGCCATTGGGATGGAAGTCGAAGTGGCGCGGGCCGGCCCCCGGGGCAGTCCGGGTATGGGGGAGGTCGTTGGGGACCAACTTGCCGCGCTCCAGGTCGAGGCGGTAGGAGATCACCTGGTCCAGGCCCAGATCGGGGGCAAAGGCGTAGCGGTTGTCCCGGGAGACCATGATGGAGTGGGCGTGTGGCCCTTCCTGGCGCTTGGGGTTGACGCTGGAGCCCTGGTGCTGGACAAAGTCAGCGGCCTCGCCCAGGCTGCCGTCGGGGCGGATGGGCAGCATGACCACGCTACCGCTCAGGTAGTTGGCCACCAGCAGGTAGCGGCCCGTGGCCTCGGCGCTCAGGTGGCAGGGCCAGGTGCCGAGGGAGGGCTGCTCGTTGAGATAGCTGAGGGTGCCGGTGACTGGGTCCCGGGCATACGCGTACACCGCCCCACTCTCCTTGCCCTGGTAGTCGAGGATCTCGCCGACGGCGTAGAGGAAGCGGCCATTGGGATGGAGGGCCAGGAAGGCGGGGTCGAGGGGGCCGGCAGTGGCGCCAAGCCCTGCGAGGGCGCCGGTTTCGGCATCGAAGCGAAAGACGTAGATGCCCTCCTTGCGGTGCTCGCCCGGGGAAGAGCCCCGAGTGTAAGTGCCCACATACAAAAAGCAAGTTTTGGCCATGGCGCTGGGTCTCCGAGGTGAGGGATGGCCTACAAGATAGGGTAAGGCTTCCCCCTCTGCCAAGAGCAGGAGGAGCAACAAAGAACCCGCTGCCCACCAGAGGCGGGCAGCGGGTCGGTGGTGGAGGCGTTACTCGCTCAGAGGTTGGGTCCCTCTGCCCCGACCTGCCGGTGTTCCTGCCAGCGGCGCTGACGGCGGGCCTGTGGGGTCTGGATGCCCTACTGCCGGCACAGCCGGCCAAAGCTCCCAGCGTCGATGCCCAGATCCTGGCCGGCTTCCTTGTTGCTGGCATAGAGCCGGGCCGCCCGTGCGACGCGGTGCGGGTTCACCTACCGGCTGGGCAGGCCCAGGGCACGCACAAACTTCAACATCCTTGGGCGTTGTTGCATGAATCGGCGTGAGGTCGTGGTCTCCCCCTATCTTCCATTTCTCAGGCGGTGCGCAGGCTTTTGTCAGATTCCGGTTTTGCGAGATGGATCCTGCGATCGAGAATGGCACCGCCAATGC
>VGJS01000047.1 GCA_016867395.1 Candidatus Handelsmanbacteria bacterium
TGGCGGTGGGCTCGAACTCCTGGGCCAACTCTTCCGGGTTGCGACCCGCTTGAGACAGCTCGATAATCTGACGCCGAAACTCCGGCGGATAGGGTGGGCGTGATCTCGGCATCGCGGACTCCTTTCACTCAAGTGATAAGGTGTCCACCAAAACGGGTCAACTCCAGTGGGCACTCACCTGCCCGATATATACACTGGTCAGCGTAGCACACACGCTTCGGGGTGTATTTTTGGGCCACAATAGCCCAAAACAGGCGCACCACTTTACACCACCCCCGTAACCCGGCCGTCGCCCCTCCGAGTCTACCCCTTCATGTCTGGGACGCTTCGCTCTCGCGGTCGGCCTCCCCAGGCTACGAACCAGCCAACTCCTCGCTCGAGGCACCCGCACAGCAATCTACTTGACGGTGCGGGTAAACATTCGGTATGATTGGTATCCACACATGATTGAGTGTATTTGCGTTCTCTCTTTCGGATTACACTCATATATGCCCCCTGATTGGCCCGTTATGTCGACCGCTATAGCAACTCAACCCTCGTTTTCGCTCCCGGCCAGAGAGTATGTTGAAGTATGGTTGTGCCGCCGCATCGAGACGATGATGGAAGCGCTCTTTGAGGCAGAAATAGCCGACTACCTGGGTCGGCCTCGCCATGTACGGACGCAGAAGGACCCGGCCAAGCCGCGCTCTCGCAACGGCTACAGCAGGCCACGCACGGTCAGGCTCCAATGCGGGGAGGTGACCATCCGTGCGCCTCGCACAAGAGGCGGGGGGGACCCGTACAAAAGTACACTCCTCCCCAGATTCATTACCCGCAGCGAGGAACGGGGGTGTTGCTGCCAGATCTTTTCCTCCATGCGCTGGCCCTGAAGGATTTCGACCAAGCGGTCTTCAGCCTTCTGGGAACCGCAACCGAGCTCCCGGCCGAAAGTATGCTGCGTTTGCGCAAAGCCTGGGAGGACGACCAGAACCAGTGGCGGGAGCGCCGCTTAGATGTCCCGAGGATCTGCCTAGCCTGGGCCGATACACTTGTCGTCAGGACAGGCCGAGGGGAGGAGACCGCGACCCTGCTGGTGGTGATCGGCGAGCCCTTCGGCGGGCCAGCCGAGGTGTTGGGCCTAATAGCGGGCTTCAAGGAGTCGCCGGAGGCTTGGCTGGCCCTACAGTATCAGCTCGACAATCGCGGCCTTGTCGTGCCGCTGCTGGTGTTGCCAGGGGGCAGCTTGAAAGCCTGGTCGTCACCTGAAATAGCGTGGCCCAAACGACTCCATCAGTTGTCCTGGTTTCACAAATTCGTCTGCGTCCTGGGACAGCTACCCAAAGAAGAGCAGTGCCGCGCCCTTTCCATGTTGGCCCTTATACCTGCGGCCGCCACCCGGCAGGAGGCAGAGACGCGGAAGGCGGGCTTTGGCGAGAGATATCGGACCCAATGTCCTTCAGCTGTGGATGTCCTTGAGCGGGACTGGGAGCACATGCTGGCGGTCTACGACATACGGAAACCCTGAGATATCAGTGGAGGCACGAGCGATGATTCACCAGGATCTGTTCGCTGAAATCCGCGCTGGCGACGGCGGCGCCGTGCGAATGAATGCGCCCAACATGCTGGAGCAATCGCCGTCGCTCGGTGGAACATCCCTGATCGCGAATGCGATGCACCACGGGGACTGTTGCGAGGCAACCGAGATGCGACTCGAAGCGGGACGCCGACATCAACGCCAAGGACTCCATGGGCATGACTACCCTGGCCTGTGCGATGGCGCGGAAACTCGTCCGCATCCCCGAGGTGCTTCGGCGCCACGGGGCCACCCACTGAAAGGTGGTGCGCCTTGACACTGAAAGAGATCATCTGCCGGCATCCTACCTGGGCAGGGGCACGGTACTATCTGCTCGGCTCCTACCCTGAGACCAGAGACGACGTCGACAAGTACGGCAGTGTTTTTGAGGCACTGGTGTACATGGTCCCCCGGCCTTCGACCGTGCACATTTTCGTCGACTCGGTTCTAGTGCCAGGGGGTGGTGCGGCGCCTTCGGTCAGAGTCTTCGGCCGGGATGGCCGGATGATGAAGGATATGCCCGACTTCGACCGCTTCGGCCGGTCCCGGGAGAGTCCTCTTGCCGACACTCTGGTTTCGTTTGCTCTCCAGTTTGTTCCCTGGGAGGACTGGTTGGGCATGGAGATCGATCCCCGGACGCTCGAGACCGTGGAGGAAACTGCAATCATCGCCCACTGCCTAAAGAACATGACCTTCGCTGGTTTTGATCAGGAAAAGATTCGACGGCGGTGGAACGAGCTAAAGGCAGAGGTGGGGAAGGGGGCGTTCCGGCCTTGGAGGCCGACGGGGAAGGTGGCATAGGCGATTTTCAGCTATTGGCCCTGGCAAATGAAGAGGTCGGCGTCCGTGAGATGCCGACCTCTTCGTTTGTTGTTGGGAGAATGTAGCCGGCTAGACGAAGGTATAGTCGGTGGAACCCCGCACTATGGGAGTCAGTAAAAATGTCTGTCTAAATGGGGCGGGATCTGTGTGCTTCACAGACTTCGTTTCAAGGAATAGAGCTTCAAATCGGCCTAATAATTCTGTACCCGATAATTCCTTTTGGATCGGTCATACTGCGCTTCAACTTCATCCCAGAAGGGAGCCTTTGAACTCAGCTCGCGGTATATATCCATTGTGGGCGCCATGGGGTCGCGCCCAATGGTCTTAATGCTGCCAGTAGCCTAACTGCTCACCAAATCGGGACTGTTAAGATCGACGGTAGCATAGAACTCTGCCTTGTCCGTCTTCTGATAGCGCTCAACCTTGCCCTTTAGATGGGGTGAGCGGGGTTTTACAGGTCGAAACTTGATCGAATAATCCATCGCCGATCTTGGACCGTGGAGGCGAAGAAGTCCCGGCCACGGTCAGTCTGGATGCGCTGGATAGGGAACGGCATCTCTTCGATGACCTTGTCGATTAAGAGGACCGTGTTGGCGGCCGTGCGGCGGTCGTACAGGGCCAGCACGCGGTAGCGGGTACGGTCATCGATAGCCGTATACTGGAACAGGCCAGGAGCGATCTTGCAGGTATCACTCTGTACTCGGTCACCAGGGATCGGACGCGGGTAGCGTGTATACCTTGCCTTGCCACGGTGGGGGCATAGAGGAGCTACCTGATGCCCGATCAAGGTCTTGTGGATGGTCCCTAGAGCCAGACGCATCTCCTGCACCCGATGCAGCTGGCTCTGGCGTCTTCGGGCACCCAAGTTGCGGTCTTTCCGTAGCTTAAGAATCTGCTGCTCAATGGTAGGAGTCCGTTTTTGGTTGGTGGTATGGGACGGGGTGCCTGCCCTCCGGGTCCGGGCCCGGCGGCGGGTGAGGTGGGTGGTGGTAGGCCGGCGTCCCGGGGTCAAGGGCCCGCTGGGGGCCTACGGCCGGCTCAGCGGGGCACGACCCGCCCGCCGCCGGCTTCGCGTTCCAGAAAATGCTGCGCCGCCGCGGCGTTCTCAAAGGCGCCGGCCAGCACCCTGACGGCGCTCTCGCTGAGGGGCTGCACGTAGGCCAGTGCCTCTTTAGGTCCAAGTTCCCTAAGGGAGGAGTGGGCCTGGGCGGCCGATTCGCCGTCGCTTAACTCCACCGCGTAGGGCAGGCGCAGGACCCGGTACTTCTCCAGGACCCCCTGTTCCTGGAGTTGTCTGCCCCGGCGGCGGGCCTCGTTGGCGCTGGAGAAACTGCCCACCAGCAACCGCCGGTACGGCTGGCCCTTGACCACCACCGGCGAGAAGAAGGCGTCGAGGTTCCTGGCCCGCAACTGGGCCAGGGTGCGCGGCGCCCACTTGCTGTCCGGGGGATAGGAGGCCACGTGGATGGCGTACGGCTGCGGCCCAGTTCGGGGGGCCACCCGCGCCGGCGGCGGGGGTTCCTCCGCCTCCGGCGCAGGAGCCTGAGCGGTAGGGGCCTCGGCCGGCTCCGGCTCTGACTTCCCGGTGAAGACCATCTCCTCCTCGGCAGCGGCGATGCCCTCCTCCTCTGTGACCGGCACCGACGCCGCCACCGCGACGGCGGCGGTGTCCTGGGGCGGCGGGGCGGTTTCCTCAAAGACCTTGGCTGGCACCGGGGTAATCACCTGGGCCTCGCGTGGGGGATACTCCCGTAACACTGGCACCAGGCCCAGGGGTTTGGCCAAATACCCGCTCTGCCAGGCCAGGCCCAGGCCCACCAGCAACAGCGACAGGACCGAAACCACCGCGCCCCCGGCCCGGGACTGCCGCTCATCTTCGTCTTCGTCTTCCTCCTCGTCCCCCAGGTCGGCGTCCTCGGCGCCGCTAAGACGCTTCTTCAGCTTGCGGAACCGGTCCTCGGCCTTCTCGCGCAGGGTGCGGGGCTGGGCCTTGGACTCGGCGCTATAGCGGTAATCGGAGCGGTAGCCCAGGTCCTGGTATTCCATGCTCACGTCGGCGGCGTGCAGGCCGTTGAGGACAATGCCCAGCAGGTCGATCTGCACGCTTTTGAGCAGCGAGGTGGAGCGCTTGAGCGACGCGCGGGGCACCTCGCCGACCTTGTAGACCATCAGCGCTCCGTCCACCTTCTTGCCCAGGATGGCTGCGTCGGTCACCTGCAGGGCCGGGGGCGAGTCGAAGAGCACCACGTCATAGGCCTCGCGCACCTGGGCGATGAACTCGGTCATCCGCCGCGAGTTGAGCAGTTCGGCCGGGTTGGGCGGGATGGAGCCGCTGGGGATGATGTGCAGGTTGCTGATCCCCTGGGTCTGGAGGATGTCCTCCATGCCCATGCCGCCGGTGACGATGTCGGTGACGGTGCGGATAACCTGGTGCCAGTCGTAGTTGCCCACGATCACCTCGGTCATCCCCGGCTCATTGTCCAGGCCGAAGAGCTTAGCCATGGTGGGCTTGCGCAGGTCGCAGTCCACCAGCAGGGTGCGCTTGCCCAACTGGGCCATGGTCATGGCCAGGTTGGCGATGGTGGTGCTCTTGCCCTCGCGCAACATCGAACTGGTCACCATCAGGCAGCGGACGCCTTTTTCGACGGTGACAAACTCGATGTTGGTGCGCAGGGTGCGGTAGGACTCGGACATGGTGGACTGGGGGTCGAAGAAGGCCACCAGTTGCGCCTTGCGCTGCACGGTGCGTTCGTCGCTGATGTCCAGGTTGCGCCGCCGCAGGGAGGCGCGCACGTCATCGAGATTGATAGAGGGGATGATGCCCACCACCTGGGTGGCGGTGTATTCCTGCACGTCCTCCACCGTACCGATGGAGGTGTCCAGCGATTCGGCGACCACGGCGAAGACGATGCCCAGCACCAACCCCAGGATCACCCCCACCAGCGCCCGCTGGGCCGGGTTCTGCGGGTTGGTGGGCGCCGAGGGGGTCACCGCACGCTGGAGCACCGTCACCTCCTCGATGCGGTCCGCCTCGCGGATGCGGGCGTTCTGATATTCCTCCTCCAGGACCCCCACCACCTGCTGGCGCAGGTTCACCTCGCGCTGGAGCCGGCCCAGTTCCTGGCCCTTAATGGGCAGTTGGTCGTATTCCAGTTGAGCTCTGGCCAGCAGCACGCGGGCGGCCTCCAGGTCGTGGGCCAGGACCTGAAGCCTGGCCCGCAGCTCGTCCTTGAGGTTCCTAATTAACTCGACGACCTTGGCCTGCACCTGCTGCACCTTGGGGTGGTCCTCGGTGTACTGCACCAGCATGGAGCTGCGTTCCAGCTGCAGGTTGTTGAGCTGCTGGGTGAGAGAGATGAAGGCTTCGCCCACCCTGGTGCGCGAAGCCCCCTGCATGGTGCGCTTTGAGAGTGCCTGGTTCCGGTCGATCTCCGTCAGCATCGTTTCGATGCCCCGGAGGTCCTGGTCCAATTGGTTGATTGTCTGCTTCGCGGTGTTGATCTGGCTGAGAATGGACCCGGCCTGGGCGTCGATGGAGACCAGTTGCTGCTGCTCGCGGTAGGCCTGCACCGAATCTTCGGCCAGGGCCAGGGCCAGGCGGGCTCGCTCGCGCTGCTGCTCGACGAAGATGCGGTGCTGCTTAGACTTTTCGTTCTTCTGGGCGTTTTTGTACTCGGCGAAGACCACGGCCACTGCGTCGGCCAGCTCGCGCGCCGCCTCCGCCTGCGACCCGGTGGCCTCGATGCCGATGATGTTGGTGTAGCCCTCCTGGCTGGTCTTGATATGGGCCTGCAGGCCCAGCACCATCGCCGTCGAGTCCTCCTCCGTACGGCTGCCCTCGAAAAGCCTTAGGTACTCGGCGGTGCGCCGGATCACCGGAAAACTGGTAATAATCGAGCGCTGGGTTTCCAACTGGTCGCTGCCGCCCCCGCCAAAACCCATGTACTGGGCGTTGAGAGAGGCCAGGCTTTCGGGGGAGGCGATCTGCACCTTGGAAACGGCCTTGTAGATGGGCTCCGGTTTCCAGATGTGGGTGATGAGGAAACTGAAGAACCCCAGCAGGGCCACCGTGAAGATGACGATGCCCTTGCGCCGGCGCATGATGCGCCAGTAGTCTCGGAGGGTTATTTCGTACGGGGCCATGAATCGGCTCTTTCAGGCCGTCGGCAGCCGGCTCGTTCGGCCTCGGCCAGCGCCACCGGCCTAACGCCTGCCGGTGGCCTTGCGCGGCCGCCGGCCGAAGGCTGGCTCCGACGCCTGGGCGGCGGAGGCGGAACGGGACGGGCTCGCCGTTGGGGGCCGGTGGTCGCCGGGCCGCCTTTCGCGCCGCTCGCCTTCCTGGGGAGCCCGCCTGGCCCCCTCCGGCAGTTCCACGTCGTGGGCCTCGCCCACAAACTGCGCCGAAACCTGCCCGGTGAGGATCACCTCGCCCCGCTTGTGGAACTGCTGGCCCGCGGCCTGGGCCTGGGCGGCGAGGATTTCGATCACGCAGGGATCGCCGGGCTGGTGGCTGCGCTCGGCAGCCGCCTCGCGGCTGAGGGAGAGGTGTACGTAGTAGCGGTCCACCGGCTTAATCCCCTCAGCGCGGAACCGCGCCACCTCCTTGCGCAGACACCCCATGTAGAGCAGCTGTGGGGCCGCCATCGGCTCCCCGTCCAGCTCGACGAAGAAGCTGTGCCCGTACAGGGCCCGGATGCCACGCTCGCCGATCTCAAAGCGCGGCGCCTGGGCCTCCTCGACCAGCCGCCGTATATCCCCCTCCTGCGCCACGGGGTAACGTTCCTGCACAGCCCGGAGCATCTCGTCGAGGCGGACAAAGCCTTGGGTATCGATTTGGAGCCCGGCCTCCTCGGGCCGGTGGCGCAGGTAGAGTGCGAGCAGTTTCGACAGGCGGCTGTTCACGGGGATTGGGTCCTTTCTCGCTGGTCCGGCGCACCCGCGCCGGACAGGGGTTGGCAAGGATGCACCGGACAACGCCGGCGCGAGGGCGACGCACGATAGAAATATGCATCGCCCTCCCCGCAGCCACAACCACCCTGCCCCGCTCAGCCGGCCTTCATCTTGCGCAGGATGGCCGGATAGTCCAGCTCGCCCCGCCGCCAATCCCTGCCCGTGGCTCGCTCCTGTTCGCCCACCTCGACCAGGTCCTCCTCCTTCTGGGCGGCCCCGTGGCGGCCCACGTGGGGGCGCAGCGGGATTTGCCTGTCGCACCTCCGACCGTGCTCGTCGCCGTTGCGGCTGCTGCTGCGGAACTCGCGATGCAGCGAGAAGCCGGTGGCGATCACCGTCACCAGGATTTCGTCCACCAGCGTGTCGTCGATCACCGTGCCGAAGATGATGTTGGCCTCCGGGCCGGCGGCCTCCTGGATCACCGAGGCGGCCTCGTTGACCTCGAAGAGGGTGAGGTTGGAGCCGGCGGAGATGTTGATCAGCACCCCCTTGGCCCCCTCGATGGAGACCTCCTCAAGCAGCGGGCTCTTGATGGCCTTGCGGGCCGCTTCCACCGCCCGGTTCTCGCCCCGGTGGGAGCCCACCCCCATGATGGCGTCGCCGCCCTCGGTAATGATGGTCCGCACATCGTTGAAGTCGAGGTTGATCATGCCGGGAATGGTGATCAGGTCGGCAATGCCGCGGGTGGCCTTGAGCAGCACGTCGTCGGCCTTGAGGAAGGCCTCCTCCAGAGTGGTGTCCTTGGAGCAGACCTGGAGCAGGCGCTGGTTCTTGATGACGATCAGGGTATCGACGTGCTCCTGAAGTTCGTTGATGCCCGACATGGCGTTGCGCATACGCGGCGCCCCCTCGAATTGGAAGGGCTCGGTGACGATGCCCACCGTCAGCACCCCCTGCTTCTTGGCGATCTCGGCCACCACCGGCGCCGCGCCGGTGCCGGTGCCCCCGCCCATGCCGGCGGTGATGAAGACCAGGTCGGTATCGGACAACTTCTCGGCGACCTTCTCGCGGTCCTCCTCGATGGCCTGCCGCCCTATTTCCGGTTTAGCGCCGGCCCCCAGGCCGCGGGTCACCGACTCCCCGATGCAGATGCAGGCGTCGGCCGAGGAGCCGGCCAGGGACTGGGCATCGGTGTTGACGGCGATGAACTCGACCCCGTTCATGCCGGCGGCCACCATGCGGTTGATGGCGTTGCCCCCGCCCCCGCCCACACCGAAGACCTTGATCTTGGCCTTGTGTTCGTTCTCAATGATCTTGAAAGGCATACGCTTTTCCTCCTTGCCCGAGGTTTGGTCTGCGTCAGACCTGTTTTTTTAACCACTCGATGGCCCGGCCCACCACCGAGCTCGACTGCGCTTCTTCCGTGCCGCCACACCCGCCCTCGTACTCCAGCTCCTGCGCCCCCATCAGCACCAACCCCGCCGCCGTGGCATAGGCGGGGCCGGCCAAGCGTTCACTCATGCCCTGCAACTCCCGCGGCGCCCCCAGGCGCACCGGCAAACCTAGCAGCAGTTCGGCCTGTTCAGCCGCCCCTTCCAGCAGGGCGCCCCCGCCGCTAAGCACCACTCCGGCGCTGAGGTGTTCGGCGCACCCCGAGCGGGAGAGTTCGTCGCCCACCATGCCCAGGATCTCCTCCATCCGCGCCTCGATGATGGAGGCCAGTTCCCGGCGCGGCACCCGCTGCGGCTGGCGGCGGGCGATGCCGGGCACCTCGACCACCTCCTCTTGGCCGATGCCGTAGACCCGCGCCGCCCCCCATCCGCACTTGATTTTCTCAGCGTGGCTCCACGAGGTACGTAGGCAGATGGCGATGTCGCTAGTCAGGCTCTGGCCGCCCAGCCCGATCACCGCCGAGTGGCGCACACTGCCCTGGTAGAACACCGCCAGGCTGGTGGTGCCCCCACCCAGGTCCACCAGGCACACCCCCATCTCCAACTCCTCCTCCTCCAGCACGGCCCGGCTGGAAGCGAGGGATTCGAGGTAGATACCCCGGGCCTTCAGGCCGGCCCGCTCCACCCCACGGGTGAGGTTCTGGATAGCGGTGGCCGCGGCGGTGGCGATGTGGACGGTGGTTTCCAGGCGGATGCTGCACATGCCCACCGGGTCGCGGATGCCGTCCTGGTCATCGACGCTGTACTCCTGAGGCAGGACGTGGAGAACCTGGCGGTCGAAGGGGATGGCCACGGCGCGGGCGGCCTCGATGACCCTGGCCTTGTCGCCGGCCTCGATCTCGTGCTGGTCGCCGCCCACGGCGATCACCCCGCGGCTGTTGAAGCTGGCCAGGTGCTCGCCGGCGATGCCCAGGTACACCGCCTCCACTTTCAGGCCGGCCATCAACTCGGCCTCCTGCACCGCCTTCTGGACCGCCTGCACGGTCTTGTCCATGTCCACCACCACCCCGCGGCGAACGCCCTCGGAGGGACTGACACCGACCCCCACCACCTTGGGTTCCCCCTCCGGAGTCAGTTGGGCGATGATGGCGCAGACCTTGGTCGTGCCGATGTCCAGCCCGACCACCACCTCATCCTGCCCCATGCTCCCCTCCTTTCGCTAAGCTTTGTGGCGCGGCCTTGCCCCCCACGACTGCCTGTCCGGCAAAACGCAGATCCAGGTAGGCCGGTTCGGGAAACTCCCGGTAGATGCGCTGCATCATGTCCTTCAGAATGTTGAGCCGTTCCCCCACCCGGTCGACCGGCACGCGGACCTCGAGGCCATCGCCCACCAAGAGCAGCCGCACCCCGCCTCCCAGGGGTTGGATCTCGGAGATGTTGAGACAGAACTCCGGGTCTGCGCGGCGGGCCTGCCGCCACCACTCCAGCGCCTGGCGCAAGGCCGGGGACACCAGCCGATCCCCCGGGGTCCGGCGGTCCCCCAGGCCCTCAAAGCCGGTCAGCAGCGGCAGATCCAGTTCGGCCCGCGTCTCCCCCGGCATCTTCTCAGCCGGCAAGAGTACCCCGCTTTCGTCGATGCCGTAGAGCTGGTCGAGTTTGATCCAGGCCAGGCGCCGGCGCTCCTCCACTTGGAGTCGCAGACGGTCGGGAGGCCGCCTCTCCAGGTAGACCTTGCGCACCCAGGGCAGGGCCTCGACCCTGGCCGCCACCCCGGCCAGGTCCACCAGAAAGAGGTTCTGCCCCTCCTCCAACCCGCTGGCCGCCAGGATCTCCTGGCCGCGCAGCAGGCGCAGCCCCTTGACCTCGAGGGCCTGGAGGCGGAACTCGGGAGCCGCGGCGAAAAGGCGGGGCAACTTGAGCCCGGCCCACAGGAGGGCCCCGGCAAGGACCACGAGAACCAGGTAACCCAGCCGGCACCGGCCGCCCCGCCACACCCCGGCTGCCTTCCCGCCCTCGCGCGGCACGGCCATGGGCTGCCGGTGCCCGCGCTTCTCCGGCAGGGAGTGCCGGCGGCGCCGGGAAGTTTTCCCTTGGGGGCGGACGGCGGTCACGAACCTGTCTTCAGGGCGGCCAGCACCCCTTCGGCCACCCGGTCCACGTCGCCGGCTCCCATAGTCAGCACCAGATCCCCCGGTCGGCAGGCGGCCAGGACCCGGCGGGGCAATTCCTCGAGCTGGGGCACATATTCCACCCTTTCATAACCGTTGGCCCGCATGGCCTGGGCGATCTGCCCGGCGTCTACATCGGGCTGCGCCTCCTCCCGCGAACCGTAAATGGCTGCCAGGTACACCTGGTCAGCCGCCTGTAGGGACTCGGCGAATTCGCGGATCAGGGCCCGGGTGCGCGAGTACAGGTGCGGCTGGAATACCGCCACCACCCGCCGGCCCGTGCCCCGGGCCGCCTGCAGGGTGGCGGCGATCTCGGCCGGATGGTGGGCGTAATCGTCCACCACCAGGATACCGCCCCCTTCGCCGCGCCGCTCGAAGCGCCGCCCCACCCCGGCAAAACCGGCCAGTGCCGCGGCCACTGCGACGAAATCGATCTCCAGCAATTGGGCCATGGCAGCCGCTCCCAGGGCGTTGCACACGTTGTGCAGACCGGGCACCTGCAACTCGATCCGGCCCTGCTCGACCCCCTCCCCCACCAAGGTGAAGCAACTCCCCCAGGGCCGGGTCTCCAATTCCACGGCCCGCACCTGGTTGTCCTCGCCCAACCCGAAGGTCCGCACCGGCCGCCCCAGGCGGGGTAGCAGCCTCCGCACCCCGGGGTCATCGCCGCCCATCGCGCAGTGGCCATAGAAGGGCAGCTTCCCCAGAAAGAGCCCAAAGGTCTCCTCCACCTCGGCCAGGTCGCGGTAGCAGTCCAGGTGCTCAGCGTCGATGGTGGTGACAATGGCCGCCTGCGGCCGCAACTGGAGGAAACTGCGCTGGTACTCGTCGGCCTCCACCACAAAAGGCCCGCCCCGCCCCAGCCAGGCCGCTGCCCGGCCCTCCAGCCAGCCGCCGATCAGCGCTGAAGGCTCGCAGCCGGCCCCTCTCAGGATGGTGGCCGTCATCGCCGCGGTGGTGGTCTTGCCGTGGCTGCCGGCCACCGCCACCGTCCAGTAGGGCCGCGTCAGCTCCCCCAGCAACTGCGCCCGACCCACCACTGGTATCCCGGCCGCCGCCGCGGCGAGCAGTTCCGGGTTGTCGGGCGGCACTGCCGCCGAGTAGACCACCAGTTCGCGGCCCTGCACACTTTCGGCGCGATGCCCCAACGCGGCGCTGATGCCGGCGCGGCGCAACTGCTCCAGCGCCCGCGAGGGGGCGCGGTCCGAGCCGCTCACCTGGCAGCCCAGGGCCTGCAGCACGTAGGCCAGCCCCTCCATCCCCACCCCGCCGATGCCCACCAGGTGTACCTTGCCGTAGCGCCGGAACAGGGACTTCATCCCGCGGCGCCAAAGGTGCGCCGCCAGGCCACCTGCCCCTGCAGATCCGCCGGCGGCCTTTGGGGCTGGGGTCGCTCCATCTTGGGCGCCTCCCAGAAGACCCCGGGCTGCTGGCGGCCCGCCCTGGCCACCCCCAGCAGAATGCCCACCCCACCCAGGTTCCACACCAGCGAGGAGCCCCCGTAGCTTATGAAGGGCAGCGGCAGGCCGGTGGTGGGCAGCACCCCGGTGACCACCCCGATGTTGAGCACCGCGTACACCGAGATCATGGCGGTGATGCCGGTGGCCACCAAAAACCCATGATAGGTTGGGGCCTCCCTGGCGATGCGCAGGCCGTTGAGGGCAAAGGCCACGAAAAGAGCCACCACCGCCAGGGTGCCCACCAGGCCCAGTTCCTCGCCGATAAATGCAAAGACAAAATCCGTGTGCGGCTCGGGCAGGAACTGCTGCTTCTGCATGCTGTTGCCGATGCCCACGCCGAAGAACCCGCCGCTGCCGATGCCCAGCAGGGACTGCGATACCTGGTACCCGGCCCCCAGCGGGTCGGCGTCATTGCCGAAGAAGAAGGTGGCCAGGCGCTGGCGCTGGTAGGGAGAGATCAGCAGCGAAAAGGCCACTAACGGCACCCCGGCCAGGCCCGTCCACAAGAGGTGGGAGGTGCGGGCTCCCCCTACCCAGAGCAACACCAGCGAGATCATGGCGATGGCCAGGGCAGTGCCGAGGTTGGGCTGCAGGATGATCAACCCCAGGACCAGGCCGATGACCACCAGCCGCGGGAGGAGGCCGCTTCGGAAATCCCCCAGATCTGCCTCCTTGCGGGCCAGGACGTCGGCCAGGTAGAGGACCATGACCAGCTTGACGAACTCCGAGGGCTGGAAGGAAGCGCCCGAGATGAACGAGGGCAGGGGTATCCAGCGCTGGGTCTTGCCTTCGCCCAGGAAGAGCACCGCCACCAGGCAAGCCACCCCCAGCGCCAACAGCCCGCGGGCCAATTGACGCCAGCGCTCAAGTGGAACGTGGGCCAGCGCCACCATCACCCCCAGGCCTAAGAGCAGCCGGAAGAGCTGGCGTTCAAGGTAGAAGCCGCTGTCGGCAAAACGGACGCTGGCCAGCACCGAACTGGAACTGTAAATCATCACCGTCCCCAGGCCGACGAGGACCAGGGAGATAAACCACAGGCGGTGACCGGCCTTCTGGGCGGCGTTCATTAGGAAAGGGCCAAAGGTTGCAAAGGGCTGAGCGCTCGAAAAACCGCAACGGGCTTCCCGAGCAAGGGGATGGTGGTCTGGGGGGACCGGGGGAGGAAGTGCCTTGCTCTGTGCCGCGACCGCCAGGCCGGAGCCCGGCGGGTTTCAGCCGGTGATGTCGGCGGCGATCTCCTCGAGGGCCATGCCGCGCGAAGCCTTGACCAAGACCAGGTCGTGCTCGCGCAGCGAAGCCCGCAGATGGGCCGCCAATTCCTGTTTGCTGCCAAAGTGCCGCGCCCGATCGGCCAACCCGGCGCGCCTGGCCGCCTCAACCAGGTGGACGCTGAGGGGGCCGACGCCAAAGACCAAGTCGAGGCGCTGGGCAGCCGCCTGCCTGCCGACGGCCGCGTGCAACCTGGGAGCCGTCGGCCCCAATTCGAGCATGTCGCCCAGCACGGCGATGCGCCGGCCGGCGGCCATCCCCCCTAACATCTCGAGGGCGGCCTGCATCGAACCGGGGTTGGCGTTGTAACTATCATTTATCACACCGATGCCGTGATTGCGCAAGATCTGCGAACGCATGGCCACCGGCCTGAACTGGGTCAGGGCCTGGCCGATCTGCGGCCAGGGCACCCGTAGCTGATGCCCCACGGCGGCGGCGGCCAGGGCGTTGTACACGTTGTGCCTCCCTGGCACCTGCAGCCGCAGGGGGAAATTATGTAGAGAGAGTGAGCCGCAGCCCTCTTGGTCAAGGATGAGTCCCTCCCCACAATAATGGCTCTCACGCACGAGACTGAAGCCCAGGAGTCTCCCCTTTGTCCTATTAACCTCCTGAGCTATGACACAGTCATCAGCGTTGACGAGAGCCAAAGAAGACTCGTCCAGATACCCCAAGAGCTCCCCTTTGGCCTTGGCCACTCTCTCTACAGATCCGAATATTTCCAAGTGGGCGGTGCCGATGTTAAGCAAGACCCCGACCGTGGGTTGGACCACCTCGCACAGGTAGTGGATGTCCCCCACCCGGCGAGCGGCCAACTCCACCACCACCGCCTCGTGTTCCCCAGACAACTGCAGGATGGTGAGAGGCACTCCCAGTTCGTTGTTCTCGTTGCCAGGAGTCTGCAGTACCCGGTACCGCTGGCGCAACACCGCGGCGATCATTTCCTTGGTGGTGGTCTTGCCGGCGCTGCCCACCACCGCGATCACCGGCGGGGTGAATCTTTTGCGGTACTGCCTGGCCAGTTCGCCCAGGGCCGCCATCACCGAGGCCACCCGGAGCCGGGCCCCGGCCCCCGGCACTTCTTCTTCAACCAGGGCGGCGCAGGCGCCGCGCTCCCACGCTTGGGCGACATATTTATGCCCGTCGGTGCGCTCTCCCCGGAGAGCCAGGAAAAGCTCCCCCAGTTGGGTGGTGCGGCTGTCGGTAGAGATCCCTGTGGGCCGACAAGCGCCATCGAAGTTACCAAGAAGCTCGGCGTTCGTCCACTCCCTAATCTCACCCAGGCTCACCCCCTCCATCAGTGCCTCCCCGCCGGCACCGGTGCTCCGCTTCCCAGGAGGTCGCGCAGTACCTGGCTTGCCACCTGGCGGTCGTCGAATTCGATGGTCTTGTCGGCGAAGATCTGCTCCGCCTCGTGCCCCTTGCCGGCGATCACCACTACGTCTCCGGGGAGGCTGCTGGCCAGGGCCCTTTCGATGGCCTGGAGGCGGTCAGCGACCAACTCGGCCCTATTCCGGTCCCGTAGGCCAGCGGCGATCTCCGCGATGATCGCCTCGGGAACCTCGCTGCGCGGATTGTCGGAGGTGATGATCACCCGGTCGGCCAACGCCCCGGCGATCTCTCCCATCAGCGGCCGCTTGCCCCGATCGCGATCCCCACCACAGCCAAAGACGCAGGTCAGGCGGTTGCGGGTCAGTTCGCGGGCGGTCTGTAGCACCGTCTCCAGACTGGCCGGGGTGTGGGCATAATCCACGATGACCTCGAAGTCCTGCCCCAGATCGATCCGCTCAAAGCGCCCGGGCACCTGATCGAGGGCTGCGATCCCGCTGCTCATGGCCTCAGGAGGCAATTCGAGCGCCAGGCCGCACGAAAAAGCGGCGAGGATATTATGACAATTGAACCCACCCGTCAACCGGCTGCTGACCACCTCTTCTCCGCGGGGGGTTTCCAGGCGCAGCACCATACCCTCGGCGGTGCGCTGGTACTGGCGCAGCCGCACCGTGGCGTCCGGTGCCCGGCCGAATCCCATTACTGGTATAGGCAGAGAGGCGGCTAGCCGCCGGCCGGCCTCGTCGTCGAGGTTGATCACCGCCCACTCGCTCTGCGCAAAGAGCCTGGCCTTGGCGTCGAAATAGTTCTCGCTGGTCTGGTGAAAGTTGAGGTGGTCGCGGCTGAGGTTGGTGAATACACCCACCGCGAAGCGAACCCCGGCCACCCGGTCCAGGGCCAGGGCGTGGGAGGAAACCTCCACGGCAACGGCGGTTTTTCCCGCCTCCCGCATGGCCCGGAACAGCCGGTGCAACTCGGAGGCCTCGGGGGTGGTGTTGCGCAAGTTCTTCATCAGTTGCCGATGGACGATGCAGCCCAGGGTGCCCACGTACCCGCAGGGACGCTGCGCCACACCGAGCATCTGCTGCACCAGGAAAGCGGTGGTCGTCTTGCCCTTGGTACCGGTGATCCCCACCGCCGTCAGTTCGCGGTCGGCGTGGCCGTAGAGCTCTCCGGCCAGCAGAGCCAGGGAACGGCGGCAGTTGGCCACCCGGATCTGCGTGGCCCCGGCAGCGGGCAGGTCGTCCTCCACCACCACCGCCCCCACCCCACGCCCCAGGGCATCGGGGACGAACTGATGCCGGTCCTGCTCCTCCCCCCCGCGGATGGCCACGAATAGGGCGCCCGGCCCGCTGCTGCGGGAATCGCAGGTGATCCTGTCGATACTCAGATCAAGCGGACCCCTCACCTGGTATCCGGGTTCGAGGGCGGCGAGCAGTTGGCGAAGTTCCATACTCATTCCGCGGCGGCCAGTTGGGTCTTGCGGGGCAGTTGCTGGAGCATCAATACCTGGCGCTGGGTGGCGGCGCTCAACCCTCCGGAGGAATCCGGCTGGACCTCCTCGCCCAGCAAACAGGTTATCTCCCCCAGCCCCTCCCCACTGCTGTCGGCCGGCGGCGACTGGGCCACTACCACCTCGCCCGCCCCCTCAAAGCGGACCTGTAGGCCCCGCAATCCGGCCTGGAAACGGGCGAGTTTGGTGGACATGCCCCGCAGGTCGGGGTGGCTCACCTGGAGGGTGTCAGCGTCCATTGACTCTACCTCGCTGTGGCGGGCCAACACCCCGTCGGATAGGTAAAGCACCCGGTCCATGATCCGCTTGAAGGCCGGGGCAGAGATGCTGGAACCCCATTTGTCGCGTTTGGGATTGTCCACCACCACCAGGCAAAGCAGCTGGGGGTCTTCGACCGGCAGAAATCCGATGAAGGAAACCACGTATTGACCTGGGGCGTACCCCTGCCCGCCCGGGGCCACCCGCTGGGCAGTGCCGGTCTTGCCCGCCACCGTGACACCCTGCACCTGGGCCTTTTTCCCGGTGCCTTCGGTGACCACCCCGGCGAGGATCTGGCGCATCTGGGCGGCCGCCGGCTCGCTGATGACGCGGCGGATGGGCTGCGGTTCGCTCTGCCTGACCCGCTTGCCGTCCGGACCGAGAACCTCCTTCACCAGGCGCGGGGCCATCAGGATGCCGCCGTTGGCGATGGCCCCCACTGCCATCGCCAGTTGCAGGGCGGTGACGCTAATCTCCTGGCCCATGGCGATGGTTTCCAGGGAGCGGTCCGACCACTGGGCGGCGTGGCGCAGCAGCCCGGCGCTCTCCGAGGGCAGTTCGACCCCGGTGCGGGTGCCGAAACCGAAGTTGCGGATGTACTCGTAGAACTGCTTGCGTTTTAGCCGGCGGGCCATCTTCATTGTGCCGATGTTGCTGGACTGGCCGATCACCTCGTGGAAGCTCAGCCACCCCAGCGGATGGGAGTCGCGGACGATGTCGCCGTTGGACAGGCGGAAACGCCCGTTCTCGCAGAACACCCGCTCCTCCGTGGAGACCGCCTCCTCAGTAAGCAGAACGGCGGCGGTGATGGCTTTGAAGGTGGAGCCCGGCTCGAAGGGATCGGTGACCACGCGGTTGCGGCGCATCCAGGCCGGGGCCGCCCCCGGATTGCCCCGGTCGAAGAAGGGGGCGTTGGCCATCGCCAGGATCTCGCCGGTCTTGGGCGCGGTGATGATGCCCAGGCCGCTCTCCCCGTCGCAACTGAGCAGCGCCTCGTTCAGCTCGGCTTCGAGGATGTCCTGGTAAACCCCATCGATGGTCAGCACGACGGTGTTGCCGTCCTGGGGGGTCTTGTGCTCCTCCTGCCGGCCGGGGATCTGGGCGCCGCGGGCATCGACATAGGAAACCGCCGCCCCCTTGGTGCCGCCCAGCAGCGCGTCGCAGGCCATCTCGACGCCCTCGTTGCCCTGGTTGTCGATGTTGGTATAGCCGATCAACTGGGCCGCCAGCGCCCCCGAAGGGCAGTAGCGCTTGGTCTCGGAGATCTCGTAGACCCCATTGAAACACTGCTGGCGGGCCCGGGCTGCCCCTTCCAGGTCGAGCTGTCGGGCCAGGTAGACGAAACGTTTCGGGCCACGCAACTGGCGCGGGAGGTTGATGTGGGCCTCGGGGTCCTTGCTGAAGGGGGCGAAGTGGCGGGCCACTTCGTCGGGCTGGTCAACCATCGCTGGGTCGGCGTAGAAGGTGGCGGTCTGGATATCGAGAGCCAGTTCGTCGCCGCGGCGGTCGAGGATGCTGCCGCGCTTGGCCCTCAATTCAACGGGGCGCACGTGCTGCTGCTCGGCGCGGACGGCGTATTCGGCGTGCCGGAAACCCTGGACCTGCACCAGGCGGCCCACCAGCACCGCCCAACACAGGGCTCCGGCGGCCATCACCCACCTGAGGCGGGGCAGGGCCGGCCGCGCCGGATCGGTATTGCGCTCCCTACTGGGTGTGAACATTTGCCGCCTTGGCCGGTGTGCCGCCCGGATCGATCATGCCCAGCTCCCACTGGGCCCTTGCCCTGATGGCGCCCGGTTTCTTGTTCATGGCGATGGCCGCGGTGAGCTTGTCGCGCTCCTCCTCAAGGCTGCGGATCTGAGCATGGGCCGTCTCCACCTGCCGCAGGGTCTTGGCCATCTGCACCTTGGACCAGATATAGGCGGTGGTCAGGCTCACCAGGGCCGCCACGACCAGCACGGGCAGCCGCGCACTTGGCCGACTCTGCTCGCGGGTGGCCAAACTCAGTCCCCCCCCTTTTGGTAGAGGCGCAGGCTGGCGCTGCGGGCCCGGCGATTGTTTCCCAGCTCGGCCCGGCTCGCTCTCTGGGCGCGGGACCCCACCTTGGTGAAAAGGGCCCGGCCGCCGCAGACGCACACCACGATGGCCGGCGGGCAGGTACACACCTTCAGAAGCGGGGCAAAGGTGGATTTCACCAGTCGGTCCTCCAGCGAGTGGTAAGCGATCACTCCCAGCCGGCCACCTCGCTTAAGCAGGGCAATCCCCGCCGCCAGCCCTCGCTCCAGTTGCTCCGGCTCGCGGTTGACGGCAATGCGCAGGGCCTGGAAGACCCTGGCCAGGGTCTTGGGCAGATGCCGGGGCCGGGTGGAGGCCACCACCCGCCTCAGGTCGGCGGTGGTGTCCATGGCCGGGGCGGCACAGATGGCCCGGGCGATACCGCGGGCCCGGCGCTCCTCGCCGTACTGGGCCAGCAAACTAGCCAACTCCTCGGCCGAACTCTCCCGGATCAAATCGGCGGCGCTCAAACCCGATCCTGGTTCCATGCGCATGTCGAGAGGTCCATCCTGCTGATAACTGAATCCCCGCGATGCTTGGTCGATCTGATGCGACGAAACCCCCAGGTCGAACAACACCCCGTCGATCTGGGCCACCCCCTGCTGGGCCAGCAGGGCCTCCAGCTCGGCAAAGCGACCACATACCACCATCACCCTTCCGTCCACCAGCGCCCCCCGCACCTGGGCCACGGCCTCGGGGTCTCGGTCCACCGCGATCAGCCGGCCTTGGGACCCCAGGCGCTCCAGGATGGCCCGGCTGTGGCCGCCCCCGCCGGCGGTGGCGTCTACGTACACCCCCTGGGGGTCGCCCACCAGCCCGGCGGCCACCTGCTGGGCCATGACCGGGACATGAAAGCTCATCCTGGCCTCCAGCCGGCGGCCCTCAGAGTTGCAGCCCCGCGGCCACTCCCTCCAACTCCGAGTCGGCCTGCTGCATGAACTGACCCCAGGCCGCAGGGTTCCAGAATTCGATCTTGTCCAGCGCCCCGATCACCACCACCCGGTCGGTGATGCCCACCCGCTCCAGCAGCTTGCGCGGCAGGTTGGCCCGGCCCTGGCGGTCAAGTTTCACCTCGGCGGCCTGCGAGAGCATCCCGCGGATGAACACCCGCACCTTGGGATCGGTCTGGGGCAGACGCATCAATTTTGCCGCAATATCGTCCCAGGCGTGCTGCGGGTAGGCGGTCAGGCACCCGTCCAGACCCTTCACCACCACAAAGGCGTCTTCGGTTTCAGGGGGCAGTTTGCGGCGGAGTTCGGCCGGGAAGAAGATCCTGCCCTTCTCGTCCACCGGAACGTCGAATTCGCCCAGAAACTGAATCATGACCGGCCTGTGCGGAGGCTAAAGGCCCCAGAAAATCCGTTCACCACTTTCCACCACTTTCCACCACACCGGAAGATAGACCGCCGCACAGGGTCTGTCAAGCGCAAATTTTACAGGGGGAAAGCCAACGAACCCGCCGGGGAAGGGCCTTCCAAGTCGACACACCACGTGGCGTGTTATTCATACACAAACGTGTGTATAAAACAGGTTTTTTATCAGGCGTTTTCCGCCAACTCCACCACCTGCCGGTAGATGGGTTTGCCGGCCCGGAGGTATTTCTCCTCGTAGTTGGTCTTCACCTCGCCCCATTCGGCAGCCGCGTCGCGGAAACGCGAGGCGGTTGCCAGGGCCTCCTGCATCGCCGCAAAGTACTCCTCGTGATCCGTGGCCAGCCACAGCAGTCCCCCAGGTGCGAGGGTCCGGGCCACCTCGGCGAGAAATGCAGGGTTGATCAGCCGGCGTTTGTGGTGCCTCTTCTTGGGCCAGGGATCGGGGAAATAGACGTGGAAGGCCCGCACCGAGGCGGCCGGCACGAAGAACTCGACGAACTCCCGGGCGTCGGCCCGCACCAGGCGCAGGTTGCCTCCCAGGCGGCGTTTTCGCCCCCGCTCCAGGGCGATGCGCAGGTACTTGGCCGCCCATTCGACGCCGACGAAGTTGGTCTCGGGCCGGGCTCCGGCGGCGGCGAGGAGGTACCGCCCCTTGCCGATGCCGATTTCGATCTCGACCGGTTGGCCGTTGCCGAACACCTGCGCCCAGTCGAGTACCGGATCTTTCTCTGCAGGATTGTCCAGTTCCAGCAGCAGTTCCAGCAATACCCCGCGCTCGCTGTTCTCCATTTCCTCTCCCGCGCTAAAAAAATGGACGCTGTCAGGGCGACAGCGTCCGATCCGGTTGGTATGGCCCGCGCCTCAGCCCGCGGCCTCGCGGTGGGAGGGCAGCCCGCAGAACTGTTCGTAGTCGATCAACTGGGTGATGGTGGGCTGGTCGCCGCACACCGGGCACTGGGTGTTGCGGCGCAGCTTAAGCTCGCGGAACTTCATGTCCAGGGCGTCGTAGACCAGCATGCGGCCCACCAGCGGCCGGCCCTGACCCAGGATCAGCTTGATGACCTCGGTGGCTTGGATCATCCCGACGATCCCCGGCAGCACCCCCAACACCCCACCCTCGGCGCAACTGGGTACCTCGCCCGGCGGCGGTGGTTCGGGGTAGAGGCAGCGGTAACAGGGACCCCCCTGGCTGGGCAGATACACGGTGGCCTGCCCCTCAAAGCGGAAGATGCTGCCGTCGACCACCGGCTTGCGCGCAAAGACCGCCGCGTCGTTGACCAGGTAGCGGGTGGGGAAATTGTCGCACCCGTTGACGATGATATCGTAGCCGGCCAACAACTCCATGGCATTGTCGGAGGTCAACAGTTCGTAGTGGGTGTTGATTTTAGTCCCCGGGTTGAGATCGAGCAGCCGGGCCTTGGCAGCCTCGACCTTGGGTTTGCCCACGTCCGATTCCCCGAAGAGCACCTGTCGTTGCAGGTTGCTTTTGTCCACCACGTCGGCGTCCACCAGGCCGATGGTCCCCACCCCGGCGGCGGCCAAGTAAAGGGCGGTGGGACAGCCCAGGCCCCCGGAGCCGACCAGTAGCACCTTGCCCTTGAGCAGTTGCTGCTGCCCCTTCTCCCCCACCTCGGGCAGGAGGATGTGCCGCGAGTAGCGCCGCATGTCTTCCTCGGATAGCAGCCCCCCCTGCTCGATGGGTAGGCCGACGTCCTTCCAGCCTTTGAAGCCGCCGATCATCGAACTAACCGTGGTGTAGCCCATCTGCTTGAGGTCGCGGGCGGCCAGGGCCGAGCGGTTGCCCCCGGCGCAATAGAGCACGATGGGGGTATCGCGGTCGGCGCTCACCTCCTCCTCGACATTGAGTTCGAGGAAGCCGCGCGGGATCAGCGCCGCCCCGGCGATATAGCCGTCCATCACCTCCTCGCGCTCGCGCACGTCCACCAGCCGCACCCCCTTGCCGGCCTGGAGGTCGCGTTGGACCTGGTCGGGAGTGACCTCGACGATCTCCTTCTTAACCTTTTGCAGCAACTGGCTCTTGCTCAGACTCATGGATTGCTCCTTCAGTTATCGCTGCCAGCCAGCCCCGGCCGGCGGTGAAAACCGGGGTGCTCCCCGGCCCGGGCGCGCAGGCGGCCCACCGCGGCGGCCACCAGATCAGCGGCGGTATCGATCTCGATTTCGGTGTTGAAACGCCCCAGGCCAAAGCGCAGGGACGCGGGCAGCGATTGCCCGATGGCCTTGAGCACATGCGAAGGTTCGGCGCTGCCCGAGGTACAGGCCGAGCTCGAAGACAGCGCCAGTTCCGGCAGGGCCAACAAGAGTTCGGCCCCGTCCACCCCGGCAAAACTCAGGTGCAGGTTGCCGGGGAGGCGCTCCTCGGGATGGCCGTTCACCTCCACCCCCTCCAGACGCACCGACAGCCGCTGCCACAGATGCTGGCGCAGGTGTTTCAGGCGCCTAGCCTCTTCCTCCAGTTCCCGCCTGGCCAGTTCGCAGGCCATCCCCAGCCCCACGATGCCGGGCACGTTGAGAGTGCCGGCGCGCAGGCCACGCTCCTGGCCGCCCCCGTCCAGCAGGGGCAGGAGCCGGGCCCGGGGCCGGCGGCGCACATAGAGCGCCCCAACGCCTTTGGGGCCGTACAGCTTGTGCCCCGAGATAGCCAGCAGATCCACCCCTAGCTTCTCCACGTCGAGGGGGACCTTGCCGGCGGCCTGAGCCGCGTCGCAGTGCCACAACACCCCCCTACCCCTGGCCAGGGCGCCGATCCGCTCGAGCGGGTGGAGAGTGCCGATCTCGTTGTTAGCGGCCATCAGCGAGAGTAGGATGGTCTCCCCGGTGATAGCCGCTTCTAGCTGTCCCAGGTCTACCTGCCCCCGGCGGTCCACCGGCAGGTAAACCACCCGGAACCCCTGGCCCTCCAGGCGCCGGCAAGCGTCGAGCACCGCCTTGTGCTCAGTGACGCAGGTAAGCAGGTGGGAGGCCCGGCTGCGGTGGAATTCGGCCGCCCCCTTCAGTGCCAGATTATTGGCCTCGGTGGCGCCGCTGGTGAATACGATCTCGTGGGGGACGGCTCCGATCAACCCCGCCACCTGGGCCCGCGCCCCTTCCACCGCCTCCTTGGCCGCCCAGCCGTAGGCGTGGGTGGCGCTGGAGGGATTGCCGAAATGGCGGGTGAAGAAGGGCAACATCGCCTCCAGCACCCGCGGGTCCACCGGCGTGGTGGCCAGGTAGTCTAGGTAGATCGGCGGCGCGCCCATGCGAGGGCGGGCCTCAGGCGCTGAAGGATTCGCCGCAGCCGCAGGTGGAGCGGGCGTTGGGGTTCTCGATCTTGAAGCCAGCGCCCATCAAACCGTCGATGTAGTCGAGACTGACGCCGTTCAGATAGAGACAGCTCTTGGGGTCGATGAAGAGCCGCACGCCGTTGTTTTCGATGATCTGATCCATGTCGCCGGCCCCCGTTTCAAAGGCGAGCCGGTACTGGAAGCCAGAGCAGCCCCCGCCCACCACCCCCATGCGCAGGCCGTATTCGGGGTGGCCCTGGTTCTGGAGCATGGTGCGGATCTTGTCGGCGGCGGCATCAGTTACAGTGACCATTTCCACTCCTCTCGTTTCAACTCTGGTGGGCCAGCCCCTTGGCACACCCCTCGTAGATGGCGCACTCAACCACGTCTGGGACCTGGGGATGCTGCTGGTAGACCTGGCACTTGTGGCAGTCCCGCTCCAGTACGCGGATGGAGCAGCAAAGGCATTCCTTAAGGATCTCGATGGCCTGGTGGTTGCGCTCCTTCATCTGCCGGTAACACTCAATCTTGCGGTCAAGTTCGGCCTGCTGCTCGACCAGGCAGGTGATCATCGCCTGGGCCAGGTCGCCGCCGGTATCGGCATGGTCCTTAAGCCGGAAGATGGCGCTGATCCGCTCCAGATCGAAGCCCAGGGCCTTGAGGTTCTGCACGATGTGCAGTCGGCGCAACTGGTCGTCGGAGTAGCGGCGGAACCCCCCTTCGGTGCGCTCCTCCGGGGCGATCAGGCCCAACTCCTCGTAGTACCTTACCGTGCGGGTAGTGACCTTGGCCCTGGCGGCCAGGTCGCCTATCTGCATCATCTAAAACACCCCCGGTCGAGTGGAGGTAAATGCGGCCCGGCACTGAAGGTCTGCGGGACCGGCAAGGCGCAACTTATTATATTTGTTTGTGAATATACTTGTCCCACCCAAAGGTGTCAATCCGGGAGCCCACGGCGCCGTGAACGACTTCTCGGCCTTGGATCAAGCCATCGAACAGAGCATCGCCCAGGGCCTCACCCCCTGCCTCGCCCTCGCCTGCGGGCAGGGCAACCGCCTGAGTTACTCCAGGATCATGGGCTGGGCCAGCCTGCTACCCCAACCCCGGCCGGTGTCGGAACACACCCTCTTCGACCTGGCCTCCCTCACCAAGGTGCTGGTCACCACCCTGCTAGTGATACAGGAGTGCGAAGCCGGCCGCCTGGACCTGGACGCCCCCCTCGACCGCCTGCTGCCCTCCCACTATTCTCCCGACAAGGCGGAACTCACCCTGCGGCTCCTGCTGGCCCACGCCGCTGGCCTGCCGGCCCATGTGCCCTTCTACCGCAACCGCTCCCCCGAACCTCTCGATCCGGGGGCCCAGCGACTGGAGGTTTTTCGCGCTGTGCGCGAAACCCCCCTGTCCTCCCCCCCAGGTACCCGCACCCTCTACAGCGACCTGGGCTTCATCCTGATGGGGGAGTTGCTGGAGCTTTTGACCGGAGTCCGCCTCGATCGCCTGAGCGAGCAGCGCCTCTTTTCCCCCCTTGGTCTATCGCAGACCTTTTTCGTGTACCAGGACGCCCCCCTATCCCTGTCGCGCCGCCCGGAGGCCGACTTTGCAGCCACCGAGCAATGCCCCTGGCGCGGCCGGGTGGTCTGCGGCCAGGTCCACGACGAAAACGCCTACCTGCTGCGCGGGGTGGCCGGGCACGCCGGCCTCTTTTCCACCCTCGGCGAGATGCAGTCCCTGGCTTGCCTACTCCTGCGCTGCCTGGCGGGCCACAGCCCCTTCCTCAGCGCCGGCGCCCTGGCAGAATTCACCCGCCGCCAATATCTTACCCCGGACTCCTCGCGGGCCCTGGGTTGGGACACCCCCTCCACGGGCACCACTTGCGGCCGCCACTTCTCCCCCCACGCCTTTGGCCACACCGGCTTCACCGGCACCTCCCTGTGGCTGGACCCCGAGGGCGAACGTTTCGTGGTTCTGCTCAGCAACCGAATCCACCCCAGCCGCGAGAACAGCCAGTTCCAGCCTCTCAGGCCCCAACTGCACAACCTGGCGATGGCCGCCCTGACGACCTGAACCTTCCACTCATCAAAGGAGATCACTGATGGGACGCCTTCTTTTTTTTTGCTCCCATTCGCCGTGCCCGCCTTCGGGCAGCCGGAGAAGCTGATCGGCACCTGGGAACTCCTTCCGCCCCCCGAAGAACAGGAGGCTGGCATGGTCCTTCATCTCGAATTTAGGGCTGGGGGCCAGTTCGAAGTGAGGGGCGAGTCGGTCTCCAGCGCCGAGCAACTCTTCGCCGACGAGGAGGGTGAACCGGCGGGCAAACTCCTGCGGGCCGCTGGCCTAGCCCAGGCGGACTCCAGCAACCAGGAACTCCCAGACTTCGAGATCGGCGACGAGTTACTGGCAGAACTCCTTGCGCGGATCTTCCCCGACACCCTGACCGTCGCCGTGTCGATCACCGGGACCTGGGAGGCCGATGAAACGCGGCTGCGGCTGGACGGGCAAACCTCCCAGATGCGCGTGAACGGCCATGAGCCCGGTGCGTTCTTCGAACAGATGGCCCGCGATCTGGCCAGAGAAATGGCCGAGGCGCTGGAGATCCCGGCGGAGGATTTTCCGGCCTTTGAGGCCGAGATCGTCGCAGGGTTCTCGGAAGGCGCCGAAGGCAATCTGCTTGAGGGGGAGTTCGGCCCTGACGACTTAGACACGGAAGGCACCTATGCAATCGAGGAGGGCGTGCTCACCATCACCGACGTGGAAGGCGAGCTCACCCGTTTCCAGCAGGTGACGATCAGCGCCGTCGAAGTCCTCAGCTGGGGGCAGTCGAAAAGGGCCGGGCGCTAGACCTTCAGTCCGGCGACGCTGAAGTAGCGGAAGCCCGTGTCGCAGAGCATGGTGACCAGGCGCTTGCCCGGCCCCAGCCTTTGGGCCACCTGCAGCGCCGCCGCCACGTTGGCCCCTGAGGAGGGCCCCACCAGCAAGCCCTCCTCGCGGGCCAGCCGGCGGGTGTAATGGAAGGCATCCTCGTCCTCGATGGCCACAACCTCGTCCACCACCGCCTGCGACAGGACCGCGGGCACAAAGCCGGCGCCGATGCCCTGGATGCCGTGCAGGCCCGGCTTGCCCCCCGCAAGCACGGGGGAGCGCGCCGGCTCCACCGCCGCGATATGGATGCCCGGCACCTGGGCCTTGAGCACCTCCCCCACCCCGGTGATGGTCCCTCCGGTGCCCACCCCTGCCACAAAGGCGTCCAGCTGCCCGCCAGTGGCTTCGAGGATCTCGCGGGCCGTGGTCCGGCGGTGGGCCTCGGGGTTGGCCGGATTGCCGAACTGCTGGGGCATGAACACCCCTTCGGGGTCCCGGGCCTTGAGTTCCTCCGCCTTGCGTATGGCCCCGGCCATGTCCTCGGCCGCCGGGGTGAGCACGATGCGCGCCCCGTAGCTGGCCATCACCTGCCGCCGTTCCAGGCTCATGCTCTCCGGCATGGTCAGCACCAGCGGGTAACCCAGCGCCGCGGCGGCCATCGCCAGGGCGATGCCGGTGTTGCCGCTGGTGGACTCGACGATGGTCATGCCCTGCCGCAGCGCCCCCCGCTCCTGGGCGTCGCGGATCATCCGCACCCCGATGCGGTCCTTGACGCTGCCGCCCGGGTTGTGCGACTCCAGCTTGGCCCACAACTGGCCACCCCCGGCGGGGACCAGGCGCCGCAGCTCGACCAGCGGGGTGTCCCCGATGGCGTCCAGGATACTGTCCACGACCTTCAGCCCGAACATCGGCTCAATTGCCCTGCGCGGTGGAATCGGCCGGCACCGGCAGTTTGCCCGTCCCCGGCAGGGGCTGGGTGAAGATCTGGGGGCCAGTGGTGGCCGGCGGGGGCCCGGTGTTCAGCCACTGGCTGCCGCCGGTGGTGTAGATGTTGCCGTAGGTGCCCGGCAGCAAGAGCAGGTCGAGCAGCGGCTTGATCTTGGCGATGGCATCGTTGAGGTCGCCGATGAAGCTGCGCGAGGCGTAGATCACGTCGTTGCTTTCGAGGGGAACGTTTCTGTCCAAGTCCTCTCCCTTTACCAGGCGCTCGTAGTTGAGGGAGAACATCCGCGGGGTCCCGTCGACGTTGCGGATAACCCGGACATCGCTGCGGATCGCCTCATCGGTCAGGCCCCCGGCCTGGCCTATCGCTTCGAGGAAGGTGACATCCTCAGAAAAGACGAACACGCTGGGGTTCCGGAACTCGCCGAGCACGACCACCTTCTTGCTCTGGCGGGCGATGCCGGGCACAAAAAGCATGTCGTCCGCCTGTAGCACCACGTTCTCGCGCGGATCACCGGTCTGGAGCACCCGCTGGATGTTGAGGCGGTAGGATTTGTCGCCCCGGATGAGCTGCACCCGGTCGAGTTGGGCGTCCGGGGTGGTGCCGCCGGCATCGAGCAGCATATCCAGCACCCTGATCTTGCCCTTGACTGGGTAGCGGCCCGGACCGGTCTTTTGCCCGGCGACGGTGAAAACCGAGAGGATAGCGCCCTGCACCAAAACCATTTTGCTCTTGTAATCGGCGACCTCCATATCCAGCTTGGGGTCGCGCAGGTAGCGGCGCAGCTCGTTGGTCAGGCTCTCGTCCAACTCGCTGACCGTCAGGCCAGCGGCCCGGATGTTTTCCACCAGGCTGAAGGAGATGTTGCCGTCGTTGCGGACAACCACACGCTCGCGCACCATCTCCAAGCCCCGCAGCACCATGTCGAGTCCGTCGCCGGGCCCCAGCACGTACTCGACGACCCCGCGGGTCTCGGTATAGGCCTGCTTGGCCGGGTCGTAGGGGATGTTCTCGATCAGATCCGGCCCCGAGGGCGGCGGCAACTCCCTGGACACCGACTGCGAGGAACTGCCACAGCCAGCCAACAACGCCGCCGCCAGGGTGGCCAGCAGCCAACAAAGCATCGTTGTCTTCATCGAATCTTCTTATCCGCTGTCGAGGAGGGTCGCCTCAGGAGCCAGCACAACTGCCTGCCCCCGCGCCCCATTGACTGGAACAGGCGCAGGGCGTGGGCCAGGGAAACAGCAGAGCGGGGAGGCGCGGGAAGACCTGCAGCAGCACCTTGGGCTGGGGGAAACAGGTCTCCAGCAGGAACCAGCAGCGGCGGCACAGCGAGGGAATGCTGTACGCCCACAGCCCATCCCCCCACTCGCCGCCCAGGCGATTGCCGTAGATCCGGCCCAACAACCGCGCCTTACCGGGGCGCACGGGGGTGCGTTCCAGCAGGACCTCGGCTGGATCGGGCAGCCATCCTCCGGCCCGCCCCAGGAAGAGCAGCCCGTAGACCAGGGGCCGGACTAGGTTGTAGCGCCGGGCCTTCTCTTTGAGGCGCCCCCAGTCCAGTCCGGCCCACAACAATAACTGCAAATGCACCAACCAGGTGAGGCACCCGAAGCTGTGCCTGAGGGCGTGGACGGCCGTGTAGGGGGCCGTGTCCTCCGGGCCCATCACCCGCAATTCGGCGCCCTCGACGTGGCTGAGGTGCCTGTCGGCCCAGACCTCGCCGGGGTCCATCCAGCCGGCGAAGCGGCGGGTGCGGATACGCGCGGCGTTGAGCAGCTCCTCGTGCAGGTCAAAGGCCAGTTCCCCATCCGTCCACAGCCCGGGGTGGCGCGGCAGAGGGGCAAAGCCCGCCGCGGCCAACTGTACTCTGAAAGCAACTGCTGTCCCCGGCCTGACCAGCAGCTCTAAATCGCCCATCGGCCGGCACCCCAGATCGGGGTAGAAAAGCAGCAACGAGGCCCCCGGCAAGAGCAGCACCTGCTCGCATCCGGCCCAGCCGCCGCAGGGCGGCGAAATCGGCTCCCGGCCGTCCGCCGGTAGGAAACCCGCCAGGCGCGGCCCAGCCCCTGTGGGAGGACCAGCGAGGCCGCGGCGATGGGCTGTATTGGATGATCGTACGTGTCCTCGGCGATAATCTTCAATTGGCCCTTCAGCAGGATACAAAGTCCCTTGCTGGCCTCTCCCCGTTTCCATGCCGCAGCCCTCTCGGCCACCGCTTTGGGTTTGGCAGCCCGCAGCATGAGTTGAAGGTCGGGCGTGGGCAACCGGGCGAAGACCGGGCCGTGCAGCAGCTTCTGCAGCAGGGCCTGGGCCTTGGCCGAGGGCGCTTTTTTGGTCATCCCGACCCTCCGCGGCGCACGGGCGGCGCCAGCATGGCGTTCAGGGCATCCCCCTCGTCTACCGGAGACGAGCAGGTCTGGTTGCGGCACACGTAGGCGGCCGGCCGGTGGGCCGGCACCTTGCCCTCCAGCAGAGGCAGGTCCGCGGCGGCGGCCCAGGGGTCGTCCCCCACCGCCAGCCCCAGCAGCACCTTGGCCGGCAGGAAGGAGCTGCGCGCCGCTCCCAGCAGGGACTCGGCCCCAGGCCCCACCACGGCGACCTGGCAGGATTCGCTGAGAAAAAAGTCGAGGGCACAGAGCATCTGAGCGCTGGCCCCTGGCAACTGCCGCATCTGGCCGGCAAAGAGGCGCAGCACCTGTTCGGCCCGGTCCCGCAGTTCCCCCTGGCCGGTCAGTTCCCCCAGGCGCAGCAGCACCAGCGCCCCCAAGGCATTGCCCGAGGGGATGGGGTTGTCATAGGGGCTTTTGGTGCGCGCGATCAGCGGGGCCGCCCCCGCCGACGCAAAGAAAAACCCGCCCTCCTCCGGGTCCCAAAAACGCTCCAGCATTGCCGCGCAGTGCTGGCGGGCCGCCCGTAGCCAGCGCCGGTCAAAGGTGGCTTCGTACAGATCCACCAGGCCATTGATCAGCGAGGCGTAATCGTCCTGGTATGCCTCCAGCACCGCCTGACCTCCGGCATAGCTGTGGCGCAGGCTCTCGGCCCCCCCCATACTTTCCAGAATGAAATCTGCCGCCCCGGCCGCAGCCCGCACGTACCGCCCCTCACCCAGGATCTGGCCGGCCCTCGCCAGGGCGCTGATCATCAGCCCGTTCCAGGAAACGATGACCTTGTCATCCAACCCCGGAGCCACCCGCCCCTGCCTGAGAGCCAGCAATTGGCGCCGGCCCTGGGCCACCTCGCTTTCCAGCGTCTCCACCTCCACCCCCAGCAACCTGGCCACCCCCACCACCGGGGCGGCGACGTGCAGCACGCTCCTGCCCTGCTCGAAATTCCCCTCCTCGCTGACCCCGTAGTACCGGTTGAAGAGCAGCGCCCTTTCCGGGCCCAGCGCCGCAGTCACCTCAGCGGGGTCCCAGGCGAAGTACCTGCCCTCCTCACCCTCGCTGTCGGCGTCCTGGGCCGCGCAGAACCCCCCCCCCGGATGGACCAGTTCGCGCAAGGTGTATTCCAGGGTCTCCTCCACCACCTGCCGATAGTGCGCATCGCCGGTAAGCTGGTACGCCTCCAGGTACACCCAGGTGAGCAGGGCGTTGTCGTAGAGCATCTTCTCGAAATGGGGTATCAACCAGCGCTCGTCCACCGAGTAGCGGTGGAATCCGCCGCCCAGTTGGTCGTAGATCCCGCCGGCGGCCATCTTCTTCAGGCTGGTCTCCACCATCTCCAGGGTCTCGGGGGCCCCAGTGCGCCGGTGCTGGCGCAGGAGCAGGGCCAGGCTCATGGAAGCGGGGAACTTGGGCGCCTGGCCAAAACCTCCGTGCGCCGAATCGAAATTGGCCCCGAAGGCGCGGCAGGCCCGGTCGATCAGCTCAAAGGAGAGTTCGGCCTCCCCCCCGCGCAGGGCCGCGTTCTGCCGCAAGGCCTCGGTCAGCCTGGAAGCCTGCTGTTCAGCCTGGTCGCGGTGTTGCCCATAAAAGTCGGCCACAGCGCGAAGAACCTTGGGAAAGCCGGGTCGCCCGTACCGGTCGGTGGGCGGAAAGTAGGTGCCCCCGTAGAAGGGACGCTGATCCGGGGTGAGGAAGACAGTCATGGGCCAGCCCCCGCTGCCGGTCATGGCCTGCACCGCCACCATGTAGATCTCGTCGAGATCGGGCCTCTCCTCGCGGTCCACCTTGATGTTGACGAAACGCTCGTTCATCAGGCGGGCGATCTCCTCGCTCTCGAATGATTCCCTCTCCATGACGTGGCACCAGTGGCAGGCCGAGTACCCCACCGAAAGCAGGATGGGCCGGTCCTCCTCCCGAGCCCTGGCGAGGGCCTCCTCACCCCAGGGATACCAGTCCACCGGGTTGTGGGCGTGTTGGCGCAAATAGGGGCTGGTCTCGGCCCCCAAGCGGTTGGGGCGGCCCCTGGCCTCGGTGCTGCCGCGAGGGTCAGTCAAGTCTAAGCTCATGTCCTCCCGATCGTTACAAATGTAATTAGGGAGCCACGAATAAACAATGAAACGCGCGCTTCGCCCCGACGGGTGGTGTATCCCCCTGCCGCCACCTCTGTTTCCCCCGCTGCAAGGTCGGCCTCGCCTGGTTTCCCGATCGCATCGCCCCAAATCCCAGCCGCAGGGCAACTTAACCCTCCACCCCTCCCTCTAGCACGACCTCTCCTACCCCCAGGGCAACCTGGTCCCCGGATCAGCCCATCCATCCCCCATCCCAGGAGGTTTTCCATGTCTGAAATCAGAATGCCCAGCATCAATCAGGCAGCCCTCGCAGGCCGCCTGGTTCAGGACCCAGAGCTGCGCCAAAGCGAGAGCGGCGCCCTGCACGTAAGTAGCCCGCCTGGCCGTCAATCACTCCTACCGCGACGGCAACAACGAGTGGCAGGAGGTGGCCTCCTTCTTCAACATCGTCCTCTGGCACAAGCAGGCCAAGTACGCCGCCAGCGGCCTGCTTAA
>VGJS01000048.1 GCA_016867395.1 Candidatus Handelsmanbacteria bacterium
GCCATGGGGCACGTTCTAAGGTGGAAGGTGGAAAAAAATAAAAAACAAGGGTAATGCCACAGGAGAGGGTGTCAGGGAAAAAACTGTTCCAGCCTTTCCCAAGGCTTGGACTTGCCGCCTCTATAAGTGGAAACCTGCAACAGGGATGGCCCAGTGTGACGGGGATGCACCCTTGCGCCGAGACCGGATAATGGTGAAAATTTCCCGGTCATCGGACGCGAGAGCCTACCTTTACCTGAGGAGCAGTTTCATGTCGAACACCGTTTCCTACCGCATCGGCTCGCTGAAGAACCGCCACCTGCCTTTTGCCCAGGTGGCGGAGATGGGCATCAAGGGCCTTGAACTGGTTTGGGAGCCGGACACCACCGCGGCCCTGGTCAAGGCAGCGCTGGGCTCCTGCAACCTGTCCGTCGCTTCCATCCAGGTGCCCTGTCCCCTGGAAGACCAGAACCTGCCCAAAACTATCGGGGCCCAGGCCGCCCAGGCCGCAGAACTGGGGGCGCGTTATTTGTTTGTCAGCGCCCACGCCGGCGAGAAGATGCCCAAGAGCGAGGCCTACGACCGGCTCCGCCGGGTGGGTGACGCGGTGGCGGTCCACCAGGTCTTTCTGGCCATGGAGACCCACCCGGACCTGTGCCAGAACGGCGACCAGATGGCCGAGACCATGAAGGGGGTCAACCACCCCTGGGTGGGGGTCAACTACGACACGGCCAACATCTATTACTACAACGAGAACGTGGACACCATCGCCGAGCTGAATAAGGTGATATCCCATGTGCGGGGCGTCCACCTGAAGGATACCTTCGGCGGGTACCGCGACGGCAAGTTCCCGGTCTTTGGCGAGGGGATCGTGGACTTTGCGGCGGTGGGCAAGGCGCTGCGCGAGGGGGGATATACGGGGGCGTGCGCGATGGAGTTGGAGGGCGGCACCTTCGACCCCAGCAAGCCCGAGGACCTGGCCCAGAAGGTGGCCCGCTGTGTGGCCCATCTGAAGAAGGTGGGGTTCGGGGGTTAAGGAAGGTAGGCGGCGAAGAAGCGCTCCAGGCCGGCGCGATACTGGGCCTCCGAGACCGCGAAGCCGTTGCCGTGGCCCCCGGAGATCTCTAAAAACTGCTTTGGGGGATTGGCCGCAGCGTACAATTCCTGGCCCTGCGCCAAGGGGATGAGGCTATCCTCGCGGCTGTGGACCACCAGCACCGGGCAATGGATACTGGACAATTGGCCCAGGGTGTCGTAGGTGTAGCGGGCCAGCCAGCGCACCGGGAAGAAGGGATAAAGCCGGCTACCTAGTTCGGGCAGGGAGGTGAAGGTGGATTCGAGCAACAAGGCCCCGGCCAGGTGTTGCCGGGCCAGCCGTGCGGCGATGGGCCCGCCCAGGGAACGGCCGCAGAGCACCAGGCGGCCCGGGTTCACCCCTTCCTCCTGCACCAGGAAATCCCACGCTGCCTCCGCGTCCAGGTAGGTGCCTTCCTCGCTGGGTTCTCCCTCGCTCTGCCCGTATCCCCGGTAGTCGAAGACCAGCACCGAGAAGCCCAGGCTGGCAAAGACCCGGATGGGGTCGAGCAGGTGCGAGATGTTGCCGTAATTGCCGTGGCAGAAAAGCACTGCGCCCCGCGGAGCGGGTGTTTTGACCAGCCAGGCCGAGAGCTGCAGACCGTCTGAGGTGGTGAGAGAGACGTCGCAGTAGGGGAGGCCTAGGCTGGCGGGGGTGTCGAGCTGGATGGCGGTGGGGGCGTAGACCAGGCGGCCTTGAAAGAGGTAGAGCAGGGCGCCCAGCCCGAGGTAGGCAGCCAATGCCACCAGAGCGAGGGCGGGCAGGAGGGATTTGAGTTCCAGGCCGGCCATGAGGGGGAGTGGGTCAGGGGTGTGGCCCAAAGATAGGGGCTGGGTCTGCCGGCGCCTATGGCGCGGGTTCCCCTCCGCCAGGTCACGTTGTCATTAGAACTTGGATGCCCCTTCCTTTGGAAGGGGAGGAAAAGTTCTGCTTGCCGCAGGCAAGCAAAAACTGCTTATCGTATACCGTTCCAGCCACGGTTGGAGGTGTAGGATGGTGGTTCGAAGAACCAGTCATGCAGTCTTTGATACCCAATATCATCTGGTGTGGGCTCCCAAGTATCGGAAGTGGATCTTGCGGGGCGACGTTCGAGAGGCAGTACAGGAGCTGTTTTACCGGGTTGCCGAAGATTTCGATTTTGTGATTGAGGAGTTGGAGGTGGCCAAGGATCATGGGCATATCTTTTAGTCGTTTTCACCGCGCGATTCGATTTCCAAGGTGGTTGGTCTGCTGAAGAGCATCTCCGCGAGCCGGTGTTTCAGGAACACCCCGAGGTGAAACGCGAGTTGTGGGGAGGGGAGGTTTGGGCGGACGGGTACTTTGCACGCGCGATAGTGGAGAGTATCTCTCCACTATCGCGCGTTCGGGCCCCCATTCACCGCCACCGCCAGGTCGGGCTTGGCGGCCTTGGCCAGCCCGATCACCTCGCGCAGCAGGTCGGCCCAGGTGCGGTCCCAGTCGCGTACCATTTTGAGCTTCTGCACCGGATCCTTCTCGTCGAGGCCGATTCCCTCGCGCTCATAGGTGGCCAGACAGGTGGGATAATAGCAGATCCAGCGCAGCCGCAGGTTCAGGGCGTAGGTGTCCAGGAACAGCGCGTCGAAGTCGGAGCCGGTGACGACCTTGCGGATATGGGCTAGGAACTCGCCGCGGTACGGGGTGTTGATGCAGGGAATGCGCCAGCGAAAGTTGGTCGGCTGGAAGACCGAAGGCTACCCCTCCCAGGTGAACATGCTCCACTCGGGGTCGCGCAGCAGGGCGTCGTTGTCGAACTGATGCAGGTGTAGGCGACCGCCTCCAGGTCTGCCTCGTGGGCGGCGGCGACCAACTTCTCCACCGGGTCCCGCTGGCCCAGCGCCGGGTGCTTGGTGCCCACCCTCGTGTCGTAGTAGTAGTGGCCGTGGTGGCACTTGGTGGTGACGTGGATCGAGGCGATGTGGGCTTCTACGCACCGACGCACCTGCTCGCGGGCGTCGAAGTGCTCAAAGGTGAAAAAGGGCGCTGCCGGGAAGTGTTGGTCGAGCATCAGGGTATTGTAGGTTTCCGGGTAACGCTTGCTCATCGTTGCTCCCTTCGCGGTGGGTTACTCGGCTCAGCCCTCCCAGATCCCCGCCATCTGCCAGGCCTGCAGCGACACCAACCGCGCCGCGCCGCCCGCGGCAAAGACCGCCACGCCGAGGCTGTCCTGGCGCGTCGGGTACATACGCCGCGTGAGACAGAGACGGCCGTTGGCGAAAACCTCGGCGATGGTGCGGTCCACGAACACCCGCAGGCGCAGGGGCGCCCCCGCCGGCAGGGGCAGGGGCCCGGTCTCGGGGTGCAGGTTGCGGACGTGGGGGCTGAGGCTGGCCCGGGAGATGTCCACCGTGAGTGTGGAGTCCCTGCGGTCGTAGCGGATGAGAGTTTCCTCTTCGCCCCCCGGCGAGCGGCAGAGCTTGAGGCCACAGGCCAGGGCTTCACCGGGGTCGAGCGTCACGGCCAACTCCAGGCAGTTGCCGCGAACCTCGGGCAGCACCAGCTCGGTGTCGGCAGCGAGGGCGGTCGGCGCCACCCGCACCGCGGCCTGCCGGAGACCCTCGATCCGGCGGAGCGGCTCGATGAGCAGGGTGTCGTCCTCGGCCAAAGCGATCTCCCAGGGCAGGCCCATGATCCCGGACCAGCCGCTGCCGGCATAGTACTCCTGGGCCGTGCCTTCGGCGACGCGGCCGATCAGGAGGCAGCGGCCATCGGGGGCGGTGAGATGGTAGGCCTCGTTGTAGGTGCCCGTGCGGCCGGAGGGCGGGCCATAGGCCATGCGCCCGTGACGCTCCGGGATGAAGCGGTGGTCCTTGTACGTGCCGACGTAATACTGCGAGCCGCGCCGATGGCTGGCGAAGAGCAGCACGTGGCGGTTGCCCAGCGGGAAAAAGTCGGGGACCGCGCAGTCCTCGCCCACATCCGAGAAGGGGGTCGGCTCGTAGAAGGGATACAGGTACTCCCAGTGCCGGAGGTCCGGCGAGCGGAAGAGGAAGGCGGTGTCCCGGTCCCCGGCCGTGCGGCCCCCGGAGAGCACGTAGTAGGTATCGCCCTCCTTCCACATGCAGGGGTCGTAGACCACGTACTCCTGCCCCTCGCGGCGCGGGATCACCGGGTTGGCGGAGTGCTTCTCCCAGGTGGTGAGCAGCTCGTCGCTGCTGGTAGCGATGCAGATGCCGTGGGGGTTGCCGAAATAACACATCCGTACCTGGTCGCCATCCACCAGGGCGGTGCCGCTGAAGACCCCTTTGGCGTCGGGCCCGTCCGGGTCGGGCTCCAGGGCAAGGGGCAGGTGCTGCCAGTGGACGAGGTCCTCGCTCACCGCATGGCCCCAGTGCATGTCGCCCCAGATGGCGGCGCTGGGATTGTGCTGGTAGAAGAGGTGGTAGCGCCCCTTCCAAAACACCGGGCCATTGGGGTCGTTCATCCACTGCGCCGGGGGCGCGAAGTGGTACCGCGGCCGCCACGGGTCGGCGGCCAGCTTGGCCAGCAGTTCGGGGGTGGTGAGGGTGTGTTTCACCGGAGGCCTCCGGGTGGAAGGGAAGTGCAAGGGGCGGGCGATCCTTGAGTACGCCGCGGGAGACCGGCTTCCCGCGGCGCCCCATGTTCGACATTATATCACGGCGATGGCGCGAAAGTCAACACGAGTATCGACGACAACATCTATGCCTCCGGCTACTGTCGCTATCCGCGCGGGACGCTCTACCTCATGTTCCTGCTGAACGCAAACCAGCCGAAGGTGCCGTCCAGGTCGCCCGTGAACCCCGAATAAGCCAACTTCTGTGGAGTGCCCCATGTGCCCGCACTACCATCCGTCGGCAACGCGACAGAATCGACTGCAAAATGGGCAGGGCCGAAGTTCTGATGGAAGTAGAACCGCAGTTTTCCGTTGCCGAGAAGCACCAAGCCGAGGCACTCATCCATGGCCTCGACCGGGCTTGCGAAGCTGGCGGAGTCGGACCAACCGCTCATCAGCGCGCTGGAGACTCTGGTGTAGAAAACGCCCGTGGGATACTGATTGTAGACGAGGTAGTAGGTGTTGTGGAGCCTCACCAGCCCGAAGTTGCCGATGTCGGACAGGTCGTTGCCGTCAACGCCGGTCAGCGCGACGGGGGCGCTCCAGTTTCTTTTATCGCCCCATTGCGTCTGGTCTTGCGTGAGGGGATGAATCTCGAATAGCTTGCGGGTGTCGTCCTGCTCCACCAGAATGTGCAGGCCGTCATCGTCTACGAGCCAGATCGGGACATTGGGCTTGGTCACGCCGCTGTGCCAGGCCAAGACCTCCGTGAAGGCGCCTGTCGGGCTAGCGGCCTTGGCCAGTCCGAAGCGGCCCGCCCACGCATCCTCTTTGTAGCACGCCCACCAGTGGTCGCCGATCTTGACTATGTGCGAATCACCTATTCTCCACGGCAGGGCGAGCGAGGGCGTATTGCCGTTTGCGGCCGCGAAGTTGATTCCATCCTCTGAGGTAGCAACGTAGAGTTCGTTGCCACCCGCCGTTGTTCCACTGTAGCCGGTTGCCAAGAACAGGTCGGTCATGATAGGCTAATCGTCTCCTTCTCTGGAATTTGGCCATATATGGCCAGTCAAAGATAGGGCGTTACCGCCCAGGCGTCGAAGATCCGTTGGTGGTCAGCCATGACGAGCTCCAGGGGCTGACGAGGCGCATCCTGACTTCCATTCAGATCACCATCGAGCTGCCAGCGACTTCTCGTTGAGCACGGCCATCTGGGACCTGTCTTGTTATTGCGCGGTCACCCGCACTTCGCGCGCCATGATGGCCTTGCCCAGCGTCCAGTTCTCGCCACGGTGGTAGAAGTCCGAGTAGACGACGAGGAAGCGGTCCGGTCCCAGCCGGACCAGCGAGGTGTACCCGCAGGTCGAGTCCCGCCATCCCGTGTTTGTGTAGTGCAGGCCGATGGCCTGGTGACGCACCTGCGGATCGGACCAGACGTGGCCCTCGGGATCGTTCGAGAAGCGCAGCGAGATGCCGGGCCGACCTTGGACGCTGGCGAGCACGCCGTTGTCCAGCGCGATCAATCGCGGCAGCGCCGTATGGACCTCCAGGCGCTCAGGTGACTCCCAGGTGTGGCCCTGGTCACTCGACCGGGTGATCCAGAGGTTGGACGTGGTGCCCGCGGTCTGGTACCCGCCCACGATGGTGCCCTTCCGGCTCATCCGGTAGCCCGGGAACTGGTAGAAGCCCCACCAGGTCCCCGTTGGGCGCCTTGGCGACCGTGCCCCAGCCGGAGGCCTTGTCCCGCTCCCGGTAGACCGGCTGCCGTTCCGTGGTGGCGCGAACCTGCACGTCCATACGTGCGTAGCGCAGCTCGTCTCTTTGATCCTCCTTCCGCACGGCACTTCTGGCCAGGTCCAGGGCGGTGAACCGGCCTGCCGGAAAGGTGGACTCGCGCTCGGCGGCCTCCGGACTCAGGTAGCGGCGCAGATCGGCGTCGGCGCGGCGCTGGACCTTCACGGGGCGGAACACCCCTTCGTTGCGGCAGTAGAGGCCGATGTACGGGCCGGGATAGCCGGCTCGGGAGTCGTCGCCGGCGGCCACGGTAGTGCCGTCCACCTGCAGCGTCAGGCGCCCGCCTTCGCGCAGCGCCCTTACCTGGTGCCACTGGCCCTTGACCGCCAAGGGGCCGCTGCCGGGGACGGGCGGCATCCCGGGCACGCGCAGGAGGTTGGCAGTGCTGTCGATGGAACCAAAACCAAAAAGGGCGGCGGCGGCGAAGTCCCCGTCCTTCATGCCCAGATAGAGGCTCAGGTCGCCCGGATGTGCCTCGGCTTTGGCCTCTTACTCGACGCGCACGGCGCCTCTCACCACCGGCAGGCGCAGCACCAGCAGGCCGTCGGCCCCCATGCCGGTCTTCTTCATGCCCTCTGGGGTCAGGGTCCAGTCACCCAGGACCGGGATCCAGTCGTTGAGCCCGCTGCCGGCCCTCAGGTCCCCCTCGTACACGGTCTGCCAGTCAGCGGCCGATGCGCCTGCGGCCGCCAGCAGGAGCAACAACAACACCATCCTCATTCTCCTTCTTCTCCTGCGGTGAAGCAGTCCTCCTCCGTCAGCCCGCTGCACCCAGCGCGCCACCGTGCCGTAGAGGCCGTCGATGCCGCGATGCCAGAAGTAGTGCTTCGCCAGCAGCACGTCGGCGATGGCGTCCCACCCGGCGAAGTCCACCCCCGTCATGCCCGAGAAGCAGGCCGAGCGCAGGCCGTTGCCCAGCAGCAGACGTCACGCCGGACACCGGTACTCCTCCACCTGGTAACGCGCCAGGGCCTCGCGGTCCAGCTCGATGCCCAAGCCCGGGGCGTCGGGCACCACCAGGGCGCCGTCTTCCAGGCGGATGGGCTCGGCGAGGAGGTCGTCCTGGCGCAGCAGGTGGCCGATGATGTCGCTGGGCAGGGAGCAGCCGGCGGCGGCGGCGGCGTGCACGCTGCTCATGTCGCGCACCCCCAGATCCATGCCCGTGCCGCGCCACGTCGGACAGCCGGCCGCCTGCGCCATTCGCGCCCACTCGGTGAAGGGGCCCAGCGGCCCGAGCAGGTTGTAGTAGTCGGCGGCATCGAGGCGGAGGGCCGCCAGCAGCTGGCGGCCCGAGGTCAGGTGTAGCGCCACCGGCTGGGCGATGCGGCGGCGCAGCTCCACGTACCAGTCCAGCCGGTGCTGCGGCAGCGGGCTCTCCAGGATGACGCGGCCCTGTGCCTCCACGCTGCGCGCAAAGGCCACGGCCTCGGCAGGATGGGTGAGGCTCTCGTTGAAGTCCACCACGATGGGCCACTGCGGCGCCACCCCGCGTACGGCGGCCACACGCCCGGCGTAGTCGTCGGAGGGGCGCAGCTTCATCTTGATGCCGCGGAAACCCAGCTCCAGGCCGCGGCGGGCCCGCTCCGCCGTGTCCGCGACGGTGCACACGCCCATCCAGTAGTCCACGGGCACGCGCTCCACGCGGCGGCCCCCAAGCAGATAGTGCACGGGAACACCGAGGTGGCGGCCCAGCAGATCGAGCCAGGCCATCTCGAAGGCTTCGTAGACGATATAGCTCTCGTAACTGTCCCCGTGCGGCAGGGGCAGGTTGCCGGGGGGCAGTTCGGGCAGCGTCCGGCCCACCAGCATCCCGGCCTGCTGCCGCAGGGGCTCCAGCAGGTCGCCGCGGCGCGGCTCCCCCAGCCCCACCAGGCCGTTGTCGGCTACCAGCTCGACGATCCACTTGGGGAACTGGGCAAAGTCGAGCAGCAGCCGCCCGGAGACCGGGTCGGCGGCAGTCAGGGGCCGCTCCAGCCCGGGTGAGTTGACGGTGTCGGGCCGCATCGGCACCACGACCTGGTGCAGGCGGACCTCGGCGATGCGCATACGCTCAGCTCCGTTTTTGCACCGGGTCTGCCCCCGCGCCGTGCTCCAGCTCCCCGATGCGCTCATACACCGACCACATCCGGCCGCTGTCGCCCGATCGGGCCACCTCGATGGTGAAGGGCCGGCGCCAGGCAGCCCGCAGGAGGATCACCTCGCCATATTGAGTGGCGGCCAGGATAACGGGATGGTCGCCCTGTTCGAGCCACCAGACCTCCTCTCAGGACGCCCGAGGTCGCCGGAACGGAGCACGCGCGGTCGACCACCGCCACCAGCAGGTCGCCGTTGGGCGCCCGCGTCAGTCCCGGCGTGCCCTGGCTCGGCGAGGCCCGCGCGACAACGCGTACCTGGAGCTACCGCCCACCAGTCAGCACACGGCGGAGACCGACAACGTGCCGCCCATCCACCGGGACCCCTTCGACCGCATCCGGGGGGCCCAGGACCGAGACGACGGGCCGGAGCAGGACGCTGCGCAGTCGCGCAGGAGAGGCGCCACCTTGGCCAGCAGTTCCGGGGTGGTGAAGGTGTGGTTCACGGGAGGCATCCGGGCAGAAGGGAAGGGTGAAGGAAGTGGTCTTCGCCGGAACGCTGCGCTGGGAGGGTCTCAGTACACGCTGGCGATGATCTTAGCGGTCAGCGGCTGGTCGCCGCGCTCGTCGTCCACCCTGAGGCCGACGCGGCAGATGTACATCCCGGGCGGCAGCAGGCGACCCTCCCGGTCCCGGCCGTCCCAGCTCAGGCGCTGGAGACCGGCGGCATGGGCCACGGCCTTCTCCTGGCGCTGCACCAAGGTGCCGTCGAAGCCGTACACCTCCAAAACCAGCGACTTGGACCCCAGCACCTTGAACACCGGAAAGACCAGCTCCACGGTGTCGTTGATGCCGTCTCCATTCGGGGTGAAGGGATTGGGCGAGACCTCCACCGCGCCCAGCAATCGCCCCTCGAAGGGGGTCTGCACCATCATCCCGATCCCTTTTACCAGGGGGGTCGCCTCGCCGGCATCGACCCGCTGCCACACCCGCTCCCCCTCCCCGCCCAGGCCCACCGAGGCCGCAAAGGCGTTGCTGGCCAGGTACAACCTCCCTGAAAAACGCAGGGCTAGCAGCTCCTGCGCCTGCACCTTCTCGGGGATTTGGATCCACAGCGAATCCGCGCCGCTCCTGACCACCTCTATTTCGTTCTGGCGGTACACCCGCCCCCTGCCGGCGACCAGCTCGTCCTCCTGGCCCAGGGCCACCTCCACCACCTCCGCCTCGGCGCTGGGCGGCAGTTCGACCAGCACCTGGTCGAAGCCGAGGCTGTTGGCCTGGAAATCGGGTTTGAGGAAGAGGGTAAAGGTCTCGGGCTCGCCGCTGCGCTCGATCTGCTGCGGCGTGATCTCGCCCAGCACCTGACTGGCCAGGGGCTCTTTCAGGTGCAGGTCCAGGCCGCGCAGCGTCACCCCCTGGTCGGGGTCATCGGAGAGCAGCTCGACCCTGATCAACGCATAGCGCCGCGGGCTGGGCGAGGTGATGGCCGCCCCGGGCTGCGGGTAAAACTGGCTCCAGTTGCTCCAGTCGGATCCGGGGATGGTGGCGACCAGGGTATCGCCCCGCTGGAAGCTCAGCAACTTGCGGTACTCCGCCTGGCCCACCTCGACTCCCGTCTTGGTGAAGTAGCGGACCTCCTGCTCGACCTGGTTGCCGGTCCGGGTGCGGACCTGCACCCCGGTGCCAGGTGGCAGGTCCGCATCCCAGTCGATCTGGGAGAGGATGCGGGGATTCCGCCCCAGTTCGATGAGCGGTGAAGCCAGCGATACCTGGGGGAGAAAGCCGCTCCCGTACAGCTGCAGCTCGCAGAGGTCGGAATTCAGCCAGGTGGCCGCGACGATGACCCGGTAGTCCAGCCTGAGATAGCGGGCTTTGGTGAGGGCGAAACGATTGTCCTCGACAAAGACATTGGACCCCACAACGCCCTGCTGGTCGCCCAGGCGCCGACCGCTCAAATGCGTGTAGACCAAACTGCCATCCGGCGCGACGGTGCCATCCGAGAGGGTAACGGCGTAGCTGGGAAAGGGCATGAAAAAACGGGTATAGCTCGACCTGCTGTACACGACGAGCACGCGGTCTACCCAGTACCAGGTGGCCAGGTCGAAAAAGAGGTTGCGCTCCGGGTCCTGGACCACGATGGTGGCGGGATCCGCGCCATTGGTGGGCAGCCCCACCTGGGCGCTCCAAAGGGTGTTGTAGTCCCCATCCACCGTGAGCACTTCGGCCCCCAGCCCGCCATAACCCTGGATCTTGCCGCCCCGGCCCAGCGCCCCCAGGCTGATATTGTCGCCCACCGTCCATACCTCGACTTCGGCCAGGCGGGGGCGTTCCCGGCGGTAGTACTTGACGGCCCCGCGCCGAGCTGGATCCGCGAGGCCCTGGTATTCGGCTTGGTCCACCTGGCGCTCGTACCCGGAGGCCTCGCGGCGGAAGTAGAGCACCTCGCCGCGATCCGCCGCCGACAGGCTGTCCCAGCGGGCCGGGCTGATCTCTTCGGCCTGCCCCAAACTGCTGGCCGTGGCGACGATCTGCACGAACTGGATCACGTCGCCGGTAAGACCGGGCTCGGTCTCCACCGTCGGTTCAAGGTCGAACTCAAAGACGCGCTGGGTCTGGTTGAGGCCCTCGCTGCGGCCGACAACGAGGTAGTTGAGGGCTTTGCTCTGCGAGAAGGCCGGCTGGCCGTTGGAGGTGAGAACCCTGAACTGGAGAAAAGGGTCTCCCTCTTTTTCGCCGGCGAACTTCACCACGATCTTCTTTGCCCACACCGCCCGGCCCATATCGATCTCCACCCACCAGTCTTTCAGGGGCGCGGTCAGATCCGGCTCCCAGAAGGTATCCTCCTGGCCGTCGATGATCTGCGCGGCCTGCGCCGCACTGGTCCCGGCGTTGCGGATGCCTCCCGCGCTGCCGTCGGAACGGACGAAAGTCCCGGCGTCCAATGCCGCATTGAGCTTCGACCGCACCAAGTGGGGGCGCACCCCCTCGGAGCCAAAGCTCAGGCTCCCCTGAGGGAATTTCCACGCCTGCAACTGGTCCGAGGTGACGCTTACCCGGTCCCTTTCGAGGCGGTACCCCTGTGTCCACCCCGCGGAAGCGATCAACAGGCCGCCGATGACAACTATCCTGCACCTCATAGGCCCTCCTCGGGCTCAAAACATCGACGCAACCGCTCTTTCCCCTGGATTTTCCGGTGCCTTCCATGCCCAACTGGCGGAAATGCCTCCTAAGATAGCCCGTATCTGTATCGGACACAACAGGTTTTGGTATCTGGCATCAGCTGGTCTGCTGTCGGACGGGTAGCACTACAAACGCCCTGCTGATGGGCCTGTTGCCGAAAGCTCCACTCGGCTTGCGACTGCTGCTGCGCGCGAGAAACAACTGTTGCCGACATCGATGGCCACTCCTTTCACAGGGTGTGACTGTAAAAGAAGTTACCACCCTAACAATCTCCTATTGCTCCCCCGGAAAAACGACCAACCAGGCCTGGGTCCAGCAGAAGAACGGGGCCATTGTGAGCCGGACGGTTGGCCACGGACGCCTACAAGGTTTGAAGGCGACTCAGGAACTGGCCCGCCGGCAGGTGATCTAATTATCGCTAATTACCGCGGAGACGCGCAAAAAAATACTTGACAACCATACAACCAGGGAGGTTAATTCTTGTCCAAACGTGTATATACAAGTACTGGCATTGCGTTGTCAAATACAATCAAACCTAGCTGCTATTCAGCTATTACTCTTTCGTGGTCTGCTGGTGACTCCCAATGGCTTCTGGTGATGACCATATCGGCGCCCTGCAGCTAAATATAAAGAGCGTAGTACCTATTCACGATCAATTGGTCGCCTACTTCTCAGAGAAAATCATCGCTGGGCACCTATTGCCCGGTGATCCGCTGCCTTCTGAGAATGCCCTGGCAAAACAATTCAAGATAAGCCGGATGACGGTCCGGCGGGCATTTGACACGCTGGTCTATGCGGGCCTTTTGGCCAGACGGCAAGGCAAAGGGACGTTTGTAGCGTCGGAGACGTCGGGGCTGGTCGGGTTTATCGGGCAGACCCTGGTCAGCGGGATTTCCTCTGAACTGGTCGCTCATCTGAACGGGGCCATGGAAACCCGAAATCTGACGGGTTGGCATCTTTTGGTCTATGGCGCGCAAAACGATCCTGACCGGCAACTAAACTGCATTAGAACGCTTCAGGCACATGGGGTGCGCGGCATCATATTAGCGCCGGCTGTCCTTGAAGCATATGAGAGAAACATCGAGACGCTGCACTCGCTGCGCAGCACTAGGCTGCCCTTTGTGCTCATCGAGCGCAATGTAGAGCAGGTAGATAGTGACTACGTGGTTTCGGACAATTTCAAGGCAGGATGTATCGCGACGCAGCACTTGATAAACCTCGGGCATCGGCGGATCGCCTTCATGAGCGGTTTCCCGGTGCCTACCATTATCCAAAGATATGAGGGCTATAAAGCGACCTTGGCAGACAATGGCCTGCCATTCGATCCGGCTTTGCTGGTCTACTGGCCAGATCATACCGTAGAACCAGGCGAAAAACAGATCGCGGATATCTTGCTGAAAGGGGCCACGGCAATGGTTACCTATTCGGATCAAGGCGCTATCTACTTTATCAATCGATGCGTGGAAAAAGGGGTTAAGGTTCCAGAGGATCTGGCGGTAGTGGGCATAGGTGAGACCCGGATCTCCACGGGGGCGAAGCCAATACTTACTACCGTGCGCCACGACTTCAAAGTCATGGCTGACCTAGCCCTGGATATCCTTCTGAAGAGAATCAGCGGAAGCGTGGATACGAATTCCTGGTTCCACGAGTTGTTGGATGTCGAACTGGTAGTGCGCGAATCTTGTGGCGCCAAAAACGCCAGAAAGGCCATGGTATAACCCTTATTCTTTTCGAGAGGAGGTGAAGCCTCGACCATCGGAGCAGCGACTGTGGGAAAGGGCGGTTGGGTTATAGCGAGAAAACCCATTGGCCTGGTCGGGAAAATCCCATGGGGCATTCCCAGACCTAAGGAGGAACGAATATGAAGCGTATCAAACAGTTGGCCGCCGGGCTAGCAGGTCTGGGCCTTTGGTCGACGATGGTCTTTGCAGTACCCGGAGATCCCAATTACGTCTTTGTCAAGAGCGAGCCTCCGACGGTGCTGCGGATCGACGTGGCCGACGTCCGCTACGACTTCAACGGCAGTGCAACCATCCCCTTCACACTCAATAACAGCCGGGCCCACCTGTGGTTGGTCGTGTATACCAAAGACCAAAAAACCACCGGCGGCAGTGGCGGCCCGTCCTCGCCCATCGCTCCACAGGGTGCTCTGTGGAGGAAGCGCGGCCTTCCCAACATGGTCGCCGTAGTGGACAAGGGGCAATTTGAGGTGGGCTCCCACACGGTGACTTGGGACGGCAAGGATTGGCAGGGCAACCGGGTGGAACCGGGAAACTACTCCCTGTATCTGGTTGGCCTCAACGACCTGGATGACACCAACATCATTGGGCCAGGGGGAGGCAGCGGCAACGGGTATGGTCGGGTGTCCGTCGATGCCGACTATCCGCGCAAGGGGCTGTACACCCTGTCAATACAGGGCGGTGCCGGGATCATGCGGTACCAGATCGGGGCGCAGAACTGGCTCCAGGATCCGGTCCTCAAGACCGCCGCCCCGGTCTACGAACTGTTCCCCGATCTGGGGCTTTCGTACGCAACTGACACCAAGGACCCCAATATCGGCTACCTGGCCAGCGTTTATGGAGGAGGAGTCGCAAAGTTCCGGTGGAAGGATGCATCGACCGCCGAGCCGGTGCGGGAATTCGGGCCGGAGGGAACGGGGCTCAGGCCGGCAGCGGATATCACCAAGAATGCCCCGAAGTTCCAGAGCATCCGCGAGCGCGACGGGAAGCTCTACATCACCCACGGTGACTGGGGTCAGGACCCGCCGCAGAGCGAGCTCATCATCCTGGACAAGATGACCGGCCAAACCTTGGGGACCCTCGACTTGTCGGAGTGGTTCAACGTCGAAGGGGTAAACAAGGACGGGAATCTCGTGGCGGGTTCCAACGGGCCGGCCGTGCTCTATCTCGACGACCAGGGCATCTGGCTCGGCAACGGCGGTTGGGGCACGGGTGCCGACGCCCAGGGACCGGATGGAGGGGCAGACTTCGGCCTCTTCATGAAGGTCGGCTACGATGGGAACCCGATCTGGATCAACAACAATGGCGACGGTTTTGGCGATTCGATCTCTCCACCCACGGCCGACGCGCTGGGTATGGCGCCCCAGCAGCAGGGGGTCCAGACGATCTGGGGGGTGCCGGTTACCAGTACCGATGCGGCTGCCGGGTTCTCCGCCATCGCCGAGATCGGGCCGGACAACGACAGTTTCGGCGCGATCATCGGGCCTGATGGCGCCGGGATCATGCATGTCCGGCTCACCAAGGCTGGCAATCAGTCTCCCTGGCAGACAGGCAACTTCATCATTCAGGATGGAAGTGCCTACGACGGATTTTACTTCGTCACCGGCAGCGCCAATGCGTCCACCCAGGAGATCCGCGAAAAGACTCCGACCTCCATCGCCCTAGGCTTTGTGCCTTTCGACATCGCCAAGGCAGTCATCGGCTCCGATGTGTCTACCGCAGTCGAGGAACTTGAGACCGCAGTGACCCCCCGGAAGTTCTCGTTGAAAGACGCCACGCCCAACCCCTTCAACCCTTCTACTACCATCGAGTTTGAGATCGCCCAGGCCACGTACGCGCGGCTGGAGATCTACAACACCACGGGTCAGAAGGTGAAGACGCTGGTTGACCAACCCCTGGCCTCTGGGTCCTACCGGACAGTCTGGGACGCCCTGGATGAACAGGGCAAGCAGGTGTCGACCGGGACCTACCTGTATACGCTCACGACCCAGGAGTTTCGGGAGACCAAGAGATTCACGTTCCTGAAGTAAGAACGGCTGCGACAAGTGCGGAACAGGAGCTTCCTGTTCCGCACTTGGTTTTTGGAGAGGCTTCTGCAATGAGATCACCCGCCCTGGCCCTACTGCCGCTCTTCCTTGCCGTCTCGTTGCTGCTTCCTGGGAGTTCCGCTGGCACTGCCTGGCAGGACACCACCTGGAGCAGCACCACCTATTACCTCACTCAGTTTTCCGCCGCCGAAGCCGGCCCAGGCACCATCGAGATCACGGCGGTAGACAGCTACGAGCTGAGCTTCAATGGCACCGCTCTTGGGTCTGACGATAACTGGACCGACGCCGAGACCTACTCCGTGTCGGTCAAGAAAGGCAAGAATGAGATCCTGGTGAAGGTCCAGAACTCCGGGCGCGGGCAGGGCAACGGCCTGGTGGTGTCCCTGGTTCAGGGCGAGGTGCGTTTCGTCAGCGCCCCGGGCAACGGCCCCTTCGCCTGGCGATGGCTTGAGGCCGACCCTCAGAATGCCGACTGGAATGCCGCTCCCTTGGTACAGTTGGGCGATCTCGAGGTGGCAAAAGTCGCGAGCCTGACCAACCCCGATGCCCTTCCCATCGTCGGGTTCCCGGGGGACGTGAACGTGGGGTCCCCGGGTGGGATAAGCATCAGCCGCGTAGAGGGCAAGAACCTGGTGCTGAATGGCACCGCCAGCCGCATCGAAGTGACGGACGGTTTGCTCGAAACCTCCTGGCAGCCAGGGGTGAATAGCCTCAACAAGTTCGTGAGTCTGGACCTGGGGCAGGCGCGCCGCATCAATAGGGTGAGGGTGTTGAGCGAGCCTCCCAGGTCCGCCGGTTCCTTTGCCGAAAACAGTTTGAAAGGCTATGCCGTCCAGATCAGCGAAGACCTTTTCCGCTGGTCGGAGGTCGGTGTGCTGCACGGCATCACACAGTTTGACGCCACTGCCGTCGACTTTTCGCCCATTGCGACCAGGTTCCTGCGATTGGTGGTTGCCGAAATCGACGGCATCACCTCGCCCAGGGTCGGAGAGATCGAGGTCTATGGGGAAGGATATAACCAGGAGGGCAGCTTCCTCTCCCCCCCGCTGGATTTAGGGTCCGCGGGCCGGCCCAAGAATTTCGGCAGGGCCTCCTGGGAGACAGAAACGCCCGACTGGACTCAGGTCCGCCTGCAGTTCAGAACCAGCAGCGACGGGCAGCTCTGGAGTCAGTGGAGCGAGGAAACGACGCAAAGCGGGGTGCTGGTCTCCTCTCCTGAGCCGGCAGCGCTGCTGCAGTACCGCATCAAGCTGTCGACGGACGATGAGCGGCAGTCCCCGCAACTCAGGCGCCTGGCCATAGAATATTCGGCCGAGGATCTGCCGGCTTCCGCTGCCAGCGCCACGGTCTCCCCCCAGCAGGTTCCCATGGGGGTAGACACGGCCTTTGTCTGCGAATTGGCTATGACCCCCACCGCAGGTCGAGGGGCAGAGCGGCTGCTGATCGCCATGCCCGATCTGACTACCCTGGAAAGCGTCGAAGGTTATGCGGGAAAAGTGACCCAGCGTTTGACCCCGGAGGGCCTGGAGCTTTCGTTCGACCCCCTGCTCTCCCAAGACGTGAAGATCCACTTTCGCACGGCCCTTTTCGGTCCGCTCCATACCTTCAACTGCGCGCTCTTTGGGCCGGGGTCGGATAATCCCCTCAATGTGGGGCCGGCGGAGGAAGGAGCCCTCTCTGCCTACGTGACCGAGGTAGTGGGCAAGGTATTGCTGGACACCCAGGCCAAGCCGCGGATTTTCACTCCCAACGGCGACGGCATCAACGACTTTTCGGTGATCGAGTACACCCTGGCCAAGGTCAGCGAGGCAGTGGACGTTTCCCTGGAGATCGTTGCGCTCGATGGCGAGGTGGTCAGGCGGCTCTACCGCGGTTCCCAGCTGCCGCGGCGATACCACCAGGTGCGCGGAGCGGAGTCTCTGACCAGTGCCCTGCCGGGGTATTGGGATGGGATCGACGATCACGGCAACCTCGTCCGCCCTGGGGTCTATCTCTATCACCTTGAGGCGACGGTGGACGAAGGGAAATTGCAGAGGATAGGCGTCGTATCGGTGGTGTACTAAGGAAAGTCAGGAGCTGTCATGCCTTTCCTCTGCGCGATTTGGTGGCTCAGGCTCTTGCCGCGGAGGGTGTTCTACACCTTGGCCCTGGTCGGATGGCTGGCCTCCTTCTCCTCGGCGCAGGCGCAGTTCCTGTCGCGGGCGTATTTCCCGCTGTGGATGGAGGATTACGAGAATTATGCCCTGAGCGGGTACCGGGACGCGTTGCAGCCCATCGTGGTTGGCAAGGGCACTTCCCTGGGGAACTCCTACGGATCCTCCTCGGTAGCCGGTTATTTTATCGAACAGGAGCGGAGCACCTACGATCCCTTCGGCAACTACCTGGTGGATGGGCTGGACGTCTTCAGGCTCGAAGAATACCGCACCGTGGCTCCTGACAACGGCAGTTTGCTCTTCAAAAGCAACCTCTACAACCGCCTCTTCCAAAATCTGGTCATCGTCCGGGATACGTACAAAGGCTGGTCGAGTCGGTTTATCATCGGCGATGCGGTTCGCACCAAATTCTCCCCCCTGACTCTCGACCTAGCCCGGATGAACGGCCTTCGCTGGGACGCAGCGTCTCAGAAGAACCGTTTCAGCGTCGTGGCGTCCAGGATATCCGACCCCATCACCGAACTGGGCGGGCTAGCCGAGCCCAGGTCCCAGCCCTTTTCCAGCTATCTGCTGGGCGGCCGCTGGGAGACCACCCTGGGCGGCCTGCTGACCTGGGGGGCCTCCTGGTCGACCTTGTTCCAAATGGATACCCTGGTGCGAGACGGTGCCGGGCGGAAAGGCGTGGTGCCCAGTTCGCTGGCCGGACCGCAGGCCCTGTTCGTGGTCATCAGCGACGATTCGCCACAGGACGGCCGCGGTGCCCTGGTCTACGCCTTGGAGATGCTCGTCAATGGCCAGCCCAGCGGGCAACACCCAGAGATAAAAAGAATCAGGAATTTCATCGATTCAAAGGTGTTCAAGCGGGAGGAGGACAAGTACCCGCTGCCCCTGGCTTCCGTCTCCTTCCTGCGCCAGGATGGCCCTTGGGCCCTCAACGCGGCTGACCGCAGCACAGAGGGCCAGAACTCCGCGTACTTCAATGTGCTCAACATCGATCCGCGGACCGGCAACGTGGGCCTCTTTGCCGATGGCGAACTAGTGGACCTGGCGGCTGCCCGGCCGGTCGAGGTTGCGGGAACTGATCTGTTGATTTTCCACTTCGAGGACATTCCCGCCGGCACCAAGGAGGTCAGTTTCAGGGCCCTGGTCGCCAATGATTACAACATCGACGTCGCCACCGGGCTGGGCCGGGTGAAGACCGAAACTCTGGTCTGGGACGATTGGCACAATGTCGAGCGCGCTCCGGGGAATATCCAGGACGGCTCGAATCTCCATTGGGTGAATTTCGACTACAGTTTTCCCACGGGGATCTCCACCGTCGCCTTTGACCTGAAGGCCAAGGTCTTGGGAGCGACCATCAGTGCCGAGGCTGCCAACAATGCCAGCTACTACCGCTTCCCCGCCAGGGAGGGCAGCGCGCAGACGCGGAGCCGATTTGCCTATTACGCCAATATCAGCCGGCCGGTTGCGCACGGCGATGTCAGTCTGGAAGTCTTTGCCATTCCGTCGGCCTACACCACCTCCCTTGCGCTCTGGTCCAACGCTGCCAATAGGCCGGTGGTCTTTGATCTGGTGGATGACAACGACGACCGCGACGAGTGGGCGGATTCCGGAGATGTCGACGGGGTCTTTCCAGGGCTCGACGCTGATGGCGATGGCGTCATCGATACCAATGTCAACGCCAACAGTCTACCGGACTACCTGGAACCTTTCATCATGTACTACGTGGACCCGGATGATTTTGTGTTCGGCGACGACTTTAATCACAACGGCGTCGTCGATGTTCGCGAGAACGACAACACCGCCGATTATCCCTATGACCGCGACAGCCGCGGCCAACACGCTTTCGCCAGCTTCGGCCTGCCCTGGAGCATCCGCTTTACCGCCGGCGGATACGACATCCGCCAGCCCACGACCGGCGGGCGCAACCGGGCTGCGTACGGCCTGTTGGAGTATACGCGGCGGGCAGAGCACTGGGGCTTGGTGCAAGCCGCCTTCCGCACCCAGCGCGTCCAGGACGACATTGCCGACGACCTGGCCGCCTCCGGGAGATTCAGCGGTCTGGAGGGGGCGGGGTTCGTTACCGACATCACCAGCTCGCGGGGGCAGGTCCTGGACGGTTTGTCGACGAAAAACAGCTTGGTCCACACGGCTTTCATGCACACCGCCCTCTCCAGGCTCAAGAACTTGGAGGTTGTCAACAGCTTGAAGTGGGAACGCAACGGCAGGAAAGCCGCTGTCTTCCCCGACGGAACCTCCCAGGGGCGTGAAACCGAAGGTTCATGGGCTTTCGTCCACAAAGCCGATTACACCCTGAAGGCGGGCAACTTCACCCTGACACCCATGTACAAGTTCCTCTTGCAGCGGCGCGTGAAACCCTCTTTCGGGCAGGACCCCTTTTACGCTGCCCGGCACCTGGTAACCATCCTCAAGCTGGATTACCACTTCACTCCCAGCACCCTCTTCAGGGTGGGGCTCCAGGGTTTTCCCGGACTGAAAGAGCGCTATAAGGAAACCTCGGCACCCTATGCCGCCTTTGCGGCAACCAGCCAGGTTTTCCTGCTGCAAAACAGGGGAAACTACTCGGGCTTCGATCTTTTCCTGAATATGGGCTACCGCCAGACTCGGCGCGACTTCAGCACCCGGGCTACCGCGCGGTCGGTGTCAGAGGGAGAGTACTTCATTCAGGTCTTTACCGAGTGAACAAACGAGGCTGGCCGTGTCGATGAGCCCCAGGGCCGATTGGCCGATACACATCTACGTCTGTACTCTGCTGCTGTGGCTCCCGCTCCTGGCCATGGCCCAGACTGGCCCATTGGAGAACGAGCAGACCGCGCAGTTGCTCTTTCGGCCCATCGACGAGCACGAGGACTACTCGCGGCAGGGCTACCGGCGGACCAGTCGCCAGGCAGAGGAACATTTGACCACGCTTCAGTATGACGAGTTCGGCTCCCTGCTGATGGATGGCATCATGCTTTACGACCAGCGGCAGACCCATCCGGTGCTCGACGATGTCTCCACGCCGGGGCGGGAGCCGGGCAGCAGCCTCAGGAAGAGCCTTTTTTTCAACGACTACCTCAACCGGCTCTTCGTCGCCAACGACTCCTATGGCGAAAGCTACTTCAAGATCATCATCGGTGACCGTATTCGCACGCGGTTCTCCCCTCTCACCCTGGATCTGTCGATGCTCAACGGCATGCGCATCGACAGCGACATCAAAGGACATCAGTTCAGCCTCGTCACCTCGCGCATCGACCGGCCGGTCTATCGCTTCGAGGGGATCTTTGGCTACGAGGAGGCCTTTTTCGGGGCGGTCAGGTCGCAACCAGCCCTAGCGAGCAACATTCTGGCCACCTACCTCCTGGGCGGGCATTACCAAAAGAAGCTCGGGGCCCTCAATATCGGGCTCACCTACGCCAACCAATACCGGATGGACACCCAGATAGGTCTGGCGCGCAATGGCCTGAAGGGAACATTGCCGGTGTACCAGCCCAAAGGCATCGGGCCTCCGCTGAGGCCTTCTTTTATTGAGTACCTGGTGGTCAAGGTGGCCAGCCAGGCGCCGCGCGAACTGGTCGGTGCCCAGGTCTTCAAGGTGAGGATGCTCATCAATGGGCAACTGCGGGAGGACATCGTACCGACCATTACCCGCCACGATGCGCAGACAGAGGAGATCCTCCGGATCAACCAGGACATCAATGGCGACCGTTTCTTTCCCGAGAACCGCGCCATCCCACCCTACGTCCAGTTTCTGAACGGGTTCATCCCCGCAGAGACGCCGCAGCCCGGAAAACCCCTGGAAGTAAAAGGGCCCGAATACCTGCTCTACTGGTTCAAGGTGCCACCCGAAGGCGCTCGCCGCGTCCAGTTCGAGGCCCTGGTGGCCAATGACTACGCCATCAGCCTTTCAGAGGTCTACATCGCCGATATCACCGCCACCGACCCGAGGCAGCGTAACGCCGCCACTTACTTCTATCCCGGGGCTGCCGCTCCTGGGAGGGTGGCCGACGGCGCCAACCTCAAGACGGTTCGCTTCGACTACGGCAGACAGACCGGGGTGACGGTTGCGGGAATCCGCCTGAATACCCAGATCCTGGGTTTCCTCTTCGACGCCGAGTTCGGGCGCAATTTCGATTTCCGGCAGTACCCCGATATCGACGGTGAGCGCCATGAGGCGAAGACCAATGCCTACTACCTGGTCATGCAGCGGGCTTTCGAACATTTCTCCCTGGGCGGCGAGATTTTCAACGTGCCGCCGGACTACAATACCGCTCTCTCGACCCAAGACGTGCGGCTCAGTTCCGAGTACACTGGCCCCTTCCTGGCCGAGGTCGGCAACAGCCTCAAGACCAACTACAACAATACCCTCGAGTTCAATCTCGTCGAGGACAACGACGATCGCGATCCCTTCCCCGACGACCATTTCCTCGATTTCATCCGCGACGAAAACGGCATCTTCCCCGGTCTCGACAGCGATTTCGACGGCCGGCCAGACACCAATCGGAACAACAACGGCATCCCAGACTACAACGAGCCCTTCCTGCTCTACTACGTCGATCCCGACGACTACGCCTATGGCGATGACCTGAACAACAATGGACAGATCGACGTCAGGGAAGACGACGACAAACCCGATTTTCCCTATGACCAGGATCTCAGGGGATACCACGCCTTTGCCAGCGTGCAGCCCGTCCAGGGCCTGAGCCTCACTCTGGGCCGCTACGACACCGAGGAGCCGGCGAAAGGTGGTGTGAATGTGGTGGATTACGCCAAGGTCAACTGGGTGCGCGAGATGCCTTTCTGGGGAAGAGTGAGCCTGACGAATCTGCTAAAGCGGACCGAAGATACCATCGCCAACGACGTTTTCCGCTACGTGGCGGACCGGACCTTTGGCGCGTTGCCCCTGATCCCCACCCAGGAGCGGACCCGGGTCTTCGGCGACCGCGACCTCCTCGGGGTTACCACCTCCTTCATCCAGGACCCCCTGCTCTTCCGGAATAGCATTGCCAGCACCGCCTTTCTCGACTGGAGATGCACCAGGCTCCGGCCGGTGAATCTCAGGGGCAATCTCAAACACGAGGCGAATCTCCAGCGCCGGACCGCGATGCAGCGGAGCAACCGGATCGATACCTGGACGGGCGTGGTGGCTGGAGACTTCACTTGGCACCTGGGCCGCTTCGCCCTGAGCCCTAAGGCGAAGTTGCAGTTGGAGAAGGTTGCCGACGAGCGCGGCGCCGTGCTGCCATTCTCCGCGATCTCCTTCTACCCCATGCTAACGGCCTCCTGCGCGCTCACGCCAGCGACCACCCTCAAGCTGGGAGCCCAGGGAACACCACTGCTGAAGAGCGTACACCGGGACCTGCACAACCACAGCCTGGACTACGACGCCGAAGACTACCTGGCGATGGTCACCACCACTTCCGACTACAACGGCTACCTCATGAGCCTCAATCTGGGCTACCAGGCACGGCGGCAGCGGCTGCAGGACCGCAGCCGGGAAAGCGAAGACCTGGACTATTCGCTGCTCTTTGTGCGGCTCATCGCCGGCCTGCGGCCTTCAGAGGGAAGGGGCGACTGAGATGTTTGGTCCTCGGTGCAGGGATTTGCTCGGGGTGCTGCTGCTGGCCATAGCCGGGCAGGTGGCGGCCCAGGAAGATCCCTCGCCCTGGCAGAAAGGCAAGGTGCGCCTGACCACGGGTTCGACTGCGAGGCCGGCTCTGATTCCGCGGCGCCCTTTTTTGGGCAAGTTCGGCGAGGGGTACATCTCCTACGCCCATGTAGATTACACGAACTACGAGACGTTTTTGGGCCCACGCCCCTGGCGCTACATCTACGACGCCTTCGGCAACTTCCTCATCGGCGGGGAAGACCTCTATTCGTGGACGCAACAGACCACCACCGACCGCCTGGTCACCTCCACCGGCAGAGGACCCGTCACCTCCGCCAGGTACGCGAATGTTTTCGACCGGGCAGTGGCCATCGGCGGCCAGGACTACCAGGGCCGGGCGGCCAGGATGATCATCGCCGACGGCGGTCCTTTCTACGACGACGGCATCATCACCCGCTATTCGCCCCTGGTGCTCAACCAGCTCGGGCTCCAGGGGGTCAGAACCGACCTGAGCGTTCCCCAGGGCCGCCTCTCGCTGATCGCGGCCAGGAGGTACGCCGGTTACCGCGCGACCCGCAGCGAGATCGCCAATGACTCGGGTATCCTGTTGGGCGGACGGCTCGAGCGGGATCTGGGCGTGCTGCGGTTTGGCGCCAACTTCGCCAACCAACATCTCTTCGATTTCCGGAAAAACCTCGGAGGAGTGAAAGGGGATCTTCACTCCAGTCAGGCCATCCCGGCGGTCATCGCCGTCAGGGTCTCGGACGATTCGCCCGAGGATGGCCGCGGTGGGCCGGTGGTGGTCGCCACCAAGGTGTATGTCAACGGCCAGCTGCGGCCCGATATCATCCCCGGGATCGTCAGCCAGAATTTTGGCAATGATTTCACCGCGGTGGGGCGGACCACCACCCAGGGCGAATTCAGACGGGATCCCTATTACGATGCGGACATCAAGCGGATCTCCGACGAATACCGGGGAATGGAAATTCCTCTTTATGCGGACTATTTCTATTTCAAGGATTATCTAAAAGACCCTGCCGGCAGTGGCGTGGCGCAGAATGTGAACCTGAATCTCCTGACCCAGTCGCTGCGCCCTGTCTCCCAGAACCAGCCCCAGCGCGCTGACGGGGAAGAGTATCTGATGTACTATGTCGAGCTGGAAGGAGAGCCGTACGTGCGCTCGATCCGGGTCGACTTCCTGATCGGGAACGACTACCGCGTCGACCTGTCCTCAATTGATGTGGTCGCGTCCGAGGAAGCGCGGTACCAGCGCAAGTACAACGCCCCGTTTTTCGAAACCGTCGCCCGGGCGCCAGGTAATACCCAGGACCTGTCCAACCTCAGGTGGGTGTCGGTGGACGTGGGTGCCGGCACCGGCCAGACCCTCTACAGCGGGGATCTGCACGGCAACCTCGGCGGCCTGGAGTTGCGAGCAGAGTTTGCCCGGAGCAGGACCCACTACCGTTACCCGGATGGCACTCCAGGCTCCCAGGTTCAGAACCGGGGCGGTGGGCCGGTCTTGCAGGACTGGCACGGAGTGCGCCATGCTGTCGAGGACCAGGCCTATTACCTGACCCTCCACCGGGAAGGGGATATCTACGGTTTCGGCGCTGAGCTTTTCTCTACCGGCCCCGCCTACAATACACAGCTGCGCCTCAGGCCCGGCGACATGGACATCAGCTACAATCCCAGGTACCTCTATCAACAGATCAAGAACAGCACGACCTTTCTCGAGCTGATCGAAGACAACGACGACAACGACGCCAGGCTGGAGACGGTGCTGCGCGGCACACTGCGCGAGCCGGACCGCTCGGTGTTTCCGGCCCAGGATGTGAACAACGACGGCATCCCCGACATCAATCGCAACCTGAATTCGCTGCCCGACTTCGCGGAGCCCTTCCTGATGTACGACGTGGACCCCAACGAGTACGACTGGGGCCTCGACCTGAACAACAACGGGGAAATCGACCTTCGCGAAGACGACCGGGAACCCGATCTTCCCTACGACAAGGACCTCGGCGGGTTTCACCTTTTCGGCAGACGGCGTCTCTCGCCGCATTCTTTGGCCACCCTGGGGATCCTCGACGCCGACCAGTGGGCCGGCGCGGGGGGGTCCGCGGTGCGTTACGCGAGGCTTTCGTACCGGCGGGAACAGCCGCGTCTGGGTTCGGTGCGTATGGAATACGAGTTGAAGCAGGTCGAGGACGATGTCGCCGACGACGTCTTTCGCTGGGCTTCGGTGGTCGGTGTCGGCATCGAGGGGATCAGCCAGGAAGCCTATCGCATCCAGCGCTTTGCTTTCACCCCGGATTTTGTCCAGGACCCCCTTGCCTACCGCAAGAGCCTGGTGAATCGGGCCTACCTCGAAGCGCGATTCACCCGGGTTTCGGGTTTGCGGGTGGAGAACAAACTCAAGCTGGAATCCAACCGCCAATCCGCGATCAGCGCGCTGGAAGGTGTGCCCCAGCCGGCCGACCGGATGGGTTTTCTGACGCTGGTCAGCCGAGCCGACTACACCTGGCAGCGGGGCCGCTTCACCGTGGTGCCGCAGGCCAAATTCCGCCTGTTGCGGCGGACCCGCGACCGTCTCGATCAGGTGGAGGCGGACGAGCGGAGCTTCATCCCCATCCTCAAGGTGACCTGTGCTCTGACCAATCGCACCGCGCTCAAAGCAGGCGCCCAGGGGCTGCCCTTCCTGCCGTACCGCGTCACTGACCGGGCGGATCGCCGCAACAGTTTTCGCCAGCGGACCTACCTGCTGGTTCTGTCCAATCGCTCCCCTTACGCCGGCTACGACCTGTCCACCAATATCGGCCTCAACATGGAAAAGCGGGATTTTTCCGATCCCTTCCGCTCCCTGGAGAACACCAACTTCACCAGCGTGTTTGTCAAAGTTTTTCTTGGTTTCGGCGGCAGTTCCATCTATTGAACCGAGGCAGCGGAGGTCAGAATGGGCACCTTGTTCATCCTGTTGGGCGTCGCCCTGACGGGGTTGATCTCCCTCTCGACTCAGTCAGTCCCCACCGAAGCGGAACTCCGGGCCGCCTTCCAGGAGGCCCAGAAACTCTATGCCGCCGGCGACTACCTGCAGGCCATTGCCAAGTACCGGACCATTTCCCAGGTCCGCAGCCGGCTGCTCGACGTCTCCGCCATCGAATTGGCGGTGGGTGAACTCCTCGTCCCGGTGAGCGAGGCGGCGCTGTACCAGAGCGGCAACGCCTACCTGAAGATGGCGGAGGAGCAGTTGCGCCAGGCAGACCTGACGGGGGACGAGCAGGTGGCAACGGAAGTCCGCCGCCAAGCAGTAGCCCTGGTGGAGCAGGGAGCAGCGGTTTTTTCGGAGTTGGAGACCCGGGCCGGAACCACCCAGATGCGGGTTCTGGCCCAGAATCGCCTGGTGACCAGCTGGTACCAGGCCAAGGACTACCCACGGACGATCCGCGAGGCGGAAACCCTGATCCAGAAGTACCCGCAAAGCGAATACGTCGTGGAGGCCATGTACGACATTGCCTGGTCCCACTTCAACCTGCGCAACTATGACCAGAGCATCGAAGCCTTCACCGCCCTGCTGGCGCAGTATCCCAACGGCTACCGCTCGGATCGCGCGCTTTTTCAGATCGGCGAGGCGCTCTTTGAGCAGGCGAAATACCGGGAGGCGATCGCGGCTTACCAGCAGGTGGTGGACAGGGCTGCGGTCTACAATCTGACCGAGCGCGATCTGCTGAAGATGCGCCGGGAAAAGCTGGCAGGCCTGGTGGACGAGACCGCGCTGGAGCTGGCGGCCAAAGCCCAGTTGAAGATTGGCGACGCCGGGGCCAGGATCCCCGATATGGCCCAGGCGGATACCGCCTACCACCTGGTGATCAAGTACTTTTCCCAGGAGCGCCGCTTCGCCGAGGAAGCATATCTGCGGCTGGCGGACATGTACTACGACCAGGGCAATCTGGCGGCTTGTGTCAGGATCTACCGGGAGGCCATCGATCGCATACCGGACCGCCTCTTCCAGGCCCGGATGCAGTACTGGCTGGCCGACCGCTATCGACGCCTCGGCGAATTCGCCGAGGCGGTGGTCCAATACCGCCTGTACGAGGGAAGCTATGGCGAGGTTGCCGAGCAGGCAGGGATTCCCCTCGACAAGGTTGGTTACGAGATCGGCCGGGCACTTTACGGCCAGGGAGAAGGGGGGGGAGAGGGGGCAGCGGCAGCCTACCGCCAAGCCATCGCCCAGTTTGAGGAGACCCAGGGGCGCTATCCCGAGAGTGGGCTCAGGATGGCCCTGGAATTCAATATTGCGCTGGCCTACCAGATGCTCGACGAGAAGGAGGCGGGGCGCCAGGCGCTGGCGCGCTTTGAGGCCCTTCGCGCCGCGCACCCGGAAGACGCCTATGCTGGCCATGCGCTGCTGCAGATCGCCCGGTTGCACTACCGGGAGCGAAACTTCGGGGAGGCCACTGACTCCTACCGCCAGTTTGCCCTTCTTGTCGCCGATTCCTCCCAGGCGATCATCGCCCGTTTCGAGTTGGGAATCGTGCTGCGCGACGCCGGCGATGTGGAGGGCGCCGTTGGCTCCTTCCTGAGTGTGGGGGCAGGCGGGGAACTGTTCGCCAAATCCCGGTTGGAGGCAGGGGCCGCGTTGAACGGCCGTGGGCAATGGGAGCGGGCCCTGGGCATACTCGAAGAAGGCCTTGCGGCATCCACGGACCGCGAGGACCAGGCCAGATTCCACTATTTGCGCGCCAAGGCGTTGATCGGGCTCAAACGCTACGGGAATGCGGCTGCGGAGTACTCGGAGGCCCGGGTGTTGACCGCCGATCCGCGCCTGCGAGAGGGTGCCCTCTTCGGCAGGGCCATGGCCGGCGCCAACGCCGGGGCGTACGAGCAGGCGGCTGTGGACCTCGAGGAACTGGCAACCAGTGCCGATGCGGACATGAGGCGCACAGCGCTGCGCTCGCTGGGAGAGGTGCGCCTCCGCCAGGGGCAGAAGCAGGAGGCAGTCAGGATCTATGAGGATCTGGCGGCGATTGCGGCTGATTCCACCGAGCGGGTGGATGCCCTGCTGCTCCTGGCCGAACTCTACGGTGAGACGGGGAATCCGGAGCAAGTGATCCAGATGGCCCAGGCGGTGCTTTCCCCTGCGGTAGAGGACCGCAAAACCCAGGGCGAGTACTTCCTTAAGGAGAAGGCGCTCTACCTCCTGGGCATGGCGCATATTCGCCAGGGGGACCTGGCCGAGGCTGCCCGGGTCTATGGGCAAGGGCTGGCCAGGTACCCCGGAGGATTCTACGCCGCCGATATCGAACTGGGGCTGGGCGTTGCCCAGTTCCAGCTGGATCGCCCCCTGGAGGCGGCAGCGACTTTCAAACGGCTGTTGGGCCAATATCCCCAGCACCCCAATTTGGCCTACGCATGTTATTATCTGGGACATGTCTACCTCGCCGAAAGGGCCTTTGCCGAGGCAGCGGCGCACTTCGGGAGGGTGGGCGACGAATATCCCCAGAGCGAGGTGGCAGCCGAGGCGCTGTTTCAAGCGGGAGAATGCCTGTTCAATCTGCAACAATTCCCTCAGGCGCTGGTGCGGTACCAGCAGGTGTTCGGGCAATACCCCCAGGCGGAGTTGGCCGATGACGCGTTGAGCAGCGCCGCATGGACCGCGTTTGAACTGGGCCGGCCCGAGGAGGGCGCAGAGTATTTCCGGCGCTTGCTGGCCCAGTACCCCCAGAGCAACCTGGAACCTGCGGTCAGGGTGTCATTGGGCGACTACTACTTCAACCAGCACGATCACCAGAGAGCCAAGGCCGAGTACCTCCAGGTGCAGCAGCGGTTTCCCCAGGACGAACTAGCCGAACGGATCCCGCAGCTACTCGCCGGGGTGAGGGAACTCGAAGCCTATGCCGAGTACGAGAAGATTTCCCCTATCGTCCAGGAGGCCACCGACTCCAAGGACGAGGGCCAATTGCACCGGGCTTTGGGTCTGTTGGCGGAGTTTACCGGCAAGTACCCAGGGACCCAGGCGGCGCTGGGCGCCCTCAACAACATCGGCATGTGCCACGAGAGCCGGAGTGAATGGCTGGAAGCAGTGACTGTCTACGATCAGGTAATCGAGCTATGCGAGGCGGGCAAGGGCGGAATGGAGGCATATGGTTTTGCCAAAGAACACCGGGAATGGATCGTAGGGGGGAAGCTCTAGCCCGATGAAGAATCAGTTCGGCACCTTCGACAGGTTCCCAGGCTGGCGGCGGCTGTACGCCTTCACCCTTGGCCTATCCGTGGTGTTGCACCTGGGAATCTACGGGTTGATGGGCTGGTTAACGGACATCGAAAGCGGGAAGATCTCTGTGCCTATCCGCCTGAGCGAGCCCACGCCGCCGCTGACCACCATGTTCCGGGTTGCCCCGCCGCCGTCGCAGAAGGCGATGACCCTGCGAAAAAAACCGCTGCCCGCCAAGAAACCAGTGGTGCGGCGGCAGAGTCTGGCCGAAAAGCCCCGCGCTTCATTCGAGAGATTCAGTGAATTGCGGAGCAGCAGCCTCGACCAGTACAGTTCCGGACCGTTCAGGGCGCGCGCCGGAGCGGTGGGGCCGGTTGTGGGAAGCGGAGTCGAAATCGGGGAGGAATCGCCCACCGTCGAGACGGGGCCGGCGGTCACCGCCAGCCTCAAGGAACCCGAGAAGCGCATCAGCATGCAAGAGGAATTCCTCGACCTGAAGGACCTGGACACGGGGAAATACAAGGGACTGGTCATCCAGGACCCCAATGACAAACGGAGCATCAAGGGATTTATCTACCTGGCGCAGGCCATCGCCAGCGAAATTGATCCGCCGACACCGCGAGCCATGCCCCAGTTGGCGGAGGCCGTCAACAGCTATACCCAGATCAACGCCCAGGTGGAGAAGCGCCTGCCCCTGGACTCGAGGGAGCTGATCAAGGCCCCCTTTGTGTACATCAGCGAGAAAAAGGGCTTCGCGCTGACGGAGCACGAAGCGCAGAACCTGGGGGAGTACCTGAAAAACGGCGGCTTCATCATGGTTGACAACGCCGCCCCTCTGACCGAATTCGGCCCGGGCGAGGCCTCGCTGAGAAAGATGCTGAAGGACGCCATGGGCAAAGAGGCCAGATTCAGATTGATTCCGCGTGACCACCCCATCTACCACTGTTTTTTTGATTTTGCCGACGGTCCTCCGCCCGGCGGCGAGACTTCCGGCGGCGACGGCGATCGGGGGCCAACGGTCTCCGACCTGGAGGGCATATTCCTCGACGACCGGCTGGTAGTGGTGTACGCCGACAAAGGGTACGGCAGTATCTGGGAACAGGATTTTCAAAATGAACCCCAGCTGAAAATGGGCGTCAACCTGGTCGTCTTTGCTCTGACCCAACAGGGCTCCATTGCCCAGCAGCAGATAGACTTCTACAGCCAGAGGAAGTAAGATGACTGCCAGATTGTCGTTGCTACGCTTTGGTCTGCCGCTGCTCGCCCTGGGGTCTTTGCTGTGGTCGGGATGCTGGCTTTTTCCCGCGACCCTCCATTATGCCTCCCAACTCGTCCCGGTTCAGGGCGATAGCACGTCTGGCTACGAGCTAGGCAATGAAAACCGGGTTTCCTATTATCTGGAAGGGTCGCGCATCGATGTGCGCTACCTGTCCGACCAGGAACTGAACGAGCAGTTCCCCGATGATTCCAAGGATGGGAAACTCTCGACCAACCCCTATACCTACGGCAACTGGGTTGATCCCAATCTGGGCTACACCCCGAACCGGTTTTCGGTCTTTGAAGTGGCGGTCTACAACTATACCCTCCCCAAGATGATGCTCGACCCCACCAAGGCGGTGCTGCTGACCGACAGAGGGGATCTCCTGGAAACCTATACGGTTGCGCCGGTGGCCAATCGGAAGAGCCTGGAGGGTTATTACCGGGCCTTAAGGAGGATCAGCGGCAATGAATACTACCGCTTTGCCAAAAGGATCGGCCTGGTCCGAAGTTCTTTGTATAGTGAAGGTGAGATCATCTTCAAAGGGGAGCACTACCGTG
>VGJS01000049.1 GCA_016867395.1 Candidatus Handelsmanbacteria bacterium
GCCCTGGCACCGGGTGATCAACGCCAAAGGCGAGGTCTCCCCGCGCACCTGGAGCAACATGCACGAGTTCCAGCAGGTATTGCTGGAGCGGGAGGGCATTGTCTTCAAGGGGGCGCGCCTCGATATGAAACAGTACCGCTGGAACCCCGAAGCGCCCTGAGGAAAGGAGCGGGCAATGCCCTTTGTCAAGGCCGAGGAACTGCCGCGCATGGAACTCTTCCCCGGCGCCCGCAGCGGCCTGGTGGCGGGCCGGCAGTTGATGCTCTCCTTCCTGGTGATGGAGACCGGGGCCAGGGTGCCAGAACACAGCCACCCCCACGAGCAGGCCGGGCTGATGATAGAGGGCGTACTCCGCTTTCGGATCGGGGGCGAGGAGCAGGTGCTGGTCCCCGGCGACGCCTTCCTGGTGCCCCCGGACATGGCCCATTCCGGGGAGGTGCTCGAAGGCCCGGCGAAGGTGTTGGACATCTTCTCCCCTCCCCGCGAGGACTATATCGAAAATTACAACAGATACACCCAGACCTCGGGGCAGACCCGCTGGTCATGACCGCCACCCCTGGGGAACCGGCCTACTGGCAGGCGGTGTACGACGAGGGAGAACCCGGCTGGGATCGGGGCGCTCCGGCCCCGCCCCTGGAACGGGCTCTGGGCGAGTTTCCGCTGCCCAGGACCGGGGCGGCGCTGGTGCCCGGCTGCGGCTTTGGCCACGAGGCCCTGATGCTGGCCCGCCTGGGGTACGCGGTAACGGCAGTGGACTTTGCCCCCGCGGCCATCGCCGGGCTGCGGGCCAGGGCAGGGGCAATGCCCCTCACCGCGCTAGAGCGCGACCTGTTTTCGCTGGGGGGTGATTTCTCCGGCGGCTTCGACCTGGTGGTGGAGCACACCTGCTTCTGTGCCATCCCCATCGAGCGGCGCGGCGAGTACGCCGCGCTGATGGCCCAACTGCTGCGACCCGAGGGCTGGCTCCTGGGGCTCTTCTACGAAACCGACCGCGGGGAGGGACCGCCTTTTTGCACCACGCGCGGGGACGTGGAGCGGCATTTCCTCCCCTTCTTTGAGATCCTCCACCTCTCCCGCCCCTCTGATTCCTTTGCCGGCCGCGAGGGCAAGGAGTGGCTGGGCCTGATGCGAAAGAGACCTGCATGAGCGGAGCGATGCTGACCAGGGAAGGCTGCGCCGAGGTGCTGGTGGTGGCCATTACCCCGCGCCTTCCCGACCTGAGCGTGGACCTGGAGGGGGTGCGGCGCAACGCCCGGTACCTGCGCCAGCACGGGGTGCGGGTGGCCATGCCCGAATGCGGCACCGGCCTGGTGTACGACGCCACCCTGGAGGAATATGAGGCCGTGGTCGGGACCTGGATGGAGGAGGTGGGGGGGGACCTGCTGGTGGTCCCCGGCATCGGCCCCGGATACGGGCGGGCCCTGGAGATGGGCCGCATCGCCCGGTCCCTGGGGGTGGCGGGGGTGATGATCATGCCGGTGGTGGGGCCGGCCTCGGCCGGCGGGGTGGAAGAGGGTATGCGCCGCCTGGTCCGGCAGGTGGGCCTGCCCATCGTGCTCTACCAGCGCCGCCTGGACCTGATGCCCGTGGAGCAGGTGGTGGGCCTGTGCCGGTTGGACGAGGTGGTGGGCCTCAAGTACGCGGTGGACGACCTGCCCGCCTTCGAGCGCATCGCCGCCCAGGCCGGGACGCAGGCGGCCATGCTCTGCGGCATGGCCGAGGACCCCTGCCTCGACTACCTCCAGCGCGGCGCGCTCGGTTTTAGTTCGGGCATGGCCAACTTCTCCCCCCGGATGAGCCTGGGCATACTGGGGGCCTTTGGGTGCGGCGACCTGGCCGAGGCCCGGCGCCTGCGGGCCTTAATGGTGCCCTTCGAGGACCTGCGCGGCGAGAACCGGGCGCGGTACAGCGGCTCGGCCCTGCATGCGGCGATGGAGGTGGCAGGATTGGCCGGTGGGCCGGTAATCCCCTATGCCGAGGACGTGGCCGAGGAGGACCTGCCCAGATTGCGGGAGATGGTCGAGGGGGTGATGGCCGAGGAGCGGCGTTTGCAGGGGAAAGGGTAGGGAGATGGAAAAGCTGCGCGTGGGGCTGATCGGTCTGGGCGGGGTCTGCGGGGCAGTACACTATCCCGGTTTCAGCCGCATCCCTGGGGTGGAGATCGCCGGGATCTGCGACGCCGACGCGGGACTGGTGGCCCGGCGGCAGCAGGAGTGGGGGCTGGCACAGGGCTGCACCGAGGTGGACGAGTTCCTGCGTCAGGTACAACCCGAGGCCGTGGCCATCGCCACCCCCAACGTGTACCACCAGCGGCTCATCTACCAGGCCCTGGAGGCGGGCTGCCACGTGATCTGCGAGAAACCCCTGGGCATGAACTACCCCCAAACCATTGAGATCTACCAGCGGGCCCTGGCCTCGGGCCGCCGGCACATGACTGCCTTCACCTATCGCTTCGTGCCGGGCATGAACTACTTGCGCCACCTGGTGCGCAGCGGCGAGCTGGGGCAGGTGCGCCACGCCCGCTTCCAGCGCCTGCAGGACTGGGGGGAGCTGGCCATCGGCTGGCGGCAGTACAAGGATCAGGCCGGCTCGGGGGAGTTGGGGGACATGGGCATCCACCGCATCGATTTTGCCGAGGACCTGTTGGGCCCCATCGAGGTGGTGTGCGCCGCGGCCAGGCAGTGGGCGTCTCGCGACCGTCGGCCCGACGGCCAGCCCTGCTCTCCCCAGGACGTGGAGGACTGGGTGGCTTGGATCTGCGAGTTTGCGGGCGGGACCACTGGGATTTTCGAGATGGGCAAGCTGACCAAGGGCCGTGGACCGGACGGGGGCCACGACCTGGCCGAACTCAACGGCACCGAGGCGTCGGCAACGTACCAGTTGCACACCCCTCACCAGATCCTCTACGCCCGCCGCGGCGAGCCGTACCAGGTGCGCCCGGTGCCGGCCGAATTCCTCAAGCGGCCTGGTTCCCCGCGCAATCCAGGCGAGGGGGACCCAGTGCAGACCTTCCGCTATGACCAGGCCTGGGAGTTCGTCAGCGCCATTCGCCAGGGGCGGGAGTGCCTGCCCTCCTTCTACCACGGCATGCGGGCCCAGGCCGTGGCCGACGCCATCCTGGAGGCCGCCGCCAGCCGCCGCTGGGTCGAGGTGCCCCCCTGCCAGCCCTGAAAGGAAGCAGCCGATGACCGCACCGACCACAGCGGCGCGGGCCGCCTACGAAAGCGACGGGTATTACATCAGCCAGCAGCCGGTGCTGCCCGTTCCAGTGGTGGCCGGGGCGAAGGCGGGCATGGACGAGGTGCGCGCCGGCCGTTACGACACCGGGGTGGCCCCCCAGCCCTCGGTCTGGAAGCCGGGGGATGATGAGGACAAACTCTGCAAGATCGAGATGCCCCAGGTGGCCAGCCGCCCCATCTGGGATCTGGTCTCGCACCCGGCCCTGGGAGAGTGGGCCGCGGCCCTCAGCGGCGCCGCATGGGTGCAGGTCTGGTGGGTGCAGTTGCTTTACAAACCGCCGGTCCGGCCCCAGGTCTCCACCAACGTAGGATGGCACCAGGACCGCCATTACTGGCAGGTCTGGGAAGCAGGCAGCGAGCTGTTTACCGCCTGGGTGGCCCTCGAAGAGGTAGGGGCCGATTCGGGGCCCATGCGTTTCGTGCGCGGCTCCCATCGGTGGGGCTTTCTCGACCAGAGCGACTTCTTCGGCCAGGATCTGGACGGGCAGCGCCGAGGCCTGCCCCTGCCGGCGGGGGCATCGTGGTCCGAGGACGAGGTGCTGCTGCCCGCCGGGGGCGCCAGTTTCCACCACTGCCTCACCCTGCACGGCAGCGGCGCCAATACCACCGGGCGCGCCCGCCGCAGCTTTGCCATCCACCTGCGCACCGAGAAATCGCGCCCGGTCGAGGATCGCCGCGCCGGCCTGACCGCCTTTATCGACAATCCCCACTACTGCCCGCTGATCTACCCCCGCTCCGTCTGACCCCCTCTTTGCGGCTCCGATCTCAGTAAGGGCCTCTTTGCTCTTTTTGTATCATTATTGATATAAATCACATCAAAATAGACACATCAATAACCCTCGATTTTTCGCCTCGTTGGGATTGTCAGGTTCGTTTTCATATCAAAAATGATATTGCTGCCTGTCCGCAAAGCCCCTTACTTTGCCAGACAACGATTTAAGTAATTGTTTTTATTATTGGTATTGCGATAGATCAAAAGTTTGGCATGGTGTTTGCGTTAAAGGCGGTTGGTAGCAGATCACATGTGAAAGGAGGAAAGCAATGGTCAATTTAGCTCAAGTCCTGAACCAGCACCCCAGGAACGGTGAAAACCTGGGTGAGTGGGTCTATCTGATCGGGGCCACGATGCTGCTGGCCGCGCTGGTCGGAATCGCCATCGCATAAATCAGCTCTAAAGGAGCCGGTACGTCGTGCGTAATACTTTGGAACGATCTGATGATACAGGGCTCCCTGTGGGCGCTGGGGGTTTCGGTGGTCCTGCAACTTTTCTCTCAGTGCCTCACCTGGGTCCGCTGGTCACTGTGAAATAGCACTACGGCAAGCAAACCTACACGATAAGGAGGTGTGATATGCGCGCAGTTTGGACCGATCTGGTGATCCCCGCCGCCATCTGGGTGGGCACCATCGCCGTCGGCATGCTGCTCTTCGCGCTGGAGTTCTGAGCGCCGAGCAGCCAGCCCCACGCAAGACCGAAGCGCCCGGGATTTACCGGGCGCTTTTCTATTTGGCCCAGCGCCGCCGGCACCAAGGGAGGAGCAAGAGCACGGCGCAACCCCAGAGCCAGCCATCCCCCCAGCGGGTATAGAGGGTCTGGGCGCGGCGCGGGGAGACCTCCACCACCAGAGCGAGGGGTTCGAAGAGAGGGGTGGAGGCCAGGACCCGGCCGCTGGGGGCGATGAGGCCGGAGATGCCGGTGTTGGCGATGCGCACCACGGGCCGGCCGGTCTCGATCGCCCTCAGGGCGGCCATTGAGAAATGCTGGTAGGGGGCGGCGGAGGTGCCGAACCAGGCGTCGTTGGTGGTGTTGATCAGCACGTCGGCCCCTTGGAGGGCCAATTGCCGGGTGATCTGGGGAAAGATGGACTCGTAGCAGATGAAGATCCCGAGCCGGTGCTCGCCCAGGGGCAGCACCTGGTGCGCCAGGCCCCGGGCAAAGATCCCGCTCTCCGCGGTGAGGCCCTCCAGGTAGCCAAAGAGCCAGGGCATGGGCAGGTACTCGCCAAAGGGTACCAGATGGACCTTGTCGATGTGCCCGGCCACCTGGCCCAGGGTATCGAGCAGGAAGGCGCGGTTGTAGATGTGCTGCCCGTCGAAATCGAGGCTGCCCACCAGCAACGGGGCCCCCAGCCCGGGGGCCAGGGCGGCGATGGGTTTGCGGTAGTGGGCGAAGCGGGGGTCCTCAAAATAGAAGGGCAGGCAGGTCTCGGGGAAGACCACCAGGTCTAGCGCGCTCCCCGCCAGGGTGTGGGCTAGGTCGGTGTAGCGCCGGGTGGTCTGGGCCAGTTGGTCGCCTTTCCATTTCTCGCCCTGGGGAATGCTGCCCTGCACCAGGCCCACCCGCAGGGGCGGGGCCGGGGGCTCGGTTTCCAGGGCGTGCAAATGGAACCCGCCCCACCCCCAGGCCAGGGCCAGGGCCAGGAGGGGCAGGGCGGCCAGGCGCAGCCCGGCGCGCCGGTGCAGGAGCACCTGGCCCAGTCCCGCGTTGAGCAGCACCAGCAAGAAACCCACCCCGTACACCCCGGTCACCGCGGCGGTCTGGGCCAGGGGCAGGTTCAGGTACTGGGAATAGCCCAGCAACTCCCAGGGAAACCCGGTGATGATCCAGCTCTGGCCCCACTCCAGCAAGACCCATAGGCAGGCGGCGTTCCAGGCGAAGAGCGGCGAACCGGTCTTCCAGCGCCTGCACACCTGGAAGAAGACCGCCCAATAGAGGGCCAGGTAGGCCACCAGCGCGGCGGTGGTGAGGAGGCTGGGCAGGGGGGAGAGGTTGCCGTAGAGCTGGAGGGTTTCGTACTGCCAGTAGATCCGGCTCGTCCCGGAGACCAGGCCCCCCACCAGACCCATGAGCCAGGGGCGTCCGGTCCGGCCCAGGGCTAGGAAACTGGGCACCAGGCAGATCCAGGCCAGGGCGTAGTGGTCGAAAGGGGGAATGCTTAGGGCAAAGAGGGCGCCGGCCAGCAGGCCGGCAAAGGGGGCCAGGCCTGGCGCGAGTACTGGGGGGATCAGGACGCGGAACCGTAGGGGGCCAGGTGCTGGCGCAATTTGCCCAGGGCGCGGCGCTCCCGGCGCTTGAGTTCCGTGGGGGACAGCCCGAGTTGTTTGGCCGCCTGGCCGGGGGATTTTTTGAACTGGTAGCGAATCTCCATCACCCGCAACTCCTCGGGGTCGAGTTGCTGCAGGGCCTTCATTACCACCTGGCGGAACTCCTGGGCCTCGATGTGGTCGAGGGGGGTGGGCCCCTGTAGGTGCAGGATCAGGCGCTCGTCCAGGGGCAGGGAGCGCCCCTTTGGCGCTTCGATGGGGATCGGGTTGGCCTCCAGTTTCTTGAACAACGGCACGGGCACCTCCCCCGGAGAAGCGGCGGTGGGCAGACGACAAAAAATGCGGCCCCCGGGAGCACCGGGGGCCGCACCTGAAGATTGGTAGCGGGGGCAGGATTTGAACCTACGACCTTTGGGTTATGAGCCCAACGAGCTACCAGGCTGCTCCACCCCGCATCTGATGAAGATAATATACGCCACCACCTGGGCCGGCGCAAGGGGTTCAGCCCTTTTGCGGGGCCGGGCCCTCCTCCTGGGGGGGCAGCCGCCTGATCTGGACCTTGGCCAGCCGCTGGCCCTCCACCTGGAGGATCTCGATCTGCAGGTGGTCCACGGTGAAATGGTGGCCCTGGTCGGGCACCTGGCCGAGGTGGTCATAGATGAACCCACCCAGGGTCTCGAAGCCCTCGTTGGGTAGGTCGGTCTCCAAAAGTTCGTTCAGGTCGTCGATGTGGATGCGCGGGTTGACGATGAGCACCTCGCCGGGCTCGGCCCAATGGAAGAGGGCCTCGTCCTCGTCGTATTCATCCTGCAAATCCCCGACGATCTCCTCGACCAGATCCTCGGTGGTCACCAGGCCGGCGGTGCCCCCGTACTCATCCACCACCAGGGCCAGGCGCAGGCGGCTCACCCGCATCTCGTGCAAGAGATCGTCGATCTTCTTGGTCTCGGGCACGTAGAACGCCTCGTGGAGAAAGCGGCTTACCGGCTGCCCGACCAGTTCCAGCAGGGGGCGCCGCAGATCCAGATCCGGCCGGCCCAGCAGTTGCAGCAGGTCCTTGGCGTAGACGATGCCCAGGATCTTGTCGAGGGACTCGGCGTAGACCGGCACCCGCGAGTGGCGGGTATTCTCGATGACCTGCAGCAGTTCGGCCAGGGTGGCGCCCTGCTCCACGGCGGCGATGTCCACCCGCGGCACCATCACCTCGCGGACGATGGTCTCGTGGAAGCCGAAGACCCCCTGGATCATGTCCCGCTCTCCCTCCTCCAGCACCCCGGTCTCGCGCTCGGCTTCGACCAGGTTGCGCAGTTCCACCTCCTTCTCCGCCTTCAATTCCTCCGAGAGGTTCTGGGTGCCGGCCTCCAGCCTTTCGACCACCAGCACCAGGGGCCACAGCGCCAGGCGCAGGGGGAGGAAGGCCAGGGCCAACCCTGGGACCCGGGGCTCTTCGCTCTCCTCCCCAAAGCGGATGCGCCGGGGCAGGGTGCAGACCAGGGAGCCCAGCGCTGCCAATCCCAGGGATGCGGCGGCAGCCCAGCGCGGGCCGCCCAGGTGTTGGGCGCCGAGCTGGCCGGCCCAGAACAGGGAGAGGCTCAGGGCGATGGTGGCCAGGGCCTGGCCCAGGCGGGCCAGCAGGAAGAGGCGGTGGCGCGGCTCGTAAAGGCGCAGCATCAGGCCGGCCCGTGGCACCTGGTTCTCCTGCATCTTTTCCAGGGCGGAGCGGGAGAGCACCGCAAAGGTGGCCTCGTAGCTGGACAGGAGCACCAGGGCGGCCAGCGCCAGGAGAGCAGTGATCAGCAGGGCATAAAGCGGAGGTTCCAAACCGGGGGTGACTCCTTTCCGGGAACACTGCCGGCCAGGGCAGTCTAAGTGGGGCGGGGCAGGAGGCCCTTTGCCTCCAGCAGGCGCTCGGTCTCCCCTTCCATGAAGCGGAGGCCGGCGGGGGTGTCGTGGTTGTAACCGGCCAGGTGCAGGAGGCCGTGAACCAGGAGTCGGGCCAGTTCGCTCAGCAGGGGCACTCCCTGTGCCTTAGCCTGGGCCTGGGCCCGGGGCATGGAGATGTAGAGTTCCCCCCACAGGGGCAGGGCCCCGGCCAGGGCCTCGGGACCGGGGTCCAAGTTAAAGGAGAGCACATCGGTGGTGCGGTCTTTCCCCCGGTACTGGGCGTTGAGGCGGCGCATCCGTCCGTCGCCCACCAGCACCAGTTGCACCGCCCCCCCCAGGGGGTGGGCGGCGATGGCGGCCCGGCCCACCAGGGCCAGGCGGCGGCGCTGGGCAGGGGGCAGCTCAGCTGTTCCGGGGCTGCAGAGGATGACCAAGCTCCTTGCGGGCCTTTTTCTCATGGCGCTGCCAGGGGTAATCCACGCGGCTGTGGAGGGTCCCCATCAGCACGGGGATGAAGCTCTCCTCGATCTTGTGCAGGTCCCGCATGGTCAGGCCGCACTCGTCCAGTTCGCCGGCGCTGTACTTCTGCTGGATGATGCTGCGCACCAGTTGCCGGGCCCGGTCGGGGGTGCGTTCCATCAGGGTGCGGGCCGCCGACTCCACCGAATCGGCCAGCATCAGCACCCCGGCCTCGCGGGTCTGGGGTTTGGGGCCGTCGTAGCGGAAATCGTCGCGGCGAATGTTCTCTATCCCCATCTCGATGGCCCGGTTGTAGAAGTATTCAATGACCGTGGTGCCGTGGTGCTGGGGGATGAGGTCGGCGATGGAGCGGGGCAGCCCATGCTCCTCGGCCAGTTCCAGGCCGTCTTTGACGTGGGCAGTGATGATCAGCATGCTCATGGTGGGGGTGAGGTTGTTGTGCGGGTTGCGCCCTCCCTGCAACCCCTGGTTCTCGGTAAAGTACTCGGGCTTGAGCATCTTGCCGATGTCGTGATAGTAGCAGCCCACCCTGGCCAGCAGGGGGTTGGCGCCGATGGCCTCGGCCGCAGCCTCGGAGAGGTTGGCCATGATCAGGCTGTGGGTGTAGGTGCCCGGCGCCCGTATGGCCAGTTCGCGCAGGAGAGGCCGGTTGAGGTCCGACAATTCGAGCAGGGTGATGTCGGTGGTGATGTGGAAGAGGCTCTCGCAGATGGGCAAAAGACCGGTGGTGAGGATGGGGGCGGCCACCCCGATGAAGATGCCCGGCAGCACATGCAGGTACACCTCTTCGAGGGCCATGAAGCGCGACAGGTCCGAGGCGGCGATGAGCAGGGCGTAGGAGAGGGGCAGGAAGACCATGGCCCGGTAGAACTGGTTGCGGTGGCGCACGTGGCGCACGGTGTACACCGCCACCGCCGAGGTCAGGCCGCAGATTAGGGCCACCGAAAAATCCCCGAAGAGGTTGCCCAAGTAGAGGGCCAGCAGGGTCGAGAGCACCAGGCCCACCCTGGGGCTGAGCAGCACCGTCACCAGCATCGCCGCCAGCGGAGTGGGCACTAGGTAGGTGTGGACCTCGTTGGTCTTGATATAGGAGGCTACGGCCACGGTGGCCCCCCCGATGATGGCCAGGAGCAGCAGGTGCCCTGGTTTCTGGTAGATCTCGGCTTCGAGGATGGAGAGGTAATAGCCAAAGACCAGCACCAGGAAGGTGGCGATGACCAGGGCCGCGGCCACCTGTAGGAGACGGGTGGCCGGGTCGGCCAGCTCCTGCTCGGCCAGCTTGTCCGCCAGGGCGTTAAGGGCCTCGACGTGGTCCTGCTCGACCTTGGCGTTCTTGTCGATGATCATCTCGTTCTGGAGGTACGGACGCTGGATGCGGGCCACGCTGCGCCGGGCCTCGGAGCGCAACCGGCGGGTCTCCCCGGCGTCGAGGATCAGGTTGGGCTCGATGAAGAAGCTCAACAGCTCGTGGACCGCGGTTAGAGCCTCGGGGCCGGTGGGCACCCCGGCCCCCTCGATGAGGGGGATGAGGTCGCCCTTCTCCAGGGCCTCCACGCTGTAGATGGCGTCAAGGGACACCTCCCGCTCCTCGACCCGGACCTGGGGGGTGAAGCTGTTGAGGATCTCGGACTTGGAGGAGACCAGGCCGGTGGTGTACAGCTCAACGAGCAGGCGGCGGCAGGTGCCCTGGAAGAATTCCAGCTGGCCGGAGTTGCTGTTGGCAAACAGCTCGCCCAGGGCCCGCTGGGAGGCGGCCGACAGGGCGCTGGTCAGTTGGGGCAGTTCTCGCTGGAGGCGGCGCTGTTTGGCGGCCTCGGGCATCTGCAGCCGCAGATCGGCGATGAGCACCGTCAGGGAGGAGTCGAAGCGGGCCAGTTGCAGGGCGTGGACCTGGGGGGTCAGGCGCAGCACCGTGGGCACGGCGCGCTCGGCCTCCTGGCGCTCCTTTTCGAGGCGCTCCTCGGTCTTGCGGACATAGAAGAGGAAGGGGGCGTTGATGCGCTCGGGGGCGACGCTGCCCACCCGTAGCCGGGTGATGCTGTAGGGGCGCTGGGAGGGGGACAGATAGGCCAGCAGCCCGATCACTGCCGCGGCCAGCACCAGCCGGTAGACCTGGAGGCTCTGGAGGGTCCAGCGGAACTTGTAGCCCCGGGTCCCCAGCCGGGGCCACCAGCGTCGCAGCAAGAGATCCAGGTCCATGGCCGGGCGAGAGCGTCAGCGCCCTTCGCGGGAAGGGGCCGGGCCGGCCTGCTCGTGCCTCTCGTAGGCTTTGATGATCTCCTGGACCAGCGGGTTGCGGATCACGTCCCGCTCGCTCAGGTAGCAGAAGGCCAGGCCGGGGAGGTGGGTGAGGATCTTCTGGATCTCGATCAGGCCCGAGGGCTGCTCCCGGGGCAGGTCGATCTGGGTGATGTCCCCGGTGATGGTGGCCTTGGAACGGCTGCCCAGGCGGGTGAGGAACATCTTCATCTGCTGGGGGGTGGTGTTCTGGGCCTCATCCAAAATGATAAACGCCTCGTTGAGGGTGCGGCCCCGCATGTAGGCCAGGGGCACCACCTCGATGATCTTCATATCCTGGAAACGGCGCAACCGCTCGGGTTCGAGCAGGTCTTGGAGGGCGTCGTACAGAGGGCGCAGGTACGGGTCTACCTTGTCCTCCAGGGCGCCGGGCAGGAAGCCAAGGCTCTCGCCGGCCTCTACCGCCGGCCGGGCCAGGACGATGCGGGAGACCTGTTTCTGGCGCAGGGCCGCCACCGCCGCTGCCACTGCCAGGTAGGTCTTGCCGGTGCCGGCCGGGCCAATGGCGAAGACGATGTCGTGGTCCTCGATGGCCTGTAGGTACTGGGCCTGTCCGGAGCTGCGGGCCCGCACTGCGGCCCGGTAGGTGCGCATGACCCCATCCTCCTCGGTGGAGGTCTCCGGGTCGGCGCTCCGGCGCTCGCGGGCGATCAGGGAGCGCACCTCCTCGCTGCTGAGCCGGGGGGCCTGGCGCAGCCTGGCCACCAGGTGGGTCAACAGCTCGCCGGCTTGGGTGACGGCGGCTGACGGCCCCTCGAGCAGGAGTTTTTCGCCGCGCACCACCAGGCTGATGCCGTAGTTTTTTTCAATGAGGGCCAAATGCTGATCGTTGTGGCCCAGCAGGGTCAGGGAATCGACCTCGGCGATGGAGATGCTGGTCTTCTGGGCGGGGGATGAGGAATCGAGGCGCAGGGCGGACGACTCCTGAAGAGGGGTGGGGCACGGGGCCCAGGTCAGGCGCCGCGCCGAGCCTAAGATAGGTAAAACAGAGCGGAAAGCAAGGTGGGCAAACCTTAGGGCCGCAACTGGATGCCCAACTCGCGGAGTTGGGTCTGGTCCACCGGGCCCGGCGCCTTCTCCATCAGCCCCACCGCCTTGTTGGTTTTGGGGAAGGCGATGACCTCGCGCAGGGAGTCCACCCCGGCCAAAAGGGCAACGAGCCGGTCGAAGCCAAAGGCGATGCCCCCGTGGGGCGGGGCCCCGAATTCGAGGGCCTCCAAGAGGAAGCCGAACTTCTCGGCGGCTTCCTCTTGGGTGATGCCGAGCAGTTCGAAGAGCCGGCTCTGCACCGGGCGCTGGAAGATACGGATGCTGCCCCCGGCGATCTCGTTGCCGTTGAGCACCAGGTCGTAGGCCCTGGCCCTGGCCGCGCCCGGATCAGTGGAAAGCAAGGGCAGGTCGGCTTCCATCGGGGCGGTGAAGGGATGGTGCATGGCCGCGTAACGCTTGGCCTCAGGGTCGTATTCGAGCAGGGGGAACTCCGTTACCCACAGCGGCCTCCAGGCTCCCTCGGGCAACAGGTCGAGGCGGCGGGCCAACTCCAAGCGCAGGGCGCCCAGGACCTTGGCCACCACCGCCGGCTGGTCGGCCACCATCAGGAGCAGATCGCCCGGCTCTGAGCCCAGGGCCTCGATGAGCAGGGCCTGGGCCTGGGGCGAAAAGAACTTGGCGATGGAGGACTCCAGACCCTGCGGGGTGTGCTTGATCCAACTCATGCCCTTGGCCCCCACCTGCTGGGCGTAGGTGACGAGTTCGTCGAGCTGACTGCGGGAGAAGGAGGCACAACCTTTTACATTGATCCCCTTTACCTGGCCCCCCGCCTCCAGCACCCCGTGCAGCACCTTGAACTCAGATGCTATGGCGGCGGCGGCCACGTCCATTAGTTCGAGGCCAAAGCGCAGGTCCGGTTTATCGGAGCCGAAGCGGTCCATGGCTTCCCGGTAGGTCAGGTGGAGGAAGGGGCGGGGCAGTTCGACCTCGATGAGCTGGGCGAAGAGGGCGCAGAGCAGGTCCTCGGCCACGGCCATGATGTCCCGCTCGCTGATGAAGGACATCTCGATGTCGATCTGGGTGAATTCGGGCTGGCGGTCGGCTCGCAGGTCCTCGTCGCGGAAACACTTGACGATCTGGAAATAGCGGTCGTACCCGGCGATCATCAGGATCTGTTTGTAGATCTGGGGCGACTGGGGCAGGGCGAAGAACTCACCGGGGTGGACCCGGCTGGGGACCAAGTAGTCGCGGGCTCCCTCTGGGGTGCTGCGGATCAGGAAGGGGGTCTCCACCTCCATGAAGCCCAGGCCGTCGAGCAGGCGGCGGGTGGCTTGGTAGGCCCGGTGGCGCAGCAGGAGGTTGCGCTGCATGGGGGGCCGGCGCAGGTCCAGGTAGCGGTAGCGCAGGCGCAGCTCCTCGCCCAGGTCCCCGCTTTCGTCGATGGCGAAGGGCGGCGGGGGGGAGGTGTTGAGCGGGCGCAGGGTATCGGCGTTGACCTCGATGGCTCCGGTGGCCAGCCTCAAGTTGATCATGCCTTCGGGGCGGGCCTCGACCACCCCCTGCACGGCGATCACGTACTCGTTGTGCAATCCCTCGGCCCGGCGGTGGGCCTGGGGGTTGTGCTGGGGGTTGAAGACCACCTGGGTGACGCCGTGGCGGTCGCGCAGGTCCACGAAGATGACGCCGCCGTGGTCGCGGCGCTTGGCCACCCAGCCCATGAGGGTGACGCGCTGGCCAACATGCTGGGCGCCCAGGGCGCCGCAGTGGTGGCTGCGCTGCCAGTCGCCCAGGGGTTCAATCGCTGTGGACATGAGGCCCTCTTCAGAAGTCTATTTAACTGAAAAATCTAATTATAGGCCACCTCCTCCCCACTGTCAAGCAAGGGGGTAGGTGGTTTGACAGGTCGGCCAACCCGTAAATATATTGAGCTGGGTCCAGGGCCCGCGGAACCCACGGGAGGTATCCCTTGGAAGACGGCATGGCCAAAGCCCTGCTGCGGATCATGGAGAAGGTGCCCATTTTCAGCAACATGGGCGCCGAGAACGTCAGGACCATCCTCCAACTCGGCGAGCGGCCCACCTATCAGCTCTGGGACACCTTGTGCACGGTCCGGGAGCAGAGCAACGGCATGGCCATCCTGCTTAGCGGCCAGTTGGGGGTGTTTGGCGCGGAAAACCGGCGGATCTCCACCGTCCAGCCCCTGGCCTGGTGGGGGAGATGGGGCTGATCACCGGGCAGCCGCGCAACGCCACGGTGCGGGCCCTCCAGCAGTCGAGCCTGCTGGTCCTGTCCAAGACCAGCTTCGACCGGCTGATGCGCTCGAACCCGGCACTCTGCCTGTGTGTGTATTGGAACGTGGGCTGCACGATGATGGAGCGTTACATGGAGACCGAGGCCCAGGGCCGGACCCTGGCCGCCCAGTTGTCGGCCAGCGACGAGCAGTTGCACCAACTGCACGAGGAGATCGAGGCCCTGTGCAGCGGTCAGGTGGAATAGGGCGAAGGGGAGCGCGTGGAGCAGGCGGCCCTCCCGGGCAAGGCCCCGGGCCAGACCGTGGTGGAGCAGATCGGCAACACCCCCCTGCTGCGGCTGCACGATCCCTCCCTGCCGCCCAGGGTCGAGGTCTACGCCAAGCTGGAGTTCTTCAATCCTGGCGGCTCGGTGAAGGACCGGCCCGCCCGGCGCATGATCGAGGAAGGGGCCCAAAGCGGCCAGTTGCGGCCGGGCAAGACCATCCTCGATTCCACCTCGGGCAATACCGGCATCGCCTACGCCATGATCGGGGCGGCCAAGGGCTACCCGGTGCTGCTGGCCATGCCCGGCAGCGTCACCCAGGAGCGGCGGGCCATCCTGGCCGCCTACGGGGCCGAGGTGGTGCTGACCGATCCGGGCGAGGGGTCTGACGGGGCCATCTTGGAGGCCCGCCGGCTCTACGAGGCGGCCCCGGAGCGGTACTTCAAGCCAGACCAGTATAACAACCCCGCCAACTGGCAGGCCCACCGCGACACCACCGCCCCCGAGATCTGGGCCCAGACCCAGGGGCGGGTCACCCACTTTGTCGCCACCATGGGGACCAGCGGCACGGTGATGGGAACCGGCCGCGGCCTGAAGGCGTTCAACCCGCGCATCCAGGTCATCGGCGCCGAGCCGGCCGAGCCCTTCCACGGCATCGAGGGCCTGAAGCACATGGCCAGTTCCATCGTGCCGGGCATCTACGACGAGGGGTTTCTAGACCACAAGATCCGGCTCGAAACCGACACGGCCTACGATACCACCCTACGGCTGGCCAGGGAGCTGGGGGTGCTGGCGGGCCAGTCCTCCGGGGCGGCCTACTGGGCGGCCCTGGAGGTGGGCCGGCAGTTGCGGGAGGGGGTGGTGGTGACGGTCTTCTGCGACGGGGGGGACAAGTACATGAGCACACCCATGTGGCGCCAGGCCCTTAAGGGGGCGGTGAGCGCGGCAGCGGAGCGCTGAGAGAACTATGCTAAGACTGAGGAGAAAGGACCTCAACAGGCTGGAGGCCCAGGCCCTGGCCGAGTACCCGGCCGAGTGTTGCGGCATCCTGACCCAGGGCCCAGAGGAAGAGGTCGCGCAGATCCATGCCTGCCGCAATATCCAGGACCAATTACACGCGGAGAACCCGGCCGACTTCGCGCGCACCTCGCGCACCGCCTATTTCATCGATCCCCGCGAGTTGACCCGGATCATCGGGGCCGCCGAAAGGGCCGGGGGGCGGGCGGCGGGGTTCTACCATTCCCACATCGACTGCCCGGCCTATTTCTCCGAGGAGGACAAGCGGCGGGCGATGACGATGATGGGGGACGAGCCGGATTACCCCGACGCCGCGTACTTGGTGCTTTCAATAGACCAGCAGCAGGTGCAGCCCCACAAATGCTTCGCCTGGGACCAGGGCGGGCGGAATTTCGCCGAGGTGGAGCTGGAGTTGTTGGACTGAGGCGGCCCATGCTGCCGCCCCTGCGCCCCTGGTGGGCCACCGCCCTGGCCGCCCTGGCGGCCGGGGGGCTGTACCTAAACACCTGGAGCCACGGCTTCCACTACGACGACTTCCACTCCCTGGTCCACAACCCCCATATCCGGGGGTTGGAGAAGATCCCCGCCTTCTTTACCGACCCCTCGCTCTTCTCGACCAATCCCGAAAGCGCCATGTACCGGCCGGTGCTGCTGGTATCCTACGCGCTCAACCACGCGCTGGGGGGGCTGGCGCCGGGGGGGTACCACCTGGTCAATGCCCTGCTCCACGGGTTAAACGCCGGCCTGGTCCACCGCCTTTGCCTGGCCCTGGGGCAGGGGGGGCTGGCGCTGCCTACGGCCCTGGTCTTTGGCCTGACCCCGGCCAATTCCGAGGCGGCCAACTACGTGAGCAGTCGCTCCGAGCTGCTGATGGCGGCCTTTTTCCTGCTGGCCTGCCTCGGCCACCTACGCGGGGGCCCGGCCGGCCAGGCGCTGGGAGGAGGGGCCGCCATCCTGGCGCTGCTGACCAAGTCGGTGGCCGCGGTGCTGGCCCCGGTGGTGGCCCTGTGCCACTGGCTGCGCGAGGGGATGGAGGCCCGCCGCCGCTGGCCCGCGCTGGCGGGCTTGGCAATCCTGGCGCTGCTGTACGTGCTTTTCACCCGGCAATTGGTGGGCCAGGCGCTGCTGGACCCGATCCGGGCGCACGGGGTGCAGTGGTGGACCCAGCTCAAGGCAGGGGCCTACTATCTGCACCTGCTGGTGATGCCAGTACACCTGAGCGCCGAGCACCAGTTCTCGCTTGCCCGGGAACCGTGGGAAGGGCCGGTACTGGCGGCGGGGGCCCTGCTCCTCTCCCTGGCCCTGGTGCTGTGGCCTTTCCGCCGGGGGCGTTTCGCCGGGGCCTGGGCCTTTTTGCTGCTCCTGCCCACGGCGCTGGTCCCCCTGGTGGTGCTGGTCAACGAGCACCGGCTCTACCTGGCGGGGATCGGGTTTGCCCTGGTCTTGGCCTGGGCCTGGGGCGAGTGGGCCCAGCGCCGGCCGGTGGCCTGGGCCGGCTTTGGTGTGTATACTACTGTTCTGAGTCTGCTGAGCCTGGGGCGCAGCGCCTCCTGGGTGGACGAGCTGAGCCTGTGGCGGGACGCGGCCCTCAAGGCCCCGCAGATGCTCAAACCTCACCTGCGCCTGGCCGATGCTCTGGTTTCGGCAGACCGGCGCGCCGACGCCGAGCAGGAGTACCTCCGTGCCCTAGCCCTGCGGCCCGAGCATCCGGGCGCCCGCAACAACCTGGGGCTGCTCTACCTGAAACAGGGCCGCCCTTCCCAGGCCCGGGAAGAATTCGCCGCGCTGCTGCGGGCCTCGCCCGACAATATCCCTGCGCGGCTCAACCTGGGGACCGCGCTGCTGGCTATGGGCCAGTGGCAGGAGGCCGTGGGCCAGTATCAGCAGGCCCTGGCCCACGGGGAGCGGGGGGGGGAGGCCGAGGCCAAACTCGGGCAGATCGCCCTCAACCACCAGCGGGACCCGCAGCTGGCCCTGGCCTTTTTCGACCAGGCCATAGAGAAAAGGCAGAACCCGCAGTTGTGGGTGTGGCGAGGTGTGACGCTGCGGGCCCTGCGGCGGGCCGCAGAGGCCGGGGCGGCCTATCAGCGGGCCGTAGCCCTGGACCCGGCCTGCGCCGAAGCCTGGTTCAACCTGGGCAATCTCTGGGCCGAGCAGGGCGAGACCGCCCGCGCCGCCGATGCCTTTGGCCGGGTGCTGGAATTAATCCCGGACACCGAGCTGGGCCGGCTGGCGCGCCAGAGGCTGGCAAAAGAGTAAACAACGAACCGGTCCACCTATTTCATCTCTCAGGAGGCAGGCAATGGCCGTCAAAGTACACATCCCCACCCCGCTGCGCCGGCTGACCGGCAACCAGGCCGAGGTCGAGATCCAGGCCGGCACGGTGGCGGAGCTGGTGCAGAACCTCGAAGCCGCCCATCCGGGCATCCGCGAGAAGTTGCTCGACGAGCAGGGCGAGATCCGCCGTTACGTCAACATCTACGTCAACGAGGAGGATATCCGCTTCCTCGACGGGGCGCAGACGGCCCTGGGCGACCGGGACGTGGTCTCCATCGTGCCGGCCATCGCCGGGGGGCGCTGAGCCCTGCGGCCGTGGCCCCCGAGCGTTCCACCGGGCGCCCCCCTGGGGCGCCCGGCTCTTTTTGGGCCGGGTTGCTCCAGCGGCCGGCCCCCTTTCTGGGGCTGCTCTTCGTGGCTCTGCTGGGGACCTACGCCGGGTCCCTGGGCAACGGCTTCCACTACGACGATTTCCATTCCCTCGTCGAAAACCCCCATATCCGTGACCTGGGGAACTTGGGTCGCTTCTTCGCCGATCCCCAGCTCTTCTCCTCCCTGCCGGAGCGGGCCATGTACCGGCCCCTGCTCCTGGTCACCTATGCCTTCAACTTTTGGGCAGGGGGGTACGGCCCGGCAGGTTATCACCTCGTCAACCTGGGGCTGCACCTGGCCTGCGCCCTGCTGGTCTTTCTGGCGGGCCGGCGGCTCCTGGGCAGCCCCGGAGCGGCGGCGCTGGGGGCGCTGCTCTTTGCCCTGCACCCCTTGCAGGCCGAGGTGGCCAACTACATCAGCAGCCGCTCCGAGACCCTGGCCGCCTGCGCCTGCCTGGCCAGCCTGCTGGCCTTCCTGTCCTGGCGGCAGGGCGGGCCGGGCTGGCACTACGGCCTTTCCCTGGTCGCCCTGGGCTGCGGTCTGCTGAGCAAGTCCACGGCCGCGGTATGGCCCGCGGTCCTGGCCCTGTGCGAGTGGACCCAGCCGGCTCCACGGCGATGGCGGTGGCACCTGGGGTATTGGGCGGCGGCTCTGGCCTACGCGCTGGCGAGCCAGGGGATGCTGGCCAAGGCCCTGGGCGAGCCGGTGCGGCCCCTGGGGGTCCACCTCCTCACCCAGCTCAAGGCGGGGGTTTACTACTTGTACCTGGGGCTGGCGCCCTTGCACCTAAGCGTAGAGCACCCCTTCCGCCAGGCCCTTTCGGCCTTCGACCTGCCGGTGGTCCTGGCCGCGGGGTTCCTGTGCTGCCTGGGCGCGGTGCTGTGGCGGCTGGGTGGAAGGGTGGGCTTGGTGCTGGCCGGGGGGGCGGTCCTGGCCCTCTTGCCCGCCTCGCTGGTGCCGCTCAATGTGCTGGTCAACGAGCACCGTCTGTACCTGTCCTTGGCCTTTGGGTGCCTGGGGTTGGCGGCCCTGGTGGGACGGCATGGCCGGTTGGCCTGGGGCGGGGGGGTGGTCCTGGTGTTGCTGGCGGTGCTCTCGCACCAGCGCAGTGCGGTGTGGCGCGACGAGCTGAGCCTGTGGCAGGACGCCCTGCGCAAAGGTCCGGCCATGTACCGGACTCACCTGCACCTGGGCGGGGCGCTGGAGCAGGCCGGGCGCCTGCCCGAAGCCCTGGACCACTACCAGCGGGCCGCCCAGCTGGCTCCGGAGGTGGTGGAGACCCACTACAACCTGGGCAATGCCCTGCGCCAGGGAGGCCTGCCCGCCGAGGCGGCCGCGGCGTATTCGCGGGCCCTGGCGCTGCAGCCGGAGTTCATCCAGGCCCTGGCCAACCTCGGGGCCCTGTACCTGGAGGCCGGCCAGGGGGCCGCCGCCGAGCCCCTGCTGGAGCGGGCTGCCCGGCTGTCCCCGGATCTGCCCCGGGTACAATTGCTGCTGGGCCGGCTCCGGCGTGCCCAGGGCCGCCCGGCCGAGGCCGAGGCCGCGTACCAGCGGGCCGAGTCCCTGGACCCCGAACTGGCCGAGGCCCCCTTCAATTTAGGCAACCTCTACTTCGACACCGGCCGCCCGGCCGAGGCCGAGGCCGCATACCGGCGCGTTCTGGCCCTGGGGCCCCATGCCGGGGCCTGGTACAACCTGGGGGATCTGCACCTGGGCCAGAGGGAATACCCGCAGGCGGCCGAGGTGTTCGCCCGCGCCCTGACCCAGTATCCTGGGGAGGGCCGGTTCCACTATGGCCTGGGCCGGGCTAGGGAGGGCCAGGGGCTGCGGGGAGAGGCGGCCCTTAGCTACCGCGCCTTCCTCGCCAGCGGCCAGGCCCCCCAGGCGGTGGCCCAGCAGGTGCGCCAGCGCCTGCAAGAGCTGGAAGCTGCGCCCAGATAAGAGGGCTCAGGGCCCGAAGCGCTCTTTGAGGCTGGGATCGAGCTGGATGGCGCGGCTGAGGGCCTGAAAGGCTTCCTCCCGCCGGCCCGCATCGCGCAGGGCCAGCCCCAGATTCAGCCAGATATCCGCCGTTGAGGGCGCCTTGTCCAGGGCCTGCCGATAGAGGGCAATGGCCTCCTCGTACCGCCCCTTACCCGCGCACACCAGCCCCAGATTGTTGAGGGCCTCCACCTGCCCAGGTTCGGCGTCCAGGGCGCGGCGGAAAGCCGCCTCGGCCTGGGGCAGCGACCCCTGGGCCCGGTAGAGGGCCCCCAGGTTGACGAGGGCGCGCACGTAGGCCGGGCTCAGGGCCACCGCCTTTTCGTAGGCCAGCCGGGCGGGTTCCAACTCACCTTGTTGGTGCAGGGCATGACCGAGATTGTAGTGCGCCTCGGCCATCAGGGGCGCCCGCCTGGCCGCGTCCCGCCACAGGCCGATCTCGTCCTTCCAGACCCCCGCCCGCTGAAAACACAAACCCCCCAGCAGCGCCAGTCCCACCCACAGCGGCCACCGCTGCCGCACCGCCTCAGCCCAGCCCGCCCCGGCCAGGGCCAGGCCAAAGAGGGAGAGATAGAGCCGGTGGTCATTGACCAGGATGTGGAGGGGAACCACCAGGGTGGGCAACAGGCAGGCGAGGAACCAGCCCAGGGCAAAGAGCATCCGGCGGGACTGCGCACGCCAGGCGGCCAGGCCCAGGCTAAACGCCACCAGGCCCCCCAGCAGGGGGGCCTGGGCGAAGGGGGAGTTGGTGGCGAAAAACTGTTGCTGGACATTGAGGTGTACCGGCATGGCCGTCAACAGCAGGTAATGGACCAGGGCCTTGGCCTGGGTGGCCAACTGTGCGGCTCCGTCCCGCACCTGGGCGGCCCGCTCCAGACCCTGGCCGGAAAGGGCGGCATAGAGCAGGGTGTAGAGTCCGGCCAGGAGCCAGTAGGGGAGATGTTCGCGCCAGGGCCGCCGTGGCTGGAACAAACAGCGGTGGAGCAAGAGCAGCAGGGGCAGGGCCAGGGCCGTGGACTTGCTCAGCAGAGCCAGGGCAAAGGCCGCCAAGGAAAGGATAGACCATCGGGGTTTGGCGCCCTCTTTCAGAGAGTACAAGTAGGCAGAGAAGCAGGCCAGGCCCCCTAGCCCGGCCAGGGATTCGGAGCGGGCACTCACATAGTTGACTACCTCGGTCTGGACCGGGTGCAGGCCAAAGAGCAGGGCGCCGGCCAGGGAGGGAGTGGGGCCAAATCCCAACTGGCCCAGCAGGTGCAGGACCAGCAGGGCGGCCAGGCAGTGGAGGGCCAGGTTCAGGGCCAGGTACCCGCGCGGCTCGTACCCTCCCAGGGCGTAGTTGAAGGCGTGGGCCACCACCACCAGGGGCCGGTACATGGCGTACTCGGGGGTTGCCGAATAGGTGCGGGCGTCGGCGAAGAAGGAGGGCAGGGCCCGCAGGGAGCGCAGGTGGGGGTTCTGGAGCAGGGAGTGCCCGTCGTCGTAGTGGAAGCCATTGTCCAGGCTGCGGCCGTGGAAGGCCACCAGGGCGAGCAGGAGCAGGAGAGAGGGGAGGGCTCCCTGGCGGGAAGACCCCATAGGTATAGAAAACCCGGCCTCGCCGGGAGGGCGGGCTCCGCTGCGGGTTAGGCCAGCTTCTGCACCAACCGGGTCAGGCGGGACTTGTAGCGGTCGGCAGTCTTCTTGTGGATGACCCCTTTCTTGGCGGTCTTGTCGATGCGCGAGGCGGCCTTGACCAGGGCGGCCTTGGCTGCGGCCGGGTCGGCGGCGGTGCGCACTGCCTTGATGGCCGATCGCATGGCGGTGCGGGTGGCGCGGTTGCGGACCTGGGCCTTCTGGTTCTGGATCAGGCTTTTCTTGGAGGCTTTTAGATTCGGCACCTCTGTGCTCCTTTTCTGGGCTTGCGGGCAAAAACTTCCAGCAAATCCGCCGGCAGCGCGGGGGGAGTCTGGGTTTTTACCAGTTTAAAAACAATAGTTTGGATGCAATGTAACACGTGATACAACTTACTTGGCACATGCCTTGCTAGAATCTGCTGCCAAGTCCGTGTCCCTGCACAGGGCCTCATCGCCGGCGGTGCTCCCTGGACTCTGGCGCCTCCGGCGGTGATCATTCCCAGGCACAGGGACACAACCTGGACTGAAAGCGTAAAAGAGCCGGTTCCCCCCTGCGGAACCGGCTTGCATCTTTCCTTAACCTCCGAAATATAAACCCTATCCTGGCGCCTGGCAAGGCGCGGTGGGGGCAGGTCGGAAGGGATCTCATGCTAAAAAAACTGACCGCCAGTCCGATAAAAGGAAAGAAGCAGGCGAGGAGCGCCGGTGGGCGGCAGGGGCAAAAACGCCCCGGAAGAATGCCTGTGACCGACGCAGCGGGGAAATTGACTCTGAAGTTCGGGGTTGGGGTGCCGATAAAAAAAGGTAAGGATACAGAAATTCCCAGCGCTAACGGAAGGTGCGAAACCACATTCCCGTTCTTGGTGTTCGCCAAAATGTTAAAAGAACTTACACGACAATTACCCACAACTGTATTCCGCCGGAAGGCAAGGAGGTGTTCTATAAACTCCGAAATCTCAGGCTTGTGGACCCGTAGGGGCGGGGCCGCCGGTCTTTTACCGCTAAGGGCCAGGCCCCCCATCGATAGGGAAGTCGATGGCGGCTGGCTGCTCATTTCCCCTTTCAGTCACCCAAGTTGTGTCCATGGAAGGAGCGTTGAAATATGAATCTGAGGCTTAAGAGTTTTCTCGCGTTCGTTCTCATCTTCGGGTTGGTGACCATGGTATCGGCTCAGCCCGTGTTCGAGAACCGGACACCGGTGGGCTTCTCGCCCTCCGACAGCACCTCGACATCGGTATTTGTTACCGACACCGATATCACCGTGCTGGTCGACCTCAACGAGGCGGCCAATTCGAGCTTCCCGGTGGTCGGCAGTTTCCAGAAGGTCGAGAAGGCCGTGCCGTACTTCAGCTCGGCCTCGACCGCCGGCTATATGTCGCAGGCGGTGGCTGTGGACGCCAACGGCGTGATCCATCGCGCCTGGATCCAGGCCCGCGGCAACGCCGTTATCGGCAACGGAACCATCGCCTCCACCAACACCACCCCCGCCTACGGCGTGGTCTATGCCAAGAGCTTCAACGGCGGCCGGACCTTCACCGACACCGTCTCGGTCTCGGGTTCGTTGCGTTTTGACCTGATCACCCCGAACCTCTCGATGACCAGCGGCTTCTCCACCATGGATCTGACCCTGGACAGCAAGGGCAATCCGCGCGTGGTCTACGCCCTGGATCAGTCCCCCGACGGGTTGACTGGCCTGAGCACCCACCAGCGCACCGCCTATACCTACAATGCGGCTCAAGGCTTCAACAAACGCGCGTACAACAACATCTACTTTAACTACTCCAACGACGGCGGCAGCACCTGGTTGCCGGCCAACAACGCCGTGGTGGTCAACGACACCGCCACTGTGATTGGCCGCAAGAATGCCTTTCCGCGCATGGCCATCACCTCCACCGACGACATCTTCATCGTCTACCAGCGCGATATCGGCACCGGCGCGGTCAGCGACATCGTCCTGGCCAAGATGGACGCCGACAGCCTCAAGTCCGGCGCGGCCCAGCCGGTGCGCGTGGGGCCGATGGGCACCACCACCAGCGCCGGCGGCGTGCGCCTCGACATTGAGGCCAACCACGACGTCAGCCCGGATATTGCCATCGGCGATGACGATGTGCTGCATGTGGTCTGGTACAACGTCACCAACGAGACCATCTACCACAAGACCTTGCCGGCAGCCAACTGGACGGATGTCAGCGCCCAGGGCTGGAGCAACGCAGCGGCCGGCGCCAGCGTCGGGACCTTTGACCTGACGGCCGGCACCAACCTGGGCCTCGACATTGGCGGCACGGCGACCCTGGTAGACGAGGACTATATTGCCACCGCCACCGTGCCCACCCGCCTACACCTGTTCCCGACCGTGGTGGTCGACCGCCAGCGGACGCCGGACCGGGTCTACACCCTGTGGAAGCACACCGACGCCACCGCGGCCACCATCGGCGCCGACGAGAATGTCGCCTATAATACCTTCTCCTACAACGGCGCCGTGGGTGCCAGGGCCTCGTGGGGAACCACGCAGTACGCGTTCCCACAGGGCAGCGGCAGCGCCCTGTACAACACGGGCGGCAGCGGGATGTTCCAACATGGCACCATGTTCCAGATCGAGGGTTTCTGGGGGTATGTGGACCGCATCGCCGCCTTCGTGGACGACCGGGTTCCCGGTTCCCGCGGCGACCTGCACATCGTCTTTTCCGGCGGGCCCAGCCAGCGCGGCCCACGTCCGTTGACCGGCTCGCTCAGCGGTCAGGACCCCGGCAAGGCCGTTAGCATGTACTATGCCCGCTTCGACGGCACTGAATGGGAACTGCCCCAGGTGGTGGCCTCGGCCCGCAATACCGAGACCGGCAATGCTACCTCCCACGACGACGGCGTGCTCGCCAAGAGCCGGCAGCTCTACGAACCGGACATTGCCATGAGGTCTGGCGACGACAACGTGTACCTGACCTTTGTCGGCGGTTCGCCACGGGTGACCGCCACGCAGATCGGCGCGCGCCCGATGCGCATCACCACCTCTCAGAGCACCAACAACCCTGGCCGTGGCTTTGCCACCATCCACCAGGGCAATGTGGCGCCGCTTCCCTACTTCAAGATCCTGGGCCGCGTGGTCACCTTTGACGACGTGTCGAGTCCTCCGGGCGCCTTCAAATACGAGTTGACCTACAACCCGGTCAACCCGCAGGCCGCGGCGCGGAAGAATCTGATCTACGTTTCCGTGGGCGACAACGCCAATGGCTCCGGCCAGGGCGGCGCCACCCCCGGCTCCTCGGCGGCTCCCGGCGGGTTCCTCACCGGCCAGTGGCGGCGTCTGGGCCTGGGTTCGCTGGGCGTCACCTCCCTCAACGTCGGTGGGTCGGGGGCGGTCTTCAAGGGCGCGGTCAGCGCCGCTGAGGCCAGCAACGACAACGGCGTCTTTGAGGGCCGCGCCGACGATTCGGGCAACTCCGACTTTGCCGAGTGGGGCGACGATGCCGACAAGGTGGGCTTGATGGTCAAGCTCAACGTGCTGGGCAGCGATTCGGGCACCAACCTCTTCGTCATCAAGACCAGCACCGCGGCCAAGTTCGGCGGGGCCACCGGCACCAACTCGCTGGATTCGGCCAGCCAGAGCATCACCATCGATACCACGAGCTCGGCCAACTCCATCCTCGGGCCGGCCCCAGCCACCTTTGTCACGGGTATCACGGTGGTCGCCGCCATGGGTGGTGTGACCGACCGCACCCCGGGAGTGGGTTTCCAGGCCGCGCCGATGGGCTCCTACTTCTGGATGGGTGCCAACATCAACATCGTGGCCGCCAACTCGGCCCCGGTGGTGCAGGTGGTCGATCCCGATGGCAGCACCATCGCCTCGGGCGCCTTTGCCAACGAGACGGTCTCGATCCGCTACGTGCTCTTCGATGCCGACACCAACCCCCTGACCTCGACAACGGGGTTGCAGATGGAGCTGTACGCCTACCCGGACCGCGGGTTGCGGAACGTGCAGGATATCCGCACCTTTGCCACCCTGATCGCCGACGAGCAGGACATCGCCTCGGTCAACAGCAACGGCACCGGCGACTTCACCGAAGGCACCTCGTCCACCAACGTGCAGTCCTACACCTGGGACGACCCAGGCGCGGCCCTGCGCGGCCTTGGCTTCGCGGCCCTCACCAAGATGCTGGATGGAAACTGGTACATCTACATCGTCGCCGATGACCTGGTCAACCCGCCGGTCTTCGACGTCAGTGACGGGGCCCTCAAGGTCCGCCACATCCCGCTGGTCAAGAGCCTGGCCCCGGTGGCCAACGACACCGTGGACACCGGCGAATTCTCGAACCTGAGCAAGACCAACCCGTACAAGATCAACTTCAAGATCGTCGACTACGACGACAACGCGCAGGTGCGGCTCTTCTTCTCCACCAATGCCAGCATCCCGCGCGACAGCGTCACGGTCAGCGGCACCTTCCCGAACCTCACCCTGAAACTGGGCGGGACCCAGCCGATGCAGTTGTCGGACAGCCTGCGCTCTGAGGACGACATCAACTTCACCTTCGACGTCACGGCCCAGGGCAGCGCCCGGGATTCGGTGCTGGTGCAGGGCAACTACACCATCTACGCCGTGGTATCGGACGGCGACTCCACCGTCCTGGGGATTTCTGGTAAGCCCCTGGCGGTGCGCCATTCGCCCTCCTTCGAGTTCACTGCCCCGCTGGTGGGGACCGTCAACAACGTCAACACCTCCCAGCAGGAGCGCTACAGCATCGAGTGGCAGCGCGGCCGGTCTGACCGCGACCTGGACGGCAACGCGATCATCTCCCTCTACTATATTGGGATTGATCCGAACCGGAAGAACTTCTCCGGCACCGACTCCACGGCCCTGATCGACAGCGGCGCCACCCTCATTACAGGCAGCATCCGCGAGGACGCCGAGGGCAAGGCCGACCAGTACGTCTGGAACTTCCGCAATCCGCCCGGGGTGCTGCCCAAGACCTTCCGGCCCAAACCCACCACCACCGGCCAGGGGTCTACCAACCCGCACAGCTACCAGGTGGGCCGCACCACGGATACGGCCTGGGTGTACGCAGTGCTGCACGACAGCCTGGGCAACACCCGGGTGCAGGCCGGCGGCTCGGTGCTCCTGCTGGGCTCGCAGGCCAGCCCGGGTTCCCCGGCGCCCAAGGTGACCGTGAGGACCCCGCCCTCGGGTGGCATGACCATCGTCAACGGCGACGTGGTCCGCCTGGAGTGGGATGCCTTCATGATCGACGACGGCACCGGCACGGACGACGCGTACCTGCGCCTCTACGCCGCGCCCAAGGGGCTGTACTCTACCCTGACCCAGCTCGAAGGCAACAATCTCGCCAACGGCGGGCAGGTGATCCTGATCAACAGCCTCAAGGGGCGCGACGACGTGGCCAGCCAGATCACCACGCTGCGCGAGAGCGGTTCCGCGTTCTACAACTGGGATACCAAGACCACCTCCTTCAAAATCTCCGGCACGCCGATCGAGTACGACATCTTCGTTGCCGGTAGCATCGACCCCTACTTCGGCGACAACGTGCTGGTCAATGGCAAGGTGGATTCCATCGCTTCCGGTATCGGCTCCCAGGCGCAGCGGGCAGTACTGTCCAAGTCGCCCGGCGCGCTGAAGGTGATCGGCACTGACCCGCTCTTCAGCGTCGAGCTCTCACCAGGGGCCATGACCGCCGCCTCCGGCGACACCCTGTCTATGGACGTGCTGGTCAACTCGCAGGGCAGCAGCGTCAACCTGATGGACTTCCATCTGGACGTGCCGCGCCGCTACTTCGAGGTGGTCGACATGGACGCCAACACCGCCGGCATGCAGCCCTTCAAGGACTCCACCGGCGCGTTCCAGGCGCCCAGCACCATCATCCAGAACGACACCACCCAGGGCACCGACACCTACCTCAAGTTAAACTTCGTCGAGACCGTGATCCTCGGCGAGACCATCGGCAGGATGGTGTCGCCCTACGACTCCTCGCAGGTGGCCGCTCGCCTGAAGCTCAAGGTGAAGCGCTTCACCGGCGGGGCGCCGCTGGACACCTTCCTGGTGTGGTCCACACAGTCGGGCCGCAAGACCGCGCTGTACCAGCAGAGCGTGGCCATCGCCAGCCCGGCCCGGGACGGGGCGGTGAAGCTGGTGCCGCGGGCCCGGGTCAGCGCCACCGTGCCGCTTGAGGGCCGAGCCAACAACTATGCCGACACCCTCGACGTGCATCTGCGTCTCATCGGCAGCGACGACGATATCACCGACACCACCTACATCGCCGCCAACGATGTGAAGAAGGTCTACCTCGCCGGGGTGCTGGAGGATTCGGTGCAGGTGGTCAGCGACGCCTTTGGCAGCTTCCAGCTCTACGAGATCCCCCCGGGGACCTACGAGATGACGGTGAAGGCCAAGGGCTACGTCTCCGGACGCAGCGACACCCTCAGGCTCTTCAACGGCAGCAGCGCGAGCATCACCCCGACCTTCGGTTCGGACGCGCTGGGCAACCTGTCCCCGGCTACCCCGCTGGCGGCGCTGCGCGCCGGCGACGCCACCGGTGACAATCAGATTGACATCGCCGATGCCAACCTGATCTTTGCCCGCTGGAACCTGACGCCGGCGAGCGCCAGCTACTCGAAGGAGATCGACTTCAACCGCGACAACGTCATCAACTCGCTCGACCTGGTGCTGGTGACCACCAACTTCGGCAACGACGGCTACGGGGCGCCGCCGGTCTTCAAGCGCACGGGCACGGCCGGCGACAACTCCACGGCCCTGGTCGAGGTGGTGGGTCAAGAAGAAGTGGAGCAGTGGTGGGCCGGCCGGACCTTCGAGGTCAAGGCCGTGGCCAGCGGGATGCAGGATGTGGCCGGCTACGGCTTCACCCTGAGCTATGATCCCGAGAAGGTCAAACCGCTGGGCGAGGGCCAGGCCGTCGCCCAGGGAGAGATCTTCAAGGCCAACCGGCGCGGCGCGCTCTTCTACCAGCAGGTGGCGCCCGGCCTCATCGACGTGACCGCCGGCCGCGTTGGCCGCGAGTGGTCGGCCAGTGGCCGGGCCGAACTGGCCACGGTCCGCTTCGTGGCCCTGGGGGATGATCCCGGTCTGATCGAGATCGCCTCCGGCGAGTTGGTGAACAGCGATTACCGCGCAGTGTCGATGCGGGTGAAGAAGGCGCAGCCGTTGCCCCTGGCAGCCGCCCTGCACCAGAACTACCCGAACCCGTTCAACCCCTCGACGGAGATCCGCTTTGATCTGCCCACCGCCCGGGACGTGAAACTGACCATCTACAATCAGGCGGGTCAGGCGATTCGCACCCTGGTGGACCGGCGGATGAAGGCGGGGGCCTATGCCCTCAAGTGGGACGGCACCAACAATGCTGGGTGGGGCGTCGCTTCGGGCGTCTACTTCTACAGCATCGAGGCGGGTGACTTCTCGCAGATCCGCAAGATGACCCTGGTCAAATGACCGACCAGGTCAGCCAACCAAGAATGCCACGGGGCTTTGGCCCCGTGGCATTTTTGTTGGCCGGCACAATTTTCCTATCTCCCGTTGCCACGCCTGCGGGAAACCCCTGGCCGGCACCGGGGTTATACTATTGTATTAGCACGGGATGAGGGCGAAGCCGGCCCGGAGGGGCGGGCAGGGCACGCAATTTGCACTGGCCTGCACGGCATCTCCAGAGGAAGGGCAAATGAGAAGGGCACTGATCGCACTGCTCCTGCTGCTCGCTTGGGGGGAAGTCCACGCCCAGAGCGCCCAGCTCCGGGTGCGGGGGTTCACCAATACCGACCGGATCAACGCGCAGATCGGCCAGGTGCTGACCCTGGAGATCTTCGCGGATCTGCAGGGGGTGAGCGCCTCGGGATTTTCGGTCTTTGTCTCGGTCCCCGACGGGGCTTTCCAGGTGGTGGACGTGGACCCCAACGGGGTGGGCACCCAGCCCTTTGTCGCCGGTCCGCTCTTCGAGGGGGCCGGGGTGCAGCGCAATACCCTCTATTCCGACAACGCATCCCCCTACAACGTGCTGGCCGGGCAACAACTCCAGTACTCGGCGGTGTATGGGGGGGGCCAGAACCGCCAGCGCACCGGCAGCGGGGTGATCGCCACCTTCCAGGTGCGCTGTATCCGCCCCATCCTTGCCGGCCGGCTTTTGGTGGACGACAGCCCGGTGCTGGAGACCTTCCTCACCCTGGCCGACGGGGTATCCATCGCCAAGTTCACCACCCTGCAGGGGGTGGAGGTCTCGGTCAGCGGGCTCACCCTGCGGGATATCCCCGACGTGATCCTGCTGCCAGGTCGGCCCGACAACCGCACCATCGGCTCCCTGGACAACTACCTCGAAAACACCCTCTCCCCCATCGACTCCATCCGCTGGACCTTTGAGCCGGCCACCTTTGACAGCATCACCGTAGTGATCGACCCGGCCACCCGGGTGGTCACCATCACCCCTGCCGAAGGGTGGCGGGGCCGCCGGCAGATCCTGTGGACCGCCACCGAGGCCAGGGGGCTGCTGCCGGGCACCGAGCCCTTGTCCGCCCAGGATTTCTCCACCGTGATCGTCAACACCCCGCCCAGCTTCACGGCCGGCAGCATCGCTGTGGAGGCCGGGGCGAAACGGCTGGCGGTGGACATGCACGAGGACCTGAATTCCTATATCCCCGGGGCGTTGAACCAGAACCGCAGCCGGTCCTTCAGGGCAGTGGACCTGGATACCTTGATCGTAGACCCGGACATCACCGACCCGCAGAGCCAGTTGGATTTCACCGTGCTGCTCTACGATCTGAGCGACAACCCGCCCACCCTGGCCGAGGACGACGAGATCACCGACGAATTGCTGATCTGGTCGCGGCCGGATTTCGCCGGGACCGACTCCTTCAAGGTGGTGGTCCGCGACGAGTTGTCGGGCGAGGATTCTCTGCGGGTGGTGGTGCGGGTGGAGGAGGTGCCAGACCCGCCCCACTTTCTGCTGACCGGCCAGACCCTGCGCATCGCCAAGGGCGGGGAGCGGCGCATCGCCCTGCGCGACCTGCTCGAAGACCCCGACACCCCGTTGGACCAGCTGCGCCTGGAGTGGGACGACGACCCAGGGGGGAATTTCACCGCTCTGCTCAACGCCACCGGCGACAGCCTGATCCTCACCGGGAATCCCGAGTACGTGGGTCCAGGGCGCTTCGTCTTCCGGGCCATCGACCCGCTGGACCCCGAGAACCTCTTTGCCCGACTGACACTCGACATCACCTCC
>VGJS01000050.1 GCA_016867395.1 Candidatus Handelsmanbacteria bacterium
GTGAGAACCTTCGACACCATCGAGGAACTGAGGCTGGCGCTGCTGGCTTTCAAGGACCTGTATAACTCCCAGTGGATCTGGGAACGGCAGGGCTACCGGACGCCGTCCCAAGTGCGGCACGACCTGAGAGATTCCCGGATCGCGGAAGCGGCCGGGTGAACATCAATCTACTGTCCATTTTACCATAGGGCTTTACACTTGCCCCGCCTGGTAGGCCGGGGTATATTGCCCGGAGTCTGGATACCCATCATAGAGAAGAGAAATGGCCGCCTTTACGCCGATTCCGCTCAGAGCGCAGTACAACGCCGGCATTGCCAACGTCAAGACCGCCAGGGGGTGGCTGTGGCCTTCAATGGGCGCCGATCATCAGGATACGACGCTCAAGCGCCTGCCTGCGGGCAAGTGCCTGTTCTGGGGCATCCCCTTTGAGCTGGGGGAGGCCGGCCAGGCCAAATCCCTGGTAGTGGCTGCTACGGGGGCGGGCAGGGGGGTGCCGGCCAGGGTCCGCATCCCGGTGGGGCGGCGGGCCCGGCGCCTGTTGCTGGCCCATGTCTGCGCCCCGATCAGGGGACAGTACGCCTCCCTCGAAGGCACGGGAGAAGGGCTGGGTTCGTACCGACTGATTTACAGCGACGGCAGCGAAGCCGAACTGCCCCTGCGCCGCCGTTTCGAGATCCACGACGCGGCCATTCCCTGGGGGCACCACCCCTTCCTGTGCCGGCACTGCCGCGAGTTCCTGCCCGTGCCTTTGTACGACCGCAGCACCAGTTACGGCCTGGTGCAGACCGGGGTGCGGAGCGAGAGCAGCGATCTTTCGGGCTGGTGGCTCTACGACTGGGTGAACCCCTCGCCCACCAAGCCCATCGCCCACCTGCAGCTGGAGGCCAGCGGGCCCACACCTCTGGCGCTTGGCGCCCTCACCTTGTGCGACGAGGAGAGTGATCCCTTTGTCTGGCAGCCGCGCGAGGAGGTGGCGGTTTCGGCCCCCGGAGAGGGTCCAGTCAGCGTGCGTATGGACCGGGGGGTGGTGGTGCGCCAGGACCAGTTGGTGGCGCCGGGGGCGGATTTCGTCGCCAGCGAGGAGGCCGGCTGGGGCCGGGGCGGCCAGGAGGTGCGGCCGGGCCGCTACCTGGAGATCCACGCCTCGCCCAAAGGGGAGTTGCATGTCAAGGCCGGCCAGGGGGAGGAGAAGAGTTTTAATTGGGGAGAGGTGCTGGAGAAGGGCAAGGTCTGGCAGGGAAGGGTGGGGGTGGAACTCGTCAGCCCGCACGGCAGGCAGTGGGTCCATGTACGGGTGGAGGACGCCGATACCCGCAAGCCGGTGGGCTGCCGGGTGCACTTTCGCTCTTCGCAGGGGGCGTACTTCGCCCCGCACGGGCACCAGGCCGACGTCAACACCGCCTGGTTTGAGGACATGGGCGGGGACTGCAAGGTGCGGGGGGTGCCCTATGCCTACATCGACGGGACCTGTCAGATCGAACTGCCGGTGGGCCAGGTCTTCGGGGAGGTGGTGCGCGGCTTCGAGTACCTGCCCCTGCGCCAGCAGTTGGAGATCAAGCCGGGGCAGCGGCACCTTACCCTCAAGGTGAAGCGGGCCTTCGACATGAAGGAGCACCGCTACTACTCGGGGGACACCCACGTCCACTTCCTCTCCTCCCAGTCCAGCCACCTCGAGGCGGCTGGGGAGGATCTCAACGTGGTACACCTCCTGGCCAGCCAGTGGGGCCGGCTCTTCACCAGTTGGGAGGAGTTTACCGGCGGCCTGGCTCCCACCAGCAGCCGCGAACACCTGATCTGGGTGAGCCAGGAGAACCGCCAACACGTGCTGGGCCACATCAGCCTGCTGGGGTTGCGCGAGCTGGTGGCACCCATGTGTACGGGCGGGCCCCAGGAGGACTGGGTGGGCGGTGAGATCCAGGCCCTGATGGCCGATTGGGCCGAAGCCTGCCGGGCCCAAGGCGGCCTGGTGGTGATGCCGCACATGCCGGTGCCCGACTTCGAGAACGCTGCCAACATCGTCCTGGGCCAGGCCGACGCCGCGGAGATGTGCTGGATCTGGCAGGGCCAGCAGTTGGGCCAGGGAGAACTGGGGTATTACCGCTGGCTCAACGTGGGGCAAAAGCTGCCCATCGTCGGGGGTACGGACAAGATGTCCAACGGCCGCATCCTGGGCGGCTCGCGCACCTACGCCCGACTGGCGGAGGGGGAGGACTTCACTTTCGACAACTGGTGCCGGGCGGTGAAGCGCGGCCAGACCTTTGCCAGCACCGGGGCGATGATCGACCTGGAGGTGGAAGGGGAGCAGATGGGGGAGGAGTTGGCCCTGCGCGGCAACGGCGGTACCGTGGAGGTGGAGGTAGCCGGCTGGAGCGCGTGGCCCCTGACCGCGGTGGAGTTGATCGTCAATGGCCGTTCGGTGGCCCGCGAGTACGGCGCCCCCGGCGCCCGCCGGGTACGGCTGCGACACAAACTGAAGGTGATCCGCTCCTCCTGGGTGGCGGCCCGCTGTTGGGGGCCCCACCTGACCGACGCCGGTCCGGTGATGGCCCACTCCTCGCCGGTTTACCTCGAAGTGGGCGGCCGGGGGGCCTTCTCCGCCACCGAGGGCAACTTTCTGCTGACCCACCTGGAGGGTGGCATCGCCTGGGCCGAGAAGATCGGGGTCTTCCGCGACGAGGCGGTGCGGGCCCGGCTCATAGCCCTGTTCCGCGAGGCCCAGGAGGAACTGCGACGGCGCAAGGCCTGATCAGCGCCGGGGCAACACGGTAAAGCCCACTGAATCCGCCGAGGCCGACCCGAAAAGCCCGATCCCGCCCTCGACGCGGAAAAACGGCCGCTCGAAGTTGTCGCCGGCCAGGCCGCCGCCCAGGCCGGGACTATCGGCCGGGTTGGTGCGGGCCAAATCGAACCAGTTCCGGTCTACCGCGTAGACCTTGAACAGGTGCCTGCCGGCGTAGGCCACCGAGAACCAGGGCAGCGAGACCATGCCCCGGGTGTCGGCGATGGCCGGCGAACTGCCCTGCCGCGCGAAATCGGCCTGGTCTTTCTCCTCCAGGAACTCGGCGTCGACCAGGAAGGGCGAATCGGAGTCGAGGCTGAAGAGGGCGACTTGGTACCCGGCTGCCTGCACCGGCGCGAAACGCAGTTCCAGCAAGCCCTCCAGGTACTGCAGCTGGTTTTCTGCGGCGTCGTATGCCGCTTCACCGGCCTCGCCGAACAGGCGGAGACGGGCGACCTCGGCCAGGGTCCGCCCGTCCCGCAGCACTGCTTCCCGCAGCCGCACCTGGGCCGGGGTGGTGGTGGTGGCCCGCAGGGTTTCCTCCCCCATGGCTATCTCCAGCGCATAGGTCACTTCCGCCCGGACCAGGGCTGCGCCCGCCGGCGCCAGGTACTTGCCAGCCGAGTCGCGATCGGCGGCGTAGGGGTACCGGCCGTCAGGGCTGGCGATCTCGACCCGGGCGCCTGAGACCCCCAGGGCGTCGGCGTGGTACGCCGCGCCGGCAGGCAGGCTACGGCGCAGGTAGAGCGGCGGCAGCGGCTGGCCGACCAGCAGCACCGCGTCGACGACCAAGGCCTGGGTCTCTTCAGGACCGAAGAGCGTGGCTGGGTCGCGGTCGGCGGCGCAGCCCAGCAGCAGCGGGAGGAGCAGGCAGAGGATGGCCATGGTCAGAAGCGGATCTCCAGGCCCAGGGAGGGGAGGATGGGCAGCATGCGGTAAAGGCGCGGCCGGGTGTCGGGCCGCTCGGTGTCATACTGAACGAACCACTCGTTGCGGCGGTTGTAGGCGTTGACCAGCTGGGCGGCCAACGCGGCCTGGCCGCCCAGCCAACCGAACTGGCGCCGCAGGCCCAGGTCGAGCCGGTGGTAGGGCAGCAGGCGGGCGCTGTTCCGGGCGGCCGGCAGCACGTAATCGGTGGGTTGCCCGGTGGCCGGGTTGCGCAGGGTATAGCGGGCCGCCGCGGGGGTATAGGCCTGGCCGGTGCCGTAGACGAAGGTCGCCTCCCAGGTCCAGATTCCGCGCCGCCAGGCCAGCACCGCCGACAGGTCGTGGCGCCGGTCGTATTTAGGGGCAAACCCCTGGCCCCCGTTCAGCTCGGCAAACCAGCGCCGGGTCCGGCCAAGAGTGTAACCCAGCCAGCCGCTCAGGTCGCCGGTCCGTTTCTCCAACATAAGTTCTATCCCCGCGGCCCGGCCCCTGCCGCCGGTGAAGAACAGGGCCGCGGAGCGGGTGTCCTGGTTGTTGACCCCGGCCTGATAATCGAGCAGCACCAGGTCGGCCATGCGGGTGTGATAGGCTTCAGCCGTGAGTCGGAAGGCCGGCAGGGGTTCCCAATCGAACCCGAGGGCGGCCTGGCGGGCGCGACTGGGCCGGACGCTGCCGTCGAGAGGGAGCCAGAAATCAGCACCGCTGAACCCCTCGGCACTCACCAGTTGCAGGTACTGGACGCTCGTGCCGGCGGCCAGCTTGAAGGCCAGCTCCGGTCGCAGCATGTGCCGCAGGGCCAGGCGCGGGCACAGGTCGCCTCGGCGCCCCTCGCTGAACGAGGAGGCCCGCACCCCGAGGGTCAACTCGGTAAGCGCGGTGGGACGCCACTGGTCCTGTAGGAAAAGGGCGGCTTGGGCTGGGGCCTGGTGCAGGTCGATATCGGGTTTGGGGGTCGCGAAGTACTGGGCGTAGGCCAGTCGGTAGATGTTGAACTGCAGCCCGGCGGCCGGGGCGTGGTCCGGGTGGCCGGCATAGTCGAATTGCACCCGGCCGGCTAAGTCGGCCACGCTGTTGGTGAACCGCACTGGGGTGCCCAGGACATCCAGGTCGGTGTCGCTCTGGTAGTGGGATCCGGTCAGGATCAGCGAGGCGAGCAGCGCCGGGGAGTAAACGCGTTTCCAGGTGGCGGCCAGGGTGCGGTTGCGCCAGCGGATGCCCAGGCGGTTGTTGGGGTCGAAGGAGAAGTCGAGGTAATCACTGCCCAGGTAGCTGGCCACGGCCAGACTGCCCTGGCCCGCGAGGGGGCGGTCGAGGCGGGCGTTGAGGTCGTAAAAATAGTAGTCGGGGACTGCGGCACCGCCCGCCCGGGCGGCGGCCAGGATCGGGTCGAGGTAGGTGCGGCGGGCGGCGACTTTCCACGAACCCCCCGCCCAGGGCCCTGCCGTCGTCACCCGGACCGCCAGCAGGCTCAGGCCCGCACTGCCGGTGACGGTCGGCGGGGTAGGGGACTGGGTGGAGACGTCGAGCAGTGCGCCCAGATTGCCCCCATAGCTGGCCGGGTAGGCGCTTTTGTAGAGGGTCACCGAGTTGACGGCGTCGGGGTTAAAGGTGGAGAAGAAACCAAAGGCGTGGGAGGGATTGTAGACCGGCGCGCCGTCGAGCAGTACCAGGTTCTGGTCGGGGCTGCCCCCCCGCACGTACAGGCCGCTGCTGTAGTCCGAGGCGGCCTTGACGCCGGGCACCAGGGTCAGGCTGCGCACCACGTCAGGCTCGCCGACCGCTGGAGCCTGGCGCAGTTGCGCCGCCGACAGGGACAGGGCGCCAGCCTGGCTGGCAGCTGGGCTGGGGGACCGGTTGGCCCGCACCTCGGTCTGGCCAAGACGGATGGCGGTCGGTTGCAGGGTAAGGTCCAGTTGGTACTCGCCGCCGGGCTGCAGGTTTAGGGTGTCGGTGCGGGTCTGGTACCCGATATGGGAAGTGACCAGGATCTGCCGGCCGGCCGGTAGGCCGGCGAGGCGGAACATCCCCTCAGGGTCGGTGTAGGTGCCGCGCATCACCCCGTCCAGACGCACGATGGCCCCGGGCAGGGGCTGCCCGTCGCCCGTGTCGGTGACACGGCCAGCGAGGGTGACGGCTCCGGCGGCGCTGGATAACACCACCACCCCGGCCAGGGCGGCGGGCCACAGGATGCGGGAGCTCATGGCGCCTCCAATTGCGCCAGGGTGCGCCGCAGCTCGGCCAGATCGGACACCAGATGGCAACCCGCCGCCTCCAAGGCCGGCTGGTAGCCGGCGGCGGCGCTGCCGCCGGCGAGCACGGCCAGGCGCGGACCGACCAGGTTGCGGAGGCGGACCAGTTCGCCCGGCAGGGCCGTATCGCCGGTGGGGTACACCAGGCTGAGGGCCAGGGCCTGGGCCCCACTGCGGCGGCAGGCGAAGGCGATCTCATCGGCCGGCAGATCGGGGCCTAAAAACACGGCTCGCCAGCCCGCGCTCAGCGCTGCGTGGGCCGCCAGCAGGGCGCCCAGCTCGTGCCGTTGGCCCGCCGGGCTGGTGGCCACCAGCAACGGTGCTCCTGGCGGGGGGGCGGCACTGGTGTGCAGCCTCCCTAGGAAGCTGCGCACCACCGCGGAGATCAGGTGCTCGACAGCCATGGGCAGGGTGCCCTGCTGCCACAGCTGGCCGGTCTGGGTAAGCAGGGGGGTAAGCAGCTGATCGACCAGGACGTGGTGGCCCAATTCGGCATGGGCGCGGTTGAGTTCCAGATCCAGGGCGGCCGGATCGAGGCGGTTGGCCCCAGCGAGGCAACGGACGAGGGCGTCCGCTACCAGCGGTGGGTCCGGCGGGGTGGAGCGGGCAAGGGCGCCCAGGCCCTCGGGTGACAGGCGGGCGAGGTGACCGATGGGATGGCCGGCGCCGGTGAGTCGGTGGAGCAATCGCAGGCGCTCGATGTCGGCCTCGGAGTAGAGACGGTGGCCGCCTGCCGAGCGCTGTGGCACCACAGCGCCATAGCGGCGCTCCCAGGCACGGATCTGATGGGTGCCGAGCCCGGTACGGCGGGCCACGACGCTGATCGAATGGGCGGGGTGAGTGTCCATGCGAAGAAAAATCAGATATTGGCTAAATAATAGCAAGGATTTAATGAAAAAATTTAGACAAAAGGTTGACGATAGTGAAATTAAGCTCTATCCTTTTCGTGTTCACACTTTCAAAAGGGGAGAAACGATGGAGATGTTCCGCGGCAGCCCAATTAAGGATCCGATCGTCGATCCGGACCAGGCCACGCTCTACCAAAGGGCCGGCAAGGATCCTTTGCGCCTGGAGTGGCTGCGTGTCTGGCCCTTCATCGGTTTGCACCTGTCTTGCGCGGTCGTGTGGTGGGTGGGTTGGAGTCCGGTGGCGGTGATGGTGGCAGGTCTGAGCTATCTGGTCCGCATGTTCGCGGTGACTGGGTTTTATCACCGCTACTTTTCGCACCGCACCTTTCAGACCTCGCGGCTGGCCCAGTTTGTCTTTGCCGTCTGGGGGAATTCATCCGCCCAGCGGGGGCCGCTTTGGTGGGCGGGCCACCATCGGCACCACCACCAGTACTCGGACCAGGAGGAGGACGTGCACTCGGCCGCCCGCCGCGGCTTCTGGTGGAGCCACTTCCTCTGGATCGTCTCGCGCGGCCACTTCCCCACCCGGCTGGAGCGGGTGCGCGACCTGGCGGTGTACCCGGAACTGTGTTTCCTCAACCGCTACGACTACCTGGTGCCCGTACTTTTGGGGGCGGCGATGTACGGCCTGGGCGCCGCCCTGGAATTAGCTGCCCCGAAACTGGGGACCAGCGGCCCGCAGATGCTGGTCTGGGGATTCTCGATCTCTACCGTGGTGCTGTTCCACGCCACCTCCACCATAAACTCGCTCTCGCACTGCTTCGGATCGCAGCGCTACCCCACTGGGGATCAGAGCCGAAACAACCTTTGGCTGGCCCTGCTGACCCTCGGGGAGGGATGGCACAACAACCACCATTACTGCCCGGGGGCCACCCGACAGGGGTTCTTCTGGTGGGAGCTCGACCTGACCTACTGCGGGCTCAAGGTACTGTCGTGGCTGGGGATCATCTGGAAGCTGCATCCCGTGCCCGACCGCGCGTACCGCGCCCTCAGAAGTTGACTGCGATGCCGCCCCCGCCACCGGGCAGCCGCGTGGCCATCGTCGGCACCGGCATCGCCGGCCTGACCTGCGCCCACCTGCTCCACCGCGACTATGACCTCACCCTCTTCGAGGCCGGGGCCTATGCCGGCGGGCACACCCACACGGTGCCCGTCGAACGGGGTGGCCGGTCCTTTCCGGTGGACACGGGGTTCATCGTTTTCAACGAAAGAAACTATCCGCTCTTCTGCCGGCTGCTGGGGGAGTTGGGAGTGGCCTCCCAACCAACCACGATGAGCTTCAGCGTGCGCTGCGCCCGCACCGGGCTGGAGTACAACGGCACCTCCCTCAACCAGCTCTTCGCCCAGCGCCGCAACCTCTTCCGACCCTCCTTCCTTCGCATGGTGGGGGGCATCCTGCGCTTCTACCGCGAGGCCGGCGAATTGCTCGAGGGCGGGGAGGACAGCCTGACCCTGGGCGAGTACCTCGAGCTGAACCACTACCCGCGCTCCTTTGTCGAGCAACACATCCTCCCCATGGGCGCGGCGATCTGGTCGGGCTCATCAGACGACATCAGAGCCTTTCCGGCGCGCTACTTCGTCCGGTTCTTCGCCAACCATGGCTTCCTACAGGTCAAGAACCGACCCGCCTGGCGGGTGGTGCAGGGCGGATCCCACACCTACGTACAAGCCCTCACCCGGCCCTTTGCCGGGCGCATCCGCCTCAACACCCCGGTGCGGCGTCTGGACCGCCGGCCCGACGGGGTGCACCTGGAACTGCCTGAGGGCCGGATCAAAAGGTTCGACGCGGTGATCATCGCCACCCACAGCGACCAGGCCCTGGCGATGCTGGCCGATCCCAGCCCCGCCGAGAGGCAGGTGCTGGGGGCCATCGGTTACCAGGCCAACGACACGGTGCTGCACACCGACATCTCGCTGCTGCCGCGCACCCGGCGGGCGTGGGCCTGTTGGAACTACTATTTGCCCCCCCAAGCACGGCCCTGCCCGACACTGACCTACAATCTGAACTTGCTCCAGGGCCTCGACAGCCACACCACCTTCTGTGTCAGCCTCAACGAGGCCGAAAGGATCGACCCGGCCAGCCGCATCGAGGCGATGACCTATCACCATCCGCGCTACACGGTCGGGGCGGTGCGGGCTCAGGGCCGCCGGCCCGAGATCAACGGGGTGAAGCGCACCTACTACTGCGGCGCTTACTGGGGTTTCGGTTTCCACGAGGACGGGGTGCGCAGCGGTGCGGAGGTGGCCCGCCTCTTCGGCAAGGAGTGGTGAGGGATGCACAGCTGCCTGTACGAAGGCTGGGTGGGGCATCGCCGGCATGCGCCCCTGGGCCACCGGTTCCGCTACCGCCTGTTCATGCCTTACCTCGACCTTGACGAGCTGCCGGATCTGTTTTCGGGGCACTGGTGCTGCTCCTGCGAAGGAGCCAACCTATTCAGCTTCCGCCGCGCCGACTACCTCGGACCGGCAACGCTGCCCCTGGCCGAGGCGGTGCGCGCCGAGGTAGGGCGCCAGGTCGGTTTCCGGCCCGAGGGTCCGGTGCGCCTTCTCACCCATCTGCGGACCTGGGGGTATCTCTTCAACCCAGTGAGTTTCTATTACTGCTTCGACCCCCAGGAGCGGTTGCAGGCTATTGCCGCACAGATCACAAACACCCCATGGGGGGAGCGCCACACCTACGTGCTGGCGGCGGTGGAGCGCCGGCGCTGGCGTTTCGCCAAGGGGTTCCACGTCTCGCCCTTCATGCCCATGGGTCAGGAATACGACTGGCGCTTCTCTGTGCCGGGCGCTTCGCTGCGGGTGCACATGGAAAACTGGCAGGCGGGGCGGCGGGTCTTCGACGCCAGCCTGGTCCTGCGGCGGCGGCCATTTACCGGAGCGGCTCTGCGAGGGGTCCTGTGGCGGCATCCGTTCCTGACCCTCCGGATCAGCGCCGGCATTTACTGGCAGGCCCTGTGGCTCAAGGCCAGGGGCTGCCCCTTCCACCCCCACCCGAAATGGCAGGAGAATTCCTCCCGATGAGCACGACCCTGACAGGCACCGAAGAAGGTTTAAGTCATCGGCTGGGGCCGGCCACGGCCCTGGCCCGCCGGCTGTTCCTGGGCCGGATGGCGCAGCTGCCGGGCGGCCGCATCCTCCTCGACGAGCCCGGCGTGCGCACGGCGTTGGGGAAGGAGGGGGGGGATCTGCGGGTGCAGGTGCGGGTAAATTCGCCGCGTTTCTACCGGGCCGTGGCCCTGGGCGGCAGCACCGGGGCGGCCGAGGCCTACCTGGAGGGCTGGTGGGACTGCGACGACCTGGTGGGCCTGTGCCGGATCGGGGCGCGCAGCCTTCTGCGCCAGGGCCGGATGGACTTGGGTTGGGCCCGCCTGGCCGGCCTGGCCAACCGCGCCGGTCACGCCCTGCGGCGCAACACCCGGCGCGGCAGCCGCCGCAACATTGCCGCCCACTACGATCTGAGCAACGAGTTCTTTAGCCTTTTCTTGGACCGGGAGATGATGTACTCCTGCGCGGTGTATCCCGGTCCCGACAGCAGCCTGGAGGAGGCTTCCTTCCACAAGCTGGAACTGATCTGCCGCAAACTGGCGCTGCGGTCCGAGGACCACCTGCTGGAGATCGGCACTGGCTGGGGGGGCCTGGCCCTGCACGCGGCCAGCCGGTACGGCTGCCGGGTCACCACCACCACCATCTCGGCCCAGCAGGCCAAACTGGCGCGGGAACGGGTAGCCGCAGCGGGACTGGCCGACCGGATCGAGGTGGTGACCGAGGACTACCGCCACCTGCGCGGCCAGTACGACAAGCTAGTCTCTGTGGAGATGATCGAGGCGGTGGGACACCAATATTTCGCCACCTATTTCCGCCAGTGCGCCGCCCTGCTAAAACCCGAGGGACTCATGCTCTTGCAGGCCATCACCATCGCCGATTGGGCCTTTGCCCAGCACCGCCATACCGCCGATTTTATCAAGAAACACATCTTCCCCGGCAGCTGTATCCCCTCGGTCAGTGCCCTTGGCGGGGCCATGGCCGGGGCCAGCGATCTGAGGGTGGTGGACCTGCAGGAGATCGGGCCGCACTACGTGCGCACCCTGGCCGCCTGGCGGCAGCGCTTTCAGGCCAACCTGGGGCCGGTGCGAGCGCTGGGTTTCGACGAGCGATTCATCCGCCTTTGGCACTATTACCTGTGTTACTGCGAGGCTGGTTTCCAGGAAAGGTATCTGGGAGACGTGCAGCTGCTGATGGCCAAACCCCTCAACCGCAGCGCCCCGGTCCGGGAACGCCTTGCCCTGGCCGGTTAGTCTGGGCTGGGCCGGATGGGGGGTGGCGGCCGCACTGCTCGGCCTGGGCATGCTGGCCCTGTGGGCAGTGCAGCACCGCACCGGGGATGCGGCCATCGCCGACCTGGGCTGGACCTTGGGAGTAGGCGGCCTGGCCCTAGTACACGCGGTGGGGGAGCAGGGTTTTGGCCCGCGGCGTTGGTTGGTGGGGGCCATGGGAGGGTTCTGGGCCCTGCGCCTGGCCCTGCACCTGGTGCGCGACCGGTTGCGCCGGCCCGGTGAGGACGGCCGTTATGCGGTGCTTCGGCAGCGGTGGGGCAGTCGGGCCCAGGGGTTTTTTCTGCTGCTCTTCCTCGCCCAGGTGCCACTGGCCCTGTTTTTCTCGTTGCCCTTCCTGGTTCTTGCCCGCAACCCGGCGCCGGCCCTGGGGACAGCCGAGTGGGCGGGCCTGGGGTTGTGGGTCCTGGCCCTGGCCGGAGAGACCCTGGCCGACCGCCAGTTGGCGCATTTCCGCGCCGATCCGACCCGCCGCGCCCAGGTGTGCGATACAGGACTGTGGCGCTATTCGCGCCACCCCAACTATTTCTGCGAATGGCTGCTGTGGTGCGCCTACGCCCTGATGGCGTTTTCGGCACCTCAGGGGGCCCTGGCCCTGGCGGCGACTCTGGCCATGTTGTTCCTGCTCTACCGCGGCACCGGCATCCCCCACGCCGAGGCCCAGGCGCTGCAGCGCCGCGGCGAGGCATATGCGCGGTACCAGCGCCGCACCAGCGCCTTTTTCCCCTGGTTTCCCAAAAAGGACCTGCCATGAACCGAGCCATCGACTGGAGCGAAAAAGGCCTGCTGCCCGACGCACTCATCCGCTGGGGCATCCGCCGGCTGCTGTGGGAACGCCTGCAGCAGGAAGAGGCTCAGGACCCCGAAGCCTTCGTCTCCCATCTGCGTTCCAGCGCCCTGGCCCTGCATACCCAAGAGGCCAACGAGCAGCACTACGAGCTGCCGCCGGCCTTTTTCGCCCAGGTGCTGGGCCGCCACCTCAAGTACAGTTCCTGCCTCTACGAAACCGGCGCGGCCACTCTCGACGAGGCCGAGGCGGTGATGCTCGACCTGACCTGCACCCGGGCCGGGCTGGCGGATGGGCAGCGGGTGCTGGAGCTGGGCTGCGGCTGGGGGTCGCTGACCCTGTGCATGGCCGCACACTACCCGCACAGCCGGATCACCGCCCTGTCCAACTCGGGGCCGCAGCGCGAGTATATCGAGGCGCGCTGCCGCGAGCGGGGCCTGGCCAACGTTCAGGTGCTGACCGGGGACTTTAACCATTTCGAGGCTCCGGGCCGGTACGACCGGGTGGTCTCGGTGGAGATGTTCGAACACCTGCGCAACTGGGAGACGGCCCTGGCGCGGGTGGCCGGCTGGCTGGAGCCGGAGGGCAGGCTGTTTATCCATGTCTTCTGTCACCGCGAGCGGGCCTACCTCTTCGGGACCGATGGGCCGCGCGACTGGATGGGCCGGCACTTCTTCACCGGCGGGCTGATGCCCTCCGAGGGCTTGCTGGGCCGCTTCGACCAGCACCTGGAGGTGGAAGAGTGGTGGTCGGTGAACGGCCGCAACTACGCGCGCACCGCCGACGACTGGCTGGCCAACCTTGACCACCGTCGGGCCGGCGTGCTGCCGGTGTTGGCCGAGCACTACGGGCCGGAGGCCCGCCGCTGGCTGCACCGCTGGCGGATCTTCTTCATGGCCTGCAGCGAGCTTTTCGGGTACCGGGGCGGCGAGGAGTGGAAGGTGGCCCATTACCGACTGCGGCCGCGATGAGGCGCGCGCTGACCCTGCTGCTTTCCGCCTGGGTGCTGAGCCTGGGCGCCTGTGCGGGCAAACAACCATCGGGAGGTATGGCGATGTCGTATCAAGAAGCCCTTGATCACTCCGAATCCGGTGCCCACGGCCACCTGGTGCCCGGCAGTGCCGAGGAGGCGGCGGCCATTGGCGCCTTCCGGGATTTCCTCTGTTCCCTGACTCCCGAGGGGGTGAAGGACAAGACCCGCCAGGTCTACGCCGAGGACGCGTACCTCAACGACACCCTCCGCGAGGTGCGGGGGGCAGCACAGATCGAGGCCTATTTCCTGCACACCGCCGAGGCGGCCAACCGCATCGCAGTGCAGGTACACGACGTGGCGGCCTCCGGGGGCAACTACTATTTCCGCTGGACTATGGAGATTGTGCACCCCAGGCTGGCCGGGGGCCAGCCGACCCAGTCCATCGGCATGAGCCACGTGCGTTTCGATGCCCGGGGCAAGGTAGTGCTGCACCAGGACTACTGGGACTCGGGCAGCGCCTTCTACGCCCAGCTGCCGGTGCTAGGCCGGCTGATCAGCTGGGTCAAGGGCAGGTTATGAAAGAGGGCCGGCCGCTGGTGCTGCTCACCGGGGCCACCGGTTATGTGGGGGCGCGCCTGCTGGCGGCGCTGGAAACAGCCGGGCAGCGGGTGCGCTGTATGGCACGCCGTCCGGACTATTTGCAGGGCCGGGTGGGCGCGGGTACGGAGGTGGTGCCCGGCGACGTGCTCGACCCGCAGTCCTTGCCCGCCGCCCTCGCCGGGGTGCACACCGCCTACTATATGGTGCACGCCATGGGGGTCCGCCGCGGGTTTGTCGAAGAGGAGCGCCAGGGGGCCGAGGCTTTTGCCGCCGCTGCCCGCGGCGCGGGGGTGCGCCGGCTGATCTACCTTGGTGGCCTGGGCGCCGAGCAGGACCTCTCCGACCATCTGCGCAGCCGGCAACAGGTGGGGGAGATTCTGCGGCGTTCGGGGATCCCTACTCTGGAGTTCCGTGCCTCGATCATTATCGGCTCGGGCAGCCTTTCCTTTGAAATGATCCGCGCCCTGGTCGAAAAACTGCCGGTGCTTGTCACCCCGCGCTGGGTCAACGCCAAGGCCCAGCCCATCGGCGTCGAGGACGTGGTGGCCTACCTGCAGGCCGCCCTCGACCTCGAGTTGCCTGCCAGCGAGGTGGTGGAGATCGGCGGCCAGGACCAGCTCAGTTATGGCGAATTGATGCGGGAGTACGCCCGGCAGCGCGGCCTGCGCCGCTGGGTCGTTACAGTCCCGGTACTCACCCCCCGCCTGTCCAGCCTTTGGCTGGGGCTGGTCACTCCCCTCTATGCCCGGGTCGGCCGCAAACTTATCGAAAGCCTGCGCCACGACACCGTGGTGCGCGGGGACCGGGCGGCGCAGCTTTTCACACTACGTCCCCGCGGGGTGCGGGAGGCCATGGGGCGGGCCTTTAGCAACGAGGACCGCCAGCTCGCCGCCACCCGCTGGTCGGACGCCCTTTCGTCACAGGGCAAACTGCCCAGCTGGGGCGGGGTGCAATTTGGCCGGCGCCTCATCCACTCGCTCAGCGCCGAGGTCGAGGCGGACCCGGCCTTGGCCTTCGCCCCGATCGAGCGGATCGGGGGAGCCACGGGATGGTACTTCGCTAACTGGGTATGGCGCCTGCGCGGGCTGGCCGACCTGCTGGTGGGAGGGCCGGGCCTGCGCCGCGGCCGCCGGGATCCGCAGCACCTGGTGGCAGGGGACGCCCTCGATTTCTGGCGCGTCGAGGCGGTGGTCCCCAATCAGCTGCTGCGCCTGCTGGCGCAGATGAAGCTGCCGGGCCGGGCCTGGCTGCAGTTCGAGGTCGAGCCCTGCGGTCCGGGCCGCTGCCGGATCCGGCAGACCGCCCTTTTCGACCCCCGGGGACTGGGTGGATTTCTCTATTGGTACGTGCTCTACCCGGTGCATTGCCTGATCTTCGCTGGCATGTTGCGCGGCCTCGTGCGGGCAGCCGGGCGGTGAAGGTGGCGAGGCGCCCGTCCCTGATCTGGTTCCGCCGCGATCTGCGCTTGGCCGACAACCCGGCCCTGCACGCGGCAGCGGAAGGGGGAGGGCCGGTGGCGGCGGTCTACGTGTGGTCGCCGGAGGAGGAGGGGGACTGGCCGGCAGGGGCGGCGAGCCGCTGGTGGTTGCACCACTCGCTGGCCCGGCTGGAAGCGGCTCTGGTCCGGCGGGGGTTGCAGCTGTTGATCTGCCGTGGCACGGCGGAATGGGTGTTGCCGCGGCTGGCCCGGCAGCTACGGGCGGCCCAGGTGTGCTGCACCCGGCGCTGGGAGCCAGCCGCGCTGCGCCAGGAAGGGTTGGTGGCCGAGGCATTGGCGCAGACCGGGATCGGCTTCTGGGTGGCGGAGGGCAGTCTCCTGTGCCCCCCCGACAGGGTGGAGAAGACTGGCGGCGGTCCGTACCAGGTCTTCACCCCGTACTGGCGAGCTGCGGCACCCGGCATCCGGCCCGGGCTGGCGCTGCGGGTGCCTGCCCTGCGCGGCTTGCGGCGCTGGCCCGCAGCCTTGGACCTGCAGGCGCTGGGCCTGCTGCCGCGCCCCGATTGGGCGTTGGGGTTGCGGGAGGCCTGGCAGCCGGGGGAAGCCGGGGCGCAGCAGGCCCTGGTCAGCTTTGTAGCCCAAGGCCTGGCCGGCTACCCAACCGGGCGCGATCTGCCGGGGGAGGAGGGCATCTCCCGGCTGTCCCCACACCTGCACTTCGGCGAACTGAGCCCGGCCCAGATCTGGCGCGCCGTCGACGGACTGCCAGGCAGCGCCGCGTACGAGCGCCAGTTAGGCTGGCGGGAGTTCGGGCACCAGCTCCTGCACCACTTCCCCCTTACCCCGGACCAGCCCCTGCGCCCCGAGTACGGAGCCTTTCCCTGGGGCGGTGACCCGGAACATCTGCGGGCCTGGCAGCAGGGGCAGACGGGTTATCCGCTGGTGGACGCCGGTATGCGCCAGCTCTGGCAGACGGGGTGGATGCACAACCGGGCGCGTATGGTGACCGCCTCGTTCCTGGTCAAACACCTGCTGCTGCCCTGGCAGGCGGGGGCGCGCTGGTTCTGGGATACCTTGGTGGATGCGGACCTGGCCAATAACACCCTGGGCTGGCAGTGGGCTGCGGGTTGCGGGGCGGATGCGGCTCCCTATTTCCGCATCTTCAGCCCGGCCCGGCAAGGGGAGCGTTTCGATCCGCAGGGGGTCTATGTGCGGCGGTGGGTGCCCGAATTGGCCGGGGTGCCGGCGGCCTGGGTTCACCGGCCCGGGGAGGCGCCGGCCGGGGTGTTGTCGGAGGCAGGGGTGGTGCTGGGCCGCACCTACCCTTGGCCCATCGTGGACCACGCCATGGCCCGGCAGCGGGCCCTGGCCGCGCTGGGACGGATGAAGGCCATATCGCGTGCCTCAGTGGCGACTCCTCGCATCCCCGCTGCCCCGCCTGCCTGAGGGCAGCCAGCGGACGCAGCAGGTTCTGGCAGCTGGGGATGGCCCCGTCGCCGGCGCGGGCGGTGGTAGCGTGGCTGGGTATCGGCTGGAAGCTGCTCCCAGTGCCCGAGCAGGCCTACCAATTACAGGGAAAGTTGGCGGGCTAAAACTGGCTCAGCGACCTCAGCCCTTCTTCGCCTCATTAGACCCTGCTCTTCCAGCCAGACCTTGAGCGGCACGTCCTCGTCCTTGGGCGAGAATAAGCCGTTAACATTGGTGCCCACCCACAGGAGTTGTTTGCGGATGGGATCGCAGGCGGCCAGCAAGTCCGGGGGGATGGTCAGGTCGTCTTTGGTGCGCAGCCAGCGGTAGGTGTATCCATAGAACAGCACCTTGCGCACCACCGCGTAGTGCTTGGGGCTGCGGGCGTAATAGAGCCGCTGGTCGAAGAGCACCGTGTCGCCGGGCCGGGCCAGCACCGGGATGGCCCCTACTGGGTTGTGGTCGGTGGGGCGGGGCAGGTCGTCATTGAGGTGACTGCCGGGGACGATATGGAAGTTGCCGCGCCCCGATTCCGAGACATCACTCAGCCAGTAGAAAACCTTGCGGGAGAGGCGGGGCCGGGGGTGTAACTTCATCTCGGCGTTGACCCGACCGCTGTCCTGGTGGAAGCCCAGTGGCTCCTTGAAGGGGTGCCGGCGGGTCCTTACTGGGGGGCGACCCCCAGGTGGGAGTGGTAGAGGTAGATGTTCCAGCGTAGCAGCCCCCAGACGATCGGCAGGATGGGGGGATGGTCCACCAGGCCGGCGACAGGGGGTCGTGGCCCACAAAGTTGGGGTGGACGAGGTTCTTGCCCGGCTTCAATCCCTTGGCCTGCTCCTCGGCCCAGATGCGGTCCACCGCTTCGGTCAGCGCGACCCGCTGCGACTCGTCCAGAACCTGGGGCATGATCAGAAAGCTGTGTTCCTCGAAGTGCCGGCGCTGGTCGGGGGTGATGAGGTGTTGCAGGCATTGAATATCCATGCTCAGATCCCCTCGTAGTCCCGCTCGGGCCGGGGCGGGTTGCCCCAGTGGCCCTCGAGGTCCGAACCGCTGAGCAGGATGCCCTCCTTGTTCCAGCCCATCGTGCCGCGCACCTGGGGGGTGCAGTAGCGCAGGGTCAGACCGCAGCGCCGCCGCTGCGAGTGGTTGGCCTGCGAACTGTGCAGCAGCAGGTCGGAATGGATGGAGACCTCCCCGGCCCGGAGCTCGACGTCCACCACCTCCCCGTACTCTTCTGCGTTTTCCACCGTCTGGTTGAGCACGTTCTGCTCGTCCGGGCTGCTGGGCCGGAAGGTGAGGTGGCCGCTGTGGTGGGAGCCGGCGACGAAGCGCATGCAGGCGTTCTCCACGTCAGCGTCGTCGATGGCCAGCCAGACGGTGCAGGTGCGCGAGGGGGTGAGGGGCCAGTACGAGGCGTCCTGGTGCCAGGCGATGGTCTTGCCGTCGCCGGGCAGCTTGCAGAAGAACTGCGCCCCCCAGCCCACCACCTCCTTACCTAAAAGGTCCTGCACCAGCGCGACGAGACGCGGGTGGGTGATCAGGTCCCAGACCGCCCCGTACTTCATGTGGGCCGAGATGATCGAATAGCTGCTGGCCCCCTGGGCCATGACCCGGGCGAGGATGGTATCGAAGAAGGCGCGGGGGCCGGCGATCTCCTCGGCGGAGAAGACCCGCAGGCCCTTGACATACCCCCGGCGGTTGAAGTGGTCGATCTGGTCGGGGGTGAGGAGTTTGGGGTTTTGGACCTGGCAGGGGTGGAAGCTCAGGTCGCGGTCCATCTGTGCCAAATCGGCGTGAGTGGGCACGACCTTGAAGCGGGGCTGGGTGGTCATCACCTTCCTCCATTTTGGCCTGAGGATAAGGCGGGGACAACGCGGGTGTCAAGCGGGGAGCAATCGCCTCTGGCGCTGCCGCTCCTCAGGCGAGAGCCGCTGGCCCAGGGTCTGCCAGTGGCGGGGTGGTGGGCGGGCCGGCGGGTAGAAAGCCTGCGGCGCCCAATGGGACCTGCGGCTCGCCGGCCAGGGCCAGGCGGCGGCACCAGGCGCGTAACTCAGCGGCCAGGACTGGCCCCGGGGGGTTGAAGGCCTGCTGGGGCCGGGTCGGCGCCCACAGCCTGGTAAAGCATCTGGAATGCCTGCCAGGTGCGGGGGGAGCTGTTGCCCTGGCTGGCGCGGGGAGCCGTGGCCGCCAGGAAAAGGGTGTCGCCAGGGGCCAGTTCGAGGGGGCGGGCCCTGGCGTAGAGGGCCTCGGGGTCGGCCGCCCCCAGATCGAAAGGCCCGGCCAGGTGGTGGCCCGGCATGGTCCACCAGCAGCCGTTCTCGCGGGTGGCCTGGTCGAGGAAGAGGGTGGCGGAAAAGGCAGGGATTGGGGGTGGTGTCGGTGGTATCCTGGCGCCAGGGGGTAGGAGCGCCGCCAAAGCGCGGGGCGCAGAGGAAGGCGTCGGCCACGGCAGGAAGGCATGGCCCAGACACGGTCGCTCCAGGAGTAGAGCCGCGCCCCGCCGGCCACCACCCGGTCGGCGGCTTGGCGCAGCAACTCCAGTTCGTCCCCGCCCAACACCTGCCGCAGGGTCAGGAAGCCCTCGCGGTGAAAGTGGTCGAGCTGGGCCTGGTCGAGCACGTTCAGCTAGAGGCCAGGCGCCGCAGTTTCCCCACCATCTGGTCGGCCCAGGCCACCAGGTAGCCGCAGTCCCCACCAAGTTGGAGCCATTGTACCCCGCGCCGTACCTGCAGGGCGGCGAATTCGGCGTCGGCGGGCATGCCCGAGCCCACGCTCAGTCCGGCGGCCTTGGCGCTGGCGATCACCTTTTCGAGGGCAGCCACCACCTTGGGATGGCCGACCTCGCCCAACATGCCGAGAGAACCGGACAGATCCCAGGGCCCTAGCACCACCGAGTCGAGACCGGGTATGGCGGTGATCCGGTCGATCTCCTCCACTGCCTCGGCGGTTTCGATCATGACGCTGACGAAGAGCTGGGCATTAGCCCTTGCCACGTACTCAGGCCCGCCGCTGCGGCCGTAGTTGGTTGGGATGAGGGGCCCGAAGCCACGCCGGCCCACGGGGGGGTACCGGCAATCATCCACCACCCGGTGTACCTCCTCGGCCCCGCGCACCTGGGGCACGACGATGCCGTGGGCCCCGGCGTCGAGCACGGGTTTGATGAAGGCGGTGTCGCTTGCGCCCACCCGCACGATGGCCGGCTTGTTCTTGCCGCGGGCCGCCATCAGATGGGCGCCCAGGGCTTCCATGCTCATGGGGCTGTGTTCCAGGTCATACCAGAGAAAGTCGAAGGCATCGGCCAGGGCTTCGCTTGACTTGGGATCGGTCAGGTAGATCCCGGCGCCGGCTAGGATCTGGCCCTGGGCGAGCCTATGGCGGAAAAGGGCGACCGGCTCGAACATGCGTGCTCCTCGAAAAGGGTGAAAGACCGCAAAAAATTAAACCTCTGACCAGGGTGCGGCAATCCGTTCCTGGAAGATACACGCCCCTTGGGGTAAAGTTGTCCCCTTTCCGCTGCTGGTTGGGCGTGAACCGGCGGCGCTTTCTGAGTTTTCTGCTCCAAGCGCTGCGCCCGTCCTGAAAGTAGAGCGCGCTCATCGGCCTGGGCCTGCTGCTGGAGATGGCCTTCGCCTCCCTGGTGCCCTTCAGTTTCAGGTACATCGTCGATTAAGGCCTGCTGGGCCGTAACGGCCAACTGCTGGTCCGCATCCTACTGGGCCTGGGGGTTGGGGCGGTGGTGGTTTCCCTGGTGGGCCTGGGGCGGGACTACCTCAACGCCCTGGTCTGCTCAAGGGTGCTGCGCGACCTGCGGGAGCAGTTCTTCGTCGACCTCCAGAGCCCTTTAATCGACTTCTACGGGCGCAACAAGGTTGGGGGACGTGCACAGCCGCTTCGCTGGCGACCTGGGGGTGGTGGAACACGCCATGGCCGCGGTGGTGCCCGGGGCCCTGTTGCCGGGCCTGGACGTGCTGGCCAACACCGCGCTCCTCTCCGTCATCGACTGGCGTCTGGCCCTGGTGGCCATGCTGGTCTGGCCCCTGGTTCTCTTGAGGCCGCGCATCTTCGGCCCCCGAGCGACGGCGGCCAGTTACAGCCACCGCCAGGCCGAGGCCAAGTTGATGTCCAATCTTCAGGAGCACCTGGTCTCCCAGCCGGCGATCAAGGCTTTCTCCCTCGAAGGGAGGGCTCTGGGGGCGTACATGGCGTACCAGGGAACCCTCAGCATCGGCTCCCTGGCGGCCTTCCAGACCCTCTTCCTCAGGCTGAGTTACTCCCTCACCTACGTCACCCAGTACGTGCCCAACCTAATGAAGGCTCTGGGGGGGATGCAGCGGGTCAAGGAGTTGCTTTCGGAGACCTCCAGGGTGAAGGATACCCTACGGGCCACCGCCATGCCCCGGCTCCAGGATCAGCTCTCCCCGCGCCAGGTGAGTTTCAGCTAAATCGGGGAACGGCGCAACGATGGACTGGGATTTTCTGGAATGGGTGGCCTCTGGCCGGCTGCCCCCGGCCAAGGCCCTTTCCTAACACCGGGTCGGGGCAAAGGGGAGCGGGGCAGTTTGCACGCGGATGGCGGAAAGCTAAATTAGGACCGCAGAACGGGAGTGGGGATATGGAAGCGCCCAAGGATGAGGAGCAGTTGCGGCAGCGGCTCCGGGAGCTGGAGGCGGAAAACCAGCAGTGCGGGCAGGAGGTGGTGCACCTGCGCCTGATGAACCAGCGCTGGGCTGAGTTAGCGGGCACCGACAAGCTCGCCGACCTGCCCAACAAGAGCTCCTTCCTCCGGGCCCTGTCGCCCCAGGAGATCCAGCACGCCCAGACCAGTGGAGAGCCCATGGGATGGGTGTTGCTTTCGGGGGACAATCTGGGGCCGATCAACGAGACCAGGGGCCGGGACGCCGGCAACCCGGTGCTGCGCGTTTTGGCTGAGTTCCTGCGCTCGGTGCTCAAGGGGGAGGAACCCCTGGGCCACATCGACGGCAACTACTTCGCCGTGGTGGTGTAACCCGCGGGCCTGAGGAGATCCGCCGCCGCGCTGCCGAAAGGATCTTTCCGGGGCTCAACGGGGCTCTGTAACAGGCCAAAAAGGCAGGGGCAACCGCATCGAATTTGCGGATTGGATTACCTGAGGCCCGGCAGCTGGGAGGGCGCTCCCGTAATCAGGGTGGGCCCGAGCAAGGGCAAAGGCCGGGGGGTTTTCGCCCGCCGGCTGATCGCCAAGGGGAGCTGATCGAGCAGGCCCCGGTGCTGGTCATCCCCGGCAGGCAGTAGCGCTACATCGAGCAGATCTTACTTAACGACTATTGCTTCACCTGGGGCGCTGACCACGAGCACGCGGCCCTGGCCCTGGGTTTCGGCTCAATCTACAATCATTGCTACCAACCCAACGCCGCTTACATCAAACGCCTGCCCGAGCAGGTCATCGACTTCGTCGCCCTCAGGGCCATCGCCCAGGGCGAGGAGATCAGCATTAACTACATCGGCACGGCCAAGGGCCGGGCCCCGATGTGGTTCGGGCAGGTGATGTAATAATGGAGAATGAGATCATGAAAACCGCGGGCCATGCGGTGCAGCGCTCCCTGGAGATCTGCGAGCGGGCAAAACAACGGATCCCGGGGGTCACCCAGCTTCTAAGCCGCCGGCCAACCCGGGCGGCCCTGGGGGTCAGCCCCATCTACGCGGAGCGGGCCAAGGGCTGCGTGATCTGGGACGTGGACGGGAACGAGTACGTGGACTGGATGAGCGGGGTGGGCCCCATCATCCTGGGCTACGCCGACGAGGCCGTGGACGAGGCGGTGCGGGAACAGATCGGCCGCGGCTCCATCTCCACCCTGGTCAGCGAGCAATCGGTGGAGCTGGCCGAGGCGCTGGTGCGGCTCATCCCCTCGGCCGAGATGGTGCGGTACGCCAAGGGCGGGGGGGAAGCCTGTGCCATCGCCGTGCGCATCGCCCGGGGGGTGACGGGCCGCGACAAGGTGTTGTTTTGCGGCTATCACGGCTGGCACGACTGGTATCTGGCGGCCAATCTGGGCGGGGAGAAACTGGGCGAGCACCTCTTGCCCGGCATCGAGCCCATCGGGGTGCCCCGCTGCCTGGAGGGCACGGCCCTGCCGTTCAATTACGGCGACCTGAACCTGCTCGAAGACCTGCTCAAGAAATTTGAGGGGCAGGCGGGCTGCATCATCATGGAGCCCATGCGCAGCGCCGAGCCGCCCCCCGGCTTCCTTAAAGGGGTGCGCGACCTGGCCACCCGTTACGGGGTGGTGCTGATCTTCGACGAGGTCTCCTCCGGGTTCCGCGTCGCCCTGGGCGGGGCCCAAGAATACACCGGGGTGACCCCGGACCTGTCGGTCTTTGCCAAGGCCATCTCCAATGGATACCCCATGGCCGCGGTGGTGGGAAGGCGGGAGTTCATGGAGCCGGCGTCGCGGATGTTTATCTCCAGCGCGTACTGGGACGACAATATCGGCATTGCCGCGGCCTTGGCCACCCTGCGCGAGTTGGAGCGACGGCAGGCGCCGGCGTACTTCGAAAAACTCGGCGAGGATTTCCGGCAGCGCATCGACCGTGCCGCCCTGGCGATGGGGCTGGACGCCGCCTGCACCGGGGTGGCGGCCCATCCGGGTATCAGCTTCCGCGGCCTGGAACCGGCCACCCTGCGCCAGGTGCACACCCTCTTCATCCAGGAGAACGCCCGCCGTGGGGTGATCCTGCCCCCTGGGTTATTCTTCAACTGCGCCCACGACCAGACGGCCCTGGAGCGCACCGAGGAGGCGGTGCGCCAGAGTTTTGCCATCATCAAAGAGGGCCTGGTGCGGGGCGAGCTGGATCAGTTGCTGGAATGCCCGCCGCAGGAGGATCTCTTCCGGCGGATGGTGACCTGAGTCCAACGACAAGGAGTCTGCCATGAAGATCACCAGCGTCGAATCCATCCCCATTAACCCTAAACTGGCCGCCCGCAACGCCGACCAGAAGGTGCGTTTCGCCGGCATCGACACCCAGACCATCTTCCGGGTCAAGACCGACAAGGGTATCACCGGGTACTGCGACTGCCGCGGCCATGCCCCCCTTTCCCCGACCACCGTGGCCTCCCTGGTGGACCGCTCCCCCTTCGACTTCATCGGCGCCGACCTGCCCACCGGGCTGGCGGGGGCCCTCTATGATGTGATGGGCAAGTATTTGGGGGTGCCGGCCTACAAGCTGATGGGCCAAAAGGTGCGCGACCGGGTGCCGGTGGCGGCCTGGACCCGGCCGGCTTCCCCTGAGGACCTGGCCAAGGAGGTGCAGCGGGCCGCGGCCGAGGGATACAGGATCTTCAAGATGCACACCTGCGAGCACCACGACGTCCTTGAGGAGAACCGCGCCGTGGAGGAGGTGGCCCCGCCGGGCTTCAAGATGCACTACGATTTCAACCACAACCGGCCCCCGGCCGCGGTGAACCGCATCCTCCATGCCCTGGAGCCCTCGGAGGTGGTAGGCTTCATCGAGGACCCCATCTTCTGGCAGGACGTGGAGGGTTGGCGGCTGCTGCGCCAGCGCACCTCCTTCCCCCTCCTGATGCACGTGCCCCAATTGGGGGGCGGCCCGGAACTGATGCAGGGGGCCGCCGACCTGTACATGATGGGGGAGATCGGCATCGCCAAATCCCTGCGCCTGGGCTTTGCCTGCGCACTGGCCAATGCCTCAACGGTGATCCAGTTGACCGGGGGTAGCCTGTGCAAGGCCCTGGCCCTGCACCTGGGGGCGGTGCTGCCCAACCTCTCGCACTCCATCAACCTCGACGACCAGTACGACGAGGATGTCACCGGCAAGCGCATCGAGGTGGCGGAAGGCTCTTCGCCGGTGCCGGAAAAGCCGGGACTGGGGGTGGAGGTGGACGAGGCGATCCTGGCTAGGCTGGCCGCGGCCCCGCCCACGGTGCTGCCCCGCCATCTGGGCATCCTCCACCTGCCGGGCGGGCGCCGGTTCTACGCCCCCTCCATTCCGTCGGTGAGCCGGCTGACAGGCTTTGCCGAGGGCAACCTGCCCGGGGTGCGCTCGGAGGTGTGGGTGGACGACGGCTCGGCGCAGTTTGCCAGCACCTTCGAGCGGGTGCAGCGCGGCGGGGCATTCATGGAATGACGGCCTGAGCGTGGGCACGACCTGGAGGGCGGTGCTGGTGGGCGCCGCCCTGGTGGCGGCGATCAGCCTGATCTGTCCCTGGGGCTTCCTGGTGGTCCAGGGCTCCCAACTGGCCAGCAATGCCATGCCGCCGATCGCGGTGTTGTTCTTCCTGCTGCTGGTGGGCCTGGTCGCCCCGCTGCTCAAACGGCTGGGGGCGGGGTTCAGCCGAGCGGAGCTGGCCACGGTGTACGTGATGATGCTGGTCGGCTCGGTGGTGGTAGTCACCGGCCTGACCGGCAGCCTGCTGCCGGTGATAAGCGGGGTCCTCTACTACGCCACCCCCGAGAACAACTGGGACCTGCTCTTCGCCCCCCACCTGCATCCCTGGCTGGTGCCCCAGGACCGCGAGGCGGTACGGCTCTTCTACGAGGGTCTGCCCAAGGACCTGGACATCCCCTGGGGGATCTGGCTGCCCCCCATCGGGGTCTGGATTGCCTTCATCCTAATCTTCTACTGGACCACCTTGTGCCTGGGCGTGCTGCTGCGCGGGCAGTGGGTGGAGAACGAGCGCTTGGTCTACCCCCTCACCCGCCTGCCCCAGGCCCTGATCGAGGACGCACAGGTCCCAGGCCGGTGGTGGGGGCGGCTGCTGTGCAGCCGCCTGCTATGGCTGGGTTTCGCCTTCCCCCTGCTGATCCACTCCTGGAACTCCCTGCGCTTCTACCACGAGGGCTTCCAACCCCTGCTGCTTAACGGCTACATCACCCTGCTCAACGGCCAGGTGGGGGTGCCGGTGCGCCTGAACCTCCCGGTGCTGGGGCTGTGCTACCTTATGTCCCTCAACGTCGCCTTCAGCATCTGGTTCTTCTTTTTGCTGGGGGTGATCCAGGAGTGGATCTTCGCCAGGTTGGGGGTGCAGATCGGCGAGGGGGACGTGTGGAATTCGGCCGGAGGCACCCCCCCGATCATGCACCAGCAGGCCGGGGCCCTACTGGTCTTAGTTCTCTTCGTAGTCTGGACGGCGCGGGGCCACCTGCGGAGGCTGTGGAACCAGGCCCGGCGCGGGGAGGCCGGCGAGGGGGAGATTCTCTCCCCGCGCGCCGCGGTCTGGGGGGGACTGGCCGGAGCGGGGTTGATGGTGGCCTGGCTGGATCTGACTGGCCTGGACCTGTACGTGGCCCTGCTCCTGGTGATCGGCTCACTGGGGGTGTACGTGGGCCTTTCGCGCATTGTCTGCGAGGCCGGCCTGCCGGGCTGTCAGACCCCGATGGTGCCCCAGTCCTTCATCACCAGGGGCTTTGGGCCGGGCACCCTGGGTCTGCACAACCTGACTGGGTTGGGCCTGAGCACGGTGTGGATCGGGGAGACGGCGGCCAATATGATGAACGCCGTGGTCCACACCCTCAAGCTCAAGTCCGGGGAAGGGAAGGCTGACTGCCACCTGCCCTGGGCCCTGCTCCTGGCGGTGTTGGTGGGCGTGGCCGGGTCTATCTGGTTCACCATGACCCTGGCCTACACCTATGGGGGGATCAACCTGCACGGTTGGTACTTCGAGGGTCTGCCCAAGTGGCCCTTCGACTACCTGACCTCGGCTTATAACAACCCGGAGCGCAGTTTCGAACCCAGGCTTATGTACACGGGGGCGGGGGCGGGGGTCATGGCCTGCCTGCTCTTTCTCCGCCAGCGCTTCGTCTGGTGGCCCCTCCATCCGCTGGGCTTTCCCATCGCCATGACCTACACCATCGTGTACTACGGCTGGCTCTCCATCCTTCTGGCCTGGGCCTTCAAGGGGTTGATCCTGCGCTACGGGGGGGTGCGCCTCTACCGGGCCACCACCCCTTTCTTCCTGGGTTTGGCCCTGGGCGAGTTCTTCACCGCCTCGGTCTGGGTCTTCATCGACGGGGCCACCGGGGTGCAGGGGAACATGATTTTCAATTTCTAAGGGGCCGGCGCGGCTGTATATTAGGTGAATCACGCGCAGACCAAACAGGAGGAGCGCAGCGATGAAACGCACTTGGACGATGGCGGCGGGCCTGTGGTGCCTGTTGCCGGCCATGACCCTGGCTGCGGAGGCGGACAGCACGCTTTTTCCGCGGCCACACGCCCTGCGCGGGGCCATCGAGTTCTGGAAGCAGGTTTTCGGGGTCTACACCACCCGCCACGTCCTGATCCACGACGACACCGATCTAAGCATCATTTACGGGGTCGAGAGGTTGGAGCGCCCCAGCACCAAGGGCCAGCGGCAGCAGGCCCAGGAGCAGATCATGGCCCGGTACCGGCGGGCCCTGGAGAAAATGGAGGCCAACCCCGCAGACACCACCCGCCTAAGCAGTGAGGAGCGCCTTGTGTGGCTGGCCCTGGGACGCAGCCCGGACCCGGCCCGCTACGCCCGGGCTGCCGAGGCCCTGCGGGTGCAGGTGGGCCAGCGCGACCGCTTTTTCCAGGGGTTGGAGATGTGGGACCGCCACGGCGACGAGATCCGCCGCATCCTGCGCTCGCACGGGGTGCCCGACTCCCTGGCGGTGCTGCCCTTCATCGAGTCGGGCTACAACCCGGACGCCTACTCCCACGTGGGGGCCGCGGGCCTGTGGCAGATCATGAAGGCCACGGGCCGGCCCTTCCTGCGCATTGACCGCAGGGTGGACGAGCGGCGCGATCCCTTCAAGGCCACGGCCGCCGCCGCCCAGATCCTCAAGGGGAACCTCAAGTCCCTGGGGGCCTGGCCTCTGGCCATCACCGCGTACAATCACGGGGCCGCCGGGGTGGCGCGGGGGGTCCGGGAGGTGGGCTCGCGCCGGATTGAGGACCTGGTGGCCCGTTACAAAGGGCCGGCCTTTGGTTTCGCCTCGCGCAACTTCTACGCCGAGTTCGCCGCGGTGCTCGAACTGATCGCCCAGCGACCGCGCTATTTCGGCGCCGAGGCCCTGGCCGCCGCGGTGGCCGACGAGGACGAGCCGGTCCTGGCCGCCGGGTTCCTGCCTCCCCTGGCCGAGGCCGACAGCTCCGCCGCCGCTGCCGTGTCCATGTTCGACAACCTGATCCACCGCATCCTCGGGGTCCGCAAGGAGGTCAACGCCTTCACCACCGTGAACGCCCAGCAATTGCCCCCGGAACAGACGGCGGCGATCAAGAGCATTTTCCAGGTGGCTCCCGAGGACACCCTCCAGTCCTTCCGCTGGGGTCCCTGCCTGGCCCCCAAAGGCCATCCCCACCAAGGCACCCTGTGGTACACCCTCTGGTACGAGGGGGGTGAGGGCCCGATCCGCGAGACCCTGCGCCTCACCCCGGAGGGGGAGATCCTTGAAAAGACCCGCCGGGAGTGAGTCGATGAAGATCACCCCCATCGAACTGTTCCAGATTAACGCCCCCCGCTACTATGGCCAGCTTTCCGGCCACGTCCTCGTCAAGTTGCAGGTGGACCAGGGGCCGGTGGGCTGGGGGGAGACCCCCGACAGCATCGCCGAGGACCTGGGGCCGATGGCGGCGCGGTATTGCCAGTTGTTGCTGGGCCAGGACGCCACCCGCATCACTGAGATCAACACCCTGTTGCGGGCCCAGCGCTTTGGCAGCAAGGTTTCGGACGGGCATTGGGTCTCGGCCATCGACCTGTCCCTCCTCGACCTCAACGGCAAGGCGTAGGGGGTGCCGGTCTACCAGTTGCTGGGCGGCGCGGTGCGGGAGCGGCTCTACTGCTGCAATCCCATTTTCGGCTGGCAGGTGCAGGAGGATTTTGCGCGGGCCCTGGGCTACCTGCAAAGGATAGTGGACCTGGGCCACCACCTGTATCGGTTCTACGTGTCGGGAGACAGCGCCCTCGACGACCGCTTCCTCAACGAGATCAAATCCCGCTTCGGCGAGTGGTTTCGCCTCAAGTCCATCGACTTCTCCGGGCGCTTTTCCGACTGGGTCGAGGGGGTGCGCTACGGCGAGGTGTTGCGCCACCACGCCCCCTATCACTTTGAGCAGCCCACCAACGACCTGCGGCTCTGCGCCCAGTGCACCCAACGCTCGGACCTGCCGGTCAGCCTGCACATCCACAACCTCGCCCTTGGCTACGAGGCCGGCGAGCGGGGGGCCTGCACCGCCTTCAACATTGCCTGCGTCTCGGGCGGGCCCACCCACGTGCGGCGGATCTTTGCCCTGGCCGAGGCCGCGGGCCTCAGGTCCCTGATCAGCACCGACCAGGAGTCCGGCGTGGGCACTGCGGCCCAGGTCCACCTCGGCCTGGCCATGCCCAACCTCGATCTGCCCTGCGACCCCATGGGACCGGTGCTCTACACCGCCTCAACGGTCGGCAAGACCGTCCGGGTTGAGGCCAGCCACCTCTATCCCGCCCCCGGTCCCGGCCTGGAGGTGGAGGTCGACGAGGCGAAACTGCGGGCGATCACCGTGGCGAGCGCCTGATGCGTTTAGACCTTCAGCGCCTGCGGGCCGATTTCCCTCCGCTGCAAAACTTCGTCTGGTTCCAGAACGGCGGGGTCAGCATCACCCCCAGACCGGTGGCCGAGGTCCACGCCGGGTTGATGCGCGAGCTGTACGAGCGGGGGCCCATGCACATCGCCTTCCCCCAAGAGGAATACCCCCGCCGGCAGCGAAGCATGGCGCGCCTGGCCCGCTTCTTCGCGGTGGCCCCTGCGGAGTTGGCGCTGATGCGGGGGGTGAGCGAGGGGTACCAGACCCTGCTGCGCGGCCTGGATTGGCGACCGGGGGACCGGCTGCTGATCGGGCCCGATGAGGAGGTGGCCCTGCTCCTGCCCAGCCTGCACCTGCGCGACGAGAGGGGGGTGGAGGTGGTCAAGGTGCCCTTGGTGGAGGACGAGGAGGGGCAAGTGGCCGAGTTTGAGAAGCGTTGGACCCCGAGCACCCGGCTGGTGGCCCTCAGCCACGTCAGCACCGAACTAGGCTGGCGGGTACCGGCTGCGGCGATCTGCCAGCTGGCCAGGGAGCGGGGGGCGCTCAGTTTCCTCGATATGGCCCATTCGGCGGGGTTGTATCCAATGAAGCTGGCGGAGTTGGGCTGCGACTTTGCGGGCATTCTCTCTTACAAATGGTTGTACGCCCCGTACGCGGCCGGGGCCCTATACGTGCGGCCAGAGAGCTTAGGGGCGCTCAAGGTGGTTTACCCGGGGGGGCGGGGGGAGAAGTG
>VGJS01000051.1 GCA_016867395.1 Candidatus Handelsmanbacteria bacterium
GGGCGCAGCGCCCTGACCGTCCGCTACTTTCCCACCCACGTGCGCTTCGTGGTGGAGAAGAACCCCAACTTTCAGATTTACCTGGCCCGGGGCAAGGACCAGGCCGGCAACCCCTACAGCGATCCGAGCAGGGCCTATCCGCCGGCGGGCTATATCGCCTGAGGAGATTGTCAGAGACAGCGAGGTTTGGTTATCGTGGGGATCAGCGCCCCTCATCCCTACCCACCCCAGAAAGGCAGGCAGCGCCATGCGCAAGGTCAATACGCGGGATATTCCCGAGGATTCGTGGAATTCACCCAAAGGCAAGTTCGCCGGCGCCAGCCGGGAACTGTCGGTGGCCTTGGGCCGCAGACCGCGGTCCACCGACCTGAAGGAGCGGCACCCCTTCGACGTGGAGATCACCCGCATCCCGCCGGGCAAGATCGCCTTCCCGTACCACTCCCACAGCGCCCAGTGGGAGTTCTACCACATCATCTCTGGCAAGGGGAAGGTCCGCGACCCAGAGGGGATGACGCCCGTCGAGCCGGGCGACGCCTTTGTCTTTGAGCCGGGGGTGCCGCACCAGTTCATCAACGACGGTACCGAGGACTTGGTTTTCTACGTCGTCGCCGACAACCCCATCGGCGAGTCCTGCCACTACCCGGACAGCGGCAAGTGGTTCGTGGGCTCCCCCGAGAGCCGGCTGATCCGCTCCGAGGGGCTCGAATACTACGACGGGGAGGAGTGAGCCCGCCTCAGTCCCTATAGGCGCGGGCGATTTCGCGGCGGGCGATCTGCACGGCCCGGCGGGCGTTGCCCAGGTCCCCGTGCAGGGTGTAGACGTCGCGGACGATGAACTCCACCTGCACCCCGCGCGTCAGTTCCAGGGTCTGGCGGATATGGGCGGCCCAGGCCGCCTCGTCGAGGGTCTGGTCCACGCTGAGGAAGTTGGGGTCCGGCTTGCGCGAGAAGACGATGCCGCTGCCCCGCAGGGCCTCGGCCACCAGCCGCTGGTCGCACCAACGGGGCACCGAGACTTTTTTCAGATTTGGCAGCCGTCGCACGTCCTCCCAGAAGGGATGCACCGGCTCGCAGCAGCCGTAGTAGAGCCGGCCCAGGGGGGCGCAGGCGTCGCGGTAGTACGGAAAGCAGAACTCGTTGTACATCTCCGGGGAGATGCCGATGCTCTCCTGGCTGTTGGCCGAACCCCACATCTAGTCCAGGCGCGCCGGCTACTCCGAGGGCAGGTGCAGTTGTGCGGTGAGGTTGAAGCTGGATCCAAAGCTGACCTGGTTGCCGGTATTGGCCCGCAGCAGGCCCTCCGCCTCGGCCCAGCGCATCACCCGCAGGGCGTTGTCGCGCAGGTAGGCCATCAGCCGACGCACCTCGTCGGGCTGGTCGTACATAGCCAGGAAAAACGCCTCCATGCCCATCAGCTCCACCACCCGGTGGGTGAGCATGGCGCAGCCGAAGACCCCGGTGCGGATGGCCACCGGCAGCAAGTCCCCCAGCAGTTCCTCCAGAAACCCTTTCCAAGCCAGGGTGCCCTCGCGGTCCACGCGGCACCGGGCTGGCTTGAGCAGTTGGAAGTCGCGCCGGAGGTCCTTGATGGGGTGCTGGAACTCGTACCCGGTGGGCACGCCCTCGGCGTCCTGCACCCGGCGGATGGGGATCTCGACGCCCAGTTCGTCAATCTCCACCTGCCAGCCGATGTCGAAGGTGTCGGGCGTCACCTTGTCGTCGTCGATCAGCTCGTGGTTGCGCAGGTGGCGCAGCAACTGGCCCTCGATGGCCCGGCCGGCGGGGGTGGCGCAGCGGTACAGCGAATCGGGGAGGAAGTCGCGCTCAAAGGTCCCGGTCTCGATGACGATGGGCGGGCGGGTGTTGGGCTGGGTGTCGTTGAGGTCGTACCACAGCTGCCGGCGGCGGGCGTTCAGGGGCAGGGCGGCGATCTGGGCCTGCCGGCGGGCCAGTTCGCGCAGATAGACGCGTTCCTGCTGGGGCAGTTGCCATTCCATAATGCCTCCTTGCGGCGGTGCGCCCGGTGGCGTCATTAGTATTTAATGTAGTAAAGCGCCGCCGCCGTTACCCCTTTCCCTCTATCCTCAGGAGATCCCAATGGCCATCAAGATCGCCACCCTCTGCGGCAGCAGCCGTCCCGGCAACTACACCGCGATGGCGCTGGCGCTGGTGAACGAGGAGTTTCGCCGCGCCGGCGAGGTGGAGCTACACGACATTGACCTGAACACCGTTGAGCTGACCTTTCCCGGCAGGGAGCCCAGGGGAGAATCGGCGGCGGCCTTCCGCCAGGCTGTCGCCGAGGCCACCGGGGTGGTGATCGCCACCCCCGAGTACCACGGCAGCTTCAGCAGCTTGACCAAGCTGGCCATCGAGAACCTGGGTTTTCCCAGCGTGCTGGCCGGCAAACCCGTGGCCCTGCTGGGGGTGGCGGCTGGCCAGATCGGGGCGATCAAATCCCTGGAGCACCTGCGCAGCGTCTGCTCCCACGTGGGGGCCCTGGTGCTGCCGGCCCTGGTCTCGGTGGCCCGGGTGCAGGAGGTCTTCGACGAGGGGGGCAAATGCCTGGACCCCCAGGCCGAGCGGCGCATCCGCGGGGTGGCCCGCACCCTGCTGGACTATATCCACGGGGCGGTCTGCCCCAAGGTGGTGCTGGAGGCGATGATGCGGGATCAGGCCGCCTGAGCCGGGGTCAGGCCGCGCCCACCGCGTGGCCGCGGTACAGGTCGGCGCACTGGCGGCACAGGCCCTGGGCCGGCTGCCAGGCGGGGAAACGCGCCTGGATGCGGGCCACCAGGGCAGGGGCGAGGCGTCCGGGGTCGGGCTCGAAGCTGTAGGAGGGGAAGCGGCACAGCGGACAGCGCCGGTCCGCCACTCCAGACAGGCCCAGGGCCTGCACTGGGTCGCGGGCGCAGGCCAGCAGTGCGGGGTGGGAGGGGTGGTCCCCGTCGAAGAATGGGGCGAAGTGTTCGGGACCCAACATGGGGAAGGCGCGGGCAAAATCGAGGAGGCGGCGCTGGCGCACCCTGGTCGGGGCCCGGCCCTCGCGGGTCAGGCGGCCGTCGATGGCCGTGTCCCACAGCACCCGGTACCGCTCCTGCACCAGCCGGCGGGCCATGCCATCCTCTGGGATACGCAACTCGGGTTCGTAGCCGAAATCCGGCTCCAGCATATCGGCGATGTGCAGCAATTCGTGGCGCAGCAAGCCCAGAAGCGGTGCCGGGGCTAGGAAGGATTCGGGCCGCAGTTGCAGTCCGAGGGCGCGGCCCAGGCCCGGGTCCGGGCTGACGAAGAGTTCGGCCCCTTCTTCTTTTTTGTTCCGGGCCCGCACCACGGCGCAGCGGCGTACCTGGGCCACCAGCAGCGGGCGCTCCCCCAGCGCCTCCTCCACGGGCCCGCACAGGCCCAGGCGCTCGAACCATTGGCCGTGGAGGGCGAGAAAGGCCGCCTCGCGCTGGTCGGGATCCTCCAGTTCGTAAAGCCGGTCGCGGGACTGGCGGAACTCGGCCTCCTCGGGGCGGCCCGCCGCGGCCCGCAGCACCGCCTCCTCGACCAGGCGAGGTTCGTACTCGACGCGGAGGCGGCTCATGTTGCCTCGGCCGGGTCCTCTACCTGGAGCAGTTCCGACTCGCTGCCGCAGGCCATGGGCACGTTGTCGGGCTCGGCGGAGCGCAGTTCGAGGTGCGCCGGCCCCGCCGGCACGTCCAGCCGCCGGCACTCCCCGTCCAGGAAGAGGGCGCAGATCCGCCCCAGCGCCCCGTAGAAGCCCTGGTCCTCGCGGGCGAGCCGGTGGCCCACTGCCGGCCCGAAACGCCCCAGGTGGTCCTTGAGGAAGAGGCGCTGGGCCCTGCAGGTCTGCTCCAGCATGTCCTCGTCGCCCTGCTCCACGGCAAAGGCCTCCTTGCGGCAGAGGAAGGCGAGGAATTCGCACTCGCAGGCCAGGTGGTCCACCCGCTGGTGCCCCCGGCGGCTCAGTTCCAGGCCAAAGGCGCGGAAGAAGCCGGCGATGTCGGCCATCTCCTGGGGTTGCAGGAAGAGGGCGTCGCTGCCGTACTCGGTTTCGTAGGGGGGCACCGGCCCGCGCGAGGTGTGGCCGAAGAGCCGGCGGAAGCGCAGGGGAAGCCCCTCCACCTCCCGGGCGTCCCGGGCCAGTTGGCGCACCGGGTCGGCCAGCTCCGGGTCGAGCAGAAAGGCCGCCGCGGCCAGCGCGGCGCTGCCCTGGGGCGAGGCCAGGCGCTGGGCCACCTCCGGACCGGGGGCGCAGAAGCCCAGGGCCAGGGCCTCGTAGAGCATGCTGCGGCACAGGGCCAGTTCGAGGGCGGGCGCTTCGACCAGGCTCATCGCTTCCTCCTCAGATTGAGTTCAACCGGTCGGCCGGCCGCACGTGCACCGGCTCGTCGATGGTGGTGCGGAAGAGTTCCTGGCCCTTCTTGCCGAAGGCGATGATGGTGTCGTTGTAGATGGTCACCGGCTTGCCCCGCAGCTCGCCCTCGTAGATCTTGGGCCCCTCCTCGATCTCGTAGCGGAAGATGATGCGGTTGGAGCGGCGGAAAAGCTGCAGCACGGCCAACAGTTCGCGGTCCGGGTGGGTATAGCGCTCGACGGCGTGGTCCACCCCCGGCCCGAACATCTGGTACAGGTGCTGCCTGGGCACCCAGCGGGGCGGGATGTAATAGCCGTTGGGCTCGGTGCCGAACTGCGGGTACAGGGGCAGGGCCACCTTAGCCACCTTCACCATGTAGTAGAGGGGGTGCTGCCTCTCCTCGACCCAGGAGCCGTCCTGGCTCATCTTGACCAGGCCTTGCATGCGGATCTGGCCGATGCAGGCGGCCATGCAGCGGGTCTCCATGGGCTCGCCGCCGCTCTCGGGGTCGGAACCCTCCACCCGCGGGTAGCAGCCGATGCACTTCTCGGAGATGCGGGTGTTGCCGCGGTACATCACCTTCTTGTACGGGCAGGCTTCGACGCACTTGCGGTACCCGCGGCATTCCTCCTGGTCCACCAGCACGATGCCGTCCTCGGGCCGCTTGTAGACGGCCTGGCGCGGGCAGGCGGCCAGGCAGGCCGGGTAGGAGCAGTGGTTGCAGATGCGGGCCAGATAGAAGAACCAGGTGTTGTGCACCGGCAGGCGCTCGCCCCCTTCCATCTTGTAGTCGTCGCGCACCCCGCGCTTGCCCACCGGGTTGTCCTCGTAGAGGTTGGGCGAGTTCCACTCCTCGTCGGTGGGCAGGTAGCCCAGCACCCGCGAGCTGTCCGGCCGGAGGGAAGTGTCGCGGCCCTCGAAGACGGTCTTGCCGGCGAACTCCCCGTAGGGCTGCTGCGGGCCCCCGCCCCCGGCCTTCCAGACCTGGCCGCCCGGATTGGCCTCCTCCAGCAACTGGAGGGTCTTCATGTCCCAGTGGTGGGGGTAGCCGCCGTAGGGCTTGGTCTCCACGTTGGCCCACCACATGTGCTCCTGGCCCTTGTTGAAGGTCCAGGTGGACTTGCAGGCCATGGTGCAGGTCTGGCAGGCGATGCAGCGGTTGATGTTGAAGACAAAGGCGAACTGCCGCTCCGGGTAGGCCGCCTCGAAGGGGTAGTTCATCTGGCGGCCCAGGTGCCAGTTGTAGACCTGTGGCATCATTCACCTCCTCGCTGTGCCGGTTGGGGCATCTCGATTTCAAGCAGCTCCATCTCGCGCCTGTCCTGCTCCTCGTCGGGGTCCACCCCCTGATCCTGGTCCACCCAGGCGAAACGCCCCCACAAACCGACGCACTCGGCGACGATGCGACCTATCTCCTCCTCTTCCAGAGCCAGGAAGGCCTGGTGCGCTCCCTGGTAGAAGGGCTTGCGGAAAAGGTCCATGATCCGGGCGGCCGGGTGGCCCAACCGGGCGAACTCCTCGGCAAAGACGTAGGCCATCTCGCGGGTGGCTTCCAGGTCGCCGGGCAGGGTCACCCCGACGAAGACCATGGGATCCGTGGCATCGGGCTCATGGAGGGGCATAGTCAGCCTTTCTCGACCTGGACCAGCTCGCCGGCCAGGTAGCGCTTCATGAATTCGCTCTCGTTGTCCGGGGTGAATCCGGTGGTGGCCACCGCCCAGACCCCCACCCCGCCCATGCCGCCGTCCTCGGCCTTGACGACGCGCACCAGGGCCTCCTTGGGCACGGTGTTGACCGCGTGGTTGTCGGCCTCGCCGCCAAAGAGGAAGCCCACCCCGGCCTTGGCCTTGTGGAAGAGGGTGTCGGTCTGGTGCATGGGCATGTGCCAGTTGCGGGTCACCGACTGCTGCGAGCCGTAGCGCAGGTTGGACTGGTACCCGGTGTTCTCCGACAGGGCCCGGCCGTCGGGCCGGGTCTCGTGGGCGCGCACGCTCTTCTCGGTGGCGATGAAGGGGCCATGTTTCATCATGACGATGTTGTACGGGTAGGCGTGGTTGTACTTGACCCGCAGCATGCAGCGCGAGACCCGGTAGAAGAAATCGTCCGGGTGGGCCCCCACGTAGGGCCGGTCCGCCGGATTGGCGTCCACGTACACGTAGTCGCCATCGGCGATGCCCAGGTCCCGGGCCGCTTGGGGGTTGAGGTGCAACTGGTGCTCGCCCACGCAGGGGGCGCGTTTGTCGAGGCGGTAGGGATCGCCGAAGTTGGAGTCGAAGACCATGTGCCAGTCCACGTTGGACCAGCCGCTGTGCACGCGGTGGCGGGTCTTGGGGGTGAGGCAGAAGAACTGGAAGCCCTTCTTCCAGAGGAAGTTCTCGGTCTTCTTCACCGCCGCCCAGTCGAGCTTGACGTTGCGGATGGTGCGCTCGTCCCAGTGCTCGGCGTCGAGGGGGAGGCCGTAGTCCTCCGGGCGGATGTAGGGGTTGCTGCTGACGATGACGTTGGGCAGGTACGGGGTGGCTTCGGGCCCCTCGCGGTGGACGATGAAGTTCTCGCCGTACTCGATGGCCTCGGGCACGTCGGCGTAGGCGTGCAGCCGGCCGGTGTCGGTGAAGAAGGGCTCGTGGTCGTTGACCTGCTCCCAGAAGGGGATGCGCGGATAGGTGCGGAAGTTCATCAGGCAGCCGCCGGAGGGGCCGTACTTGCCGGCCATGATGTCCTCCAGCTTGTAGCCGGCGGTGGTGGTGCTGGTGTCCAGGAGGCGCTGGATGTAGACGTCGCGCCGACCCTCGTGTTCGAACTTGAAGTAGTCGTAGAAACGCTGGTCGCCGGTGACCTCGCCCAGGGCCCTGGCGATCTGCGCCAGGATGGTCAGGTCGTCCTTGCTGTTGAAGACCGGGGCGATATCCCCCTTCCAGATCTGCAGGAATGGATTGGAGCAGGAGGCGGTGACCTCCAGTCCTTCGAACTCCAGCCAGGAGTTGGCCGGCAGGGCCACGTCGGCGTATTCGATGGAGGAGGTCATCTGCACGTCGATGGAGAGGATCAGTTCCACCAGGGGGTTGGTGTTCTTGATCATCTCGTACACGTGCTTGGCGTTGTTGATCAGGTTGACGTTGGTGAAGAGGATGGCCTTGGTGGGGGTGGGCATGTGGGTCTGCCCGGTGAAGTTCTTGCGCCCGTACTTGGGGGTGTCCACGATCAGGGCCCGGTCCCCGTGGTTCCAGTACGCCGGCTCCTCGTCCTTGGTGTAGGCGTGGGCTTTGACCGATTTGCCGGGGGCCGCCGGGTCCAGGGCGGGCTCAAAGGGGTCCTCGGCCACCCAGCCCTTGAAGCCGGGACCGGTCCAGGGCGAACCCTGGAAGAGGGCGGCCTTGTAGTTGCCGGCCCAGGTGTAGCAGCCAGCCCCCGGCTTGCCGATGTTGCCGGTAAACATGATGGGCAGGTACGCGGCGCGGTTCATCTGGGTGGCGTGGAACCAGTGGTTGATGCCCTCGCCCTGGTGGATGGCCGTCGGCTTCATGGTGTAAAGGTCCAAGGCCAATTGCTCGATCAGGTCCCTGGGCGCGGCGGTGATGTCCACCACCGTGTCGAGGTCGTAGTCCTTCAGGTGCAGCTGGTACAGGGACCATAGGGTGGCGACCTCCACCTCGGCGCCGTCGGCCAGTTTGATCTTGAACTCCCCCTGCAGCGCCGGCCGGATGCCCGACTCCTCCATGCGGGCGCCCACCTGGTCGCGGGTGAGAGCCCGCGGCCCCTTGAGGCCCTCGTCCCAGACGACAAAGTCACCCAGCTTCTGGTACTGCTCGGGCTTGAGGCCCTGCCGCTTGAAGGAGGCGCCCTCGGGCTGGAGGCCGGGCCGGTAATCGGCAAAGACCTCGGCGGCGCGCAGCCTCTTGAGGTTGTCCTTGCGCACCAGCAGCGGGAAGTCGGTGAAGCGTTTGACGAACCCCTCGTCGTACCAGCCCTTGTCCATCATCAGTTTGGCGATGCCCAACCACAGGGCCGCGTCGGTGGCCGGGCGGATGGGGATCCAGTAGTCGGCCTTGGTAGAGGGCGGCCCGTACTCGGGGGCGATGACCACGATCTTGGCCCCCCGCTCCATGCACTCGATGAACCAGTGGGAGTCGGTGAGTTTGTTCTCCACCAGGTTCTTGCCGTCCATGACGATGAGTTTGGAGAAGCGCAGGTCGTTGAAGTCGCAGTCGGAGGCCTGCAGGCCGTGGACCCAGGGCTGGCCCGGGGCCTGGTCGCCGTGCCAGGTGTAGTTGGACCAGTTGCGGCCGGCCAGGGCGTGCTCGTGGTCCACCCCCCGCACCTGGGCGTCGAGCAGGGCCAGGGAGTTGTTGAGGCGGTACATGCCGTACTTGCCCATCACCCCCAGGAGGCCCATGCCGCCGCGCATCTTGACGGTGCGGGTGCCGGCCCCCTGGGTGGCCTTGACCATCTCGGGCTGATAGCCCTGGGAGAGCAGGCGCTGCTTCCCCAGTTCGCCGCTGTAGTTGACGGCAATGGACTTGAGGGCACCGGCGAGGTCGTGGAAGACATCGTCCCAGGAGATCTGCACGAATTCGTCCTCGCCGCGCCGATCGAAGAGGTACTTGCTCCTCAGCTCGGGGGTGAGGAAGGGGAAGCCGTCGTCGGCCCAGGCCTTCCAGCCCTTGCGCACGATGGGGTGGCGCAGGCGGTAGGGGCCGTAGAGCACCCGGTGAAAGGTGTAGCCCTTGGCGCACTGCCGGGGGTTCCAGTTGACAGTGGCATTGTTGCCGTACAGGTCGGCGTAGTCCTGGTAGTCGTAGGTGGCGCCCAGGCGCACGACGATGCCGTTGCGCACATAGGCCCGCACCCGGCAGGCGTGGGTGTCGTTGGGCGAGCAGACCCAGTCGAACTGGCGGTCGTAGCGGAACTGGTCGCGGTAAATCCGCTCCCAGTCGCGGTTCACCGAGCCGGCCAGCGGGTTCTCGCCGGGGGCGGCGGCCAGCAGGCGGAACGAGGGCAGCAGGGCTCCGCCCACCCCTACGCCCATCCAGCGCAGGAACTCGCGCCGGGGAATCTCCTGCCGCGATTGGTTGTCTCTTGCCATGGCGCCTGTCCTCCTCAGGGGGCGAGTTTGAGTTCCTGCCAGATGGTCACCGACTTCTTGCCGTCGCGGTCCCCGTGGCTGCCGTCCCACACGGCGAAGGCCACCGGCACCGTGGCTCCTGGCTTCAGCACCACCCCCTCCTTGCCCTTGGGCTTGAAGGTGCGGCGGAAGACCACATGGTAGCTGTTGCTCTGGTACACCCCCTCGGCCACCACCTCCTGGTCGAAGCGCGGATGGGCTTTGAGGGTGCCCTGGCCCTGGGCCTGCAAATCCTCGGCGGCGTTCTTGCGCGTCGGGTCGGAGACGATGTTGCCCGCCCCCCAGCCGGTGACGAAGGTGGGGTCCGATTCGAGGGTGAGGGCATGGCGCATGGGCTGCTCCAGGGGGGACTTCAGCAGGTTGGGGTAGGAGTCGATGCCGATGTTGGGATACACCGCCTCCAGGTCCTGGAAGGCGACCAGGTCGGCCTGGCGCTCGGCCTTCCACATCCAGATGTTGACCTGCCGGCCCGGGCTGCCCATGCCGAAGAAGGGCGGGTCCGGCGAGAGGGCGAACTGCACCGCCGCCGCGTCGCGGAAATCCTGAGGCCGGATGGCGGTGTGGTCCTCGGTGTCGTCGTGCCACTCCATCAACACCGCCAGTTCCGCCCCGTCGTGCAGGGCCCGCACCGTCACCTCTTCGACCCGGTCGTCCCGCCACCACAGGGGCATCAGATGCAGGTTGACCGGGTCGGCGGCGCGCCACTCCCCGTCGTCCGGGTGGCTGGGCAGTTTGGGCACCCGCGGGGTCTGGATGCTGAACCTGAGCATCTCGTTGCGCTGGCGCTGGCGCGGACTGGACATGGCCAGCACGTACTGGGTGAGGGCCCAGGCGTCGGCGCCTGGGGCCCAGTCGCTCATGGGCATGGGGGTGCCCGGCAGGCCGGCGACGATGCGGCGGTACACCTCCTGGGGGGTGGGGGCGCCTTTATAGATGCCCCGGGTCAGGTCGCGCGGGCGGGTGGGGTATCCGTCGCTGTCGATCTGCCGGGTCTGACCGTCGCCCTTGCCGGTGGCCCCGTGACAGCCGGCGCACCCTTGCGCAAAGAGCTCGGCGGCCCGCTCTTGGGCGGCCTGGTCGTAGAGGGGTTCCGGCGGCACCTCAATCACCCCGGTGCCCGGGCCGCCCTCTTCAGGAGGTTGAGCGGGCGGGCCGTACTCTAGCGGGTGGTCGGCCAAGGTCTTGAGGTAGTGGACCAGCCCCCAGCGGGTCTCCTCGGAGAGGCCGGGCCACGAGGGCATGGCCGAGCCGGGCATGCCCCGGGTGATGGCCCCGAAAAGGTCCTCGTCCGTGGGCACCTGTTCCCAGGTGGAGACCAGGCGGTACTGGGCCTTGGCGAAATTGCGCGGCTTGGGGTAGAGCAGGTACGCCGCCGGCCCGTCGCCGTGCCCGGCGGCGCCGTGGCAGGGGGCGCAGTGAAACTGGTACGCCTGCCTGCCTTTCTCCACCAACTCCGGTGTGGCGGGTTGGGCGGCGTGCCCGGCCCGCGGCGCCATCCAGACCGCCGCGGCGATTCCCAGGTGCAGGAATAGCTTGCTCATCGCGCTTGCTCCTCTTGCGGCGCGCAGCCGGAAGGAGGGTTCACTTGGCGAGGGTGAAGTTGGCGGTGGCACCGGTGTCGGTGACCTGGACCTCCTGAGCCTTGGTGCCCAGGTATTCGTGCCAGACCTCGACGGTGTATTTGCCGGGGGGCAGATCCTTGATCTCGAAACTGCCATCGGCCCCCGTCACCGCGAAGTAGGGATGGGCGGTGACGATGACGTAGCCGGCCATCCAGGGATGGGCATCACACTTGAGGGGGATGGTCTCGGGCTTGGCGAAGGTGGTCCCCGGCAGCACCATCTTCTTGGTGAAGGCCGGCATGGCCTTGTTGACCTCGCGGTTGGCCTTGCCCATCAGGTGGACGTTGTGCAACACCCCGTCGCTGTTGAGCACCTTGAGCCCCTGGCCCACCATCACCCCCACCACCCGCGGGGCGAACATGCAGCCGTGCTGGTCGATGAGGGCCGGTTCGGCCGGGGGACGCAGTTGCTGGCCCTGGGGCAGGCCGGCTTTGATGCTGACGAAGGCGTATCTGACGTTCTTGGCGGCGTCGAGGACCAACTTCTCGTCGACCACCGGGGTGGTGTGTTTGGCGGCGCAGGAGGGGTCATCGGTCATTTGGACCTGGGTGCTGGGGGCGGGACCGGACAGTTGGGCCTTGACCACCCCCTTGAGGGCGGCGGCCCCTCCCCACTGGGCGGACAGCAGGAGCGCGGCAAGCAACACGGTTCCCTTCATCTTCTTCCTCCTAGATTGGCGGGAGAGCCTGGGCTGGGTGAGACAGCCCCAACCCACATAATAGGACTGTTTAGTCCTTTTTGCAAATTGTGTGCCAGCCTTATGATAGGTGCAATGGTTTTTGACTAATTCCAGGCAGAGGCAGGAAATAGGGCTGCCAGAGAGGGGAACAGGAGGGGGCGAAACTCGGGACCTGCATGTCGCACTGCCCCTTTCATTGGGACAGTGCGGCTACACCGGGAGGGAGGGAGAGCAGATCAAGTGGTGCCGGGAGCCGGAATCGAACCGGCACGGGATTTTACTCCCAACGGATTTTAAGTCCGTCGCGTCTACCAGTTTCGCCATCCCGGCAAAAAAGATTGGAGGCGACGCCCGGAATCGAACCGGGGATAAGGGCTTTGCAGGCCCCTGCCTTACCACTTGGCCACGTCGCCTCAGCTGTAAATGCAGCAGATGGAGTGATGAAGATAGGGGACCGCCCTCTGCCTGTCAACGGGACCCTACTTTTCCGCTGTTCCTGTTTTATTTAACTTTAGGCCCGCCTCTACCACCCATCCTCCGGAGCGGCAGGATGCAAGAGTACCTGGACCTGGTCCGCCACGTCCTGGAAAAAGGGGTCCCCAAGGGAGACCGCACTGGCACTGGCACCCTGGCGGTCTTTGGGTACCAGATGCGCTTTGACCTGGCCGAGGGCTTTCCCTGCCTGACCACCAAGAAGCTGCACCTGCGCTCCATCATCCACGAATTGCTCTGGTTCCTGCAGGGGGATACCAACGTGGCGTACCTGCAAAAACACGGAGTGACGATCTGGGACGAGTGGGCCGACGCCCAGGGCGAACTCGGGCCGGTCTACGGCAAGCAGTGGCGCTCCTGGGCCAAGGCCGACGGCCAGAGCGTGGACCAGCTCAGCGAGGTGGTGGACCTGATCCGGCGCAATCCCGAAAGCCGGCGCCTGCTGGTCTGCGCCTGGAATGTGGGCGAGATCGAGCGCATGGCCCTGCCGCCCTGCCACTGCCTCTTCCAGTTCTTCGTCGCCGGGGGCCGGCTCAGTTGCCAGCTCTACCAGCGCAGTTGCGACGTGGGGCTGGGGGTGCCCTTCAACCTGGCCAGCTACAGCCTGCTGACCCTGATGGTGGCCAGGGTCTGCGGCCTGGAGCCGGGGGAGTTCGTCTGGACCGGGGGCGATGTCCACATCTACACCAACCACGTCGAAGCCCTGCAAAAGCAATTAGGCCGCCAGCCCCGCCCCCTGCCGCGCATGGAGATCGCCGACCGGGGCCAGGGGCTTTTCGATTTTTGCTACGAGGATTTCTCCCTGGTCGGCTACGATCCTCATCCCCATATCCCCATGCCCATCGCCGTCTGAGCCCCATGACCGTCGTCGGAACCGCCGCCAGGGTCGCGGTGCAGGGGGAGCTGGGCTCGTACAGCGAGCTGGCCGCCCACGAGTACTTCGCCGGCCCGCTGACCATCCTCCCCTGCCCCACCTTTGCCGGGCTCTTCGCCGCCGTGGCCCAAGGGCGGGCCGACTTTGGCATGGCCCCGGTCGAGAACTCCCTGGCCGGCAGCATCCAGCCGGTCTGGGATCTGTTGGCCGAAGCGCCCCTGCCCATCGCCGGGGAGATCCTCCTGCGCATCGACCATTGCCTCATTGCCCACCCTGGCGCCCGGCTGGAGGAGCTGCGGCGGATCTACTCCCACCCCCAGGCCCTGGCCCAGTGCCAGGAGTACCTGAGCGCCTTGAAGCACGCCGAGGCGCAGGAGGTGTACGACACGGCCGGGGCGGTGAAGATGATCAAGGAGGGAGGGCGGCGCGACGAGGCGGCCATCGCCTCGGCCCAGGCGGCGGTGGACCACCAGATGGCCATCCTCGCCGAGAACATCCAGACCGACCAGCGCAACTACACCCGCTTCCTGGTGCTGAGCCACCAACCAGCCCCGCCGGGGACAGGGCCGCACAAACACACCCTGATCCTCGATCTGCCGGACACGGGGCGGGGACTGCCGGCCATCCTGGCGGCCTTCACCGGGCAGGGCTGCGAGGTGCTCAAGGTGGAGCTGCGCAAGCGCCTGGGCCGGCCCTGGGAGTACCGCTGTTATCTGGAGGTGCTGGCCGAAGCCGAAGCGCCGGCCCTGAAGGCGGCCTGCGAAGAAGCCTGCGCCCTGGCCCCAGGGTTGCGGGTGGCGGGGCCGTACGCGCCGGGCCAGACTACCATCGCCCGGCTGCACACGCGGGGTTAGTCCTCCACCAGCACCACGCCCTGGCGCGAGTGCTCGTCCACCCTCCAGATCCCCTCTATCCCATCCTCGTTCAGATCGGCGCGTACCAGCACCCAGAAGCTGTGGCGGCCGGCCCTTGCTTCCCAGCGGTAGCCCTGAAGCCAGTGGGCGGGCATGCCCTGTGAGCTGTCGGCCGGGTCGAAGTAGCGGCCGTGGCGCTGGAAGTAGAGCTGCTCCAGGTTGCACACCTGCTCCAGTGAGGTCTCCAGCTCCAGCCGGCGCTGGGTCTGGGGGGAGAGCTGTGAGTATTTGGCTATACCCATGCCGATCAGGACCAGCAGCAGCAGCAAGGTGCCGAGGTGGCGGTACAGGCTCATGGGGCGTCCAGCTCCAACTCCAGGTCCTCGCGGGCGGCGCCGGCGGCGAGGGTGAGGGCTTCCGGGAGACAGGTGTAGGGCTCGGAGGGGGCGAAGGGCTCTAAAATACCGCGGTCCTGCTGCTGGTTCAAGTTGAGGTCGGCGAAGGCGTAGAGCCGATAGGCCCCCGGCGGCAGGTCGGCGAAGAGGAATCGCCCCTCGGGGTCGGCCTGGACCTGATAGTTCTGCTCGGGGCCCTGGGCGCCCACCCAGACCGGCGCCCTGGCGGGCGGGTGCACCTGGCCACCGAGGCGGCAGTCCAGGGGGGCGGCGGCAAAACTGAGGGCGAAGAGGCTGTCGCGCAGGCCCAGGCCGGCCAGGTCGCGCAGCCCGGCGGTACGGCCCCGAAGCTGGTACGTGCCCGGCGTCCAGGGGGCCTGGGGGGCAAAGGCCAGCACCGCGGGCCCCTGCCAGGACCAGCGGCCGGCCGGGGTCTGGGCGCTGTCGTCGGCCACCCACACCTCGCCTAATTCCGCATGGACCATCGCCTCGGAGAAGATCAGCAGCAGGGTGTCCTGCGGGGCCAGGATGCCCCCGGCGGCGGGTCGGGTGACGGCCAGGGCCGGGGGGGTCTGGTCGGGGCGGCCGACGCCGCGCACCGGCTCGCCCCACTCCGGGGATTGGCCGGCGATTTCGAGGCGCCCCAGGGGATAGGCCCTCCCCGCCTCCTGGGGGGCAGTGCGGGCATAGAGCTTGCGCCGGTCTGGGGGCAACTGGTAGAGGAACTCCACGGGCAGGCCGGCGATTTCGAGGAGGACCTGTGCGGGGTCCACCTCCTGGCCAAACAGGAAGAGCAGGCGCTGCTGGTCGAGGGCCTGGACCCGCTCTAGCCGGAGAGGGCCAGGGGCGGCGAAAAGGTCCAGGTCGCCGGCCCGCAGCGAGTCGGCATCGCCCAGGTCCAGGTCCAGGGAGGGCAGGGCCAGGGCCTCCCCCGGGTCCCAGGTCTGGTCGGCGTCGGCGTCGGCAAAGGCCACCAGGCGGTACGGACCAGCCGGCAGGCGCGAGAAGGCATAGCCCCCGTCGTTGCCGGCCTGGGTGCGGTAGTCGGGCAGGTCAGCCAGCAGGCGGCGCTGGCCCCGGTTGAGGCCGTAGGCCAGGACGTGCGCCCCGGCGGCGGGCTGGTGCCGGCTGAAAACCCGGCCCCCGATGCGGCCCTGGTCGAGCCGGGGTCCGGTGGCAAAGGCCAGGGTGAAGGACTGGGGCAGGGGATTGCCGCGAAGGTCCCGGGCCCCGGTCCCCAGGGTGATCACGTAGGTCTGACCGGGTTGCAGGCCCTGGGGAAAGCGCAGGCGCAGGCGGCGGCCCTGCCAGTCAGGCTCGATCGGGGAGAGGGGGGAAAGGAACAGGGCGGCCTGGGTGCGGCTGCGGTCCATGGCCTCGCTGAAGAGCAATTCCACCGGGGCGTCGAGGGGCACCTCCACCGCGTCGGCGGCGGGGGTGTGGGCGACGACGGCGGGCGGGGCCTGGTCCACCGGCCCCCCGGCGGGCGGCCCGACCTTGGCGCAGGCCCACAGCAGGAGGAGGCACAGGAACCGGATCAAGCGCGCCCCTCAGGCCCTGGGGTGGGCCTGCGAGATGACCTGGCGCAGCCGCTCCAGGGACACCTGGGTGTACGCCTGGGTGCTGGCCAGGGCGGCGTGGCCCAGCAACTCCTTGACCGCGCCCAGGTCGGCCCCGGCCTCGACCAGGTGGGTGGCAAAGGTGTGGCGCAGGAGGTGCGGGCTGAGGCTCTGGCCCTGGGCGACCTGGCGCAGGTAGCGCTTGACCGCGGTCTGCACAGTGCGCCGGTGCAGGCGGCGGCCCTTGCGGTTGAGGAAGAGGGCGCCGGCCTCCACTTGGGTGATGTCCAGTTCCAGGAGCAGGGCGGCCCGGTGCTGCAGATAGGTCTTGAGGGTGGCCAGGGCCGGGCCGCCGATGGGCACGATGCGCTCGCGGCGGCCCCGGCCCAGCACCCGCACGGTGCCTTCCTCCAGATCCAGGGCGCTGAGGTTGAGGGCCACCAGCTCGCCCAGGCGGATGCCCCCCCCGTAGAAGATTTCGAGGATGGCCCGGTCCCGGGCCCCGGTGAACTCGGCGGCCGGAGGCAGGGCGATGGCCGCCTCGATCTGGGGGAGGGGCAGGTGGCGGGGGGGCTGGCGGGGGGGCGGCGCCGCGCCGACCAGGCTGGCCGGGTTATCGGCCAGCACCCGCTGGCGGCACAGGTGGCGGAAGAGGGAGCGGAGGGCAGAGAGCTTGCGGGCCACGCTGCTGGGCTTGAGGCCGCGGCGGCCCAACTCCTCGATGTAGCGCTGCACCATCTGGCGCTCCACCGCGCTGACGGGGATGCCCACCCGGGCGATGCGGGGGTAGAGGAAGCGGGCAAACTGTTGCAGGTCGCGGCGGTACGCCTCCAGGGTGTGGCGGGCGTAGTTGCGCTCCTTTTCCAGGTAATCCAGAAAGAAGGCAGAGCCCTGCTCGATGCTGGAACCTGCGTGCAGCGGGGCAGGCGCGGCCATTGGGTGGATCAGCCCCCTGCTTCGGCGTCCACGGCGAGGGCCTCCAATTGGGTGTGGCAGGAGCGGCAGTAGAGGGCCGGCGGGTTGCTACGGCTACCCCGCTCGAAGAGGATGGGCGCCTCGCAGTGGGGGCAGGCCTTGGCCACGGGTTTGTCCCAACTGGCGAACTTGCAGGTGGGGTAGCGATTGCAGCCGTAAAAGACTTTGCCCTTGCGCGATTGTTTCTCCACCAGATCCCCGGTGCCGCAGTCGGGGCAGGAGACCCCTAGAGGCAGGGGTTTGACGTTCTTGCACGCGGGGTAACTGCTGCAGGCCAGGAAGCGGCCGTAGCGGCCGCTCTTGACCACCATCGGCGAGTTGCACAGGTCGCAGATGGCGTCGGTGGGGGGCTGGGCCTGCTCCTCGGCCAGGGGCTTGGTGTTTTTGCACTGGGGATAACCGGGGCAGGCCAGGAAGCGACCGTTGCGGCCCCACTTGACCACCATCAGCCGGCCGCACTCCTCGCAGACCACCGTGGTCTCCTCCTGCAGAGCCTGCTTGAGTTCGCGGCGGCGGGAATTGGCCTTCTGCAGGGAACTGCTCCAGGAGGAGTAGAACTGCCGCACGGTGTCGATCCAGTGGTCGTCGCCTTCCTCGATGCGGTCGAGTTCGTCCTCCATCAGGGCAGTGAACTTGACGTCGAAGATGTGGGGGAAGGTCTCGACTAGGAACTTGTTGACCGTGTGGCCCCGCTCGGTGGCGATGAGGTTGCGCTCCACCCGCTCCACGTACTCGCGGTCTTGGAGGGTGGTGATGATTTGGGCGTAGGTGCTGGGCCGGCCGATGCCCTTGGCCTCCAGCTCCTTGACCAGGGAGGCTTCGGTGTAGCGCGCCGGCGGCTTGGTGAAGTGCTGCTCGGGCTTGAGTTCCTGCACCTCCAGGTCCTGGCCCGTGGCCATGCCGGGGGGCAGGGCGCGGCTGTCCTCCTCCTCCCCTTCCTCCTTCTCCTCCTTGCTCTCGGTGTAGAGCAGGGTGAAGCCGGGGAACCTGGTGGCTGAGCCGTTGGCCCGCAGCAGATAGTCGCCGGCGCCGATGTCCACGGTGGTGAGGCTGAGGACCTGCGGCTTCATCTGGGAGGCGACGAAGCGCTTCCAAATGATCTCGTAGACCCTGGCCTGGTCGGTGGTGAGCAGGTCCTTGACCTTGGCGGGGCGCAGCTCGACGTAGGTGGGGCGGATGGCCTCGTGGGCGTCCTGGGCCCCGCGCTTGGTCTTGTATGTATTGGGGGTCTCGGGTAGGTACTCGTTCCCGTAGAGCGAGCCGATCTGCTCGCGCACCTCGGCCACCGCCTCGGCGGCCACCCGCACTGAGTCGGTGCGCATGTAGGTGATCAGGCCCCGGGTCTCCCCCTCGATCTCCACCCCTTCGTAGAGCTGCTGGGCCACGGTCATGGTGCGCTTGACCGAGAAGCGCAGCCGGCGGGCGCATTCTTGCTGGAGCGTGCTGGTGATGAAGGGGGGAAAGGGGTGGCGCAACTGGTCGCGCTGCTTGACCTGGGCGATGGTGAAGCGCTGCTCTTTCAGTTCGGCGACAATGGCCGCGGCGCGTTCCTGGTTGGGGATCTCCAGCTTCTCGCCCCGGTGCTGCAACAGGCGGGCGGCAAAACTCTCCTGCTCAGCGGTGCGGCAGCGGGCCTCGATGGACCAGTACTCCTCAGGCTTGAAGGCGGCGATCTCCAAGTCGCGCTCGCAGATCTGGCGCAGAGCCACCGACTGCACCCGGCCGGCGGAGAGGCCGGAGTGGATCACCTTCCACAGGAGCGGGCTGATCTCGTAGCCCACTAGCCGGTCCAGCACCCGGCGGGCCTGCTGGGCGTTGACCTTCTTCATGTCGAGCCGGCCCGACTGGGCGATGGCTTCGCGCACGGCCTTGGGGGTGATCTCGTTGAAGAGAATGCGCCGGACCTCCTCCTCCTTCATGTCGATGGAGTGGGCCACGTGCCAGGCGATGGCCTCCCCCTCGCGGTCGGGGTCAGTGGCCAGGTACACGGTCTCGGCATCCAGGGCGGCCTTGCGCAACTCGCTGAGCACCTTGCCTTTGCCGCGGATGGTCACGTAGCGGGGCTTGAAGTCGTGCTCCACGTCCACCCCCAGTTCCTTTGGCGGTAGATCGCGCACATGCCCCATGCAGGACTTCACCACGAAATCCTTGCCGAGGATCTTGTTGATGGTCTTGGCCTTGGCGGGTGATTCGACGACTACCAGTGATTTGCCCATTTCTTCCCCTACGGTTCCTGCTGATGTTTCCAAAAGACTGATTTAACCTATTATATATCAGACCCTTTTCAATGGCAACAGGGGCCCCACCAGGAGCAAAGTGGCGATCTACCGCAAGAAACCCGCCGAAGTGGAGCGCATCCGCGCCAGTTGCCAGTTGGTTTTCGCGGTACAGCAGGCCCTCAGGGCGGCCATCGCGCCGGGGGTGAGTACCCTCGAACTGGACGGCCTGGCCGAGGGGATGATCCGCGCCAGAGGGGGGCGGCCGGCCTTCAAGGGCTACCACGGGTTTCCCGCTTCGATCTGTGCCTCGGTCAACGAGGAGGTGGTACACGGCTTCCCGAACCGCCGGTTCCTGCGCCAGGGCGATCTGCTCAGCGTGGACGTGGGGGTGGAGTTGGAGGGGTATTACGGGGACGGGGCCTTCACCTGCGCGGTGGGCTCGCCCAGCGGCCCGGCCCGGCACCTTTTGGATACCACCCGGGCCTGCCTGGAGGCCGGCATCGGGCAGTCCCGGCCCAACGGGCACCTCTCAGACATCTCCCACGCGGTGCAGACCTGTGCCGAGGCCGCCGGCGGGGTGGCGGTGGTGCGCCGGTACGGGGGCCACGGGATCGGCCGGGCCTTGCACGAGGACCCGCACCTGTCCAACTACGGCCCGCCGGGCCGGGGGCCCCGCTTGCAGCCGGGACTGGTGCTGGCTATTGAGCCCATCCTTAGCCTGGGTGCCCCTGAGGTAGAGGTGGCCGAGGACGGCTGGACCACCCGCACCCGCGACGGCTCCCTGGCGGCCCATTTCGAGCACACGGTGGCCATCACTGAGGAGGGGCCCTGGGTGCTGACCCTGCCGGGCGACCGGCCGCGATGAAGGCGACCCTGCTGGGCACCGGGACCTCCTCGGGGGTGCCGCGCATTGCCTGCGACTGCGCGGTGTGCTTGTCCTCGGACCCCAGGAACAAAAGGCTGCGCTGCTCCCTGCTGGTCGAAGGGAGCGGGGGCAACATCCTGGTGGACACCACCCCGGACCTGCGGCTCCAGTCCCTGCGCCAGGGGTTGCGCCGGGTGGACGCGGTGCTCTTCACCCATCCGCATGTGGACCACCTCTACGGCCTCGACGAATTGCGCTCCTTCTGTTTTGGCCGCAGCGCCCCCATCCCCTGCTATGGGGACGAGGGCACCCTGGGGCGCATCCGGCACGTCTTTGACTACGCCTTCAAGCCGGTGTACCAGGGGATGACGGAATCCGTGCCCCAGCTCAGCCTGAACTCCATCGCCGGGCCCTTTGAACTGTGCGGCTGCCCGGTGGAGCCCCTGACGGTACACCACGGCCGGCTGCCGATCCTGGCCTATCGCTTCGGCTCCTTTGCCTACGTGACCGACTGCAACGCCATTCCCCCCGCCTCCCTGGGCCGGTTGCGCGGCCTGGAGGTGCTGGTCCTCGACGCCCTGCGCCATAACAACCACCCCACCCACTTTACCGTGGCCCAGGCCCTGGAGGTGGTGGCCGAGTTGCGGCCGCGCCGTGCCTATCTCACCCACATCGCCCATGACCTGGACCACGAAAAGACCAACGCCGCCCTGCCCGCCGGGGTCGAGTTGGCCTACGACGGCCTGAGCTTCGAAGTCGCCTAAAACAAAGAGCGCAGCCACGCGCAGGCAGCCGCGCTCTCCCCGCCGGCGTCAGACGCAGGTGTTCACCTCAACATTTAGACCAGCCGCAGTGCTTGCACGAGAGGCAAGCGCCCTCGTGCGATACCGTGGAGCCGCATTCGGGGCAGGTGGTCAGGGTTTTGGCATCGGCGGGAATGGCCGCAGCCGGCGGGGCGCCCTGGACGGGGAGGGCGGTTACGGGCTCGCCTTCGAGCCGGCGGTTGAGGTGGCGTTCCAGGGCCTTGCCGATGGCATCCGGGGTGGAGAGGATCTGTTCGCCGTTCTCCCAGACCGGGGCCGGGCCGGAGATGCCCTTGAGGGCCTTGATGACCTCCTGCGGGTCGATGCTGGAGCGCAGGGCCAGGGAAATGAGGCGGCAGATGGCCTCGGACTGGGCTGCGGCATTGCCGCCGGCCTTGCCGATGGTGCTGAAGACCTCGCAGATCCCCTCGTCGTCCTCGTTGATCGTGACGTAGATGTTGCCCTCGCCGGTGCGGATGCGCTCAGTGACCCCGCGGGTGACCGAGGGCCGGCGGCGCGGGTGGCGGGGCTGCTCGGCGGCGGGCGGGGGCGCGGCCTTGGGCTGCTTGCTCTCCTTGTTCTCTGTCTGCAAGATCCCCTCGCGGCTGCCCTCGCGGTAGACCGTCACCCCCTTGAGGCCCTCCTTGTAGGCGGTGATATAGATGTCGGCCACCGTCTCGACAGAGATATCCTCGGCCAGGTTGATGGTGGAGGATATGCTGCTGTCGGTGTACTTCTGGATGACCCCTTGGATCTTGACGCGGAAATAGGGATCGATCTGGTGGGCAGTGACCACGTACTCGGGCAGGTTCTCGTCGCCGCCGAAGAGGGTCTTGACCAGGGGGTGATAGACTTTGTACTCGCGGAAGCTCTCCCCGTCGGCCTGCTTGACTCGGCGCCGGTAGCTGGTGCAGAAGATCGGCTCGATGCCCGAGGTGGTCTGGGCGACGATGGAGCCGGTGCCCACCGGCGGCATGGTGATCAGGGTGCTGTTGCGTAGCCCGAAGCGGCGGATCTTGTCCTGTAGGCCCTGGGGCAGTCCCTGGATGAACTTGCTCTTGGACACCCCCTCCCAGTCGAAGAGGGTGAAGGCGCCCTTCTCGCGGGCCAGTTCGATGGAGGTCTCGTAGGCGTGGTGGCAGATGGTCTGCATGATCTGCTCGACGGCCTGCAGCGCCTCGGAGCTGTCGTACTTGACTTTCATCAGCATCAGGGCGTCGGCCAGGCCGGTCACCCCCAAGCCCACCCGGCGGTCTGAGGCCACGGCCTCGCGGATCTTGGGCAGGGCGTGGCGGTCCATGTTGTACTCGATAACGTCGTCGAGGAAGCGGACCGCCACCCGGGTGCTCTCGGCCAGCGCAGCGTGGTCGAAGACCCCGTCCGGGTTCACGAAGAGGGTCAGATTGAGGTTGCCCAGGTTGCAAGCTGTATAGGAAGCTAAAGGCTGCTCCCCACAGGGGTTAGTGCTAGTCAGCGGGTTGGCATACTCGACGTTGTGGTACTCGCGCATGGTATCCCAGAAGATGATACCCGGCTCGGCGCTGGCGTGGGCGTTGGTGATTATCTTGTTCCACAGCTCGCGGGCCCGCACCGTGCGGTAGACCTGGCCGTTCCAGCGCAGGTCGAAGTCGCGGTCCGCCAGCACCGCCTGCATGAACTCGTGGGTGACCAGCACGCTGATGTTGGCGTACTGCACCTTGACCCGGTTGGCGTCGTTCTTGATGGTGATAAAGTCCTCGATATCGGGGTGGTCGACCCGGAGGGTGAGCATCAGGGCGCCGCGGCGGCCGGCCTGGGAGACGGCGTTGGTGCTCTCGCTGAGCAGGTTCATGAAGGCGGTGCAACCGGGGGACTTGTCCACGGTGGCGTTGACCGGTGAGCCCTTGGGCCGCAGGATGGACAGGTCGGTGCCCACCCCGCCGCCGGTGCGGTAGACCATGGCTGACTCGTTCAGGCAACGGTAGATGCCCTCCAGACTGTCCTCCTCGATGGGGATGACGTAGCAGTTGGAGAGGGTGGGCTTACGGCGGGACTCCTCGCGGCCGGCCCCGTGCATCACCCGGCCTCCGGGGATGAATTTGAAGTCTAGCAACAGGGAGAAGAAGCGGTCGTACCAGTGTTCCATGTCCTTTTCCACCGAGGCCATGGCCCTGGCGATGCGGTCCCACATCTGGAGGGGGCCGGTTTCGCCCGGCGCCAGGTACTTGCTGCGCAGCACATCGACCGCTAGCTCGTTGTCGGGGTAGTAGCTCTCGGCGTCCACTGCCTTTTTGAGCAGGCCGTCGTGGCCGTTGCGCTTGAGGCCGTGGCCTTCAAGCTGGGACAGCAGGTCTTCGAGGCGGTGGACGCTGACAGGAGACTTGGCGGTCTGCTTGGGCTGATTGGACGGCATTGGGACCCTCCCTTGGGGCAAGATACGGCCTCTGCCTGCGAAAGGAGTTTTTCACAGAACCGGGCAATGATAAATTTAGTGGGGAGTTTCAGACAGACAGGCCCTGAATTTGCTGAACTCTTGCTGCTTCACTCCACAATATGTTGTGGAAACCTTTCAAAGATACACGATATGCGGAGGGTTTGTCAAGGAGAATTTTGGCCGGTTTAGGGAGAACCTGGGGCGGTTAGCACCCTTGTTTTCACTGCACTTCAGCGGCCGGGGCTCCCGGAAAAGACCTGGAAATCAGGGGCGGGCACCAAAAAAAAACTTTTTAACTGACCCCAGCCTAAAGCCCGGACAGCGGTGATGAGGGGCGGTTCGAGGGTGACGGCGGCCTGGCCGGAGGGCCAGACGAAGCGCAGGGAATCGCCGGCGCGCTCGAGAGGGAGGGGGTGTCCCTCCGGGTCCAGCACCCGCCAACTGCCGGCGACAGTGAAAACGACCTGCCAGGCTTCGTCGGCGGGCTCGTCCAGGGCCAGCAGGACCTGCCCGCCGGCCAAGGGGGTCTGGTGTAGACGGAGGGTCCGCCATTCTACCAGTCGGGCGGCCACCTGCCCCACCGGGGCCACCCAGATCCGGCCACCCAGGCCGGCCAGGTAGTCGAGGTGGGCCTCCAGGTCCTCCTCGCGAACCTGGCAATACCCCAACTCGTCGATGGGGTGCAGGGCCTCCACCAGCCAGCCCCCGCCCCGGAGGGTCTGGTCGGCGGCCTGGTTCCACGATTGCGGGGTCTCGCCGGTGCAAAGAAAAAAAGCCTTAAGGCCGATTAGCTGGTCGGTGGCCGGGTCGTTGTAGGGGGGCTCGCCGGCGGGGGGCGGCCCCAGCCGGCCGGTCAGGTAGTAGCGGGCGGCCTCCTGCATCACCGCCGTGTCGGCCCGCGAGAAAGGATAGGCTAGGCTGGTGACTGGTGCGCCGGGGAAGAGCCCTTCGAGAACCTGGTGGGCGGCGCGCAGCTCCTCCTGCATCTGCAGGGCGGAGATGGTGTCCAGGCCCACGTGGGTCCAGGTGTGGCTGCCCATCTCGTGGCCGCGCCGGAAGCCCTCCTGCCAGTCGGCCAGGGGCGCCGAGGGCAGATCCTCGTATTTGCCCCGCTGGAAAAGCCGGTCCACGATCAGATAGAAGGTGCCGCGAAAACCGAAGGCCTCCAGAAGGGGCATGGCCACGGCAGTGTGGGAGGGGTAGGCGTCGTCGAAGGTGAGGCTGAGGGCGGCCTCGGCCCCGGCCGGCCAGGGCAAGAGCGAAACCTCCACCTGGGCGGCGGCCATGCCGCACAGCAGCGCGCTGATCAGGAATGCGCGGGCGGGCATGGTCCCTCTCACTGGCTGCCGACGACGGCGAACTTGCCCTTGATGCTGCGGCCCGCCTCGTCGGTGGCCACGAAGAAGTAGACCCCCGAGCCCACCAGCACCCCGGCCTGGTTCTGCCCCCTCCACAACAGGGAGCCCTGGCCGGGAACGCCGTCCAACTGGGCGACCAGCTCACCAGCTAGTGAAAAGATGCGCAGCGAGGCGCCGAGGGGCAGGCCGGCAAAGCACAGGGGGGAGCCCCGGCTTTCCAGCACGAAGGGATTGGGATAGACGCTCAGGCCATCGCCCCCGGAGCTGGTCGACTCCCCCAGGTGCAAACGGCTCAGGCCGTCGAAGGTGCCTATCCACAGCTCGCGCTTCTCTGGGTCGAAGAGCAGGGACTTGACCCGGTTGTCGATGAGCAGGCTGTTGTTCGTCGTGAAGGTGAATTCCACCTCGCCCTGCGGGGAAAGGCGGGCCAGGCCCCCTTCGGTGCCCACCCAGATATGGCCCAGGTCATCCTGCTCCAGGGCGTTGATCTCGCTGGAGGGCAGTCCGTTGTCGGCGGTGTAGGTGCGCCAGCTCTCCACGGAGAAACTGCGGCCGGCCCGCGAGTAGGTGCCGCGCACCGCGTTGAGGCCGCTGTTGGTGGCCACCCACAGCCGGCCGCCGCGGTCCAGCAGCAGGGCGCCGACCCGGTCGCTGGTCAGGCGCTCGTCGAAAACCTGGTTGAGCAGCAGCGAGAAGTCGTCGGCCGGATCGAAGGGGGTGCTGCCATCGTCGAAAAGGATCACCCCATCGGTTTCGGTGGAGATCCATTTGACCCCTGCCGGGGCGATGACCACCTGCCCGATGTCGCGTTTGGGCGACAGGCTCAGGGCCGGGTTCTCGATCACCAGGCCGCGGTCGGGGGGAAAGCCGTCCATCACCACCAAGCCGATCTGCACGTTGGCCAGCCACATTAGGCCGGTGGAATCGCGGGTGATGTCGCTGATGGCGACGAAGTCCTGCTTGCCGCCGATGCCCCGCAGCGGGGAGTTGTTATGGTTGAGGCGCTGCCAGGCCCCGCTGGAGTCGCGGATGATCACCCCGTGGCCCCAGGTGCCCACCCAGAGGCGGTCGGCCGCGTCGGTCTCCAGGCTGACCAGGGTGTTGGAGGGCAGGCCGGTGTTCTTGTCGTGGACCTGCCAGCGGGTCCCGTCGAACTGATAGAGGCCATAGGGGGTGACAAAGTCGTTGGGCACGCTGGCGGCCCACAGTTCCCCCCAGCGCAGCAGTTTCATCTCGTAGAACTGGTTGGCCGCCGGCTCCGAGGGCGGGGGCGGGTTGGGGGCGGCCAATGCCCGCAGGCCCTCCCGGGTGCCCACCCACAGGGCCGAGTCCCCGTGGGAGAGGGCGCGCACCTGGGTGATGACCGGGGCGGGCTGCCGGGTCCACATGCCCGGGCCGACGCGCTGGAGGAAGCCGCCGTTCTCCAGGGAGACCACCGCCCGGCCCTGGAAACTGCCCAGCCCCAGCACCCGCAGGGTGTCGCCGTAGTCGGAGACAAAGCCGTTGACCTGGGGGTCGAAGGCGTAGACGTTGTGGACGGAGGAGGCCAGCAGGGTGTCGCCGTGCACCAGCAGGTTGCTGGTGGGGCCCAGGTAGCGGTTGGTGGTCCAGCTCTCTGGGTCCTGCAGGTTGGGCTGGTCGAGGGCGGCCCAGGCCACCCCCTCGGCAGTGGCGGCCCACAAGGCCCTGCCGTGGACGACCAGATCGTTGATCTGGATGTCCTTGGCCAGGTCGCCAAGGCGGTGGTAGGTCTCCCGGACTTCCTCCTTGTCGGCGAGGAACACGCTGATCCCCCGGTCGGTGGCGACAAAGACCCGCCCCCCGGCGGCGGCCAGGGCATCGATCCTAAGGTCCCTGAACTGTAGGAACGGCGGATCGAACTGGTTCTGGGCGGGCCGGAAACGGCTCAATCCCTGGCCCTCGGTGCCGAACCACAGGTCGCCCTGCTCGTCGGCGGCCAGCGAGAGGACGTGGTTGCCGGCCAGACCTTCGAGCCGGGTGTAGCGGGTGAAACTCTGCTGCCCTGGGTCGAAGCGCAGCACCCCGCCGGCGGTGGCGCTCCAGACCTGGCCCCCGAAAACCAATACCTGGCTGATCTGCCGCATGCTGGTGTAGCCGGTCCACTCTTCCTGGGCCGCTACGCACAGGGGGCATAGCGCTGCGCCCAGCAGGACCAGCAGGGGGAGGATTCGGTAGTTGCCCATCGTTTTCAACTCACATCAGGGTCTGCGGATCGACGTTGACGCTCAGGGTGGACTGGTGCCGCCGGGCCGCCTCGCGCATGGCCGACAAGGCCTGGGCGGTCCAGCCGTGGAGCTGGGCGGCCGAAGCCCCCCGCAGCAGGGCCTGCCAGCGGTAGCGGCCCCGCAGGCGGGCCAGGGGAGCCGGGGCCGGACCCAGAAGTGCGGTCGGCGAAGCGCTGGCCTGGCCCAGGCACCGGGCCCCTTCGCAGGCGGCCTGGGCCACCGCTTCTTCTTCGGGGCCCTGCCACAGAAAGGCCGCCAGCCGGGTGAAGGGCGGGAAGGCGGCCTCCCGCCGCTCCTCCAGTTCGGGTCCGGCAAAGGCGACAAAATCCTGGCGGGCCGCCGCCTGCAACGCCGCCCCCTCAGGCAGCAGGGTCTGGATCACCACTTCGCCGGGGACCTGGCCTCTTCCGGCCCTTCCGGCCACCTGGGTGAGCAGTTGGAAGGTGCGCTCGGCGGCGCGGAAATCGGGAAGGTGCATGCCGGTGTCCGCGGAGATCACCCCCACCAGGGTCACCTGCGGGAAATCGAGCCCTTTGGCCACCATTTGGGTGCCCAAGAGCACCTGGGCCTCCCCCTGGCGGAAGCGCTGCACCAGCTCGTCGTGGGCCCCCTTCCAGCCAGTGGTGTCCACGTCCATGCGGATGACGCGGACGCCGGGAAACTGTTCCTCCAGGGCATGTTCGACCTTCTGGGTGCCCACCCCTTCGAGGCGCAGCTCGGCGCTGCCGCAGGTGGGGCAGAAGGAGGGCAGGGGGGCGCGAAAATCGCAGTAGTGGCAGCGCAATTGGGTCCCCCCGCCCCGGTGGTAGGTCAGGGAGACCCGGCACTGTTGGCATTGTACGGACTCGCCGCAGGCGGCGCAGAGCACAAAGGGGGAGAAGCCCCGCCGGTTTTGCAGGAGGATGATCTGCTCGCCGCGCTCCAGCCGCTCCCGGATCTTGAGGCGCAGGGTGCGGGAGAAGAGAACCCGCTGCTTTTTCTGGAAGGGCTCTTGCCGCATGTCCACCACCTCGACCTGGGGCAGGGGCCGGCCGTCGACGCGGCGGGGCAGGAAAAGGGGGCGGTACTTGCCGGCGCGGATATTCCAGTAGGATTCCAGGCTGGGGGTGGCCGAGCCCAGTAACACCACCGCCCCCTCCCGCTGGCCCCGCACCAGGGCCACGTCCCGGGCATGGTAGCAAAGGGCGTGGCGGCCTTCGAGATCCTCCTGCTTGTACGCCCCGTCGTGCTCTTCGTCCACCACGATCAGGCCCAGGTCGCGCACCGGGGCAAGGATGGCCGAGCGGGCGCCGATGACTAGGCGCTGGTGTCCGTGGTGCAGCCGCCGCCAGGTGTCGTAGCGCTCGCCAGGGGAGAGCTGGCTGTGCATCACTGCCACCTGCGGGCCGAAGTGGGCGACGAAGCGGCGGACCATCTGCCAGGCCAGGGCGATCTCGGGGACCAGGACGATGACCCCCCGTCCCTGTTCCAGGGCGCGGGCCGCCGCCTGGATGTAGACCAGGGTTTTGCCGCTGCCTGTGACCCCGTGCAACAGGGAAGGGTGGAAGCGCCGCTCGCCCAGGGCCACCTCCAGGTCCACCAGCACCCCCTGCTGGTCCGGAGTGGGGGCGAGGGTTTGGCCCGGCTGTTCGCCCAGGTCCGCCAGCGGGTCGCGCCAGACCTCCTGGCTGAAGGTTTCAACCAGGCCGCGCCGGTCCAGTTCCCGCAGCAGGCCGTCGTCGAAGCCCTCGTCGCGCAGGTGGTTTTTGGACAGCGGGCCCTTTTTCAGGACCAGTGCCAGGCACTGGGCCTGGCGCGGGGCGCGGCGCTCCAGGGAGGACAGTTGCGCCTCGGCCCCGGGGAGGGGCCGCAGCCACTGGCGGCGCAGGACCCCGGCCTGGGCCCGGGAAAGCACAGGCCGGATCTCGACGAGGCCGGCCTTTTCGAGGCGGCGCAGGATCTTGTCCAGCTCGGGCAGGCGCAGCCGGCGCTGGAGGGTGGTGACCTTGAGGGGGCCGTGCTCGCGAAGATGGGAGAGCAGCAGGGTTTCGCCGGACTCGGCGCCGGGCTGGGGGGCGAATTCCGCGGCGAGGGAGACCAGGCGGTTGGAGTTGAGCTTGATGCCGGGGGGCAGGGCCGCGGCCAGGGCACTTCCCAGGGGGGCGAAGTAGTAGTCGGACAGCCAGCGGCACAGCCCGATGATCTGGGGAGAGAGCAGGGAGTCGCCATCCACCAGGCGGACCAAGTCGAGGATCTCTCCAACCAGGGGGGGCGCCTCGGCAAAGCCCACGACAAAACCCGTTACCTGCCGGCGGCGCACAGGCACCAGCACCGCGCTGCCGATCTGGACCTCACCTTCTAGCTCGGCCGGCACCCCATAGGTCAGGTCGCGGGAAACCGGGGGCGGCAGGTACACCTCGGCATAGCGTCGGGTCATCGAGCCGAGTCGGGCCGGGTTCTGGCCTGGTCCTGTCCCCTGATGGTTTCGCTAAGCTGGTCAAAGGTCTCGCGGTCCAACAGGGAAACCCCGGTTTTTGTGGCCCGGAAACGCACCGTCTGGCTGGGATCGCTCTGGTGTACCTCCTCCACGGGCCGCCCTTGGAAGCGGTAGCGCAACCCCTTGGAGTTGCCGGCCCAGACCAAGAACTGGGTGTTGGCCTGCAGGCGGCGGTTGTCGCCGGGCTGGAGCATAGTCTCCAGGAATTCCCCCTTGTCCCAGCGGATGCGCACCCAGGTGGGTTCCACCACCTCGAGTTCCAGAACCAGTTCGCCGGCGGCGGGGGCGGCTAGTTCCGGGGCCGGCTTGGGCGGGGGTGGCGCGCCTGCGGGTGCGGCCTGGGCCGGCGGAGCCAGGGCCTCGG
>VGJS01000052.1 GCA_016867395.1 Candidatus Handelsmanbacteria bacterium
GCTGTTGCTCCACCTCAACGCCCCGCTGCTGCCCTCCCTCTCCATCCGGGCCCTGGCCTGGGGCCTGCTCGGGGTATGCGCCGCGGTCTACACCCTGTGGAGCCTGTACTTCTGCCAGACGACCATGCTGCACGGCGACGAGGCCCACTACCTGGGGGTCAGCCAGAGCCTGCTGCGCGACGGGGACATGGACCTGACGAACAACCTGGGGGCCAAGGCCGTCAGCGAGTTCCACCTCATCGACTTTGAGCCGCACCGGGCACCCGCCTCCCAGCCGGGAACGATCCACTCGGTCCACCCCATCGGCCTGTCCGCCCTCCTGCTGCCCTCCTACTGGGCGGGCCTGCACCTGTGGGAGAACCCCCGCCTGGCCTCCAGCCTGCTCATCGCCTGGTGCAGCGCCGGGGCTGTCACCCTGGTCTTCCTCTGGCTGGTGCGCCTGGGGTACGGGCGCTGGCTCGCCCTGGGCTGCGCCCTGATCGGTGCCACCACCACCCCGCTGGCCCTCTTTGCGGTGCAACTCTACCCGGAAATCCCGGCCCTGCTGGTCAGCCTGGTCTTCCTGGTGCTGCTGGCCCACTTGCAGCAGCCACCCTTCCAGTAACAACCCCTGGGCCGGGGCGAGCCCTGGGTCCTGGCCGGCCTGGCGGCCCTGCTCTACGGCCTGCTCTTCCTTCACCCCCGCTACCTGCCCCTGGCCCTGCTGTTGGGCGCCGGACTGTATTGGCAGGCCCGCCATAGCCCGGACCCCCGCAGGTGCTGGCGCCTATTGCTGCCGGTGGCCGGGGCCGGTCTCTTGGCATTGGTGGCCTTCAATTACGCCTACAGCAACGACCCCTTTGGGCCCTTCCTGCCGGGCAACGCCTGGGAGCAGGGCGCCCTGCAGGGGAGCACCTGGCTGCATTCCCTGCCCGGCCAGTGGCTGCACCTCTACGTGGGGCTGCTCAACTCCTCCCCGGTGTTCTTGGCCAGCGCCCTGGGCCTGGCCCTGCTCCTCTGGCGGGGCGGCCCGCAAGGGTGGGGGGTTCTGGCTTTCTATCTAGCCACCGCCGGGACCAACGGCCTGCACCCGGACTGGACCTTCGGCTTCTGCCCGCCGGCCCGCTTTCTGCTGACCGCCCTGCCGGTCCTGCTCCTAGGCCTGGCCTTCGCTATCAGGGAGTACGGCTCGCGCCTGCCGGCCCTCTTCGCCCTGTTGGGAGCCCTTGCCCTTTCCCTCGACAGCCTGATCACCACCGCCGGGATCCCCGAGCAGGCCGTTGGGGGCAGCCACCTCTCGGTGCGCACCCTCAACGAGTACTACCCTTTGGACATCCACTTCACCGACCAGACCACCGGCGATCTGCCCTGGGGGACCCTGGGCTTCTGGGGGTTGCTGGGGGCCGCCCTGCTCTTTGCCGCCCTGCCCTCCCGGACCCGCCCCCAACGCCGTTGGGCCCTGGCCCTGGCCGCGCTGCTGCCCTTTGCCTGGAGCCAGGCCGGGGCCTTTGGCGAGCGCCAGCGCAGCGGCCTCCCCCCCTCCCCCTATCTGATCCAGCTCGATGAGCAGGGTCGCATGCCCGGCGGGGTGCAGGTCTTCAATAACCCCGTCACCCGCGAGTACCGGAAATCCACAGGGCACACCCTGAAGGCGGGCGGCTTCGGCGCCCAGGCGCCAGATAACAAGGCCGGCATCCTCAGGTCCTACTATGCCCCCTTGATGCAGCCGGGGGTCATCACGTACGCGCTCAAGGGGATCGCCGCCGAACACGCCCCCGGCCAGGTGGCCGGCCATTTCTCCGTGGCTCAGCGGCAGGTGTTGCCGGCGGTGGCCGACTGGGCGGTCTACCACACCCTACCCATCACCGAAGGCGCGGAGATGCGGCTGAACTTCTCTGCCGGCCGCACCGGGCTGGCCTATGTGTACGTGGAGTTCGCCGGGGCTGGGGCCCTGTCCTACCGGGAAGTACACAACCGCTTCTTGCCCCTGCGCCTGGAGGCCCGCCGCACCGAGGTGGGCCGTTTCGGGGAGGGCCAGACCGCCGGGCAACGGGCCTGGATGAAGGTGCGCTGCCCCCAACTCCCGCGCGGCCTTTACCTGGCCCAGTACCACCTGCGCGGGATGGCCCCGGGCGCTTTCTTCCAGCGCAAACCCGCGCCGGTGTACATGGGGGTGTACGCCGATCAGAACACCCCCCCCGGCGGTCCCGATCTCGAAACCCAGGCCCGCCGCTGGCTGAACGAGTATTATCCCCTCCACCATCAGGGGGCCCGGCCGGACTTCCTTCGCCCCCTGGTGGAGAGCATCCAGGCCCCCTGGTGGACCGCCATGCCCCTGGTGGGGGAACCGGTCTACCAGGTGGAGTTCGGGCTCAGCTCCCCCCAGGACGTGTGGCTGCTTTTCGACTACAATGGCGACCAGAACCTATCCGTGGAGGGGGTGACCCTCTACCGGCTGGATCTGCGCAGCGCCGTCCTGATCGAGTGATTCAGTTGGGCCCGTAGATCGCCGCGTACTTGTCCTCCAGGTAGGCCATGAAGGCGTCCACCCCCAAGGGAGCTCCGGTGACCTGGGAGACCAACTCCTCGGCCCGCAGGCGCCGGCCCTGGGCGTGGATGCGGCGGTTGAGCCATGCCCGCAGCCCCCCAAACACCCCCTGCTCCACCTGCTCCATCAGCCCGGGCAACTCCTCCTGCGCCTGGGCAAAGAACTGCGCCGCGTACAGGTTCCCCAGGCTGTAGGTGGGGAAGTACCCGATCAAGCCGATGGACCAGTGGGTGTCCTGCAGGACCCCCTGGGCCGCATCAGGGGGCCGGACCCCCAGATACGCCTCCATGCGCTGATCCCACAGCTCGGGCAGCTCGGCCACCTTCACCGAGCCGTCCACCAGCCCCTGTTCGAGTTCAAAGCGCATCAGGATGTGCAGGTTGTAGGTCACCTCGTCGGCGTCCACCCGGATCAGGGAGGGCCGGACCTGGTTGATCCCGCTCCAGAATTCGTCCACCTCCACCCCCTTGAGCTGGTCGGGGAAGAGCTCGCGCAGCAGGGGCAGGTAGTGCGCCCAGAAGGGCCGGCTGCGGCCGATCATGTTCTCCCACAGCCGCGACTGGGACTCGTGGATACCAAGAGAGACGCTGCTCCCCACCGGGGTCCCTTCCCCCTCGGGGGGCAATCCCTGCTCGTACAGCCCGTGGCCGGCCTCGTGGATGATCCCAAAGAGGGCGCTGGTCAACTCCTTAGAGCTGTACCGGGTGGTCAGCCGCACGTCCAGGGGCGAAATCCCTGAGCAGAAAGGGTGTACCGAGACGTCGAGCCGACCCCGCTCCAGGTCAAAACCGAGGTCGGCCAGCACCCGGCGGCCAAAGACCTCCTGGCGGTCCACTGGGAACTCCTGTTCGAGGAAAGGGGCCGCGGGCCGGCGGCCGGCGGCGAGGCGGCCTACCAGGGGCACCAGGCGCTGCCGCAGGGCTTCAAGCAGGGGGGCGAGGGTCTCCATCCGGGCATAGGGCTCGTACTCGTCGAGGAAGGCGTTGTACGGGCTGCCCTCGAAGCCCACCCGGTGCGCCACCTCCAGTTGCAGGCCCAGGACCTTCTCCAGCCAGGGCCTGAACATGGAAAAGTCCGACCTCTTCCTCGCCTCAACCCACGCCTCGTGGGCTAGGGACTGGAACTGGCTCAGTTCCACCACCAGCTCGCGGGGCACCTTCAGGGCCCGGCGCTGGTCCCGCTCGACAAAGCGCCAGTTCACCTCCTCGTCCCCGCTCAGGCCCGCCCCGCGCAATTCCTCGACCAGATCTACCAACGCCGGATCGGTGAGCCGCTCGTGGTGCAGCCCGGCCAGGGTTCCCAGGCTGCGGGCCCGCAGAGCGACGCCCCGGGGGGGCATGTAGGTTTCTTGGTCCCAGGAGAGCAGGCCCTGGGCCTGACCGATGTCGGACAATTCCTTTACCCTGCGGATGAACTCCTCGTACCTCGCGTTCATCTCCTCGCCTTTCTCATTGCCGGCATCTGCCGGGCGCGTTATTTTTTTCACGGTTTTGGCAACCTCTTACTTCCACTCCCCTGCCCCTACAGGAGAATCCCCCCTATGAAAATCGCCCGCGCCGAACGCCTTGCCCTCAACATCCCCTTCTACGCCGAACGAGTGACCCGCGCCATGCAGCGGGCCTCCACCCACGACGAGCGGGTCTATCTGTACCGCCTCACCTCCGACACGGGCCTGGTCGGCTACGGCGACTGCCAGGGCGGCCGCTCCGAGGTGGGCCACTTGGTAGGCAAGAACCCCTTCCGGATAATCCATGACGACAGCATCGGCTTTGGGCCCCAGGTGGCCGCCCTGGATCTGGCCGGCAAGGCCGCCGGGGCGCCGGTCCACGCCCTGCTGGGGACCCGGCTGCGCGCCAGCTCTCCCATGTCGTGGTGGGACATCGACATGCCCCCCGCCGACTGGGCTGCCGAGGCGAGGGAATCCATCAAGCGGGGCTACACCTGCTTTAAAATGAAGGCCCGGCCCTGGCGTGACATCATCGATCAGGTGCGGACCGTGGGCAAGGTGGTGACCCCCGACTACAAGTTCGACGTGGACTTCAACGGCTTCCTGCTCAACCCGGCCAAGGCCGAACTCATCCTCAGCCAGCTCGACGAGCACCCCAACGTGGGCATGTACGAGAGCCCCTACTACCTGGGCCAGGACATCACCGGGGCCCGTATCCTGCGCGAAAGAGTGCGCAAGCCCATCGTCGAGCACTTCAACGAGCCCTGCCTGCACGCCCACAGTTGCGACGGCTTCGTTATCGGGGGCGGGGCCACCGAGGTGCGCCGTCAGGCGGCCCTGGCCGCGGCCTTCAACCGCACCTTTTGGCTGCAGATGGTGGGGGCCGGCTTGACCGCGGCCTTTGCGGTGCATCTGGGCTCGGTGCTCTCCCACGCCCATCTGCCTTACATCACCTGCCACGAGTTGTGGAAACACGACCTGCTGACCCGCCGCATCGAGATCCGCAACGGCTACGCCGCGGTGCCCGACGCCCCCGGCCTGGGGGTGGAGGTGGACGAGAAGGCCATCGAGAAGTACCGCGTGGACGAGATCGAACCCACCCCCACCACGCTCTATAAGGCCCGCAAACGCATCCTGCGCATCGGTTGGCCGGTGGGGGGCAAGCAGCGCCGGGTCTGGGAGTTCACCAACGAGCGGGCCTACCAGCAGACCTTCTACCAAGGCGGTATCCCCGGCTTTGAGCGGGGGGTGGAGCTGGAGATCATCGAGGAGGACAAGAGCCCGGCCTTCAGAAAGGCCCACCAGAAACTGGTGGAGCAGGGTCTGTAATCACCCGTGCAGGGGCGGGCCGCTGGCCCGCCCCCTATTTTTTTGTCTTTCGATGTCACCGTAGTCGGTCAAGCGGTATGCGATGCCCGCGTAGTCAAGCAGGCGTAGCAGGGCCCGCAGGGCCACCCCGAAGCCGTCCGGCCCGCTGTAGCCGCCGAACTGCCCCCCCCCTTTGAGGTGCGGCTCCAGGTCGAGGAAGACCCCCGGCAGCCCCAGGCGTTTGAGGCGGCGCTCCAGGGCGGGCAGGTGCAGGCGAAAATCCCGCAGGATGGCCTCGTGGGCCGAATCCCCCTGGTCGGCGGGCACAAAGTTTTTCAGCCGCTCCTCATCGACAAAGCCCTGCCACTTGAGCCCAGGGTCGATCCGGTAGTCCTTGATATGCATCCAGCCCAGGCCCCGGCGCATGGCGCGGTACTCGGCGAAGGTCTGGTCGGGGGCGAGGTTCTGGCTGGACAGGTTGCCCCCGTCGAAGACCAGCAGCAAATGGGGGTGGTCCACCAGGCGGTGCAGTTGGGCCAGCAGGCGGCCGTTCTGGCCCACCAGGTTGGCCTCCACCTCCAGGCCGAAGAAGACCCCGGCCTCGCCGCATTTCTCGGCGATGGCCCGCAACTGGGTCGCCGCCTGCTCCAGGTGCTCCTCGGGCCGGCTGCCCCTTGGGTGATAAAAGGAGAAGCCGCGTATCAGGCGGGTGTCCAGCGCCCCGGCCAGGTCGATGGCCCGGCCCACCTCGTCCTTCAGGTAGCGGGCAAAGGGCACGAAGCGGTTGTGACTGCTGTCCTCCACCTCGCGCAACTTAACCTTGCCGATGGGCGAGCCCAGCGAGGCGACCCGCATCCCGAATTCCCGGTGCAGGCCCGCCAGCTGCCGCCTTTCGGCCCGGTCGAGCTCCATGGCGTTCTTGACCCCGCCGCCCAGATCGACAAAACGCACGCTGTAGTAACCCAGGCCCAGGGCGGCCAACAGGGTAAGCTGTTCCCGGGCGGGTCTGGCCCCCTCGTCGGCAAAGCCGCTGAGGATCACCTGTGCTCGATTTTGCATCACTCCTCCCCTCGCTGATGGCGGGCAGTAATATAGCGCCGCCGGTCGCCATTGGCTATATTCAATGTTTTCGTTTCAGCCACTCCCAGCCCCCAGACTAACGCCGCGCCGATGAAGACCCTGTCCGCTTTCCATATCCTGCCCGACCTGCCCGAGGACCTGGCCCCCCTGTGGGACCTGGCCTACAACCTGTGGTGGACCTGGAACCGCGATCTGATCCGCCTGCTCTACCAGATCGACCCCGAGGCGTGGATCAGTTCGGGGCGCAACCCGCTGCGCTTCCTTTCCTCCCTCAGCCAGCACCAGTTGGAGGAACTGGCCCGCGATCCCAAGATCAAGGAGACGGTCAAGAATATCCTCTCCCAGTTCTCGCGCTACCAGCAACTGCCCCCCCAGTTGGCCAACCATCCGGCCCACCAGCACCTCAAGGTGGCATACTTCTCCGCCGAGTTCGGCCTGGCCGAGTGCCTGCCCATCTACTCGGGCGGCCTGGGAGTGCTGGCCGGCGACCACCTCAAGGCCGCCAGCGACCTGGGCCTGCCCCTGGTAGGGGTGGGCCTGCTTTACCGCCAGGGCTATTTCCACCAGGCCCTCAACCCCGACGGCTGGCAGTTGGAGAACTACCCCGAGAACGACTTCGACCTGATGCCGGTGCGGTCGGTGCGTTTCCCCGGCGGCGAGCCCCTGATCGTCGAAGTGGCCTACCCGCATGGGCCGGTCTGGGCCCGGGTCTGGGCCGCCCAGGTGGGGAAGGTCGCCCTCTACCTTTTAGACACCAGCCTGGAGCGCAACCGTCCTGAGGACCGCGACATCACCGCCCTGCTATACGGGGGCGACAAGGAGATGCGGCTGCGCCAGGAGATCCTCCTGGGCATCGGCGGCCAACGCGCCGTGGCGAGCTTAGGCATCAACCCCGCCATCTGCCACATGAACGAAGGCCATTCGGCTTTCCAGGCCCTGGAGCGCATCCGCGTGATGATGGAGGACCAGGGCCTCTCCTTTGCCGCCGCGCGCGAGGCTACCGCCGCCGGCAACCTCTTTACCACCCATACCCCGGTGGCGGCCGGCAACGACTGGTTCCCCCCCGACCTGGTCGAGTCGTACCTGGGGCCCTATCGCGAGCGCCTTGGCCTCTCCCGTGAGGAGTTCCTGGGCCTGGGCCGGGTCAATCCCGAGGACTGGGGCAGCGACTTCTGCATGACCGTGCTGGCCCTGCGCCTGTCGGCCCACAGCAACGGGGTCAGCCGCCTGCACGGCCAGGTCTCGCGCAAGATGTGGGGGGCCATGTGGCCCAACTTCGCAGAGGCCGAGGTGCCCATCACCCATATCACCAACGGGGTGCATTTGCCCTCGTGGACCTCGCTGGAGATGGCCGACCTCTTCGACCGCCACCTCGGAGAACCCTGGCGCCTCGCCCCCGCCGACCCCAAAAGCTGGCAGGGCCTGACCGAGGTGCGCGAGGAGGCGTTGTGGTCGGTGCGCGAGTACCGCCGCCAGCGGCTGGTCTCCTACGTGCGCTTCCACCTGCGCAACCAGTTCGCTCGGCAGGGGATGGGCCCCTCCCAGCTCGAGAGGCTGCTCCAGGGCCTCAACCCCCACGCCTTGACCATCGGTTTTGCCCGGCGCTTCGCCACCTACAAGCGCGGCTCCCTGCTCTTCCGCGACCCCCAGCGCCTGGCCGCCCTGCTGGCCGACCCCAAGCGCCCAGTGCAACTCCTCTTTGCCGGCAAGGCCCATCCCCACGACCACCCCGGCAAGGAACTGATCCGCGAGATTGTCTCCCTCTCGCGCCAGGAGCCCTTTGCCGGCCGCCTCTTCTTCCTCGAAGACTACGACATGAACCTGGCCCGCTACTTGGTGCAGGGCTGCGACGTGTGGCTCAACAACCCCCGTCGCCCTGAGGAGGCCAGCGGCACCAGCGGCATGAAGGCCGCCCTCAACGGGGTGCTCAACATCAGCGTGCTCGACGGCTGGTGGGTGGAGGCCTGCGAATTGCACCCCGGCTGGTGCATCGGCCGGGGCGAGACCTACGAAGATCTCACCTACCAGGACCAGGTCGAGTCCCAGTCCCTGTACGACCTGCTCGAAACCGAGGTCATCCCCCTCTTCTATCAGCGCGACGCCCAGGGCCTGCCCACCGCCTGGGTGGGGCGGGTGCGCGAGACCATCCAGAACCTGGCTCCCTTCTTCAACACCAACCGCATGGTGCGCCAGTACGCCGAGAAGCTCTACCTGCCCAACCAACTGCGCTGGCAACAACTCAACAGCGACCAGGAGCGCATCCACCGCCTCAGCCAGTGGAAGGGCCATGTGCGCACCTACTGGTCCCAGTTGCGCATCGAAGGGGTAGAGGCGGCCCTGCCCACCCAGTTGCGGGTGGGCATGCGCATTCCCCTGCGGGTGACCCTGGATTTGGGGCAACTGGCCCCACACGACGTGCGGGTGGAGTTGTACCTGGGCAAGGTGACCGCCCAGCGCGAGCTGGTCCACACCGAGACCCTGCCCCTCTCCTACCAGGGCCGGGGCGAGGGCCACCGCCACCTCTTTGCGGGGGACTTCCCCTGCACCAACCCGGGCACCCACGGGTACACGGTGCGGGTGGTCCCCTCCCACCCGGACCTACGCGACCCGCTGGACCTGGGCCTGGTGAGCTGGGCGTAGCGATGCCTCTGGCCAGACGCGACCTGGGCTCGGCCGGCGCCCTGACCGACGTGGCCGGGCTGAAGGTGGGGCACTACACCTCCCCCCAGCGGCCCACGGGCTGCACAGTGGTCCTCGCCGAGGAGGGCGCCGTGGCCGGGGTGGAGGTGCGGGGCGGCTCGCCGGGCAGCCGGGAGACCGAGCTGCTGGGGGCGATCAACACCATGGAGCAGGTCCACGCGGTGCTGCTCTCCGGCGGCAGTGCCTTTGGCCTCGACGCGGCCACGGGAGTGGTGCAGTATTTGGAGGAGAAGGACATCGGCTACGAGGCCGGCGGGGCCCGGGTGCCCATCGTAACGGCGGCCATCCTCAACGACCTGGCGGTGGGCAATCCAAAGATACGCCCCGACGCAGCGGCGGGGTACCAGGCCTGCCTGGCAGCGGCCACCACCCCACCGGCCGAGGGCAACGCCGGGGCCGGGGCCGGGGCCACGGTGGGCAAGCTCTTTGGCCTGCAGCGGGCGATGAAGGGCGGGGTCGGCACCGCCTCCCTCAGTGTGGCCGGCCTCAGCGTGGGGGCCCTGGTGGCGGTCAATGCCCTGGGGGACGTCTTCGACCCCGACACCGGGGCCCTGGTCGCCGGGGCCCGCACCCATGACGGCCGCCGCCTGCTCAACGCCCCCCAGGCCCTGCTGCGAGGCGATTTGCCCCCCGAACTGGAGCCGGGCCGGGCCACCACCATCGGGGTGGTGGCCACCGACGCGGTGCTGAGCAAGGTCCAAGTTTCCCAGGTGGCCCGCATGGCCCAGGCCGGCCTGGGCCGCACCATCCGCCCAGTGTTCACCCCCTTCGACGGGGACACCCTCTTCGCCCTGGCCACCGGCAGGGCCGAACGCCCTGCCGAGGCTCTGCTGGTGGGCGCCCTGGCCGCCGAGGCCCTAGCCAGGGCGGTGTTGCGGGCGGTGTGGTCGGCCACCGGCCTGCCCAAGTACCCCGCCGCCGGCCAATTGGGGCACTGAGCCCCATTCCCCCGCCTCGTAGCCCTCAGCTAAACCTCCTGTACTTTCGCCCGGCCCTCCGTCAACTCCCCCATGGCCAGGCGGCACTCCTCCACCCGGTCCTTGCGCAGCCGCACCTGCATCTCGACCAGGACGCCAAAGGCTCGGTCTCGATCTGCCCCTCAGCCCTGGTGCGCAGCAGGCCGGCCCGGACGAGAAATTCGTAGGGCAGGGAAAACTGCACTGACGCGGTGGCCACCTTTTCGGAGGTGGCCAAGAAGGCCAGCACCGCCTTGGCCGTGCCGCTGTACGCCCGCACCAGCCCGCCGGTGCCCAGCTTGCTGCCAACAAAGTAGCGGGTCGCCACTACCACCACGTCCCCCAGCCCCGAGCCCTGCACCACTGCCAGCATGGGCCGCCCGGCGGTGCCGGAAGGCTCCCCATCGTCCCTCATGCCATGGGTCTGCCTTGCCCCCACCCCAACGGCAAAGGCGTAGGCGTGGTGGCTGGCGTCGGGGAACTCGCCTCGAAGGCGGGCTAGCAGGGCCCGCACCTCGCCCACGGTGGCCGCTGGGCCGGCGGTGCCGATGAAACGGGAATTGCCAATGCGCAGTTCGGTCCGGGACTCGCCGCCGGGCACCAGGTGGCCCGGGGTCATCGGCAGGGGCCGGCGGCCCTCACAGGTCCAGCAGATGCTTCATCTGTGGGGTGAAGCGGCGACTGGTTTCGGGGTGGAGATAGCGGCGATGGTCGGTAAGCTGTTTGCGGTGGCGGGGCACGAAGGCCATGAGCAGCACCCGCCGCAGGTCGTGGGTGCGGTTGAGGGTGCCCCCGTGCCAGAGGTGGGAGTTGAAGGCGATCACCGGGCCAGCAGGAGCCTGGAGCACCACCTCGTGGGGATGGGGGGCCAGGGGGTCGGCCATTTCATCCCTGGACACCTTGCCCGAGCGGTGGGTGCCCGGCCTGATGCGGGTAACACCATTTTCCGGGGTGAAGGGGTCGAGCAGCCACAGCGAGTTCATGCCGAAATAGCGGCCCCCTTATCACCGCCTCCCACTCGCCCAGGTCTTCGGAGCCCCAATCGGCGTGTAAAAGCTGGTCTCGTCCCCGGGCACGGAGAAGCGGGCGTTGAGCGATTGCACCTGGAAACTGAGCCCCAGCACCCTCCGGGCCGCGGCCAGCAGGCAAGGATGGGTAAAACATTACTCGAACATGGGGTCCTTGTTGAGCAGGTCGGCCAGGCGGAACACCCCCTTGTTCTGGTGGGCCTCCACACTGGCTTGATCCCCCTCCTGGGCGGCCAGCTCTTCGAGGCGCTTCCTGAAGGCCGCCGCCTGCCCCGCGCTAGACATTCCCCCCAGCACCGCGTACCCCTGCTCGTCGAGGGACAGCTTCTCCTCCCTGCTGAGGGTATCCTCCCCCACCCCCAGGTCGCGCAGTGCGGTCTCGGTGCCCATCTCAGGAATCTCCATCCGGCTCCATCCGCCACTCGGGCGCCAGGTTCTCGTAAGAGGCGCATTCGGGGTTCCACATCAACTGCACCGAGCCGGTGGGCCCGTTGCGCTGTTTTCCGATGATCACCTCGGCCACACCTTCCAGGCTCCCCCCGTCCGGGGACTTGAGCCCGTAGAGGTCCGGCCGGTAGATGAACATCACCATGTCGGCGTCTTGTTCGATGCTGTTGTGCACGACGATATCCTCGGCCAGGAAGTTGTGCAGCCCAGGGACCGTCAGATCGAACACCTCCTCTTCGCCGTCTGGGGTGATGGAGACGACCTCGTCCCAGTACAGATCGCTCACCGCCAACAACTCCAATTCTGGAGACTGTATTACCTGAGCCACCCTGGATGCCCTTTCACGGCTCAAGTGGGTCTTGTACAGCGAAGTGCCGCAATTGGCGCCCACTGCGTTTTTCCTGCCGTGCGTCAAATGCTCCACGGCGGAATGCAACGCCTGATACAAGAGCCTTTGGCTCGGCTTTATGCCCCTCTGTACATGTGGCCGGAGCTGATCGCCGAAGACCTCGTGGGCCAGGACTACTGCCTCATTGGCCAGTTCCTCGCTGGTGGTAGCGTACTCTACCGCATGCCTGAGGAGGGCACACCCATCCCCCAACAGGTGGCCGAGCAGGGGCTGCTCGGCGTCGGTCAGGGTCTGCTTCGCAGGAGAGGGAATGTATCTCGCCAGGCCGACGTGTTGCTCAGCGCCCAACTCGTTCAAGCGCCGCCATCCTTCCTGGGTCAGGAACTTGTGGTTGGCAGTGGCCCGCACGGTCCTGCCCAGTCGGGTCGTGAGCCTGAACACCGGCTTTACCCCCGTGCAAAAAGCGTTGCTGACGGGCGCTATTTCCAGCTTGTGTGTCGCCTGATTCAAGGCCCAGACCAAGACATTGGGTCTGCCCAGCAACTTGCGTATAGACACCCGCTCCCCGGTATCCGCCAGAGGGATCAGGGTATCTCCCGTCAAGCAACCAGACTCCCTCAGGTCCGACAACTGCGGCCTCCGGTCGCTGCGGCTCTCCACGGCCCGCGACAACTGCGAGAGGGCCAGCACCGGCACGTCCAGTTCCTTGGCCAGGGCCTTGAGCCCCCGCGAGATGCGCGAGATCTCCTGCTCGCGGCTGGGGATGTTTTCGTGGGTGCTCATCAGTTGCAGGTAGTCAATGATGACCAGGCCGACGCCTTTTTCGCGCTTGAGCCGGCGGGCCTTGGCCCGGGCCTCCAGCACCGAGATGCCGGCGGTGTCGTCGATATAGATGGGAGCCTGGGAGAGCCGGCCGATATTCCTTGTCAGGTTGATCCAGTCCTCCTCGCGCAGCCGGCCGGTGCGCAGGTGTTGCAGGTTGAGGCGGGTCTCGATGCACAAGAGGCGCTGGGCCAACTGGATCTTGGACATCTCCAGGGTAAAGATGGCCACTCCCACTCCCGTGTCCATGGCCGCGTTGCGGGCCATACACAGGGCCAGTGCGCTCTTGCCCACGCTGGGCCGGGCGGCCAGGATGATCAGCTCGCCCTTCTGGAAGCCGGCGGTCTTCTCGTTGAGGTCGGTGAACCCGGTGTCCACCCCGGTGACGGCGCTGATCTGGCGGTGGGCCTGCTCGATCTGCTCGAAGGTGCCCTGCAACACGCTGTCGAGGCTCTCGAAACCCTCGCTCAGCCGTCGCTCGGACAAGGAGAAGATCTGCTGCTCGGCCCAGTCGATGAGGCCCTGCACCTCACTGCGGCCCTCGTACGCCTGGGCGGCGATCTGGTTGGCGGTGTCGATGAGGCGCCGGCTCAGGGCCCGGTCGAGCACGATGCGGGCGTGAAACTCGGCGTTTGCCGAAGTGGCCACCTCCGCGGCCAGGGTGGCCAGGTACCCCACCCCGCCCACCGCGTCGAGCTGCTGGCGGCGCTTGAGTTCCTCGCTGACGGTGAGCTGGTCCACCGGCGCGCTGCGCTCGTACAGGCCCACCATCGCCTGGTAGATCCGGCCGTGCGGATCGTGGTAGAAGCACCCCCCGTCGGGGCCCAGGATCTCCAGGGCGCGGCCCACGGCGCGCGGGTCGATAAGCATGGCGCCCAGCACCGCCTGCTCCACGTCTACTGCCTGGGGAGGCAGCTTCTCCGCCCCGCTGTCGGGTCTGGGCTGGTTCATCGGCTCACAACTCGGTGCCGTCGAATTCTCGGCGCAGCCACTTCACGTCCTCCCAGGTCTGGCGTTTCCACTCGGCGTGGCGCAGGAGGGCGGCCGGGTGGTAGGTGGCCACCACCGGGATGCCCCGGTACTGGTGCAGCCGGCCCCGCAGCGCACCCAGCGAGGCCGTTTCCCCCAGTAGGGCCTGGGCCGCGGTCTTGCCCAGGGCGCAGATGATGCGCGGCCGGACCAGTTCGATCTGCCGTTCCAGATAAGGCGCACAGGCTGCCAGTTCCTTTGGAGCAGGAGTGCGGTTCCCCGGGGGCCGGCACTTGACCGCGTTGCAGATATAGACCTGCTCCCGCCGCAGCTTCATGGCCTCGATGATCTTGGTCAGCAATTGCCCGGCTGCCCCCACGAAGGGCAGCCCCTGGCGGTCCTCCTCCTCTCCTGGCCCCTCGCCCACGAAGAGGATGCCGGCCTGCGGGTCCCCCTCGCCGAAAACAAACTGGTTGCGGGTCTGGCCCAGCGGGCAGCGGGTACATTGGCAGATCTCCTGGCGGAAGCCCTCCAGGGCCCTGGCCCGGTCCTCGGCCGGAGCCGCCTGGACCGCCGCCAGCAGGGGGGCAACCAACCCCTCAGCCGGCGGCGACGGAGCGATGAAGGAGGAGCCCTCAAAGAGGCGCAGATCCTCCAGGTAGCGGCGCGCCTGGCCCAGCACCTGGGCGCGTTGTGTCTCCACTAGATGCTCCCGTAGGGATGCAACCCTGTCAATGCCCGGCCCGACGCCTGGCCAGCCAGTCGAGGATGCGGTCGGCCACCTGGTGCTTGCTCAGCTTGGGCAGCCGCTCCTCGCCCCCGGCTGCGTCGACGAGGGTGACGATATTGGTGTCCACCGCAAAGCCTGCCCCTTCCTCATTGAGGTTGTTAAGGGCAATTAGGTCGCAGTTCTTGCGGCGGAGCTTTTCCCGCGCCCGCTCCACCCCCTGTTCGGTCTCCATGGCAAAGCCGATCAGCACCTGGTGGGGCTGTTTGCTCTTGCCCAGACCTGCGGCGAGGTCCGGGTTCTCAACCAGCTCGACCATTAGGTTGCCCTCCCCGCGCTTGAGCTTCTGCTGGGCCACCTGGGCCGGCCGGTAATCGGCCACCGCCGCGGCCAGGATGGCCCCGTCCATCTGGGGAAAAAGCTCCTCAAGCACCACCTGCATCTGGAGGGCCGAACGCACGGAGATGAACTCCACCCCGGCCAGCGGTATCAGCGCCGTTGGCCCGGAGACCAGATAGACCTGCGCCCCCCGCCTTTGGGCCTGGGCGGCCAGGGCGTAGCCCATCTTGCCGCTGGAGCGGTTGCCGATGAAGCGCACCGGGTCCAGGTCCTCCACCGTGGGGCCGGCTGTAACCAGTAGCCTAAGGCCCTGCAGGTCCCCAGCCCCGGCGAAATGCCCGACCACCTGGGCGGCGATCTCCTCGGGCTCGGCCATGCGCCCCCGGCCAAAGGCCCCCGAGGCCAAAGAACCCTCGCCGGGTTCGGCCCAGCGGTAACCCAGCCCCTCCAGCCGCCGCAGGTGCTCCTGCGTCAGGGGGTGTTGGAGCATGTGTTCTTCCATCGAAGGGGCCCCCAGCACCGGGGCGGGGCAACCCAGCAGCAGGGTGGTGAGCAGGTCGTCGCCCAGGCCGCAGGACAGGCGGGCCAGCAGGTGGGCGGTGGCCGGGGCCAGCACTACCAACTCGGCCCACTGGGCCAGGCCCACATGCAGGACCGGGAACTCGGCCGAGGCGGCGAACATATCGGTGTAGACCGGGCGGCGCGACAGCACCTCCAGGGTATGGGGGGTGACGAAGCGCTGGGCCGCGGCGGTCATCACCACCCGCACCTCGGCCCCCTCGGCCAGCAGGGCCCGCACCAGATGGGGGGTCTTGTATGCGGCGATGCCGCCGCTGACCCCTAACAGAATCCTCCTGCCCGCTAGTTTCATCGCCCCTCCTCCAGGGCCGCCAGTATGCGCTGCGCTACCTGATCCGGGCCAAAATCCGCGGTGTCGAGGACCAGGTCGTAAAGGGACAGGTCGTCCAGGTCGAGCTGGTGGTGGAGAGCATAGCGCTGCCGCTCCGAGCGCTCCCGCATCGCCACATCGGCGGCGGCCTGGGAGGGGGTCTGCTGGTCGCGCTGGGCCACCCGCTCCGCCCGCACATCCAGCGGGGCCGCACACCACACCTTGAGGGCGTCCAGGCCGTAGCGGTGCGCCATCCAGCCGGTGAGCCGGCCCTCCAGGATCAGGTTCTCCTCCTGCTTTGCCAGTTGGGCCATGCGCTCGTCCAGTTGGCGGTCCACCTGCCCGTCTGCCTCGGCCCTCCGGCCCATCTCCGCCAGGGAGATCCCCTGGTCAGCGGCCAACTGGCGGAAAAACCCGCCGGCGTTGACGTAGCGCCAGCCCAGCCTCTCCACCAGCAGTTTGCAGGTGGTACTGGTGCCGCTCCCGGGCAGACCGCTGACGGTGATGAGGGCCACCTCGTCCTCCTCAGGCCAGATTCTGCACCTGCTCGCGCAGGCGCTCCACTTCTTCTTTGATCTCCACGGCCAGGTGCACGATCTGGGCCTCGGCTGCCTTGGAGCTAATGGTGTTGGCCTCACGGTTCTGCTCTTGGAGCAGGAAGTTCAGCCGCCGCCCCACCTCCCCTCCCTGGTCTAGTGCGGCAAGGAACTGGGCGTTGTGGCTGCGGAAGCGCACCACCTCCTCGGCGATGTCGCTGCGCTCAGCCAGGAGCACCACCTCCAGAGCCAGCCGCTCCGCGGGCACCTCGCCGGGCCGCAGCAGGGCCTCCAGCTTATCGCGCAGCCCCTCCCGCAACCGGTCGCGGGCCTGGGCCGCGCGGGCGGCGATCTGATCCAGGCGCGCCTCGATCAATTCCACCCTAGCCCGCAGGTCCGCTGCCAGGGCCGCCCCCTCAGTCCGGCGCATCTGCTCAAAGCTGTCCAGGGCCTGCTCCAATGCCGCCAGCACCAACCCCTCGGCCTGGGGGGCCACCTCCCCGGCTGCTCCGGCCCGGAACACCCCGGGCAGCCCGGCCACCATCCCCAGCTCGGGCCGGCCCGCCATATCGCCCAATTCCCGCAGCCTTTCCAACTGCCCCAGGTAATGAAGGGCGGCCTCCTCGTCGAGGGTGGGCAAGGCCGCTGGCCCGCCCTGCTCCTCCCATTCGACCACCACCGAAACCTTGCCGCGCCCCGCCCGGGCGCTTACCCGCTCGCGGACCAGGCCTTCGAGGGCCTGTAGCCGGGAGGGGCATCGCACCTGCACCTCGGCGAAACGGCTGTTGACCGAACGTAACTCACCCTGGCCGCCACCCCCTGCCCTTCGGCCGCGCCGCTGCCAAAGCCGGTCATGCTCGCGATCATCGCGCCTCTTTCATTCTCCGCCCCGCTCAGCGGGGGTTTCCCAGGTCCATCTCGACCCCGCCAAGGAAATCGAACCCCCCGAGGCGGGTCAGCAGCCGGCCGCTAGTTTCCAACACCATTAAGTGTCCAGGGGTGGCGGCCCACAGCAGCCGGCGGCGCACATCCAGGGCCAGTCCCCGGCACTCCCCAAGCCCCTCGGCGCGGACCCGCTCCCCGCCCCCCGCGTCCAGCAACACCACCCCGGCAGCCCCGCCCACCCAGCACCCCCCGCCCTCCAGGTCCGCCTCCAGGGCCTGGGCCCGGGCAAAGGGCAGGGCCAGTTCCCTGATTCCCCCTCCGGGTTCGAGGTACACCAGCCCCTGCCCCTGCTCCACCAGGACCCAGGCCCCGCCCTCGCGGGTGGGGGCCAGGGCAGTGGTCCCCCTCACCTCCCACTCGCGGCGGCGGTTGCCCTGGCGCCAGTAGCGCAGCAACCGCTCCCCGTCCCCGATCCAGCAGCTCCCGTCCAGGGCCTCCAGCACCCGCAGCCCGTCGAAGCGGGCGTCCACCACCTCGAAGCGCAACGAGTCCTCCCCTGCCGGCAGGGCGAACCACAACACCGTCTGCTCCGCCCTGTCCACCAGCCAACCCTCCCCCGACTGGGGGTCCACGGCCAGGGGGCCGGGTTCCCCGATCCGGCCCGGATGCTGGCTCAGCTTCCCATCGGCCCCGATGCGGATGGCCCCGCGATAGGACGCGTCGCTGACCCAGCAGGAGCCGTCGCGCCGGTCCACCCCGATGCCGTTGAGGCCGGGGAAACGGCCGTGGGCGAAAAATGGGGCTCGGTTGTCCGGGGCGATGCGCCAGACCAGGCCGCTGCCCGGATCAGCCGCCCAGGCTGCCTGCGGGCCTGGGGTGGCCAGACGCAGGGGGGTCAGACGGCGCTCTCCCTCGCCGCGGATCAGCAGGGCGAGTTGGTACTGGTAGGTTAGGCCGTTCTCCACTGCCTCGTCCACCAGGGCCGTATCCGCCGGCTCCAGCTCCCGGTACGGAAGCTGCTCCTCCTTGCCGGTCCGGCGGTACAGGCGGTAGCCGGCGATATCCTCGAAGGCCTGGTAGTTCCAGCGCAGTTGCACCTGCCCGTCGCCCGCCACCGCCTCCAGCGGCCCCACCACCACCGCCGGATCGACCCCGGTGGCCCCTGGGTCCAGAGGGTTGCGGGCCTGGCGGTCGGTGCAGCCGGCGGCCAGGCACAGGGCGAGGAGGGCAGTCCGGGATCTCATCTTTAAAAAAAGACCAGATAGAGGCTCAACACAATTCCGGCTTCCATACACGCAAAGGCCGCCCCGGCCACCCGGTCGTAGCGCCGGGATCGCCGCAGGGTCTCCTCCTGGCGCCCCTGCCCCGCCGAGTGCAGATAGCGCTCATAGGCCCGGTCGGCCTGCCGGGCGCTCCACCAGGCCGCGCCCCCGGCCGCCAGCGCCAGCCCCGCGCTCCACCACAGCCCCCGCTCCAAGCGCGAGGGCCGCTCCGGGGCCGCACCTTCTTCCCCCGGAACCGCTGCCAACCAACGGGGGAGGCTGCCCCCTTCGAGGTACCGGACCTCGGCCGAGCGCACCAGCAGCGAGTCCGCGCCTCGGGCACTCCCCGTCCAACACAGCAGCAGGGCCAGGCTACCGGCCAAATACATAGAGGGTCCTCTCCTCGGTGACCGCCCCCACCACCCCCTCCCCCAGGGCCAGGGGCTGGAGGGCCGGGCCGTCGAGCTGGTATTTCCACTGCAACCGGCCTGACTCCGGGTCCAGCGCGTAGAGGTACCCCTCGCTGCCGGCCGCGTACACCGCGCCACCAGAAGCGACCGGCGGACTGCCGATCACTCCCTGGGCGGTAAACTGCCAGCGCAGCGCTCCGTCGGCCAGGTCCAGGCCCCGCACGCTGCGGTCGGCCGCGCCCAGGACCAGCACCCCCCCGGCCAAGGCCAAGCCGGGCGCCGGCAGGACCCCCAACTCGCGCCGCCACACCACCGCCCCGGTGGTCCCTTTGCAAGCCAGCACGCTGCCAGCGGCCGTGGCCACATAAATTAGGCTGTCATCAGCGGCAAGTCCCCGCAGAGGCCCGCCCAGGTCAAGGGTCCAGCGCCGACTGCCGCTGCCCAGGTCGAGGGCGGTCAGCCCCCCTTTGCCGTCCTCGGTATAGGTCGCGTCCCCGGCCAGGACCGGGCCCGTCCACAAAGGGCCCTCCATCCTGGCCCGCCACAGGCGCTGCCCCGTGGCCGCGGCCAGGGCCACCACCTCCCCGGCGTTCATCGCCGCCACCACCGTGTCCCCCCGCCCGGCTAAAGGGGCGAGGGCCAGCCCTGGATAGATCCACACCACCCGGTGTTCCCGCCTCTCATAGGCCCGCAGGGCCGGCTTGGGCCCGGCCTCCCCCCCCACCAGCAGGCTGCCCGCCAGCACCGGCGCGGCGCTGGGCGGAGCGCTCAGCCCCCGCCGCCCCACAGGGCGGCCCACCTGCCGGTCAAAGGCCAGCAGGGAAGGGCCGGCGCTCAGTTGCAGGATCAGCCCCCCCTCCACCAGCGGCCCGCCCACGGGCGCGGCCCTCAGGGACTGCTGCCAGAGCAGGCGCAGGGGCGGGTCCGGGGCCCTGAGGCTGCGCCCCTGCCCGGTGGGCCCGCCCCCGCGCTGACTCCATTCCGCCTCTCCCCCGGCCAGGGGAAGGTACAGGAGTTTGCCCCCACAGCCCACCGCCCCTGCCAGCAGCGCCGCCCAGGCCCAGCGCATCAGAAATCCCACCCAAAGAAGAAATCCCAGTCCGTGTGGTTGTCCACGGAGCGGAAATCCGTGCGCCGCGCCCCGTCGAGGCGAAAAACAAAAACCCCGCCCAGCCCCAGGCGCACCCCGCCGCCCAGGCTGCCCTTCCACTCGTCGAACTCCTCGTTCCAGGCATTGCCCCCGTCGGCGAAGAGGGCGCCGCGAAAGGCGCCCATGTCGATGTTGCCGAAAGGCAGGCCGATGACCAGTCGGTCCACCAGGGGGAAGCGCAGTTCGGCGTTGGCCAGCACCAGATTGCGGCCCCACAGCGAACGCCAGGGATACCCCCTCAAGGTCCAGCTCCCCCCCATGGAAACATACTCGGGCACCTCCCCGCGGCTGTGGCGGCCCATCAGCCGGGTAGCCAGACTGTTGCGCTGCCCCAGTCGCAGGTAATGGCGCAGATCCCCCGAGAGGTTCAGGTTAAAGCGCCGCGAGCTGCGGAAGTCTACCGTCTGCCCCACCCCCAGGCTGTAGCGGGTGCCGGCCAGGGGCCCGGTGAGGACCCACAGGCTGCTGTCGTGAGTGAAGCTGAGGGTGTTGTTCACCAGCCAGCCAGTAAGCTGCTGCCCCTCGAACTGGCGGGCGATCTCGGCGCGGCGCAGCGACACCTCCACCTCCACCCTCTTGAAGCGCGAGAAGGGATAACTCAGCTCGGCGTAGGCGCCGGTGCGTTTCTCGCGCACGAAGCGGCCGTACAGGCTAGTGAAGCGGTCGTTGAGATGAAACCCGCCCCAGGCCAGGTTCGCCCGGCGGCCCAGGTGCAGGCGGCTGAAGGCCAGGTTGAGGCCGTCGAAGAAGCCCGACTGGCTGCCGGCGATGTGGGAGAGCACAAAGTAGTACTGGTCGTTGCCCAGCACGTCGCTGACCCCCAACTGGATGCCCCCCGAGGTGCCAAAGAGCGGGTCCTGGGAGATCTGGCTCTGGGCCACGTCGAGGGACATCTTGCGTTGGTAGCTCATCTGGGCATAGGGCTCGATCCCCCCCGGCAGGGTCCAGCCCTCCGAGGGGGCGGCCTGGGCCCATTGGGCGGTGTCGGGAAGCACCACCTCCACGCGGTAAACCTGGAAGGCGCCCTTCTCGTACCCGGTGTAGAGCAACGCCTTTCCCTCGGGCAGCCAGGCTGGGTCAAAGGCCCCGCCCTGCACCCTGGTGAGCTGCCGGGCGGCCAGGCGGGCGCCCTGGGGGCCGGCCTCCACCCTGGCGAGGTGGAGGTTAAGCATCCCCCCTGCCTCGGCGCAGTAGGCAAGGTGCTGGCCGGAAGGATCCCAGGCCGGTTGGGTCTCGCTGCCGTCTCCCCGGGTCAGAGGCAGAAGCCGGTTCTCGCCCAGGTGCCACAGATAGAGATGATAGCGCCCCTGGCGGCCCCCCTCCCCCCGGTCCGAGGCAAAGGCCAGCCACTCCCCGTCCGGGGACCAGGCCGGGTCTCGGTCGTGGTATAGGTCCCTGGTCAGCCGGCGCAGCCGCCCGCTCTCCACCTGGGCGATGTACAGGTCGGCGAAGCCCCCCTGGCTGGTCCCCGAGAAGACGACTTCCGCGCCGGAGGGGGAGAACGAAGGGGAGGCCAGGGCCACCAGGCCGGGGAATTCCAGCCGGCTGGCCTGCCGTCCTTCGCGCAGATCCCAGACGTAGAGGTTGTCCTGGCCCTGGCGTTTGGCGGCAAAGGCCAGCCAGCGGCCATCGGCGGATACGGCCAGCCGGGTGGAGAGGGCGTGAAAGGACTCGAAGTCGGCCGATTGCTCGCCCTCCACCACGATCCGGCCCTCGCCTCCCTGTAGAGGAGTCTGGACGATGCTGGCATAGCCCTGCCGGTTGCTGAAGTGGAGGAACTGCACACTGTCGCCAGGCACTGGGGCCGGCTTGAGGTTAGCCCCCTCGCTGGTCAGGGCCTCGGCCTGGAGAGCCGGCGGATCGACCCGGCCCAGGTCCCCCAGGTAGCGCAGCCGCAACTCCCGCAGCCAGGATTCGTCCAGTTCGGCCAGGGTCTGGCCGGTGCAGAGCCGGTACAGCTCGCCAAAATCCTCGGCCAGCCACCAGTTCTCCAGCAGGCGGACGAAAATCTCCTCCCCGTAGGTCCGGGCCAGGTACGCGCAGATGGACTGGCCTTCCTTATACATCTGGTAGGTTCCCAGGATCTGGTTCATCTGGGCGATGGAAGCCAGGTGGCCCGAGAGCAGGGCGTCGCGCAGGATCATGTCCCCGAAAGGATCGATGGCCCCGGACCAGTGCTCGGCCAGCCCTTCGGAGAACCACAGTGGTGCGGGCCGGTGCTCGTACAGGCCGCGCCGCCGCATCACCTGGCTGAGGTAGTCGAACATGAAGACGTGGACCAGCTCGTGGTGCAGCACCCGCTCGAACTCGGGCAGAGCATTGCTCAGGGGCAGGGCCACCCGCCCCTTGAGGAACTCGGTGAAGCCGGCCACCCCCTCAGGCAACATGCTGGGGATGATGTTGGTCTGCTCAAAAAAGATGTGGGAGGAGTAGAGGATCAGGGGCACGCGGCGCTGCACCGTGTGCCCGAAACGGCGCTCCAGATCGGCGAACTTCTCCTCCGCCATCACCGCCGCGTATCCGGCCAGCTCCTCCTCCTCCGGGTAAAAATAGAGGTCGAAGTGGGGGGTGGCCATCTTCTGCCAGGTGAAGGGGAAGTACTGGACCTTATTCTTGCCAAAGCCGGAGAACTGGCCCTGGCAGGGCAGGGCGGCCAGGACCAGGAGGGCCAGGGCCAGGGGCGCAGCCATGATCAGGGGGCGGCCAGCAGGCCGCCGGCACCCTCGCGGCGCTGGTGCAGCGGCCGGTGGATGCGCACCCGCCGGCCCTCCTCCATCCCGTCCCGGTACGCCGGGGTGGCCGCCACCCGGCCGCCGCGCCGCAGCCGCACCCTGGGGTTGAGGTAGCGGTAATACTCCTGCAACCTCGGGTCCCCCTTCCACACTAAGGCCTGGCCGGCCCGCAGGCGCTCCTCCTGCTCGCCCAGGGCCCCGTACACCCCCTGGAGTACCCCCACATAGTAGGACTGGCGCTGCCTGTCCCCGCGCAGGCCCTGCTTCTCCTTGTAGGCGGCCCAGAGCTGGGCGAGCAGACCGCTGAGGAAGGCGTACACATACTCGGCCATGTCGAGGTTGGCCGGGCTCCCGTAGATCTGCAGTACCGTGCCCTGGCGGTCCAGGAGGGGCTGGTAGGTGGGGGCCCAGAGCACCTCGACGAAGAAGAACTCCTGCAGGATCATCGGCAGCCACATCTCGTGCGAGGCGTGCCGGGCCTTCACCTGCCCCAGGCTGCGGCAGGAGAAACCCCGCTCCTGGTCCAGTTGGACGATGTCGAGGTTGTATTCGAGCAGCAGGCGGCGGGCCTTGTTGACCGCGGCCTGGGCCTCGTGTTCGTTGGGGCTGCTGGCCAGGGAGAGCACTTTCTTGAGCACCCGCAGCACCCGCTCATCCTCCCCGCCCTCCCCATCCTGCTGGGCCGTGGCCCTGGGGCTGCAGCGCAACAATTGGCAGGCGCGGGCGAAGGCCGGGCCGTGGGGGGGGTCCCCGGTTGCCCTCAGCACCTCGTGGGCATACTGGTGGGCCATCTCGTGGCGCAAGGTCTCCATCACCTCCAGCCAGGGCTGCTCCCCGAGGTGGCGGGCCGAGATGCTTAGCCGCCGCAGGTGGGCCTCCCATAGCCCCAGTTGCCCCTCCCCTTCCCCCAGCCGGAACTGCGGCGCTTTAAGGGCCCCGCCCAAATACTCCTCGTTGTAGTGGGTCCACCACTGCCCCAGCACGCGCAGCCAGGACCGCCGCAGGCCGGCCTCCAACTCCTCTTTCATCCGCGCAGCGAACGGACAAAGGGCGGGCTGAAGGTACCGCGAGCCACCTCGGCCACCGGCCCCTTCATAGTGAGGTTGAACTGCGAGTCCACGGCGATGTGCAGATTTCCGCCGGGAGCCTTGACCGTCACAGGGCTTTTGACCAGGCCCAGGCGCACCGCGGCGCTGGCCGCCGCGCAGGAAGAGGAGCCCGAGGCCAGGGTCTCGCCGGCCCCCCGTTCCCAGATGAGGATGTAGATGGCCTTGGACCCCACCGGCACGGCGAGTTGCACGTTGGTGCGCCGCGGGAAGAGGGGATGGTTCTCCAGCTTGGGACCCAGGGCCAGCAACTCCTCGCGGGACCAGCTCTGCCCCTGCTCCTTCCAGACCACGCAGTGGGGGTTGCCCACGCTGACCCCGGTAAAGCGCAATTGCTGCCCCGCCGCCTCGATGGGCTGCTGTATCAGTTCGTCCACCGGCAGGGTGCAGGGCAGGGCCTGGGGCCTGAAGGTGGCCTGCCCCATCTCGACGGTGGCCGCCTCCGGATCCCCGTGGCGGTCGAGGTGCAACTCCATCTGCACGAGGCCGCCCTTGGTCTCGACGCTAAAGATTTTCTTGCGGGTGCGGCGGGTGGCGTACAGGTACCTCCCAAAGATGCGCAGGCCATTGCCCGATTTCTCAGCCTCGCTGCCATCGGGGTTGTAGATGCGCAGGCCGAAGTCGGCCTTTTTTGAGGGGGCCAGGGCCAGGATGCCGTCGCTGCCCACTCCCCAGTTGCGGTCGCAGACGGCGCGGATGATGCGCGGGGTCAGCTTGAAGTCCAGATTTTTGGGGTCCACCGCGATGTAGTCGTTGCCCAGGCCATGCCCCTTAAAAAACTCGTTTTTCATCTCTTCCTCGTTGGTTTTTTCCAGGTTGCCCTGAAGGTAGAGACTGCGCCGGAGGTGGTCAATACACCCCTTGCCCTGATCGCCCTTTTGGCCCAATTTCCGGAGGCAGCATACCAGCCTTCGAGGAAAACGATATCCTGTGGGCGGGCGACCCACTTGAGGACGAATCCCTGCCCCTGGCCCCCCTATGACCTGTGAGAAGAAACGCAACGAGTGGGGCATCTGACCAGAAAGGAACCCTTGCGATGAAGATCACTGCCATCCGCACCCTGCGCGCCGACCGCTTCATGTACGTGAAACTGGAGACCGATGAAGGACTGACCGGGGTGGGTGAGTTGCACCCCGCCAGCGGCACGGGCGGCACCCCCCTGGTCCCCATCGCCGCGGTCGAGTACTGCGCCGAGTACCTGCTCGGCAAGGACCCTACCCCCATAGAGGCCCACTGGCAGCATATGTTCCGCCGTTGCCTCTTCCGGGGCGGGGCCGACACCATGGCCGCCATCGGCGCCATCGACCAGGCCCTGTGGGACCTCAAGGGCAAGGCCCTGGGCAAACCCGTGTACGAGCTCCTGGGCGGCCCCACCCGCCAGAAAGTGCGCCTCTACACCCACCTCCACGGCGACACCCCGGACAAGTTGGCCGAGGAGGCCGTGGCCTTTGCCGGGCGCGGCTTCACCGCCCTGCGCCTCTATCCTTTTGGCACCTTTGGCGCGGCGGAGTTCGAGGAGGGTTTGGGCCTGGAGCGGATGACTTACGCTTCCATGCTGCGCAACGCCGAGGAGCGGGTCCAGGCCGTGCGCGAGGCCGTGGGTCCGCAGGTGGATCTGATGATCGACGTGGTCAACCGCCTCAGCCCGGCCGAGGCCATCTCCCTGGGAAGGGTGCTGGAGCCGTACGACCTCTACTTCTTCGAGGACCCCATCGAGCCCGAAAACATGGACGCCTGGGAACATGTGGCCGACCAGATCCCCATCCCCCTGGCGATGGGCGAACGGCTCTACACCATCCACCAGTTCCGCGACCTGCTCAACCACAAAGGCGCCGCGTACGTGCGGCCCGATCTCTCATTGGCCGGCGGCATCACCAACATCAAGAAGATCGCCGCCCTGGCCGAGGCCAGCTACGTGGGGGTAGTGCCCCACAACCCCCTCAGTTGCGTGCTGACCGCTGCCTGCGCCCACCTCGACGCCGCCATCCACAACATCCCCGTACAGGAGTACCCCTGGGACGAGTTCCATCACCCCAAGCGCGATCTGGTCGTAGAACCCCTGCGCTGCGAGAAGGGCTACCTGATCGTGCCCACCGCCCCGGGCTTGGGCATCGAACTCAACGAGGAAGCCTTCCCCCACTACCCCCCTGTCCCCTACCAGCGCCCACCCCTCATCACCCCGGACGGCGGCCTGCGCGACTATTGAGCGGAATTCTGGAGGGGGCTATCTTTTCAGCGGCGGGGAGTGAACCCCGGAGACCTTTCTCGGGGAGCGGCTGGGCTGGGAAGGACGCGGGAGCAAGGGAAGGTTGAGCGGAGTGAAGCGAGCAGGGCGGAAAGTCCGCGCCTGGAGAAAGTTCGGAGCGGGTCGCTCCCCGACGCACATCGAGTACAGCACCCCATCATCCACTCAAAGGAGTGTCCCGTGAAAACCGGAGAAGTACGCCTCTGGAAACTCACCCGCCGCCAGGTGCGCGAAGCCCTGGCCGCCGGCCAGATCAAAGCCGCCATCCTGCCCACCGGCAGCACCGAGCAGCACAACGAACACCTGGCCATGGAGCACGACACCGCCAGCGCGTACCACGTCTCCTGGCAGGCGGCCCTGGCCCTGTACCCCAAGGTGGTGCTGGCCACCCCCATGGCCGTTGGCATCTCCGAGCACTGGATGGAGTTTCAGGGCACCCTCAGCCTCCGGCCCGAGACCTTCTTCGCCCAGGCCTTCGATATCTGCGAGAGCCTTAAGCGCCACGGCATCGAGAAGGTGCTGATCATCAACGGCCACGCCGGCAACGGCCCCCTGGGCCAGCAGATGCCCGACTTCCGCCAGCGCCTGGGGATCGACGTGCGCTTCCACTCCTACTGGGAGGCCTATCCCAAGGAGTTAGTCGAGCAGCACATGGAGTCCAAGGACTGCCCGGCCCACGCCGCTGAGTTCGAGACCTCCTTCGCGCAGGCCCTCTTCCCCGAGAACATCCACTGGGAGGGCGTGGACTACGAGAACGCCAATATCAAGATCACCAAGAACCTCAACTACGCCCCTCGCGACCCCATCTACTACAAAGCAGCCCTGGACTTCGCCACTGCCAAGAAAGGCCGGATCATGGCTGACTACGCGATTGACTGGGTGGTGAAGCAACTCGAAGACATCGTGGCTAAATAGACCGGCGGTGGGCCGAAACTGGGGAGAAGTTCCCGAGGCGCAGCACCATCTATATGGTGCTGCGGGCTGAAGAAGCAGGTCGAGGATATGATGCTGCAGTAAATCTTCAACAGCGTTATGTAGCTGTAAAGGGCCGGAAATGCCCTGGCGGGTCTCCCAGGGGGGAGGCCGGGAAGGGAAGTCCGCGTGGTGGGGGGCCGGCTTGCGCAGCTATGCGAGCGAGGGTGAAGGACGCGCCTTGGGAAACCTCTCAAGGGCGTTCCTAAACCGACCTATGTAGTGCCTTGAGAAACGACGGAATGGGCTGCTGACCCACGCCCATAGGCCACCGGCACCTTCTCGATAAAGTCCCGCAAGTACCGCACCACCCCCTCAACGGCCAGCGCCGCGAACTGCGCCCCCTTCTCGGCGCTGGCCCCTTTGTAATTCTCCGCCCCCACGTCGCACAGGAGCCGCTGCCGCAGCCCCCGCTGGGTGAAGGTGGTGCTGGCCAGGAACTGTTCCCCAGGCGCCGGCTGGAACCCCGGCCCGAAAAGCCCGTACTTGTCCTCGATCTCGTGCAACCGGTCCATGCGGGTATGCTCCGGGCAGATGTGCAGGATCATCGAGGTCTCAAACTCGTCCGCGTGGCCCGGATAGTGCCGGCCCTCGTTGATCCGGGTGATGGCTTCCCGGTCGATGCACTCCCAGTACGCGAAGGAAGCCACCCTAACCCCCAACTCCTCGGTGATCTGCCGGGCGGCCTGGGCATTGACCGCCATGTTGTTGCCGTGGCCGTTGAGCAGGGCGAAACGCCGAATACCGTAGCCCTTAAGCGAACTGCAATAATCCATCAGCACCCGCACCTGGGTCTCCCAGCGCAGGGTCATGCTCCCCGGAAATTCGAGATGCTGCGGCGAATGGCCCACCGCCAGACAGGGCGTCACCAGCACCCGTGGGTGCAGGGCCTCCGCAGCCTTGCAGGCCACAAAGGTGGAGGTTGCCGCGTCCACCTTGAGGGGAAGGTGCGGGCCATGCCCCTCGGTGCTGCCGGTGGGGATGATCGCCAAAGCCACCTGGCCGAGTATGTCCTCCACCTCGGCAAAGCTCATCTCGGGCAGAAAGACCTTGGGCATCGCTCCTCCATTTAGGCGTTTAGGCTTTGCCTTTAGTATCATGGGGGTGGGGTATTCATTCAAAAACCCGAAAAGGCAGTAAGAGTAGCCGTGTACCCAGCCAACTCGGCACTGCATCGCCAATCCACTCAAAAAGCAGTTTACGTGGGGGCGCTTCTCTATTTTGAGAAAAGACAAACTGATCAGGAAAGCCCCGAACTATAGCCGCTTCTCGGGGCGTAAACACGCGGCCCTGGGATAGATGAATATAGCGCCCTCGCCCAGGACTATATAAACCCGATTGTAATGGTCGGGGATGGTTAATTCCAGTCAAGGCGGCCGTAAACTGAAGGGTATGCATGCCCATTCTTTTGGCAATCGGGGCGTTCTTCATTGGGTAGATCATAAAGGTCATTCTCAAAAATGACCTCAATACGTGCCTGATTCACAGACGAAAGCACTGGGATATCATCCATAAACGAGAGTCAATGAGCATTTTTGTGTAATTGGTGGTGTCAGGTTTCCGCGGTAATTTCTGGAAACATCAGGGCAAACTGGTTGAGTGCCGCCTTCCAGTCACGGATGGGTCGGGTCCACTTCTTGGCAATGTTTCTCATGGCCAGAAAGATCAGCTTGGTGAGCACCTGCAACCAGAACTTGGCCCCCTCGGTGGAGGACCGCCACAGACCCAGCAGTTCCTTGTCGCTCTCCAGGTTGACACCCAGGGCCAGGTAGACCGCCTTGGTACGGATCACCCCATGGTCGCGCACCTGGACCATCAGGGCGTCCAGGTAGAGGATGGGGTAAACCGCCGACACCGGCCGGCACTGCCAGGCTTTGACCTCGGCCAGCACCGAATCCGTGACATCCGAGATCAGGCCCGGAGAGACTTCCGCCCCAGACAACTCCTCCAAGTGCCCCTGGATCTCGGCCACCGTCATCCCGCGGGCATCCAGCGAGATGATCTTCTCGTCGAAACCGGCTAACCGCCGCTCCCCCTTGGGCACGATCTGCGGCTCGAAGCTACCCTCCCGGTCGCGGGGTACCTGCCGGGCCAATTCCCCCTGCCCCGTCAATACACTCTTGGCGGTGCTACCATTGCGCCAATTGCCCCCGTTGCGCCCCTCCGGCGCGTGGTTCTCATACCCCAGGGGTGGGTCAGCTCCCCTTGCAGCATCTGCTCCACCAGGCCCTTGCTCAGCTCCTTGAGGAGGCCGTGCTTCCCCAGCAGATCTTCGGGGGTCTTGCAGTCTTTGATCAATTCCTCCTTCGTTGTACCAAGGGTCGGTTTGGATGGCCATTTACACAAAAAATCTCATGCACTCTTCCTTGTCGCCCGCCAGGGTGACCCCCAGGGCCAGGTAGACCGCCTTGTTGCGAATCACCCCATTGTCGCGCACCTTGACCATCAGGGCATCCAACTACAGGATGGGGTAAACCGCTGACACCG
>VGJS01000053.1 GCA_016867395.1 Candidatus Handelsmanbacteria bacterium
GTCTGGTGGAAACCGTGATCGGGCGATACAAAGGCATTTCGGGGCTCCGACTGCGAGCCAGGAAGTCGGTCAACCACCAGGTCGAGGCGCGCATTGGCGGTGCCATTCTCAATCGCAGGATCCATCTGGCAAAACCGGAATCCTACAAAAGCCTGCGCACCGCCTGAGAAATGGAAGATAGGGGGAGACCACGACCTCACGCCGATTCATGCAACAACGGCAATTTTACGAAAATCCTAATAGGCCTTTAAAATCTTTTTTTCTTGATCCAGCCACTCCACCAGCTGCTCTGCCCCTTGGTGCATTTCCACTGCTGGGGTCAGCAGGCTGAGCACCAGGAATCCAGGCCCCGCAAAATCGAAGAAATAGCCCGGATGCACCAGCGCCCCTTGCTCGCGGAGCAGGCCGAGGACCAGCGCATCTTCGTCCCCGCCGGCGAGTTCCAGCACCGCGTACCAGCCACCTGCGGCCCGCAGCAGGCGGACACCAGAGATCCTCTCCAGGCGCTCCTGTAGCCAGCGGTGGTTGTCCTGCACCCGCTGCCGGATCTGCCGCTGGATGGCCGGACGCAACGCGAGCAGCTGGGGCAGGGCCTGCTGCACCGGGGTGGCCACGGACAGATAGGTGTCGGCGATGATTTCCAGGCGCGCTCGCGCCTCGGCGGCGCCGGCGCCCTGCATGGCCATCCACCCCAGCTTCAGTTGGGGCAGGCCCAGCACCTTCGACAGGCCGCTGAGGACAAAGGTGAGGGCCCGGGCCTGGCCGGCAAAGGAGGGCAGCTGTGGCTCCTCCCACAGATAATCGCCGAAGACCTCGTCCACGATCAGGGCCAGGCCCCGCTCCAGGGCCAGCTCCTCCAGCAGGGCGCGTTCGCCGGGGCTAACCAGGGAGCCGGTGGGGTTGTTGGGGTGGACCAGCACGATGGCCCGGGTCCGGGGGGTGAGGGCGGCGGCCAGGTGGTCGAGGTCGATTTCCCAGCCCTCGCGGTAGCGCAGGGGGTAGGGTCGGGTCTCCACGCTCTCCAGGCCGGCGAGGAACTCGAAGAGGGGGTAGCTGGGCCGGGGCACCAGCACCTGGTCGCCCGGATCGGCCAAGAGTTTGAAGAGGAAGGCGTACGCCTCGCTGGTGCTGGCGGTGAGGAGCAGCTCTTCGGGACGGACCTGCTGGCCGCGCTGGGCATAGTACCCGGCCACGGCCTGGCGGGCGCTCAACAGGCCCAGGGGTTCGGGGGCGTAGGCCGAAGCGTCGGCTCCGGCGAGGATGTCCTGGAGCTGGGGCGGGTACTGAAAGCCGGCCTGGGTGGGGTTGGAGAGGGTGAGGTCCAGCACCGGGAGGCCGGCCTGGCGGCGGGCCTGGAGCGCCTGGCTCAGGAGGTTGGGCTGCAATTCCCAGGTGCTGCGCTGCGAAAACATCGGCTCGTCTGTCGCCCTCTGGACCGGCGGTATATATTGGGTGATCGGCGTTTCACTGACGCGGAGAAGAGCGATGAAAAATAGCGCTGCAGCGGCCAAAGGGAAAAGGGTGCGCGACTGTTTCTGGCTGTGGGGCCACGCCGAGGGCGCCCACAACAATGAGTGGGGATTGCCCGGCCTGTCGCGCATGACCCCGGTGGAGGCCGGCTTCTACCTGGGGGTGCCCCGGGTGATCATGGTGCGCTACGACGACAAACCCGCCCCGCCCTACCAGCAGTATGCCCTGCCCTTCCAGGCCCTCGACGAGGTGGTGTGGTCGATCGTCGGGGCGGCCGGCACCACCGGGTCCGAGGAACGGCAGGCCTCCCTGGACCTGCGGCAGACCCTGCCCAAACTGAGCGGGGTGATGATGGACGATTTCTTCAAGAATGCCGCGCCCGCCACGCCTGACGGGCTGGCGGTGCTCTCGGTGGAGCAGCTGCGGCAGGTGCGGGCGCAACTGTCCAGCGGCGGCCGGCCCCTCGACCTGTGGGTGGTGCTCTACGACCACCAGCTTTCCCTGCCGGTGGGCGAGCACCTGGCCCAGTGTGACAAGGTGAGTTTTTGGACCTGGAAGGGCGCCGACCTCAAGGATCTGGAGGCGAATTTCGCCAAGGTGGAGGCCCTGGCCCCGGCGGCGGGCAAGGTGCTGGGCTGCTACATGTGGGATTACGGCCAGGGCCAGGCCATGCCCATCGAGTGGATGGAGGCGCAGTGTGAACTGGGGCTGCGCTGGCTGCGCCAGGGCCGCATCGAGGGCATGATCTTCCTGGCCACCTGTATCGGCGACCTGGGGCTGGAGACGGTGGAGTGGACGCGGAAATGGATCGCCCGGGTGGGGGACGAGCGGCTGTGAACAACGCCCGGCCGGTCTATTCGAGCGACCAGGGCCGGCTCTGCCCCGAGTGCGGCCGGCCCCAGGCCCAGTGCCAGTGCGGCAAAAAGCCGGCCCTGCCCAAGGGCAGCGGCCAGGTGCGGGTGGGCCGCCAGACCCAGGGGCGCAAAGGCAAAGGGGTAACGGTGATCACCGGGCTACCCCTGGCCGAGGAGGCCCTGCTGGACCTGGCCCGCCAGCTGAAGCAGCGCTGCGGCACCGGGGGCACGGTCAAGGACGGGGTGATCGAGATCCAGGGCGACCACCGCGACGCCCTGGTGGAGGAGCTGACCCGGCGCGGCTTTGCGGCCAAAAGGTCGGGAGGCTGATCCCTTCAGTGGGCGTGGATGTGGTGGGCCTGCCACCACCCCTTGAAGCGCCGGATCGGCCCTTCGCCCTTTTCGTTCTTGCGGAAGTAGAAGAGGAGGATGGTGGCCAGGGCCACCGGGAAGAGGGCGGTGGCGGCGACGAAGATCATCACCACCCCGACGAAGACGATGATCAGCATGGGCACCAGCAGGATCAGTTCCATCGCGGCACCTCCTTTGGGGAAACCCCTACCCTAGATACTAGACAAATGCCGCCGCAGACGCCACCGAAAATCTGGATCGACGCCGATGCCGCCCCGCGCGAGGTCAAGGAGATGATCTTCCGCGCCGGCAAACGCCTCAACCTGGAAACGGTGCTGGTGGCCAACCAGTGGCTGCAGGTGCCCCCGGGCAGTCCCCTCGTTGCCGCCGTGCGGGTGGAGGGTGGCCCGGATATGGCCGACGAGTACATCGCCGCCGGGGCCCAGCCCGGCGACCTGGTGGTGACCCAGGACATCCCCCTGGCCGCCCTGCTGGTGCCCAAAGGGGTGGCGGTGCTCGACCCGCGTGGCAGGGAACACACCGCCGAGACCATCGGCGAGCGGCTGGCCATGCGCGATTTCCTCGACCCCTTCCGCACCGTGGGGGCGGTGAGCGGTGGCCCCCCGCCCTACGACGCCCGCGCCCGGCAGGCCTTTGCCGAGGTCCTCGACCGCACCCTGACGCGGCTTCTGCGGGCCCGCTGAGGGCCGCGCGCGGCGGGAATGGTTGTGCCCTGCCCGGCGAATGTGTATCCTACCGCCTTCACCCCAACCCCAACCGAGGAGGTCCGCATGATCCGGCGCGCGTTCACCATGAGGCTCAAACCAGGGGCCATGGCCGAGTACAGGAAACACCACGACAATATCTGGGCCGAGCTGGTAGCGGAGGTGCGGCGCAGCGGCATCGCCACCATCACCACCTTTGAGGCCGATCCGGTGCTCTTCCTGTTCTCGGAGATCACCGATGAGGGGGCCTGGAACCGGCTGTGGACCTCGGACGTACACCGGCGCTGGGGTGAGGTGATGGAGCCCTTGATGCACTTCAAGGACGGGATAGTGGATTTTGGTGCGTTGCGGGAGATCTTCCGCCTCGACACCGGGCTGGGCAAGGCGAAGAAGCCGGCAGTGAAGAAGGCTGCCAAGAAGAAGGCTCCGGCCAAAAAGAAGGCTCCGGCCATGAAAGCTGCCAAGAAGAAAGCCCCGGCCAAAAAAGTCGCCAAGAAACCCGCGAAGAAGCCGGCCAAGAAGGCCGCCCGCCGGAAGTGAGTGGATCATGGCCGAGACACCGTTGAAAGGGAGGGTGGCGGTGGTCACCGGGGCCAGCCGGGGGCTGGGCCGGCAGGTGGCCCTGGAGTTGGCCGGGCAAGGCGCGGCCGTGGCCCTGGTGGCCCGGGGTGAAGCGGCCCTCAGGCAGGTGGAGGCCCAGTTGCGCCAGGCCGGTCATCAGGCCCTGGCTGCGCCAGCGGATGTGACCGACAGCCGGGAGGTGGAGGCCGTGAAGGGCAGGGTGGAGGCGGAGCTGGGCGTGCCCGCCATCCTGGTCAATGCCGCCGGGATCTTTGGGCCCATCCAACTGGTCAAGGACAGCGATCCGGCGGCCTGGATCCAGACCATCCAGATCAACACCGTGGCGCCCTACCTGACCTGCCGGGCCTTTGCCAAAGGGATGATCGCCCAGGGCTGGGGCCGCATCCTCAATTTCACCTCCGCGGCCTCGCTGCACCCGCCCGGACCCCTCAACAGCGCGTACGGCACCAGCAAGGTGGCGCTGAACCAGTTCACCAGGCATCTGGCCGCCGAACTGGAGGGCACGGGGGTGACGGCCAATGTGATGCACCCGGGGGATGTGAAGACCGAGATGTGGGCCGATATCCGCGACCAGGCCAATGCGATGGGCCCGGAGGCCGCGGCGTACCGGCAGTGGGTGAAGTGGGTGGAGGATACCGGCGGGGACGACCCGGCCAAGGCAGCGCGGCGGGTGGCGCAGTTGATGGGGGAAGAGATCAACGGGCGCTTCCTGTGGATCGAGAATCCCCTGCAGGCGCCCATTCCGAGCTGGGGGGAGGTGGAGGGGCAGCAGCCCTGGAAGAAGTAGGGTCCGGCGCAGGCACCATCAATACAAGGGGGACATAGCCTGATGCCGCTTTGCCCCTTCTTTCTTGCCGCGGTACAGGTTACCGGCTGTGGCCTATTCGTAGTCGATATTCTGGGCTTGCATCAGACCGATGGTGTAGCCGATGGCGAAGATATGGCCCAGCATGGCGTAGCCGGGGTGTTTCTGCGCGTCCTCGCCGGCCATCGCCGGGGCGTGGTCGGTGCGCAGGGGGCCGACGAAGCCGCCCTCCGCGTAGCAACGGAGCATCCGGGCCATGTCGGTGGGGCCGTTGTCGTGGAAGGTCTCGTGGTAGCGGGTGTCGGCTGTGCCTTCGACGTCGCGGAAGTGGATGAACTGGATCTTGCCGCGCCGGGCGAACTCCGAGGCCACCGAGTAGATGTCCTCGCCCGGGGCGTACTGCATAGAGCTGAAATTCCCCTGGCAGAAGGACACGCCGTTGTAGGGGCTGTCGGCGATGGCGAAGAGCCGGCGGTAGGCGGCGGGATTGATCATGATCTGCGCCGAGCCGCGGTAGGGCGACACGGTGGGGTCATTGGGATGGTACCCCATCTTGACCTTGGCCTTTTCGCACACGGGCGTGATCCGCTCGATCAGCCAGGTCAGGGCCTCCCAAAGCTGGTTCTCGCTGTAGATCTCCGCCGCCGCCGGCATCTGCTTGGAGGCCTCGTAGTCGTGCTCGGTGGTGACGGCCCCGCCGCGCAGCACCTTCTGGTTGCCGGTGCGCGCCCCGCCCTGGCCCAGGTTGTAGCACAGCACCGGGATGCCGACCTTGCCCATGGCTTCGACGCAGGCGATCCAGTTCCGCAACTCCTGGTCCCGGCCGGCCGAACCCCGCCGGATGTTGTCGGCCGGCACCGGGGTCATGGTCTCGTACACGGCCACCCCGAACCCGGCCCTGGCCCAGTCTTCCTTGTGCTTGCGCATGGCCGCCTCGTACTGGTCAGGGCCGATATGGTGCAGCGAGGGGGTCGAGACCACATGGGTGACGCCCATCTGCTGACAGATCTGCAGGCGTTCGGTCTGGTCCAGGCCCAGGACGTGGGCCATGATGATCTTGCCGCTGGATGCCATCTGCAAAGCGCTCCTCTCGCAGGGAATTGATTGTCTACCAGTTCGACTTCTTGTCCTTCCACAGGTGCTTCTTGATCTCGCTCTCCACCAGCTCAGTGCCCCAGCCCGGGCCGGCGGGGGTCTTCATCTGCCCTTTTTCTATCTGGGGCTGCACCGTCACCAGGTCGTCCTTCCAGGGCACGTCGTCGATGTCGATCTCCATGATCCGCACGTTGGGCAGCACGGCGCAGAGGCTGGCACTGACAAAGGAGCACAGGTGGCTGTAGTAGTTGTGGGGCGCCACGTTGAGCTGGTACACCTCGGCCAGGTCGCCCACCTTCTTGGACTGGGAGAAGCCGTTCCAGGCGATGTCGATCATGAACACGTCGGCGGCATGTAGCTCGAAGTAGGGGATGAAGTCGCGCATGTAGAAGAGGTTCTCGCCGGTGCAGATCCGGGTGGTGGTGGACTCCTTGATCTGCAAGATGGCCTCTGGATCGTACATGTCGATCTCCAGCCAGAGCAGGTCCAGAGGCTCCAGGGCCTTGGCGATGCGTTTGCAGGCCTCTGGCTTGAAATTGAAGTTGAGGTCGAGGCATAGGTCCACGTCCGGGCCGGCGCCCTGGCGGAAGGCGCGCATCTGGGCCTCGATGTGGCGCAACAGATCGGGGGTGATGGCCTGGTCGGTGGTGCCGGGGCCCTGGCCGAAGCCGGGGAAGTAGGTGGAGGCCGGCTCGCCGGGGAAGATGATATTGGTCTTGAGGGCGGTGAAACCTTGCTCGCGCACCTCGTATCCCAGGGCGGTAAAGTCCTCCAGGCCGCGCAGGGGCGGGGTGCCCAATAGCTCCCCGTAGCGCACCCGGCTGGTGCCGCAGTGGGACCAGTAGACCCGGGTCCAGTCCCGGGTGGGGCCGCCGAAGAGTTCGACCACCGAGATGCCCAGGGCCCGGGCCTTGAGATCGACCAGGGCGCACTCGATGCCGGCGATGGCCTTGGCCCCGATCCCGCCCAGGCTGGCGCGGCTGCCCCGGATCAGATCCCACAAGCGCATTTCATAGGCCCTGGGGTCCTGCCCGATGAGCAGGGGTTTGAAGTCCTCGATGGTCCCCACCACGCCCCAGGGATTGCGGCCGTCGCTGCACTCGCCGTAGCCCTTGAGGCCGTTGTCGGCCTCCACCACCACAAAGATCCAGGGCCGCCAACCGGCGTCCACTACGTAGCTGTCGATGCGGGCGATCTTCACCGCGGGCTCCTCAGGGCTGGTGGTTGGTGTCAACGGTGGTCTCGCCATTGCCCACGAAGCGCTCGATGGTGTTGATGGTAGCCGGTGAGGTGCGGAAGTCGGCCACCCAGGGCGGGCGGAAGTACGCCTGCTTTTCGCGGGGCAGGCTGGCCAGCACCTCGGGGGGGAGGGTGAGGCGGTGCCAGTGGGTGGCCAGGTGGGAGTAGGCGTTGAGCACCGCCACCCGTGGGTCGGGCCTTTTCCAGACCGGGCCGGCGTGGCAGACATTTTCGGTGAAGAAGACCGCGCTGCCGGCCGGGCAGGAATAGCTTGTCAGAAAAGGACTGCGCTTGCCCTCCTCGAGGGAGAGGTGGTCGGGGTGCATGGGAAAGTTGGCCTTGTGGCTGCCTGCCACGAAGTGGGTGCCCCCGTCGTGCTCGCCGACATCGGAGAGTTCGAAGACCACCCGCACCATGCCGGCGTGGATGCGGCCGTTGAGCACCCGGTACCCGAAGATGGGGTCGGCCTGTTGCGGCCCGCCCCCGTGCAGAGCGCCGTGGGCTTCCCCCTGTTTGCGCCAGACGCAGTACGAACCCTCCAGGCGGATGTCCGGGCCGATGATCTCGTGCAGGACCTCGATCACCTTGGGGTGGTCGATGAGGATGCTGGAGGGGCCGCTGGGCACGGCGCGGTGCTCGGGGGGCAGGGACTGGGGATCGTGCTTGATGGAGTGGATCTGGTCGCGGATGGCGGCGATCTGGCCGGTGTCGAGGATGGCCGGCCGCACCAGGAATCCGCTCAGGTCAAAGCGGAAGCGCTCTTCTTCGGTCATACCCATCGGTGCAGTCTCCGTTGGCGAGAGGATCGGGTTGCGCGGGCCGTTAATATAAGTATTATTGCCATAGCGGGTGCTGCAAGGTACTATCGCGTCGGGGGCCACGCCCCATACGTTGGGGCGTGGCATGCCACTTCGGCCTTTCCCCAGGCGCGGGCTTGCCGCCCTGCTCGCTAGCCGTTTCCCGCTGCCCTCCCCCAAGCCCCTTCCCCCGCAGCACCCTCTATTTAGTGCTGCGCCCCGAGAAAGGCCTCGGGGTCATCTCCCCGCCGCTCACTTTGCCTGGTGAAAATCTGGTGGCCCAACACAGTCGTTCGCAATTCTTGTTCTGCGCCCTCGTCCTGCTGTCCTGCGGCAGCACACCTCCTGCTGACAGCCCGGCGGTGCTGCGCCTTGGCTGGGCCGGCAGCCCGGATGCCCTGCACCCAGGGCGGGCGGTGCTCAGCGAGGCGTACACCCTCTTCAACCTGGTCTATGATTCGATGTTCCGGCTGGAAATGGACGGCAGCTTCACCCCGGTCCTGGCCCGGACCTGGCAGGCCGCCGAGGGGGGACACACCTGGACCTTTGCCCTGTGCTCCGACTTTGTCTTTCACGACGGCCATCCCCTCACTGCCCGCGATGTGGCCTTCTCCTACAACTACTACAGGGGCCATGCGGACTTTCCCCTGCTGGGCACCTACACCCGCGCCTTCGCAGAGGCCAGCGCCCCGGACGACAGCACGGTGGTGCTCCGGCTGCGCGAGCCAGTGCCCGATATCCAGAGCCTGCTGGTTTTCCTCTACGTGCTGCCCGAGCATATCTGGGGGGCGCACGCCCAGGACAGCCGTTTTGCCGATGAGAAAATGGTCGGCAGCGGGCCTTTCATGCTGAGAGAGTACCAGGCGGATCAGTTCGCCCGCCTGGGGGCCAACCGGCGGCATCCGCTCTTTCCGCCCCAGGTGGACGAGGTGATCCTCCAGACCTTTGCCAACCAGGACGCGCTGGTGCAGGCCCTGCGCACCGGGCAGGTGGAGCTGATCACCGAGATGCCCAACACCGCGGTGGCCCCCCTGCGCCAGGTTGCGGGTATCCAGGTGGTCGTCGGCCCGCCGCAACCTCCTGAGACCACCAATATCCTCATCAACCAGCTCCATCCGGCACACTGTCCGCCCGGCAGTCCCTGCACGGGGCATCCGGCCCTGCGCGATCTCCGGGTGCGCCAGGCCCTGGCGATGGCGGTGGACAAGCAGAAGCTCATCGAGGTGGTGCTGCTGGGGATGGGCATCCCCGGCCTCACCCTCATCCCCGAGGGACTGGGTCGGTGGTACAATAGCACCTTGCGGGATTATCCCTTCGACTTGGAACAGGCGCAAGAACTGCTGGACCAGGCCGGGTACCGCGACGGGGATGGGGATGGGGTGCGCGAGACGCCGGTGGGCCGGCCCCTGGAGTTCCGCTTCAACTGGCCCGGCGACAGCCCCACGGCCCCGCGCGCGGCCCAGTTGCTGGCCGCCATGTGGAAGGGAATCGGGGTGGCCACCCAGCTCCAGTCCGTGGACCCGGATGCGCTTAGCGCGGCCTGCTGCCCGGGCTTTGACTACGACCTGATCCTGTGGGCCTGGGATTCGGACCCCGATCCGGGTCTGCTCTTAGGAGCGATGCAGGGCGGGCGCATCCCGGCGGGGACCAACGAGACGGGGTACGCTGAGCCCGAGTACGACGCCCTCTACCAGCGGCAGGCCATCGAACTGGACCCGGAGCGCCGGCGGCAACTGGTGTGGGAGATGCAGGGGCTCGCCCTGCGGGACGTGGTCTATATCGTCCCGTACTACGCCCACCGGGCCCAGGCATACCGGACCGACCATTTCACCGGATGGCCGGCCGACCTCCCCAAGGTGGCCCTCGAACACCCCGCGGTGCTGGCGGTGGTGCGGGCGGCGAGGTAGGAAAGGGGGCGACAAGGATCGGAAACGGTTTCGCCAGTTCCCAAAAACGGCTAGTCCCACCTGATGATCACCAAATGGGCGCTCCGGGCATGCACCCCTGCAGTTGCGCCGCCCGCAATCGGGGTCTAGCTTAGCGGTCCACCTCATCCCCGAGGAGTCTCTTGCAGCGGTACGCCTTTTTCCTGCGCAAGGTCGGCTGGGGGTTGGGCACGGTCTGCTTTGTCCTGGTGCTCAACTTCTTTCTCTTTCGCGTGCTGCCCGGCGATCCGGCCCGGGCCGGGGTGCGCGATCCGCGTCTCAGCCCGCAGGCCCAGGAGGCCATCCGCACCCGTTTTGGCCTGGACCGGCCGTTGATCAACTGCCTCGAAAGCCTCAACCCCCTGCGCTCCGGTCCCTGTTTCACCAATCCCCTCGACACCCAATTTTTCCGCTACCTGGCCAACCTGTTCCGGGGCGAGCTGGGCTTCAGCTACCAGAACAGCCAGCCGGTGGCCCAGATCCTCGGGGAGCGGCTGGGGAACACGGTGCTGCTGCTGGGGGCCGGGCAGGTGCTGGCCATCCTGCTGGGGGTGGCCCTAGGCACGGCCGCGGCCTGGAAGGCAGACACCCGCATCGACCATGCGGCCCTGGTGCTCAGCCTGCTGGCCTGGAGCTTGCCCACCTTCTGGCTGGGGATGGTGCTGCTCGTCTGGGGCAGCAGCCTGGGGCTGCCCATCGGCGGCCTGCGCACGCCGGGGTTGGGGGCCGAGGGCTGGGCCCGATGGGTTGATCTGGCCCGACACCTGGTGCTGCCCACCCTGACCCAGACCCTCGTCTTCATGGCCGAATACATGCTGATCATGCGCAGCAGCCTGCTGGAGGTCCTGGCCCAACCCTACATCCTCACCGCCAGGGCCAAGGGCCTGGGCACCTTCCAGATCCTCAGGGACCACGCCCTGCGCAACGCGGCCCTGCCCCTGGTGACTCTGGTGGCCCTCAACCTGGGGCTGACCGTGGCCGGGGCCATCCAGATCGAGGCGGTCTTCTCCTGGCCAGGGCTGGGCCTGGCCACCTTCGAAGCCGTGACCCGGCGCGACTACCCGCTCCTGCAGGGGGTGTTCCTGCTCCTGGCCCTGGGGGTGGTGGGGGCCAACCTGGCGGCCGAACTGCTCTACTCCTGCCTGGACCCCAGGGTGCGGGAGGAGTAGGTGGAGGGGCTCTCCTGGCGCAGTCTGCGGCACGAGGGCCTGGCCCTGGCCGGGCTGTGCCTCCTGGCCAGCGCCCTGGCCGTGGCGCTCCTGGCCCCCTGGCTGGCCCCCCATGCGCCCGGGGTGCCGGCCGGCGGCGTGTACGCTCCGCCGGGGGCGGCCCATTGGCTGGGCACCGACGACGGGGGCGGCGACGTGCTGAGCAACCTTCTCTACGGGGCGCAGGTCTCGCTGCTGGTGGGCTTCACCGCCGCCTTCATCTCGGTGATCATCGGCGCGGGGGTGGGATTGGTGGCAGGCTACACCGGAGGCCGCACCGAAAACGCCCTCATGCGCCTGACCGACGTGGCTCTGGTCCTCCCCGACCTGCCCCTGATCATCGCCCTGGTGGCCCTCACCCGGCCCCGGCTGCTCAACATCATCCTGGTCATCGGCCTGGTGGGCTGGGCCGGCACGGCCCGCTTGGTGCGGGCCCAGACCCTGGCGGTGAAGCAACGCGCCCTGGTGCTGCGGGCCAGGGCCCTGGGCGCGGGGCGGGCCCGCATCCTTCTGCGCCACATCCTTCCTCTGATCTTCCCATTGATCGTCGTCAACGCGGTGCTGGTGGTCTCCCTGGCCATCCTCAACGAGAGCACCCTCAGCTTCCTGGGCCTGGCCGACCCGCGGGTGGTGAGCTGGGGCCAGATGCTCAACCTCGCCTTCACCAGGGGGGCCATGAGCGCGGGGGCCTGGTGGTCCCTGGTGGCGCCGGGGCTGGGCATCGTCTGGGTGGTGCTGGGCTGCACCCTGCTGGGTCAGGGCCTCGAACAACTGCTGGGCCCGCGCCGGCAGGGGCATCATCTGGCACTTACCCCCCCGGCGCCGGGGCCGGTCCTTCCCCCTGAGCCGGATGCCCCGCTGCTGCGGGTGCGCGACCTGCGCATCGAGTTCGGCGGGCCGCCGGTGGCCCGGGTGGTGGACGGGGTGGGTTTTGACCTGCGCCACGGGGAGGCGCTGGGCCTGGTGGGGGAGAGCGGCTGCGGCAAGTCCACCCTGCTGCTGAGCCTGCTGCGCCTCTTGCCGGCGGGCGGGCGCATTGCTGCCGGCCGCGTCGAGTTCGGAGGCCGCGACCTGGCCCGGATGGGGGAGGCGGAGTTGAACCAGGTGCGCTGGAAGGGGATCAGCCTGGTCTTCCAGGGGGCGATGAACGCCCTCAACCCGGTGCGGCCGGTGGGGGACCAGGTGGAGGAGGCCCTGCGCCGCCACCTGCCCGAACTGGACGCGGCGGGTCGGCGCCGGCGGGCCGGCGAGTTGTTCGAGCTGGTGGGCCTGGCTTCCAGCCGGCGCGGGGAGTATCCGCACCAGTACTCGGGCGGCATGCGGCAGCGCGCCGTGATCGCCCTGGCCCTGGCCTGCCAGCCGCGCATCCTCTGCGCCGACGAGCCGACCACGGCCCTGGACGCGGTGGTGCAAGCCCAGATCCTCGAACTGCTGGACCAGCTGCGCCGCGAGCTGGGCCTGGGGGTGATCCTGGTCAGCCACGACCTGGGCGCCGTGGCCCAGCTGTGCGACCGGGTGCTGGTGATGTACGGGGGGACCCTGGTCGAGGAGGCCGGAGCGCCGGCGCTTTTCGAGCGGCCGCGCCACCCCTATACCCAGGCCCTGTTGCAGTCCCTGCCCGATCTTTCGCAGCCCGGCCGGCCCCTGGCCGCCATCCCCGGCGCCCCGCCCCGCCCTGGGGCCCTGCCTCCGGGCTGCTGTTTTGCGCCCCGCTGCGGGGTGGCCCTGGTCCGCTGCCACACGGAGACGCCGCGCCTGCGCGCCCTGCAGCAGGGCGCAGCGGCCTGCCACCTGCTCGAAGGGGAGAGGTGAAGCCGCTCTTGGAGGCGCGCCAGGTGCGCAAGGTGTTCCGGGGTCGGGATGTCCGGGAAAGGTGCGCGGTGGATGGGGTGAGCCTGGCCCTGGAACCGGGCGTGGTGCTGGCCCTGGTGGGGGAGAGCGGCTGCGGCAAATCCACCCTGGCCCTGATCCTGGCCGGCCTGGAAAAGCCCAGCGCAGGGCAGGTGCTTTTCGAAGGGGAGGAGATCGCCGGCTTTGACCCCGCCCGGCTCAAGGGGTTGCGCCGGCGGGTCCAGGTGGTGCTGCAGGACCCGTACGAAAGCCTCAATCCCGCCATGAACGTGGGGCAGTTGGTCGCCGAGCCGCTCCAGATCCACGGCCTGGCCGCCGGCCCGGCGCAGGTGGCCGGGGCGCTGGAGGCCGTGGGCCTGAGCGCGGATTTCGCCGCTCTCCGGCCGCACCAGCTTTCGGGGGGGCAGCGCCAGCGGGTGGCCATCGCCTGCGCCTTGGCCCTGGAGCCGGCGATTCTGATCGCCGATGAGCCGGTCTCCATGCTCGATGCCGGCATCCGCGCCGGCATCCTGAATCTCCTGGCGGGGTTGCGCCGGGAGCGGGGCATCGGGATGCTCTTCATCACCCACGATCTGGCCGCCGCGGCCCACCTGGCCGACGAAGTGGCGGTGATGTACCTGGGCCGCATCGCCGAGGAGGGGCCGGCCCAGCAGGTGCTGGGGAGCCCGCGCCATCCCTATACCCGCGCCCTGCTGGAGGCGGTGCTGGTCGCCGATCCGCGCCAGCGCCGACCCCGGGCCCCTTTGGCTGGCGAGACCCCCGGTCCGGGCCAGATCCCGGCCGGCTGCCGCTTCCATACCCGCTGCCCTCTGGCGCAGCCCCGCTGCGCCCTGGCCGACCCGCCCCTCAGGGACGCCGGTCCCGGACACCGGGCAGCCTGTCTGCTGGTAGAGTAATAAAAAAACCGGCCTCTGCTGCAGAGGCCGGTTCGGCAAGGGGTTGCCCTGCGGGTCAGGGGGCCTGGACCGCCACCTCCTGATAGGTCTTGACCTGGTGCAGGTCCCGCTTGAAGCGGAAGCTGAGATCGAGTTGCTCGACGGGCTCGTCGCGGAAATTGTAGCGGATACCCAACTGGGGGATCTCAAAGGTGACCTCGGTGACGTCGTTGTGGATCACCGGAAAGAGCACGTACCCCTCGGTGGTCTGGCCCGAGAAACAGAACTCGTCCTCCGGGTACTGTGAGCGCTTGATCATGGCGCGGCGCTCGGCCAGGCGCTGGTAGCCCAGGCCGTTGAAAGCCTGGGGGAAACGCCGGAAGTACTCCTCAAAGTCGTAGCGCCCCCAGGGATAGTAGACCCGGCCGTTGCTGCTGTGGATGGAGGTCAGGAGCGGGTCGAACTTGACCTTGGGGTACTCGTAGTTCTTGACGCTGATTCTGAAGATCGAAAATCGCGCCGGGGCCTGGCCGGTACGCGGGTCCTCCCAGTCGCCGTAGGTGAAGGCATTGGTGGGCACCTCGTCGGCCGGCCCCTTGCTGTCGGCGGAAAGGGCGGGGAACTGGCGGTTCAGTTCCTCGTCGAGCATGGGGCGCACCGAGACTTCAAGGCGGTTGAGGATGAAATTGACCGACCCGTCGTCGCTGATCTCCATCTGGGCGCCGGCGGTGGCGGTTTTCTGCCCCTCCGCCGCCAGGGGCTGAAAACGCCCGGGGACCTGGTAATAGCCGCAGCCGGCCAGGAGGGCCAGGGCCAGGGCCCAGGGGCTGCGCGGGAATCTACTCACCACTTGCATCGGCTGTCTCCTCTCAGTTCTGCGATGGCGCGGCCTGCCGCCGCCGGGCCACAAAAGCCTGGAAACCTTCCTCGTCCACGTGGATCTGGCCAGCGTGACGCTGCCGCAGGCTGGCCAGATATGACTCGAAGAGCGGCGCCGCCTTTTCCTCCTGGAGGTCCCGGCGGACCCGCCCCTGCCACTCGGCCAGGCCGGCCTGGGTGGGTGGGGGCGGGGGATAGCCGGCCTTGTGGGCCTGGTAGAAGACCTCCAGTTCTTCCTCGGAAACCGGCACCTGCCGCAGCCCCTGGCGCTCCCACAGCGCCTCGATGATCTTCTGCTCGTGCAGGCGCTCGTGGGCCTCCCGCAATGGGGCTTCGAGGCCCTGCTCCTGCACCTCCCGGGCCAGCAACTGGTCCACGATATAGGTCCGGGTGACCTGGAGGCTGAGCATGGCCACCACGGCGGGAGGCCCGGCCTCGGGCTGAGGCAGAGCCTTGAGAGCCCGCTGGTAGTCGCCGATGCTCCAATCCCCCAGTTTGCTGCGCACCAGGCGTATGGCCGGCAGCGGGGCGGGCGCCTGCAACTGCTGCAGGGCGGCGGTGTCCAGCCGCACCTCGTACTTGCCGATCAGGAACTCCAGGTAGGCCAGGTCGGCGTCGGCCTGTCTTTTCTGGGTCAGTGCCTGCTCAGCCAGTTGCCGTCGGTCCTGCAATGAGACCTGGCGCTTGTCGGTCAGGGTCAGCAGGAAGTAGGCGCCTTCCGACTCGATCAGTTCCACCGCTCCCACCTCCTGGTCGAAGAGGGAGGTGAGGCGGGGGTCGGCGACCACCAGCGGGTTGAACCAGCCCAGCTCGCCGCTGTAGGTCTGGCCATCCCCGCCCTTGCCCTGCTCGGCGACGAGCCGCTCGAATTTCTCTCCCTTGCGGGCCCGCTGCAGCACCGCCAGGGCCAGTTTACGGTCGCGCAGCACCAGGCGGCTCAGGCGGATCTCGCGGTCGGCGCCCCTGGAAGCGAAGAACTCGGCCAACTGGGCGTCGTCCCAGGCCAACCGACCGCCCAGTTGTTTCTTCATCAGCAGTTCGATCTGCTTGCCCCGCTCCCAGGTCTCCAGGGCCTGAAGGACCTGCGGGGCGTTGTCGAGCCCCTGTTGTCGCCCTTCGAAGAGCAGCAACTGCCGGTCGATGAGCAGTTGCAACTGCCGGCGCCAGTCGTCGAGGGTCTGGGTCTCGCCGGAGCCAGTCCCTAGCTTCTCGGCGGCAGAGGCAAAGTTTTGATCCGTTACCGCCGCCCCGGCCACCGTGGCCAGCACCACCGGCCCGCTCTGGGCCGGCTGCCGGGGGCCGCAGGACCAGGCCAGCGCGGCGCACAGGGCCGCGCCCAGCCCCTTGACCAATCCACCCTTCATCCCGTACCTACTCCCTACCCTGGGCTCAGAAATCAGCGCCGCGCCGGTCCACGGGTCGGCCGCCCAGGCGTTCGTCCTCGATGCCGGCGAAGAGTTGGACGAAGGCGGTGGTGTTGCTGACGTCCAGGTCCTTGAGGTTGACGTAGTTGAGGTCGTTGACCTGGAAGCCGAGGTTGGCGATGATGCTATAGCCCTGGTACTGGACCCGGTTGGTGTACTGCACGGTGAAGACCTTGCCGGTGAAGTCGTCCACGTACTCGGGGGGCAGCGGGTCGGGCTGCTTGACGCCGTTGCGGAAAAGGATGGACTCGACCCCCACTTCGACCCGGCTGCGGGTAAGCACCGGGAAGACGGCGCTGAGGGAGAAGATTTCGCTCAGTTCGTTGACCTCCAACTGGGAGGCGCGGGCCTGGGTGCGCTTGCGCCACATGCTCTTCCAGCGGGGGATCAGGGTGAGGGTGGGGCCCGCCTTCAAGGGATAGTCGGCCTTGTTGATCAGGCCGACGAAGGTGCTGTTGTCGACCAGGTCCTTGGCGGCGCCCTGCTGGTTGAGGTGGTCGAAGCGGAACTTGTTGCGGAAGGTCAGGTTGTCGCGGATGTAGGTGTAGCCCACGAAACTCTCGTTGATGACCGCGTTGCTGGCCAGCATCGGGTCGTCGAAGGGCTGCAAGCCGCCCACGGTGCCGGGCCGCTGCACCCACTGCACCAGGTTGTCGGGGATGTCGTCCTTAACGAACTTGAGGTTGTGGAAGAACTCCAGTTTGCCCAGGCGGGGCATGTCGTACTGGGCGCTGACGAGGAAGTACCACAGCTTGCTGCGTTCCTCGCCGGCAATCAGCCACTGGCGGCTGCGGCCCACGCTGAGTGCGAAGCCGGGGTACAGTTCGGCGCCGCCGTAGGCGTTGTAGCCGCGATGCCCGAGGCGGTAGGGGTAGTCGGCCTCCTCGTCGTTCTCGAAGCGGTCGACCACGTTGTTGTTGTTCATGTCCACCCCGAAGAGAAAGTCGGGGGGATCGACGTAGTGCCGCAGGAAGGGCTCGTCGTAGTCGGGCTGGCGGTTGGAGTTCTCGTTGAAGTCGGAGATCAGATCGTTGTTCTCGTCGAGTCCGGGAAAGACCGAGTTGTCGCCGCCGCCCCCCCCGAAGCGCGGCCAGTCCACGGTGCGGTCCTGGTCGTCGTTGTCGTCGATGTACTCGAACCAGTTCTGGCGGGCGTTTTCGTAATCGACGAAATCGTTCTGGTCGGTGATGTAGCCCCGCGAGGTGTAGGAGGGGTCCATGCTGAAGAGTTCGCCGTAGCCGAAGAGGCGGCCTGCGCGCTTGGTGGCGTTGAGGTACCAGGCGTCGGCCTGCTGGTCGCTTTTGCTCAGCTTGCTGAGCTTCTCGACGTTGATGTTGGGATAGCGGTAGTACTGGGTGTTGCGGGCGAACTCGCCGCGCACCTCAAAGCCCAGCACGTCCTCCAGTTCCACGGTGACGCCGGCGATCTGGTTGGCCGAGGGCAGGCCGTAGTCGAAGCTGACCACCCGCTGGTTGGTGTTGTCGCGCACGTTGTCCTTGGCCCGGGCCACCGGCAGGAATATGGGCTGGCCGTTGATGTTGGTCTGGAGATTGGAGGTGATGTCCACCCGGTAGTCGTTGGAGAGCACCAGGTCGAAGTGTACCCGCTTGCTGACCAGGGGATCGGGAACGGCGAAGCGCAGCACGATGGGGGCTTCCTCCAGGGCTTCGAGGAAACCCTCGCGCTGGCGTCCCCCTTCGATGGAGGGTTTCACCGCGGTGGGGATCAGGCCGGAGGTGTCGCTGGCAACACTCATCTGGGAGGAGAAGTAGAGGGCCCCGGAGCCGTCGCCGGGCGAGTCGTCGGCGATGCGGATGACGATCTCGGTGACGTTGCCCGAGTTCTGGCTGCTGGTCAAGAGACCGGCCAGGGAGGTCTCGGCAAAGTCGGAGCGGCTGGAGCCGAAGCTGTTGTTGACAAAGGTGGCACCCAGGTTGATGAAGTCGCCGATCTGGGCGGTGCCGCGCAGGCCGATGAAATTGGTATAGTCGCTGCGCTGGTCGCGGTCGGCCTGGCCGGCGGCCAGGCGCACCGGCTCGCTGACCCTGGACATGAGGACGGTGCCGGCGTACTTGTCGGACATGAAGTCCCACTGGATGCCGTTGAAGCTGGAGCGGCTGAAGGTCAGCGGGGTGAGGGTAGTGCGGATGTCGTCGCCGATGGTCAGGGAGGTGAAGTATTGGCCTTTGGCGTCGGAGGCGACCACCAGGTTGTTGAACCAGCTGGAGAAACGCCCATCCTTGAACACCGTGCTGCCGAAGGCCAGAGGCTGTTCCTGTCGCCACTGGTAGATGCTCCAGCCGCGGGTGATCCAGTTGCCGAAGATGTCGTACTGGCCGCGGCCTTCGAGTTCAGTGCCCACGTAGCGCTGGTACGGGGTGCGGGCGTAGTTGGTGTACTTGTAGCCCCCCCAGTTGTAGATGTAGTAGAGGTCCTGCGGCACGTACCACTTGCGCAGGGTGGGAACGAGCGGATCGAACCCCTCGATCCGCACCTGCGCGGTGGCGCCGCGCTCCCGGCCCGGCGTGGCCGCGTTGCCGGCTGCGGCCCAACACAGCAACAGGGCCAGCACCAACCCCCAAGACGTGAATCTGCGCATGACATCCCTCCCTAGAGTACAGATGTAATAAGCGTTGGTCTTTGCCAGGTGAAGCTGGACGGCGGCCGGCTGCTCCGGGTCAGTAGGCCACCGCCACGGTGTGGAACCGGGTGGTTTCGCCCGCGTCGGTTCGCACCGAGAGCCGCAACAGGTACAGTCCCGGCGGCACCAGGTCGCCGCCTTCGTTCCGCCCGTCCCAGGGGACGCGGTTGGGTCCGCTCAGGTCGCGCTGGGCGTAGAGGGTTCTCACCAGAGCCCCGGAAAGGTCGTGGATGCCCGCCTTCACCAGCACCGGGCTGGTGGCTTTCAGCAAGATATAGTCGAGTTGCAGGGCGTCGTTGATCCGGTCCCCGTTGGGGGTGAGGACCCCGCCGCCGGAGAGCTGCACGCCGGTGAAGAGTTCGTCCTCGATCAGGCCGCCCACCACCAGGGTGTTGCCCTCCACCGCCGGGTCGGCGTCGGCGCCGATGATCCGCTGGGGAAAGGCGTCGGACTTGCTGTCTGCCACCTCGCCGCGGAACTCGGTTCCCGACACGGCCACCAGGCAGTCGAAGACCACGCTCAGCTGCTGGCCCGTCTGTTTGATCCGGTTGCCGGCAAAGGTCACCCGGAGCTGGCGGTCGCTGGATTCCTGGGTGAAGGGCACGCTGACCCCGTCCACGTTCACGGCGGTTGCCGTGGCCGCGAAGGGGGTGGTGATCAGCACGGTGTCGAAGCCCCGCCGGTTGCGCGAGACCACGCTTCGTAGATGGTAGGTGAAACTGTTGCGCTGCCCCAGCTGGGCGGTGGCCGGCGCGATCTCACCCACCACCGAATCGGCGATGGCCGGCACGGTGTAGGCGAAGCGCAGCGAGTCGATTTGGGCCTTGGCGGTGAGGCCGTTGGAGATGAAGCGGAACTCGAATTGCAGGTACTGGCGGTTGTCGGGGGAGCCGAGCGGCCCCTCCAGGTCGGCATAGGGCGGGCTCCAGGGGCTCCACTCGCGGTTGTTGACCCGCACCACCCCGGCGTAAGAAGGGTCGAGGGAGCGGTCGAACTGTTCCCTGGGCACCTCCGCGAACTCGCCGGGGATGCCGGTCTGCTTGTAGTAGAGCGAGTCGCTATCGACCGAGCCGGTCTTGGTGCTGAAGAGCAGGCGCGCCCTGGAGTCGATGGCGGCGTGGACCTCAACCGGCCCGAAGTTGGCCGGCTGGCCCAGGTCGATCACCTTGGAGATGTAGTGCGCAAAGGGGGTGACCCCAATGCCGAAGATCTCCATGTCGCCCATCTGGAAGGAGCGTTCGCCGGTGCTGCGCATCCGGAGGTAGCGCACGGCCTGGGGTCTGAAGCGCACGTCCAGTTCCGGGGCGCCGTGGGAACGGTCCTGGGCGATAAGGGAGTAGATGGGTTCGCTGCCGACGAAATTGAGGCTGTCCCCGTCGTTGGCGTAGATCTCGTAGCCGCGCAGGGAGCGCTCGTCGGAGTTGAGCACCCCACGCAGCATGTGGACGCGGCTGAGGATGAAGACGGCGCCCAGGTCGAGGTTGAGTTCGGCTCCGTTGGGGTTGGTGTAGACCCGCCAGCCGGTGGTGTAGTCGTTGTCGGTCAACTCCCGCAGGATCTGATTGGATCGCGCCGCCGCGGCCGCCACCGAGGTCACCGCGCTACCGCCCAGTTCCTTGACGCGCGGCAGGAGGTTCTCGGTAGAGTCCGCCACCAGCGGCCCCAGGCGCCCTTCCACCTGTTCGAGGGCGTTGAACACCAGGGAATCGGCGGTCCAGGGGCGCGCCCGGGTGCCGAAGGTGAGGTAATCGACCGCCGGGGCGCTGGGCGGGGCAGCCAGGCCGAACAGGACCAGCAGCAGCAGGAAAACAGCAGCCATGAGGATCTCCTCGGTGTAGCCTGAGGGTCAGGGCTATCCAGGTTTCAGTAGGCCACGGGCAACAGACGCTCCACCGTCTGGGTGCCCGAGTCGCCCGAGATTTCGGTGTGGATCAGATAGGTGCCCGGGCTGACCAGCCGGCCTTCGGCGTTGCGCCCGTCCCAGTTGAAGGTGTGGTGCTGGGCCAGTCCCTCGCGGATCAGACGGACCACCACCCTGCCGGCCAGGTCGTAGATGGTCACCTGCACCGGGCGGGGCGAAAGCAGCTTGAAGGCGTCGAATTCGAGGCGCATCTGGTCGCCGATGCCGTCGCCGTTGGGGGTCAGCACCGCCGGGGCCAGCGAGAGATTGGCCAGCAGCTCGCCGGTGATGGGCAGGCTGACGGAGATGGACTCGCTGGCCACCTCGGCGCTGGCATCCCCTTCGTCCACCCGCTGCAGCACGGCTTCGCCCAACTGGGTGTTGCTGAGAAAGAGGTCGAAGCGGGTGCGGTTCTGGTAGATGGTGGAGCGAAAGGAGAGCTGGACCAGTTCCTCGGTTTTGACCACCGCCGGCAGGGTGAGGGCAAAACCCTCGGCGGTGGTGTCGATCCGCCCCTGGACCTCCTGGCCGCCGATCTTCGCCTGGGTGAAGACCACCGGCACCGAGGCGTTGAGGGAGAGGCGGTTGAAGCCCTGGGAGCGGCCGCCGAAAGTGGGCTGGATGAAGTAGGTGAATTCCTCGTCCTTGCCCGGCTGGACCTGCTGGGGATAGACCTCGCCGGCGGTCTGGAGGGCGATGGGATTCTCGTAGACCAGGTGCAGTTCGCGCAGCGAGGCGCTGGCCTGGGGGGCGTCCGAAAGCAGCCGGACCTCAACCTGGAGGTACTGGCGGGGCGAGGGGGACTTGAAGAGCTCGCCGGAGCGGATATAGGCCGGGCTCCAGATGCTCCAGTCGCTGCCGATGGCCTGGAGGGTGTCGACGGGGCCGCGCTGTGTGGCGGGGGTCTTCTCCCACTTCTTCTGGGTGATCTCCTTGCCCTTCTTGTCGTAGTAGAGGATCTGCTCGATCACCTCGTTGCCGGTGCGGGTGAAGATCTCGATCTGGGTACTCTCGGGGGTGTGCCCAGCCCATTCGACCGCGGTGACGTTGCGGATGCCTTTGAGGTCGAGGATGGGCGAGCGCAGGCGCAGTTGGGCCGGGTACCCCTCGCCGTAGAACTGGTATTCGCTGATCAGGCCGAAGTTGCGGTACAGGCCATGGGTGCCGGAGCGCTCCCCGCCTTCGGCTGTGGAGGGGTAGTAGTGCTGGATGTAGCGGACCTTCTGCAGCGGAAAGGCGTGGTCGAAGTTGCGGGTATCGATCTGGTTTTCCGGCAGGTTGGGCAGAAAGGCGACCTCGTGCCAGCGCAGGGTGCCGTCCGGGGCGCGCGAGCCGTCCGAGGCCAGCACCTGGTACCAGAAGAAGTTGCCATAGACCGAGCGCAGCCCCGAGGGGGCGCTGGCCGGCTCGCCCACCACCCGCAACTGGTCGAGCCAGTAGAGGGCGCCCAGGTCGAAGATGACGCGGTTGAAGACGTCCTTGCCGGTCTGGGTCTGGTGGAAGGTCTGCAGGGCCCAGTTGGTGACGATGTCGCCGTCCACCATGCGCTCGCCGCCCTCCAGGACGTTTTGCAGATCGGTGATCAGGTCGATGGCGCCGCCCCGTTCGAGCATGCCCAGGGCCACGTTGTCGCCGATGGCCTCCACCTCCACCTCGACAAGTTGGAAGCCGGGGGTGCGCTGGGCGGCCTGGAGGCGCAGGGCGCGGACCGAACCGTGTTTGAAGCTCAGTTCGACCAGGCCGGATTTGTTGAAGCCAAAGGTCTCGGAGTGGCTGAATACCATGGTGCCGGGGATGGGGACCAGGGCGTTGGTGAAGAACTGCTCCCCCGTGGAGAGCAGGACGTTGAAGAACTCCAGGGGCGGGGTGCCCTCGGCAAAGCGCAGGCGGATCTTCTCGGCGGTCACCAGACGGCCCAGGTCCACCTCGAGCCACTGGTTTTCCAGGGGATCGCTGTCCTGGGGCGCCCAGCCGGTGAGCGGATCCCCGTCGCCCACCAGAGCGGCCTGGGCCTGGGCGCTGCCGGCCAGAAAGGTGCCGGCGAAGCTGGCGGCGTCGAGGGAGGCATTGACCTTTTTGCGCACGGGCACTGGCGCGAGGCCCTGGTCGCTCAGGGTCACTGCTCCGGTGGGGATGGACCAGGTGCTCCATGCCTGCGGAGTGTCAAAGGAGATGCGCTCGGCCTGGGCCGCCGTCCACCATCCGGCCACGAGCACCTGGAGCGCGGCGCCCAGGGCTTTCGAGGGTTTCATGGGGTTTGCTCCTGTGGCCTCAATAGGCCACGCCCACCAACTGGGTATGCGCCTCGGACCCGGTGTCGGTACCCACGGAAAGGCGCACCAGATAAAGGCCGGGGGATACCTGCTGCTGCTGGTCGTCCAACCCGTCCCAACTGGCCTGCTGAGGACCGTTGAGACTGGTGGCCTGCTGCAGATGGCGCACCGGCCGGCCGGCCAGGTCGAAAACGGTCAGTTCCAGCGGCACGGGGCTGAGTGCCCTGAGCAGGATATAGGTGATGGTGCCCAGATCGTTGACGCCATCCCCATTGGGGGTGAAAACCGGCGGGGTGGCGCGCAGATCGAGCACTAGTTCGCGGCGCAGTTCCCCATGTACGGAAAGCCGGTCGGAGTCGGAGGCCGGCGAGGCATCGCCGGGGATCACGTCCTGCCCAAGGGCGTCGCTCTGGCTGTCGAAAACCTTGGCGAAGAAAGTGGTTCCGTACACCGTCACCAGGGTTTCAAAGGAGATGCGCAGCACCTGGCCGGAGGTGGAAACCCGCTGGTCATTGAGCTGGATGGTGAGCCGGCTGTCGTCGCCCTCATTCACCTCGGCGTAGGCGGCGGCCGGCAGCACCTGGCCGTCCAACTCCACCCCCTTGAGTTGGGCCTTGAAGGGGGTCTTGATCTCGATGCGGTCGAAGCCGGGGGTTTCCGGGCCGAACTGGGCCTTGACGAAGTAGTCGAAGGTGTGCTGTTCTCCCAGCACCACGGCGCCGGGCGTGACCTCGGCCAACAGTTCCCGTCCCAGGGCCGGGGTGGAATATTCAAAGGTGAAGGATTCGACCACGGCGCCGCGTCGGGCGTTCTGGGAGGAGAAGAGAAGTCGGAACTGGAGGTAGCGGCGGTTGCCGGGCGAGAGCAACTGGCTCTCAAAACTCTCATAGGGGGCAGACCAGGGGCTCCATTCGAGGAGATTGTCCACCACCCGTCCCTTGTCGGCGCCCACCAGTTTTTTGTAAGCCTCAGCCGCCGATGGGTCGCCGATGGGCAGGATGGGCTCCTCGGCCCGTTCCTCGCCCTCGAAAACCACGGTCTTGCGATAGTAGATGCTGGGGTCGGGGACCGTCCCGGTGCGGGTCTGCAGGACAATCTGGGTGGCCGAGTCGGTCCGGGCGGCCAGGGCGATGCGGCCGAAGTTGGCCGCCCCCTCCAGGTCGATGATCTGGGAGACAAAGCGGCTGGCCGGGGCGAAGCCGTCCCCGTAGACCTCGGCTTCGGAGATGATGAACTCCTGTCCCGTGCGGCTGATGAGCCTGATGAAGCGGACGAACTGCAGGGGGAACTCGACCTCGATGACCGAGTTGTCCTGTTCGAGATTGGTGCGGATCAGGTTGGTGTAGCCGATGGGTCGGTCGTCGCGCAGTTGGTCGGGGTCGCCGTCGTGGACGAAAAGGTCGTAGGCCCGCAGGAAGGAGTCCTTGTCGCCCAGCACGCGGATGCGGTTGATGGGCAGGATGGCACCCAGGTCGATGACCATGGAGGTACCGTCGGGCCGGCGCTCGCGGGTGACCTTCCAGAAGGTCTCCTCGTTGCCGTCGGTCAGCAAGGTGGTCAGATCCTCGGTACTCTGGGGGGACTCGATGCGGCCGGCGCGCCGGCGCAGGTCCGTCAGGGCGTTCTGCGCCGGGTTCACCGTTGCCGGCAGCAGAGCTTTGGTGTCGGTGGCCAGGCCCTCCTGGGTGCCGACGCTTTCCCAGTTAAGGCCGGAAGCACCCGCCTGCCAGCGATCCGCCGCCTGGAGGGGGAGGGCCGCAGCCAGCGCACCCACCAGCGCCCAAGGGAGATTTTTTGACCAGCGCCTCATGCTCTTTCGCCCGCTTCAGGGATCGTGATAAAAGAGGGGAGGGGAACACCGTTCCCCTCCCCTCGCGGTGCTGACCTCTATGGAGCGATACTGCTCAGATATCCTCTTTGATGAGGGTCTTGAGCTGGCCCCAGGAGGTGGACTCGACTGCGGTGGCGGTGCCGGGGGCGGTGAGGAAGATATCGGGCATGCCGCCGCTGTTCATGAACTGCTCGGACATGCTGAACTGGGCCTGCCAGAAGAAGCCGTCCGGGCAACCGCCGTCGCACAGGTCTTCCTGACCCAGAACGCCGTTGGCATTGACGCCTTCGTCGGCGTCGTCCACGGAGATGGACATGCCGATGGTCTGCTCGGCGGCGAGGACCCAGCGGGTGCTGGCGCCGGGGCCGCCGCTGATCGAGAGCGGATCGAAGAGCGAGGCGGAGAACTCGTAGTAGTACTCCTGGCCCCGGTTGGTCATGTTGGCCTTGACGAAGTCGCCGGAGTGGGTCCACCAGAAGTCGAAGGCGCTCTGATTGAAGTTGCCCAGGGCACCGTTGTACATCTGCACCCGCGGGAACTGGTCGGAGAAGCTCAAGCACATCTGGTAGGCCGGCTGCAGATCCTGGTCGGCCGGAGCGGAGTACGGACCGCCGCCCTGGTTGTCCGGATCGAAGTGCACTTCGCAGTTGTCGTCGCGGAAGGTGCAGCTGGGGTTCTTGTCGACGATCAGGTAGTCGTCGTGGCTGTGGATCATCGCGTACATGCTGTTGCGGCTCTTGTTCCAGCCGATGAGGATGTCGATGAACAGGTCGTCGGCATCGTCGGCGCTGCCGGTCAGGGCATGCATATCTTCGATGGTGACCTCAAAGCTCTTGTCCACCCATTTCCAGTCGGCGTTGTTGCCGTCGACAGTGGGGATATTGCCGTCGGGGATGCCCACCGCGAAGTACAGAGGCACCTCGGCCGGTTCCTGGGCCCAGACGCTGGTGGCCACCAGCATCGCGCCCAGGGCAAGGGCTAGGGGTTTGCGCATTATTACCTCCATAGAGAGAGAAGTGTTGAGTTGAGATGCGATGGCAAGGGGCCATTACCCGTCGGGCTCAAAATTCGGCCGCGCTATGAGAGGTTTTCACCTCCTTTCGCAGGGCTGATAGTTCCGCACAGCGAAATTTTGGGTATCTAACTCTAATGTTTGAGCTACCGATTGTCAAGAAATTTTTCTTTCAAGTCAATAGGGCAGTCTAACAAGATTTTTTTGTCAAACTTAGTAGGCTACGGAGACCAACTGCCGGGTGGTTTTGGATCCGGCATCCCCCTCGACCCCCACCTCAATTATGTATACCCCTGGTGGGACCAACTGGTCCCGATGGTTGCGCCCATCCCAAAGCAGGTGCTGTTGGCCGGCCTTGCCCTCCTGTTCCACGGCTTTGACCAGGCGGCCCGACAGGTCGAAAACCTTCAGGTGCAGGGGGCGGGGGACCAGCACATTGAGCAGGCTCAGGGTGGCGGTGGCCTGGTCGTTGACCCCGTCGCCGTTGGGGGTGATCATCCGGGGGCTGAGGGTCAGGGAGGCGAAGAGATCGCGGGTGACCGACAGGTGCACCACATTGGTGCTGCTTTCCACCAGGTCGCTGGCGTCACCGGGGTCCACCCGCTGGCGCAGACCGGGCCCCTGACGGCTGTCCTCCAGGAAAAGGTCGAAGAGGGTGGACTGGAGATAGATCGAGGACTCAAAGCGGACTTCGACCAACTGGTCGCTGCGGACGGCCCGGGGGAAGGTCAGCTGGAACCCCCTTTCGGTGGATTCGACAGTGGCCCCATCCACGGGCTGACCTTCGAGGTAGGCGGCCCTAAATTGAACCGGGGCCGAGGTTTCCAGGTTCAGGCGGTCGAAGCCTTTGGCCTGGGTCTGCCGGGAACGCAGGAAGTAGGAAAATTCCCTGGCCACCCCCGGTTCCACCTCCACCGGGGTGATCTCGCCCACGGTGGCACGGGCCAGGGGGGGGGTGTAGTTGAGGCGCAAGAAATCCAGGGAGGCGGCTGCCTCGGGCGAGTCGGAGGCCAGGCGCACGTCTAGTTCCAGATAGCGCCGGGGGGAGGGGGATTGGAAAGCCTCGCCGGAAAAGCCGTAGATCTTGCTCCAGGGGCTCCAGTCGCTGCCCACCGCCAGGCTGGTGTCGATGGGGCCGCGGAAGCTGGGGATGAGCTTCTCCCACCTCTTCTGGGTGACTTCCTTGAGGTCTTTGTCGTAGTAGGTGTGTTTCTCCACCACCTCGTTGCCGGTGCGACTGCGGATTTCCACCCGGGTGCCAAGGGGGGTATCTGCCTGCCATTCCAACGAGTTGAGATTGCGGATGTCCCTCAGGTCGATGAGGGGGGAGCGCAAGGTGGCCTCCCGCGGATACCCCTGGCCGAAGATCTGGATCTCGTCGGTCTCGCCGCCGGCGGCGCAGCCGGGGACCAGGGAGCTGGAGCCGTCCTCGCCCAGGGTGACCACCGAGAAACAACTGGTGTCCCAGTACTTCCAGAAGATGCGCACGTACCGGGCGGGGATGAGGTTGAAGTGGTGGTCGACCAGGCCGCGCGAGGATTCCTCGGAGTTGGCGATGCCGGCGAAGTGCTTGGTCCAGATCCGGGTGCCGTCCGGGGAAAGGGACCCGTCCGAGGTCATGAACTCGTAGTAGCGGAACCCCCAGCGGCGGCGCGAGACGTAGTGGTTGGTGGTGATGCCCCCGCCCCAGCCCGAACGCACCACTACCCCTCCGATGATCCGCGTCAGGTCCAACCAGTACACCGCGCCCAGATCGACGATGATATGGGCGTCGATGTCGTTCTGGCCGCGGGAGGCCCGGCCATAGGCCCAGCGCTGGTACAGGTCCCCGTCCACCAGGGCCAGGACATTGCTCAGGGGCACGGATTCGGCGGTATTGGCCAGGTCGGCAACCACGTCCATATTGCCGCCCCGCTGGAGCAGGTTGAGGGCGATATTGTCGCCGATGGATTCCACCTGCACCTCCACCAGCCTGGCGCCGGGCACGTGTTTGAAGTTCTCGATGCGCAGGTACTGGATGGGGGTGTCGTCTGGGTGGGCCGGCACGAAACTCACGGCGTGGTGTTGGTTCTCCTTGTAGCGCTCCTTGATGCGGTAGACCAGGGTGCCGGGGATGGGGGCGGCGATGTTGTCGGTCTGCGGTTCGCCGGTGGACAGGAGCAGGTCGAAGAGTTCAAAGGGCGGGGCTTCCGCGGCGAAGATCAGGGTCACCTTGTTGGCCGAGACCCCGCGGCCCAGATCCACCTCGATGAACCAGTCCTCGGTCGGGTCGCCTGGATCAGGGCTCCAGCCGGTGGCCGGGTCGCCGTCCATCACCAGCGCGGCCTCCCTTTCATTGGATCCGGCTTTGCGGATGCCCCCGCCGAAGGCCGCGGCATCCGTCACGGCATCGATGTTCTTGCGGACCAGGACCGGGCTGACGATCCCCTCGGGAGTCACCTGCACGGCGCCCAGGGGCAACTGCCAGCGGCCCCAGTCCTGGGCCGTGTCGAAGCTCAACTGCTCGGCGCCAGCCGCCAGGGGCAGGCTGGCAGCGGCCCACAGCAGGCCGGAAAGCAGGCGCTGGGCAGAGAAGAAAAAGCCTGGCATCAGGCGCTCCGTCGGGAAAAGGCGGTGCAGGTGGAGCTACAGGGCAGGACAGTCCATTCTGGAATATAACGGGGGC
>VGJS01000054.1 GCA_016867395.1 Candidatus Handelsmanbacteria bacterium
GGCTGGAAGGAGTCGGGGGCCATCGATCCTCGTTGCTCGGGATGGGGTTGTGCGAACATTTTTTAGGGCGCGCCTTGAAGTGAGGGCGCCGGCCCTGACCAATACCCTGAAGATAAACAAACGGGAGGGAGCACGCAGATGGAAGCTCTGACCGGCGTGGAGCGCTTCGGCAGAATCCTCAGGCGCCAGCCTGTGGACCGCATCGGGCTGTAGGAGCATTTTCGGGGGGGACACCCTCGAGGTGTGGCGGTGTGGCAGGGGCAAGGGCACGTGTGGCCCCAGGAGGACCTAGCCCTGCACCCAGGGTGGGTGCGCGACATGGCCGATACCTACGCCGAGCTGACCATCCAGCTGATGGAGATCCTATTCGCCAAGGAGGGCAATCCAGATGGGATCTGGTCCTACGAGGACATGGGCTTCAAAATGCGGCCCTTCATGTCCCCCTCTAGCATGCCGGGAGCTGATCAAGCCGGCCCACACCTGCACCATCGGCTACGCCCATTCCCTGGGCCTGCCGGTGATCATGCAGTCCTGCGGCTACATTGAGCCTTTGCTGCCCGACATTATCGAGGCCGGCATGGACCTGTTGCGCATCCACCGCAACTTTGGCGACCGGCTCTCCCTGTTAAGGGGCATGGACGCCCGGAACCTGGTGGCCAATGACGGCGAAGCCATCTGCCGCGAGCTGGCCGGGAAGATCCCCCAGGTCAAGGGCAACTACGACGATATCCTCCACTCGGACCACTCCATCCCCACCACCACCGAATACCAGACTTAGTGGTACTTCGTGGACGAGGGACTGCGCCTGGGGCGCTTCTGAGTTTTGCCGGGAAGGGGTTTTATCGCGATATTTCCTCCGTTCCAGCACCCAGGAGAAAGCGGAGGAGGCCGCGATGCTCGCTAAGTTGTTCACTGGTTCGGTTGGCAAGAAATTCGGCATGGCCCTGACCGGATTGGCCCTCTACGTGTTTCTCGCCGGCCACCTGGCGGGCAATCTGCTGCTGCTCAAAAAGGACGGCGGGGCGCAGTTCAACGCCTACTCCGAGTACCTGCTCCGCCACCCGCTGCTGGTGCCGGTGGAGATTGGCCTGGTCGCCGTTTTTCTGCTCCATGTGTGGCTGGCCATCAGCGTCAGCCGCGACAACCGCCGGGCCCGACCCCACGGCTACCAGATTGTACGGGCCTCGGGGGGACGCAATCTCGCCTCCCGCACCATGCTCTACTCGGGGCTCCTCATCTTTGTTTTTCTCATCGTCCACATCGTCAATTTCAAGTACGGCGACCGTGGGGGGGGCACCCTCTACGACCTGGTGGTGGGGAGCTTCAAGACCCCCCTCTACGCCGGCGGCTACGTCCTGGCCATGACGCTTTTAGGTTTTCACCTGTGGCACTCCTTCCAGAGCGCCTTCCAGACCTTGGGCATTGCGCTCTCCCCGCGGCTGCGCTCCGCCAGCATTCTCGTCTGCCTGGTCTTGGCCGGCGGTTTTGGGGTCATCCCCCTGTGGATCTTTTTCTTTTTTCGATGAGGTAGGGCGATGGCACTCGACGCACATGTCCCCGGTGGCCCTCTGGAGGAGAAGTGGGAGCGGCACCGCTCTGAGCTGAAACTGGTCACCCCGGCCAACAAGCGCAAACGCACGGTCATCGTGGTGGGCACCGGCCTTGCCGGGGCCTCGGCCGCGGCGGCCCTGGGCGAGTTGGGGTACCAGGTACTCAACTTCTGCGTGCAGGGCAGCCCGCGCCGGGCCCACAGCATCGCGGCCCAGGGCGGCATCAACGCGGCCAAGAACTACCAAAACGACGGCGACAGCGTCTTCCGGCTCTTCTACGATACCATCAAGGGCGGCGACTACCGGGCCCGCGAGGCCAACGTCTACCGCCTGGCCCAGATCAGCACCCAGATCATCGACCACTGCGTGGCCCTGGGTGTGCCCTTTGCCCGCGAGTACGGCGGTACCCTGGCCAACCGTTCCTTTGGCGGGGCCCAGGTCTCGCGCACCTTCTACGCCCGGGGCCAAACCGGCCAGCAGCTCTTGTTGGGGGCGTACAGCTCGCAGATGCGCCAGGTGGAAGCCGGTCGGGTGAGGCTCTTTCCCCGGCGGGAGATGCTGGAGCTGGTGCTGGTGGAGGGCCGGGCCCGGGGCATTGTGGCCCGCAATCTGATCACCGGCCAACTGGAGCGCTACGCCGCCGACGCGGTGGTCCTGGCCACCGGCGGATACGGCAACGTCTTCTTTCTCTCCACCAACGCCAAGTCCTGCAACGTCACCGCCATCTGGCGGGCCCACCGGCGCGGGGCTTTCCTGGCCAATCCCTGCTTCACCCAGATCCATCCCACCTGTATCCCGGTCTCGGGCAGCTATCAGTCCAAGCTCACCCTGATGAGCGAGAGCCTGCGCAACGACGGCCGCATCTGGGTGCCCCTGCGGCAGGGCGACCCGCGCCGCCCGGACCAGATCCCCGAGGAGGAGCGCGATTACTTCTTGGAGCGGCGTTACCCGAGCTTCGGCAACCTGGTGCCGCGGGACGTGGCCTCGCGGGCGGCCAAGGCGGTCTGCGACGAGGGCAAGGGGGTGGGCGGCACCGGGCGATCGGTGTACCTCGACTTCGCAGGGGCCATCGCCCGCGACGGGGAGGCGCTGATCCGCCGGAAGTACGGCAACCTCTTCCAGATGTACGAGGAGATCACCAGCGAGGACCCGTACCACGCCCCGATGCGCATCTATCCGGCGGTACACTACACCATGGGCGGGCTGTGGGTGGACTACAATCTCATGAGCAACCTGCCCGGGCTCTTTGTGCTGGGGGAGGCCAACTTCTCCGACCACGGGGCCAACCGCCTCGGCGCCAGCGCCCTGATGCAGGGCCTGGCAGACGGGTTCTTCATCATCCCCTATACCCTGGGCGGGTATCTGGCCGGGGCCGCCGGCGCCAGGGTGGACACGGACCACGCGGCTTTTGCGGAGGCCGAGGAGGCCGCCGCCGCCCGCCTCAACCGCCTGTTGGCGGTCAAGGGCAAACGTACGGTGGACGATTTCCACCGCCAGTTGGGCCTGCTGATGTGGGACTACTGCGGCATGGCCCGCAGCGCCGCGGGCCTGCGGCACTGCAAGGCCGAGGTGGCCAAGATCCGCGAGGAGTTCTGGCAGAACCTCACCGTCACCGGCACGCCGGGAGAGTTCAACCAGGTGCTGGAGCGGGCCGGCCGGGTGGCCGACTTCATGGAGTTCGCCGAACTCCTGGCCCACGACGCGCTGAGTCGCGACGAATCCTGTGGCAGCCATTTCCGCGAGGAGCACCAGACCGAGGAGGGCGAGGCCAGGCGCGACGATGGGCGTTTCGCGCACGTGGCGGCCTGGGGGTTTGCCGGGGTGGGGGCCGAGCCCGTTCTGCACCGGGAGCCGCTGGTCTTTGAGCGGGTCTCCCCCAGCCAGAGGAGCTACAAATGAGCGAGGGCGTGAAACGCATAAACCTGACACTGGTGGTGTGGCGCCAGGCCCACGGCCGTGCGCCGGGGCGAATGGCCGCCTATCCGGCCCAGGGCATCTCGCCCGACATGTCCTTTTTGGAGATGCTCGACGTGGTCAACGACCAGCTCGCGCTCAAGGGGGAGGACCCCATTGCCTTCGAGAGCGACTGCCGCGAGGGGATCTGCGGGGCCTGCGGCCTGATGATCAACGGGGTGCCACACGGGCCGGGCCGAGGGACCACCACTTGCCAGCTCTACATGCGCAGCTTCAAAGATGGGGACATCATCCACATCGAGCCTTGGCGGGCGGCGGCCTTTCCGGTGGTCAAGGATCTGGTGGTGGACCGCTCGGCCTTCGACCGGATCATGCAGGCCGGCGGGTACACCTCGGTGAACACCGGCTCCGCCCCCGACGGCAACGCCCTGCTCGTCCCCCAGGAAACCGCCGAGGAGGCTATGGACGCGGCGGTTTGCATCGGTTGCGGGGCCTGCGTGGCCTCGTGCAGGAACGCTTCGGCCCGGCTCTTCGTCGCCGCCAAAATCAAGCACCTCGGGGTGCTGCCCCAGGGGCGGCCCGAGCGGGGGCGGCGGGTGATGATGATGGTGGAGGCCATGGACCGGGAGGGCTTCGGCAACTGCACCAACGAGTACGAGTGCGAGGCGGTCTGCCCCAAGGAGATCTCGGCCGCGCACATCGCCTTCCTCAACCGCGATTACCTGAGAGCCAGACTCGGAAAGAAGTAGGGGGGTTACTCGATGCCGTGCTCGGCCTCGTCCTGGGGCCGGGGCTTGAGTTTGTGGCCCTCAATCAGGCGGGCGCAGGTGTTCCAGCGCAGGATGGCCTCGTCATTGCCCGGCGGGCGCAGGGCTTCGGCCCTGGCGAACCACTCCAGGGCCTGGAGAAAGAGGTCGTAGGCGTCGAACCAGGCCCCCGGGTACTCCCGCTTGAGCCGGGCCCTGGCCTGGCGTTCGCAGATGATCCCCGCATAATAGCAGCGCTCATACTCGCCCTGGAGCTGGGGGATGAGTGCCAGGACTTGGGGAGCGCCCAGGGCTGCGTTCTCGGCGAATTGGTCGGTCTGGGCCAGGATTAGAGTGATTAGGGCCTGCTGGTGCTCCGGTTCGATGGCGAGGATGTCGTGGCAGATGCTCTCGGCCACGGCCGGCTCGTTGAGCAGGCGGTAGCGCTCGGCGCGCTCTAGGGCCTTGGGGAGGGCTTCGCGCGACAGGGATTTAAGCGAAAACATGGCCGTAGGATACTAAAATTTTCCCCCGCCAGCAATAGTCCGTTTTGTATTGCCCCGCCCCTTCCTCCGTATTATCTTAGACAAGTTTTTGAATTCCACCGCGTTCTCAGACAGGGAGTTTGTATGGCTTCGCCCGGCCTTTCCCTCCGGCAGAGCGGGTTTGGCGCCACCTCGCGCCCCGACGCGTGGTGGGTGCAGCCGCTCCTAGTCTTTTTGGGGCTCTCGGCCTTTATCATCTACTCGACCTGGGCGGCCTTCCAGGGGGCGCACTACCACCTGGGGCCGTACCTCTCTCCCTTCTACTCCCCCGAATTCTTCGGCAGTTCGTCCCACAGTTGGTTCGGGCCCAGCCCTGGGTGGTGGCCCGAGGGAGTGCCCTTCTCGCCGGCCTTCCTCATTCTGTGGGCCCCTGCCGGGTTCCGCTTCACCTGCTACTACTACCGGGGCGCGTACTACAAAGCCTTCTGGGCTGACCCGCCCTCCTGCGCGGTGGCCGAGCCGCGCCAGCACTACCGGGGGGAGCACTCCTTTCCGCTGATCCTGCAAAACGTCCACCGCTATTTCCTATACCTGGCCCTGGGCTTCTTGTTTGTGCTGGCCTGGGACGCGTGGAAGGGCCTGTGGTTCGAGGACCCGGCCACCGGGCGCACCGAATTCGGGATTGGGGTGGGCAGCCTGGTGCTAGTGGTCAACGTGATCCTGCTGGGCAGTTATACTTTGGGTTGCCATTCCCTGCGCCACTTGCTGGGCGGCCGCCTGGACAGTTTGGCCAGGTTCCGGCTCCGCCGCCAGGCCCACGCCTGCTCCACCTGCCTCAACCGTCGGCACATGCTCTGCGCCTGGATGAGCCTCTTCTGGGTCGGCTTCTCTGATCTCTACATCCGCCTGTGCTCGATGGGCATCTGGACCGACTGGAGGATTCTCTGATGGGGCAGTACCAGGTACACGAACACGACGTATTGGTCATCGGCGCCGGCGGGGCCGGGCTGCGGGCGGCCATCGAGGCATCGGCGGGGGGGGTCTCGGTGGGGCTGGTGTGCAAATCGCTTTTGGGGAAGGCCCACACGGTGATGGCCGAGGGGGGCATCGCCGCGGCCCTGGCCAATGTGGACGACCGCGACAGTTGGAAGGTCCACTTTGCCGACACCATGCGCGGCGGCCAATACGTCAACAACTGGCGCATGGCCGAATTGCACGCCCAGGAAGCCCCTGCCTGCGTGCGCGAACTGGAATCCTGGGGCGCTCTCTTCGATCGCACCCATGACGGGCGCATCCTGCAGCGCAACTTCGGCGGGCACCAGTACCCGCGCCTGGCCCATGTGGGCGACCGCACCGGGCTGGAGATGATCCGCACCTTACAGGATCACGGCATCCATCTGGGTATCGAGGTCCACATGGAATGCGCGGTGGTGGCCCTGCTCAAAAGCGGGGACCGGGTGGTGGGCGCCCTGTGCTACGACCGCGAGCGGGGGCGTTTCCGGGTCTTCCGCGCCAAGGCCGTGGTCCTGGCCACCGGAGGCATTGGCCGGGCCTACAAGATCACTAGCAACAGTTGGGAGTACACCGGCGACGGCCACTCCCTGGCGTACCGGGCCGGGGCCGAGCTGATCGACATGGAGTTCGTCCAGTTCCACCCCACGGGCATGGTCTGGCCCCCCAGTGTGCGGGGCATCCTGGTCACCGAGGGGGTGCGCGGCGAGGGCGGGGTGCTGCGCAACAAGGAGGGCCGGCGCTTCATGTTCGACAGCATCCCGGACCTGTACAAGAACCAGACCTCCACCGACGACGAGGAGGGCTGGCGCTATACCCAGGGGGACAAGAACGCCCGCCGGCCCCCCGAGTTGCTCACCCGCGACCACGTGGCCCGCTGCATCGTGCGGGAGATCAAGGAGGGGCGGGGCACCGAACACCAGGGGGTGTACCTGGATATCTCCTGGATCAAGGAGCGCCTGCCCCACGCCGAGGAACACATCAAGCGCAAGCTGCCCAGCATGTACCACCAGTTCAAACAACTCGCCGACATCGACATCACCCGCCAGCCCATGGAGGTGGGACCCACCACCCATTACATGATGGGCGGCATCCGGGTGGACGCCGACTCGCAGATGTCCACGGTGCCGGGCCTCTTCGCCGCCGGGGAGTGCGGGGCCGGCCTGCACGGGGCCAACCGCTTGGGAGGCAACTCCCTCTCGGACCTGCTGGTCTTTGGCAAGCGGGCCGGGGTGCACGCGGCCCAGTACGCCAAGGAGCACGGGGCCGCTGCGGTGGACGAGAGTCAGATCGATGAGGAGATGCGCCTGGCCCTGGCGCCCTTCGAGCGGGGCGCACAGGGAGAGAACCCCTATCAGATCGAACACGAGTTACAAGATAGGATGCAGGAGCTGGTAGGCATCGTGCGCCAGGAGGGGGAGATGCAGCGGGCCCTGGAGATCATCCACCAGCTCGAAGCCCGCCGGCAGCGGGTGGGGGTGACGGGCAACCGCGAGTTCAACCCGGGCTGGCACACCGCCCTGGACCTGCGCAATATGCTGGCGGTGTCCGAGGCCGTCACCCGCGCGGCCCTGGAGCGGCAGGAGAGCCGTGGGGCCCACTTCCGCGAGGACTACCCGAACAAGGACCCGGAGGCGGGCAAGTTCAACGTCGCCGTCCGCCAGGGGGCGGACGGCCGGATGCAGATCGAGCGCCGGCCCCTGGAGCCCATGCGGCCCGACCTAGCGCAGATCATCGAGGAGATGAAGTGATGGCCAGGGCCCAATTCCGCGTCTGGCGCGGCGACAGTCAGAGTGGACATTTCGATGAGTACCAGACCGAGGTGGCCGAGGGCATGGTGGTGCTGGACGCGATCTTGCAGATCCAGGCCGAGCAGGCCAATGACCTGGCCCTGCGCTGGAACTGCAAGGCCGGCAAGTGCGGCTCCTGCTCGGCCGAGATCAATGGCCAACCGCGGCTGATGTGTATGACCCGGATGCGGGACCTGCCCCTCGACCAGCCGGTGAGGGTGGAGCCGCTCAAAGCCTTCCCGCCCGTCAAGGATCTGGTGACGGACGTGTCGTGGAATTTCCGCGCCAAGAAGACGGTTAAGAGGTTCAAGCCGCGCCCGCCCGACGCCCCGGACGGGACCTGGAGGATGACCCAGGACGAGGTGGACCGGGTTCAGGAGTTCCGCAAGTGCATCGAGTGCTTCCTCTGCCAGGACGTGTGCCATGTGCTGCGCGAGCACCAGCTCCAGGAGCAGTTCGTCGGGCCGCGCCTAATGGTCTACACCGCGGCGTTGGAGATGCACCCGCTGGATGTGGAGGACCGGGCCAAGGATTTGAAGGAGGCGCACGGGGTGGGGTTCTGCAACATCACCAAGTGCTGCACCAAGGTCTGCCCCGAGGAGATCACCATCACCGACAACGCCATCATCCCGCTCAAGGAGCGGGTGGTGGACGAGTACTACGACCCGCTGCGCTGGCTGTGGCAAAAGCTCAAGGGAGATTAGGGGCTCTGACTCACTTGGCGCATTTGTAGGTTGGTGGGGCCAGGTCCGAGGGGTGCCCACTGCGGGCGTCTCTGCCGTCCCGGATCCGCGACACCCCAACTCTGCGATCCCTCCCCCGACGACTCCCCCGGAGATGTCCTTCGGGGCACTCCCTCGGCCCTGGCTCCGCCTACAGGGTCATCTCCCCGCCGCTATGGTTCCACCGAACGCTCCAGCAACTGCTGTAGTTGTTCGGGGAGCCCCTGGTACACCTGGCGGCGCACCCGGGGCCACAACTCGGGCCGGTGCACGAAGCGGGGGATGTACGCGGCGTTGGCCCCCATGCGGTGCTGGTCGGCGCTGGTGTTGGCCCCGTTGCGGTGCCATACCCCCCCGTTCCAGATCAGCACCGAGCCGCGTTTCCCCAGGGCCGGCACCTCGCCCTCACCTTCGGGGTTTTGCGGGTGCCTGCCGCCCAGGTGGGTGCCCGGGACCAGGCGGGTGGCCCCGTTCTGAGCGGTGAAATCCGTCAGCATCCACATGGTCTGTAGGAGCATGGGCCAGGGCGGATAGGGCCGGGGCACGTCCGCCAGCGGCCAGTCGGCGTGCAGCCGGCCCCCCGGGGCGCCGGGCTGGCACCACATCATGCAGACGTTGTTCACCAGGAAGAAGGGCTCGCCCAGGAACCGCCGGGCCAGGCGCATGATGACGGGGTGGATGCACAGGGGGGCAAGGCCGGGAATCTGGTTGAGCGCCCCTTCTAGCTTGGCGTACCCGCTCTTGTCGGCCATCAGCGCCCGCGCCTCCAGTTGCTCGCAGGCTGCTGCTTCGGAGGCGCTGAGGGCCTCGCTCATCCCCGGACCGATTCCTGCCCCTGGCTAACCTCCTGCCAGTGGTTCTCCGCCACAGCGCGCACCTTCTCGTCGCCCCAGCGCTCCAGATGGGCGTACTGCCCTTTCACCTCGGGCCGGAAGGGTGGGTTGTGGGCGGCGTTGTAGCAGCAGATCAGGGCCCAGCGCGGGTTGGGGCTGTCGTTGGCGTCGGAGCGATGGAGGAGGTTGCTGTGAAAGAAAAGGGCGCTGCCCGGCCCCATCTCGCAGTAGACCTTGTCGAGGCGCTGGAGGATGAGTTCGACCCGCTGCGGGTCGGCCCCGGTCTGGTCGGCAACCCGGCCGTGCTCGATGCGGCCCAGCCGGTGTGAGCCGCGTATCACCTGGAGGCAGCCGTTCTGGCGGGTGGCCTGGTCCACGGCGATCATGCAACTGGCCATGTCCGGGTAGTGGAAGCCGCTGTACCAGTAGCCGAAATCCTGGTGCCATTCCCAGGCCCCTCCGCCGAAGGGCTCCTTGATCATCATCTTGTGGTGGTAGTGGTAGACCTCGGCGCGCAGGAGTTGCTCCAGGGGCTCGACGATGCGCCGGCTGTGGACCAGGGCGCCATACACATCCTCGGGCAGCTCGTAGCGCAGCGAGAGCCGGCCCACTCGGCCGTCGGTGTCGCGGCGCTCCACGGCGATGGCCGCCAGTTGCTGGTCGGCTCGGGCGATGCGGCTCAAAAGCTCCATGTCCTGGCGAGGGAAGTAGTCTTCGAGGATCAGGTATCCATCCTGGTCGAACTGCTGGACCTGCTCGTCACTCAGCGGGTGCGCTCCCATCTAACCCTCCTGAAATTGGGGACTTGGTCAACCGCCGCAATATACCTAGAAAAACCGCGCTGCCCAAAATGGCGGGGGCATGGGGCTGCAATTCTTTCTTGACTTTTGGCGGGTTCTGAACTTACTTAGGGCAGTTATAAGTTTTTGTTTATCAGCCACTAATGCGGTGTATTCCCAGGTCCGCCGCCCTGCGAGAGGAGGTATCCCCTTGCAAACCATCACAAAAAAGGATCTCACCGGCTCGGTGGCCGAGGCGATTGGCTGCAAGAACAACACCGCCGCCAAGATGATCGACAGCCTCTTCGAGGCCATGCGGGAGAACCTGATCCAGGGCAACCGCATTGAGATCAGGGGCTTCGGCGTGCTGGAGGTGAAGAACACTCAGCCCAAGCCGGCGGCCCGGAACCCGCGTACTGGCGAGATCGTCTACGTGCCAGCCCGGCGCAAGACCCACTTCAAGCCGGGCAAGCAGCTCAAGGAAGCCCTGCACCAGTCGCGCGAGGATACGCCGCCGCCAGCCAGCCCCTGATCATTCGCGGGGCAAACGCGTCCTGGGCCGGTGGCTGCGTTTCACCTTGGCCGGCCGGCCGGTGCGCGCCGATTCCCAGGCCGCCTCGGTCAGTTCGATGACCCGCAGCCCGCACAGGGGGGGCACCTGCACCTCGTCGCGGCCCAAGATGGCATCGACGAAGTTGCGGTCTGGGGTGCTGCCCCCCGGCAGGTTCGCCGGCTTATGCGTCTCGTTGGCCAGGGCGGTCTTGTAGGTGATCTCGCCGTTGCGAAGGTACACCACCGCCTTGCTGCCCCAGATGGTCAGATCCTCCCACATGCCGTTGGCCGGCGAGTTGCCCACCACCGAGATATTCCCCAGGGCCCCATTCTTGAAGCGCAGCGACAGCGCCGAGTTGATGTCCACCTCCGAATCGAAGTTCTGCTGAAAAGCATGTACCTCCTCCACTTCCAGCCCGGTTATCCACAGTAGGATATCGAGCAGGTGGCTGCCCGAGTCGTTCAACTGCCCCCCTCCTGCGAGCGCCAACTGCTGCCTCCAGGTGCCCAGGGTTAGCCGCAGCCAGTTCTGGTCCTGCAGCGCCGAGATGAACTGGATCTGGCCCAACTCGCCGGCTTTAATCTGGTTGCGGATGTAGCGGAACTGCGGGGCCAGGTGCCGCTGATAGGCGATCATCAGGGTTTTCTGCTTTTCTTCTGCCTTGGCGATCACCTGGTGGGCGTGCTCCACGCTGCACACCATCGGCTTTTCGGTGAGCACGTGCAGCCCTTTGTCCAGCGAGGCCATGATCTGCTCAAAGTGCAGGGTGTGGGGAGTGGAGATCTCCACCGCGTCCAGGCCCACTTGGTCGAGCAACTGGCGGTAGTCGGCAAAGGTGGGGACCTGGGCCAGGGCGGGGTAGCGCGCCTGCACCCGCGACAAGCTGGCCTGGCTGTTGTCGCACAGGGCGGCGACCTCTACCTCGGGCATCTCCAGGGCGCGGCCGATATGGGCAGTGGCATTGCCGCCGCAGCCGATGAAACCTATGCGGATCTTGTCCATCGTCTCCTCTTTTCAGGGTCGAGAGATTGCCAGTCGTCCGCGGTAATTGCCGTACGCCGGGCAGGTCCGGTGGTACACTTCGTAGAGTGCGAGAGGGATCTTGGGGCTGATGGAGTGGGTGCTGATCACCAGCCCGCCTTCCTCGCCCAGGTCGATGAGTTCGCGGACCATGCGCCGGTACGCCGGCAGGAAGACCTGCTCGAAGGATCTGGGGCTGAACATCGGCTCCTAGTTGTAGGCCATGTCGTCGTAGATCCACGCCCCGGTGTCGTGCAAGGACCAGCGCCGCAGCTGCTACAGGGCCAGGCCGATGAGGTGGTCGGCAATCTTCTCGGCCAGGGCCCGGGCCAGGGGCGGGTCCCCGGCGATGTCAAGCAGGAACTGCTCCTCCACCCGCACGTGGGTAGTGCGCAGGTACGGGCCGCCGGTCTTGCCATAGACGCAGTGGCGCGCCTTTTCCGCCGCCAAAAGCTGCAGGGTGTGGGCCTTGAGGTAGCGCTGGTCCAGGGCCGGGGGATCGAAGGTGATCCTGTCAATGTCGGCGCCAGGGGTGATGGGGACTTCGAGGGTCGCGACGAAAAAGGCGTCCTGCCGGCGGCGGACCGTGCAGCCCCAGGGGTCCACCTCGTAGATCCAGCCGTCCTCTTGCTTGAGCTGCCTGGCCCAGCCTCTCCTCCCAGGAGGCGGGGTATTCCCAGAAGTTGTCGAAGCGGGGGATGCGCTCGGGCGGCTTAAAGGCAAAGTCCCCCAGCATAAGGTCGCGCGCGCTCCGGTCCATCAGGTGCGGCGCTCCAGGTCGGCCAGGGTCCCCCGGATGCAGGCCCCGATCCGCGCCTCCCGCCCCTGGCCGCGCAGGCGCGGAGCGAGGCGGTCCAGGGCCCTGAGAAGCCCCTGGAGCCGGCGGCCGTACGCCTTTCGCCCCTTGGGGGTCATGCAGTCTTGCAGGTAGCTGGGCGGGCCGGGGTGCCGGCCAAAGAGTGGGCAGAGGTGGATCTCGCCGCGCGGCTTGCCCCCCTTGGGCAGGAGGGGGGTCGAAAGAGGCGAAGAAGGCTTCCTCGGCCTCGATGAAAAGGTCGGTGAGCCTTTCGGTGGCTCGGACATCGCGGGTGTGGTAGAGCTTTTCGAGCACCTCGGCGAGCAGCGCGCGGTTGTCGCGCCGCACCTTGTTGAGCTTGCGGCCGCCAAAGGCGATGTTGGCCTCGACCCCCGGGTTGAGCGAGGGCCCCATGTAGTACTCCACAGCCTGGCCGCCCTCGACGTGCAACTCAGCCAGATGGGCGCCGCTGCGCTGGGTGTAGGGCAAGAACCAGCGGCGGCGTCTCCAGCGCTGGGGCTGGTACACCCACACTCCGCCGGCGCTGCCAAAGGCGCAGGGGAGCTGGCGGATGAAGGCGGCCCGTTCGGCGGGATCGATGAAGTAGCCGGCGTGGCCGGCGTCGATGAGGAAGTCCAGCTCTTTTCCCAGGGCCAAAAGGTGCGGCCACTCGGCGCGGGGGGAGCTGGTGCCCCAGGGCAGGTACCCGCACATGTTGACCATCAGCAGGGCATCGGATTGGCGCTGGCGGATATAGCGGGCGGTCAGGGCGTTGAGCCGCGAATAATACTCGGTATTGCCCTGGGGGGCGCAGCGGGGGCAGGTGCAGCGGCCGAGGTCAGAGGCTTCGAGGTGGAAGCCGTCGAAGTGGAACTCGGCCAGGAGATAATCCACCACCTTTTCCATCCACACTTGCGACTCGCCTTGGGAGGCGCACATGGCGTGCGGGTTGGGGCCGCGTACGGCTGGGTCGGCCTCGATGATGCGGTCGAAGCCCCAGCTGTAGACCCCCAGCCCGTATAGCAGTTTCATGCCGCAGGCCTTGACCTCCTCGGCCACCCGGCGCACCTGGCGCTGGCGCTGGCGCGAGACGGTCTTGGGCAGGTCGGGCAGCCAGTCCGAAGCGGTGAGCAGGCCGAAGAGGGTGACGCTGTTGAAGCCGGACTCGGCCTGGAGGCGGATGCTGGCGCCCAGGTCCTTCATGGCCTGGGCGTCGAGGACCACGCTGGGCCACTGGTGGTGGGGCAGGGCCTGGTTGCGCATGTCGTTGATCCACACCCCCTGGGCAGTGCGGAAGGTATAGGAGGCGTCCATGGGCATTTTCCGGCAAAGGGATGAGGTAGAATCTATCAAAGCAGCGGGGGCCGGACCAGACTCGGCTTGACAGCGACGCTGCCGGCCGCGTCGCTGTCAAGCCACTCACGGACACTGTTGAAAGACCCCAGATGAACACCGCCTTTGCCCATTCCTTCCAGACCACCGAACCCCAGGGTTAGGGTTTTGTCATGGTCGCCATGCTCATTGAAGCGCGCGGGGCGCGGAGGAGGGAAGGCCCTTAAGCTGAAGCACAGCCTCCCATCGTTGACCCGCCGTCGAGCCCTCGACAGCGGGTTTTTCTTTTTCAGACAGGAGCAGGAGATAAAGGCCATCGAGGTAGAGCGACTGAGCAAGGCCTTCCACACCAAGCGCAAGGCCGCCGGCTTCCGGGCCAGCCCGCGGGCGTTGGTGCCGTTAGAAATACAGCTCGTCGAAGCGCTGCGGGAGCTCTCTATTGCGATTGAGGAGGGCGGGCTGTTGGGCTTTATCGCGCCCAACGAGGCAGGCAAGTCCACCACCATCAAGATCCTCACCGGTATCCTCCACCCCAGCGGCGGCCAGGCCCGGGTGCTGGGGCTGGTCCCCTGGCAGGAGCGGACTTGGCCGGCCTTTCAACTGGGCAGCGTTTTTGGGCAGCGGCCCCAGTTGTGGTACCACCTGCCGGGGATTAATACCTTTCTGCTTTTCGGCGAGATCTACGAGGTGGAGCGGCGGACCCTGCGCTGCCGCATCGAGGAGCTGGCCGAGATCTTCGCCATTGGGAATCTGCTCGACATTACGGCCCGCAAGCTCTCATTGGGCCAGCGCATGCGCTGCGAGGTGGCCGCCTCGCTCCTGCGCCGGCCGCGCCTGATTTTGCTCGACGAGCCCTCGATCGGCCTGGACGTGGTGGCCAAGCAGCGGCTGCGCCAGGCCATCCAGCGCCTTACCGAGCAGGAAGGGGTGAGCGTGTTGCTGACCTCGCACGACGCCGGCGACATCGTGGCTTTGTGCCGGCGGGTGATCATCGTCAACCTCGGGCAGATTGTCTTCGACGAACAGGTGGCGGCACTTAAAGAGCTCTACCTAAGGACCAAACACGTGGAGGCCCGGTAGGCCGAGCCCCTGGTTCCTGATTTCGGGCGGAGGGCACCGAGGTGCTCCAACAGGAGTAAGGGGAGGTGGTGCTCAGCTTCGACGCCGGCCGCACCCCGGCCGGGGCCATTGTCGAGCAGTTGTCCGGGGCCGGCAGCCTGCTCGACCTGGCCACCCGGAGCCGGCCCTTGAAGAGGTGGTCCACGAGATCTACCAGGAAGCGGGCTAGCCGGGTGGGACGCCGCCATGAGGAAAACCCTGGCCAAGTACTGGGCCATACGCAGGACCCAACTGGTCTACAGCCTGTCCTATCTGGCGGACCTTTGCAGCCGCAGTCTGACGATTCCCCTCTTCCTGTGTTTCTTTGCCCACCTGTGGGAGGCAGCATACCAGAGCGCCAGCCAGGAGCGCATCGCCGCGCTCTCGCCGGGGGATACCCTATGTTACCTGATGATCGCGGAGGTGATTGTGCGCAGACGGCCCCGCCTGTCGGGGGCCATCGCCGAGGGGGTGAAGGAGGGCAGTATCGCCTACCGGCTCAACCGGCCGTACAACTTTCTGCTCTACCAGATGAGCGTGGGGCTGGGGGACAGCGCCCTGCGCCTGGCAGGCAATGTGCTGGCCCGCGGGGCGATCACCTGGTACCTGGTGGGCCCGCCCCGGACTTGGGCCACTGAGCCCTGGTGGTCCCGGCGGTGGTCGGGGCCTAAACCATCGACTGCTGCATCGGGGCGATGATCGGCCTGCTGGCCTTTGTGGCCGAGGAGGTTTCGGTCTTCGAGTGGATCTACTCCAAGCTGACCCCGATCCTGGGCGGGCTGCTGGTGCCCCTGGACTTCTTCCCCACGTGGCTGCGGGACATGGCCGCGGACCTGCCCCTTGCCTACATCGTGTACGGGTCGGCCCGCGCCTTTGTGGACCCGGAACCGGGGCGTTTCCTGCCCCTCTTTGCGGGGCAGGCGTGGTGGCTGGCGGTGCTGGGGGGTTTGCTCTGGCTGGGCTACCGCCGCAGCGTGGCGCATCTCAACATCAACGGAGGCTGAGCGCTGGGACAGCGGCGTTTTCTGCTCGCCCTGTGGAAGGCCAATCTGCTAGCGGCCATGGAGTAGCGGGGGGCCCTTCGCTCCCAGATTGTGGGCATGGCCCTCAACAACGCCATCTACTTCTGCTTATGGCTGCTCTTTTTCGACCGCTTCCCCTCGGTGCGCGGCTGGGGGGTGCCGGAGATGTTGGCGCTCTTCGGGGTGGCGGCCGGCGGCTTCGGGTTGGCGGTGTAGTTGTTCGGGAACGCCATGCGCCTCGCCGAGGTGATTGCCGGGGGCAGGCTCGACTACTACCTGTCCCTGCCCCGGCCGGCGCTCCTGCACCTCCTGGCCAGCCGCAGCGTGGCCAGCGGCCCGGGGGGATTTCCTCTACGGCTGCCTGAGCTTTGCCCTTTCCCGGCCCGGCTCACTGGAGGAGGTGCTGCGCTTTATCCTGGGGGTGGTGCTGGTGGCGGCGGTGTTTCTGGGCTTCGTGGTGCTGGTGCAGAGCCTGGCCTTCTGGATCGGGCACGCTGGCCTGGTGAGGGCCCAGGCCGGAAATGCCCGCATCAGCTTTGCCCTCGATCCCCTGGATCTCTTCGACGGCACGGCCAGGCAGGTGCTCTTCACCCTGCTGCCGGCTGCCTTCATGGGGGCGGTGCCGGCCGAGTTCGTGCGCAGTTTCACCTGGAAGGGGTTGGTTCAACGGACGGGCGCGGCCCTGGTCTTTCTGGCGCTGGCGGTCTTCCAACGGGGCTTGCGCCGGTACGAGAGCGGCAGCGCTATCGCGGTGGAGGTGTGATCAGTAGGCGCCGTACTCTCGCAGGGCCTGGCGCATGGCCAGGATGTTTTCAGGCGATACGTCGAACTGGATATTGTGCGCTGCCGCGCAGACGAAACCCCCGCCGGGGGCCAGGTCCTCGACGCGGCGGCGCACCTCGTCGCGCACCTCCTGCGGGGTGCCAGTGGGCAGCGCCCGCTGGGTGTCCACCCCGCCGTCCCAGAAGCTGAGGTCGGCGCCGAAGCGGCGCTTGAGGTCGCGGCTGTCCATGCCCTCGGCGGCCAGTTGCACCGGGGTGAGGGCCGCCACCCCCACCCCGATGAGGTCGGGGAGGATGGAGACAACGCTGCCGCAGGAGTGGAAGAAGAGCCGGGTATGCGGTGCCAGCTTCTTGATGCCGGATAGGAGCCGGGTCAGGCGGGGCTTGAAGACTTGCCGCCAAAGTTGCGCGTCCACCTGCAATCCGCGCTGGCCGCCGTAGTCGTCCCCCTCCTGCACCACGTCCACCCACGCGCCCACCCGGCCCAGGGCCGGCTCCCAGTAGCGCAGTTTGAGCTCGGTAATCTCCTCCAGGAGGGCCTCCGCCATCGGGCGGTCGCCGGCCAGGTCGCAGAAGAAGTTCTCGCAGCCACGCAGCCACTGGCCCCCTACAGCATCCCCGGGGGGAGGCCGCCCAGCACAAAGGCCTTGCCGGCCCGGCGGGCGGCCAGGGCGGCGGCTTCGAGGTGGGTGAAACGGGCCGGGTCCACCGGGTCGGGCCAGGTGTAGCACTCGATGTCGGCGACGGTCTGGGCCTCAGCCACGGGCGAGGCGCACAGGTCGTCGTAGTGACTGCCTTCGATGGGAGTGCGCCGGGTGATGCCCCACTCGTCGGTGCAGTAGCGGTACTCCCCCTCGTTGCGGAAGACCTGCTGCCAGGACGACTGGGGGTTGGGCCGGCCGCCGCGCACTTTGGTCTCCAGCACCTTATGCAGATCCTTGTCCACCCATCCCAGTGTTGCATCAGGTGCCAGATCCGGGGTTCCGGTTCCTCAAGCTCCAGGGTGCGGCGCAGGCGCAACAGGGCCTCGCGGTGGATGCCGGTCACGGGGTGGAGGAGACGTCGAAGGACACGCCATCGGGTTCGCGGTGGGCGTGGGCCTGCAGGATGCGCTGGCGGGAGTCCATGATCCATCTCCGGGCAAAGGGTGGAGCAAGGGATGGATGGGCAAGATCCGTGCCGGGGGCAGCGGACGGGCAAGGGGTGTTTTTCGGGACAGGAGGGTCCCGGCCGGCGGCGGGGCTTGACGAGGCTATCTCACCAGGGCTTGACGGAGGGGTGGTGTTTCGGTATTATTACCTATGGGGCCAGTCTTGATCCTACCCCCGAAAGGCGTATGAGCGGATGGAGATCCTGGGCCAGGATATCCGCGGTGTGGCAGTGGTGTTCATCCTGCTCTTTCTGCCTTTGGTTTTCTACGTGCTGCTAAATTTCCTTGCGATCATCGAGAAGATCCTGAGTTTTCTCGAGAAGATTCTTATCAGCATCTTTGGCGAGTTTTTGGGGCGTATCTTCCGCGTGACCTTCGGCATCCTCGGCGCCATCATTGGCGTGCTTAAGGCCATCGTTGACGTGTTCCGCCCTAAGCGCGCCCGTCCCCGCCGCTAGTCCTCCCCCTTACTCTCGCAGCACCCGCAGATCCCCCTGGCGATCGGTCAGCCCCTCGCGGTCGAAAAGGGCCAGGAGGGCCAGGGCCCAGCGGCGATTGGCCCCCAGCAGGTCGCGGAAACCGGCCACGGTAACGGACCCCTGCTGCTCCAGGTGCACCCGCAGCCGGCCGCGCACCTGCGCCAGAGTTTCGATGTGCAGCAACAGCCCCCCTTCCAGAGCTACCACCGTTCCCAGGCTGGTCATCGCCTTGAGTAGGGCCTCCACCTGCCGGCCCTCCACCTGCAGCAGCCTGGCTAGGCCCTCGGCGTCGGGGATCGTGGCCAGGGCGGGCTGGTTGAGAGCGACCAACAGTTGCTGGCGCAGGGTTTCCTCCTTCACGGAGAACCGGATCTGGTGGGCGGCCAGGTGGACCAGAGGCCCCTTGGTGGAGAGGCGGCCCTGGCGCTCCAACTCCTGCAAAACCTCCTCAAAGAGCCCTGTATCGACGCGGCGGTCGGCCAGGCGGCGCAGCTCCTCGCGGTTAAGGCCGGTCTTGAGGGGGTTGGCGCGGTGGAAGACGGTTAGGGCCTTTTCGGTCCGCTGTCGGAGCGCCTGCCATTGGCTGGCGTGGATGAGGGCCGGCTGGTTTTCCAACTGCAGGCGCACCACCCGATCCCCCAGGGCCGCGGCCGCTTTGTCCAGTTGTTCCTGGCTTAGGCCCAGGGCCCCAGCCAGGGCCCGGAAGGGCCGCGCCCCCTCTGGGGCTAGGCTTAGCATTGCCTCGACTAGGTCCGGCCGGTCCTCCTGGTTCAAGGCATTCAGGCCCTGGACCAGGCCGGCTTCGCCGCGACGGTGCTTGAGGGGCTGGGGATCGAGGACCCGGCCCCCCCCGATGGTCAGGGACGGGGAATAGCGGCGGAGGGCGAAGCAGTCGCCCCAGGCCGCCACCAGCGGGGTTTCGAGGCGCAGTTGGGCCAGGGCCCCGGCCGCCGGCTCCAGGGTCTGCCCCTCCAGCAACACCACCCGGGCCATCACCTCGGCGGTGCCCAGATGCAGGCGCACCCGGCTGCGGGTCTCCAGGGGTTTGGGGCAGGAGGGCAAGAGGCGCAGGCGCACGTCGAGCAGGGAGGTGGGCCGAAAGTACTCCGGGGCCACCAGGGCATCGCCGCGCAGGATATGGCCGACCTCGACGCCAGGCAGGTTGAGGGCGGCCCGGTCCCCGGCCTGCACCCTGGCCACCTCGCGGCCGTGCTGCTGCAAGCCGCGCACCCGCAGGGGGCGGCCAGCGGGCATCAACTCCACCGTGTCACCGCTCTCTATGCTGCCGGACCACACGGTCCCGGTGCAGACCAGGCCGAAGCCCTTGACCACGAAGGCGCGGTCCACCCACAGGCGGAAGGGGCCGCCCTGGCGGCGGGCCCTGGTCTGGGCGGCCAGGGAGAGCAGGCATCGCTTCAATTCCTCGACTCCCTGGCCGGTGTGGGCCGAGACCCGAAGGATGGGCGCTGCTTCGAGGAAGGTGCCGTGGGTCAACTGGCGCAATTCCCCCTCCACCAGCTCCAGCCAGTCCTCCTCCACCAGGTCAATCTTGTTGAGGGCGATGACCCCGCGCCCGATGCCCAGGAGCTGGAGCACGTCGAGGTGCTCGCGGGTCTGGGGCATGATCCCGTCGTCGGCGGCGACTACCAGCAGGGCTACGTCGATGGTGCTGACCCCGGCGACCATGGTCTTGATGAAGCGCTCGTGACCAGGCACGTCGATAAGGGTGATCTGGTCGTGTAGGAAGGCGAAGCCCAGTTCGATGGTGATGCCCCTGGCCTTCTCCTCGGGGGCGGTGTCGGTGTCCATGCCGGTGAGGGCCTTGACCAGCAGGGTCTTGCCGTGGTCGATGTGGCCGGCGGTGCCGATGACGGTGTGGGTCATCTCAGTCGATCTTGGTGAGCTTGCCGGCCCCACTCCAGCCCCCGGCGCGCAGTTGGTAGAGGTACACCCCGGCGGCCCGGCCGGCCCCGTTCCAGGCGGCGCGGTGGGCCCCGGCCGGCAGGGGGCCCAGCTCCAAGGCGGCTACCTGCTGGCCCAGCAGATCGAAGAGGCGCAACTCCACCTGGGCCGCCGGCGCGGCCAGGGCAAAGGGGATTACCACACCGGGATTGAAGGGGTTGGGGTAGGCCGGGCCCAGGAAGGAGCGGGAGGGCAGGGGTGGGGGGGATTGGGCCACCGCGGTGCTCTGCCCCCCGCGGTTGAGCAGCACGTGGACCCCGGCCCCGGCCGCGGCAAAGGACTCGCAGACCACCAAGTCGGGGCGGCTCTCCCCGTCGAGGTCGGCGCTGAGCAGGGCCCCGCCCCGGCCGGGGTAAAGGGGGTAGTAGCCTTCCAGCTCGAAGCGGCCTTCGCCCCGGCCCAGGAGCACCACCACCGCCGGGCTGCGCGGCTCGTCGTGGACCAGGGCCAGATCAAGGAGCCCGTCCCCGTCCAGGTCGGCGGCCAGGGGCCGGCGGTGGTAATAAACCCCCGAAAGGGAGAAGGTGGTGTCCATCCTGCCCGCCTCGTTTTGGCGCAGCACCACCAGCCCCAGGGCAGGGCGGCCTTCGGGGCCCAGCGCGAACAGGGCGCCCTCGCGGTTGAGGATCAGGTCCAGCCGCCCGTCTGCGTCGAGGTCGCCGGCGAGGACCAGGCGCTCGGGCTCCAGCCCCGCGCTGCCGGGCACCGGGACCTTCACTTGGATTCCCGAGGGCAGCAGGTGGGTTGAGACCAGCCCCTGGCGCCGCAGCTCGTAGGAGGGGCGCCAGATCAGGGGCCGCCGCCAGCCCGATGGGGTTGGGGCCGCGGTGGTCCACAGATAGTACCCGCCGCCGGCGGGGTCCGGGGGCTGTGGCGGGCCCAGGCGCCCGGATCCGTCGTTGAGCAGCAGCAGGGCATCGAGGGTGCCGCGGCGGTAGCCCCACAGGTCGGCCCGGCCGTCGCCGTCGAGGTCGGCCAGTTGCGCCGGGGCGAAGTGGGCGGGCAGAGACTGCTTTTCCCAGCCGGCCAATGGGTCGTGGCGCCAGACCTGGGGCGGCATTTGGTCGATGGGGCTGTCCAGGACCAGGTCGAGGCGGCCGTCGCCGTCGAGGTCGGCGCCGCCGACAAAGCTGTCCTTGACGGCGAATCCGGCCCCGGAGAAGGACTGGGCCTCGGCGCGGGTGAACCGCCCCTGCCCGTCGTTATACGCCAGCAACCAGCCACCCTCCTGGGCCCGCTGCCAGCGGGTGAGCAGGTCCGCATCGCCGTCGCCGTCGAGATCGCCCAGGGCGCCGGCCTCCTCCTCCCACTCCCAGGCGCCCACCTGCTCCACCTGGCCCAGGGGCTGGAAGCGGGCCGGGGCAAAGAGGGCACCGCCCGGATGCACCGGCGCCGGCGGAGCCGGCAGCTCGCCCTGGGCCTCCTCGCGCACCCCGCTCAGGCGTATCCAGTCGATCTCCACGGCCAGGGGCGACTGCTCGGGGCGCTGGGCCCCCTGCGGGTCCGCAGGGTCCTCCTCATCGACAAAGGGCAGGGTGAGGCGGATCTCGTGCAACTGGTCCTCCCAGAGGATCTCATAGTCCTCGCCGCCGGGCCAACTGGCCACCCGGGTGCGCAGGTCGCCAAAGAGCAGCTCCTGCCACTGGCCGGTGTAGTGCACCGGGCGGGCGATCAGCCAGAAGCGGGGGTGGCAGAAGGGATTGGGTGGGCAGCCTCCGCCGAGGAGATCGGGGTCGTTGCCGGGGTACTGGTCGTTGATCGCGTTGGTCCAACTGAAGATCAGGCTGGATACCACCGGGGCCGGGTGTACCAGGCGCAGGCGGAGGGTACACTGGTCGAAGAGCCGGGAGTTCTGGTCGATGCGCGGGGAGTAAAGGGTGAGGCCTGGGGTGCGGCCCTTGCGGTAGGGCAGCAGTTCCACCCGCCAGACGCCCTGCTCCACCCGGCTTTGGAGCAGGGGCAGTTTGGGGCTGGTATTGGCACCCTCCGCCTCGGTGGCTACCCATCCCTGGGGGTCCTGGTCGAAGTTCCAGGTGAGGGCCGGGGCCTGGGCCTGGCAGAGGCACAGCCCGAGGGCCACCAGGAGTTTTCTCATGCCTTAAAGATACCCCGTAGCGGGCGGGGCTTCAACTTGAAGGGGCGGGAACCCCCGCCTATATTCTGACCCCGAGGAGGACCACCCATGTACCTAAAGGAGATGCGCCCGTATCAACTGCGCCAGGCCGTGGCCGCGGGCTGGCCCCTGCTGGTGCCGGCCGGCTGCATCGAGACCCACGGCCCGCACATGGCCATCGGCCACGATACCCTCATCGTCGAGGAGATTTGCGTCCGCATCGTCGCCCAGGTGCCGGCGGTTATCGCCCCTTCCTTCGATTACGGCCCCACCGGCTATGCTCTGGGCGGGCCACAGGAGGGTACCATCGACCCGGACTACGCCTCCTTCGAGCTTTACGTCAAGAGTATCCTGAAAAACTTCCGCGAGATGGGGTTCCGCAAGATCTACGTGCCCATCATGCACCAGGGCATGGAGGCGCCCCTGGCCCTGGCCTTTAAAAAGGCGGCGGCGGAACTGACCTTTGAAAACGTGCTGGAGCGGGGTTATCCGCGCGGCTGGTGGGGGGAGGGTGAGTTGATGCGCGAGGTGGGAGGGGCGATCTGGGGCCGGGTCGAGGTGCAGCCGATGATCCTACCGGGGACCGAAGCGGGGGGGGACCACGCCGGGTACAATGAGACCTCTTTTTTGATGGCCACCCGCCCCGAACTAGTGGAGCAGGACAGGCTGGACGAAAACGCGCCCTGGTACTGCCGGCAGGACGAAAAGCTCAACAGTTGGACCGCCAACCCCGAGCACGGGCAGCGCATGGTGGAGGCGGTGGTGGCCGCCTGGGTGGCCAAGCTACGGGCTGAGGGCTGAGCCGTGGCCAGGGCCCAGGTCCTGCACCTGGATCTCGAGCACCTGCTGGGCCGGCTGTTGGGCCGGGCTGCGGAGGTGCTGCGGGCAGGGGGGGTGATCGTCTATCCGACCGACACCATCTACGGCCTGGGCTGCGACATCACCTCGAAAAAGGCCATCGAGCGGGTGCGCCGGATCAAAGGGCGCGACGCCAAAAATCCCATGTCCTTCGTCTGCGCCGACCTGACCCATGTCAGCCAATACGCCCAGGTTTCCAACTACGCCTACCGCGTACTCAGGTACTGCCTGCCCGGCCCTTACACCTTTGTGCTGCCGGCCACCCGCGAGGCCCCGCGCCTGCTGCAGGGCCGCCAGCAGACTGTGGGCCTGCGCATCCCCGACCACCCGGTGCCTCTCGAACTGGTGCGCCTGTTGGGCAACCCCATCCTCAGCACCAGCGCCAACCGCAGCGGCCAGGAGGTGCTCACCCGGCCCGAGGATCTGGAGCGGGACCTGGGCGGGGAGGTGGACCTCATCCTGGAGTGCGGCGAGCTCCCGGTGCTTGCGTCAAGTGTGATTTCGTTGGTTGGCGACCGGCCCCAGATCCTGCGCGAGGGTCGGGGCGACCTGAGCTACTTCCGGGTGGAGGGGTGAAGCGGCCAGCCTCGGAGGGCGGTTCCTCCGACTCCGCTTCCAGTTCCTGCTCAAAGTAGTCTCCGTAGAGCTGGCTCAGCTCGGGGGTGTCCCGCACGAACTGCCGCCATTCCTCCAGCAGGGCCTCGCCGGCCACGCACTTGGGGCAGGGGAGCAACAAGTTGTGCTGGTCCACGCCCAGGTAGCCGCGGTCGTAGCAGCGCTTGCAGTTCTTCTTGGCCTTGTGTTTGGCCGCCATTTCCCTGGCCACAGCCAGGTACTGATCGGGCAACCGGGGGATTTCCTCCACGTCTACCTCCTTTGACTGAATAGCTGTGAAAGATCGAGCAAACCACGCCAGAACGCAACGCGCCCTGCTGCTCCTGTGCTGTCTGCTGCCCCTGCGGGCCGGGGCCTATGCGCCCTACGCCAGCCGCAGCGAGTTCCTGCTGGCCCCTCCCGGCAGCCAGGGGGCCGGCCTGCAGGGTTACGCCAACCCGGCCCTTCTCAGCTACGCGCAGGGACTGGAGACGACCCTGGCCTGGTCGGGGGCCCCGGCGGGGCAGTGGGGGATCTTCTCCAGCTTCCGCCGCCTGGGCTTTGCCGCCGTCCACCAGGAAGAGGCCAGAAACGAGGGGACGCGGTACCAGGTATCCCTGGGCGGGGGCGACCGCCGCCTGAGCACCGGGCTGGGCTACGGCTGGTCCACCGGGGGCGGGGACCCGTGGTGGCTGCTGGGGGCCCTGTGGCGGCCCCGGCCCCAGCTCTCCCTGTCCGGGGCGATGGTGGCCAATCCCTCCTTTGGGTCGCGCGAGTTGAGTGGGGATCTGTCGCTGCGGCCTTGGGGGGACGAGCGCCTCACCCTCTTTGCCGACGGGGCCCGCGCCGAGGGCCGGGAAGGGTGGAGCGCGGGGGTGGCCCTGTCCCTGCGCCCCGGCCTGACCCTGACGGGCCGCTACTTCGACAACCGCACTCTGAGTGTGGGGCTGCGCCTGGGGTTGGGGCGGGCGGCCCTCCACAGCCAGTCCCGCTTCGACCGCGGCGGGGAGCAAGCCTACGCGGTGTACGCGCTGGAACTGGGCGCCTACCGTCAAAGCGCCCTGCGCGACTGGCTGGGCCCCCGCCGGCAGTACCTCGAACTGGACCTGGACGCCCCGGTCAAGCACCGGCGCTTCGCCCTCTTCGACCCGGGCACCACCCTCAAGGAACTGCTGGAGTTGATCGAGCGGGCCGGGAAGGACCCGCTGATCGGCGGCCTGCTGATCAACGCGGCGGGCATGCGCGCCAACCCCGCGATGGCTTGGGAACTCCGCGAGCAGTTGGCGCAGTTCCGGGCGGCCGGCAAGAAGGTGGTGATCTACGCCGAAAGGCCCGACCTGGAGGGCTACCACTTTGCCTCGGTGGCCGACCACCTGGTGCTGGACCCGGCGGGCGAGTTGGGGCTGGAGGGCATGGTGGCCGGGCAGACCTATTTCAAGGGCCTCCTCGACCAGTTGGGCATTGGCTTCGAGGAATGGCGGCTCTTCCCCTACAAGTCCCTCTACGAAAGCTATACCCGAGAGGACATGTCCCCCCCTGAGCGCCGGCAGTTGCAGGAGTTGCTGACCGACCAGTACCGGCTGGCCGCCGGGCAGATCGCCCAGTCCCGCCGCCTGGCCCCCGCCGCCCTCGACAGCCTGGTGGACCAGCAGCCCTTCCTGCTTCCCGCCGAGGCCCTGGCCGCCGGCCTGGTGGACCGGTTGGGCCGCTGGGAGGAGCGCGGCCAGGTGGTGGAGGAGTTGGAGGGCCGGCCCCGTCCCCTGCGCCCCCCCGGGGCGTACCCGTTGCCCCAGGAGGACCGCTGGGGGGAGCCGCCGCGCCTGGCCCTGGTCTACGCCCTGGGCCTGTGCGAACTGGACGAGGGCATCGGGGCCCGCAAGCTGGCCGAGGAGTTGGGCGAGATCCGCGACGACCCGCGCATCGGCGCGGTGGTGCTGCGGGTGGATTCGCCGGGAGGGGATCCGCTGGCCGGGGACCTGGTGGCCGAGGCGGTGCGCAAGTGCAGGGAGCAGAAGCCGGTGGTGGTCTCGCAAGGGCACGTGGCAGCCTCGGGGGGGTACCAGCTTTCGATGAACGGCAGCGCCATCCTCGCCGCGCCCAACACCATCACCGGGTCCATCGGGGTGATCGGGGGCTGGCTCTACAACGCCGGCCTCAAAGAGAAGTTGCGCCTGAGCACCGACAAGGTGCAGCAGGGCCGACACGCGGACCTGGGCTTTGGGGCCGCCCTGCCGCTGGTGGGCCTCTCGCTGCCCGACCGCAACCTCGACGAGGGGGAGCGGGAGCGGGCCGAGCGATCCATCCGCGCGGTGTACGCGCAATTCGTCGCCGGGGTGGCCCAGGGACGGGGCCGGACCGAGGCAGCCATCGACTCGGTGGCCCAGGGCCGGGTGTGGTCCGGCAGCCGGGCCCTGGAGGCGGGCCTGGTGGACAGCCTGGGCGGGCTGCAGGCGGCCCTGGCCCTGGCCAGGGAGCAGGCCGGGCTGCGGGTGGGAGAGGGTGAGGTGGTGGAGTACCCGCGCAAGCCCCTGCTCAATCCCGCCCTGCTGCGGCCCAGCCTGTTGGGCAGCCGCCGGCCCGCGGCCCTCGACCTTTTGCAGTTCCGGCTGGAGCACAACGGCCGGCCCCTGTTGCTTTTGCCGGCCGAGCCCTGGGGCCGGCTCTCTCCCGAGGAGGACTGGCGATGAGCGAGGAAGCTCTGCGGCTCTACGCCGGGCTGGGCGCCCGGCCGGTGATCAACGCCTACGGCCACATGACCATGCTGGGCGGCTCCACCCCCTCGCCCCTTGTGGGGGCCGCCATGGAGCTGGCCTCGCGCTACTACGTGGACATGGACGAGCTGCTGGAGGGCAGCGGCCGGGTCATCGCCGGCTTGCTGGACTGCCCCGCGGCCCTGGTCACCCCCGGCTGCGCCGCGGCCCTCTTCCTGGGCACCGCCGCCTGCATGAGTGGGGCGGACCCGGAGAAGATGGCACGCCTGCCCGATGTCGCCGGGCTGAAGAGCGAGGTGGTGCTCCAGCAGGGGCAGCGCTACAAGTACGAGCGGGTGGTGCGTATGACCGGGGCCCGGATCGTGCCGGCCGGGGACGCGGCGGGCACCAGCGCGGCCCAGTTGGAGGCGGCCCTGGGGCCCCAGACCCTGGCCCTGCTCTACCCGGCCCACGACGAGCGCGAGGGGCTGGTGCCCCTGCAGGAGGCCATCGGGATCGCCCACCGGCGCGGGGTGCCGGTGATCGTGGACGCCGCCAGCCGCGTGTACCCGGTGGATGGCCTGAAGAAATACTGCGCCTGGGGGGCGGACCTGGTGGGATACGGGGCCAAGTACATCGGGGCGCCCAATTCCACCGGCATCCTCTGCGGCCGGGCCGACCTGGTGGAGGCGGCCCGCCGGCACGGCTTTGCCGCCTTTGAGCGGCGCGGGTTGCCGGGGGCGGGGCGTGCCCTCAAGATCGACCGCCAGGAGGTGGTGGCGGTGGTGGCGGCCCTGCGGGAGTGGCTCGCCATGGACCACCAGGCCCGCTTCGCCGCGGCCGGCCGGCGGGGGCAGCGCCTGCGCGAGGGACTGGCGGGCTTGCCGGGGCTCTCTTTTGCGCCGGAGGCCGGCGAGGCGGCATGGCTGAGCGTGGCGGTGGACCCGCAGCGGGCTGGCCGGAGCGCCGACCAACTGGCCGAGGAACTGCGCCAGGGGCATCCGGCGGTCTGGGCTTCGGTGCAGGGGGAGGCCCTCCAGTTCGATCTGGGGCCAGTGTGGGAAGGCGACGAGGCGGTGATCGCCGCCCGGGTGCGGGCAGTGTTGGGTTAGCTCCGGCTCCGGCGCCAGGCCCTGTGTCCCAGCATCGCCCAGTAGCCGGCCAGCCCTCCGAGGGCGCCCACCGGCACGGCGCCGATGGAGAGATAGAGCAGGGCAAAGGCCGGGGTGGTTTCGGGGTGGGGGCCGGTGTACACGGGCAGCAAGGCCGCCCAGATGCCCCAGGCCAGGAAGAGGGCGATGCCGGCCAGGCCGCCCAGCAGCACCGGCAGCCCGGCCTCGCGCCAGGGCGTGCGGGCCATGCGAAGCACCGCCAGGGTGAGCAGGCCGTAGGGGAAGAGGCGGAAGAGGGTGAAGAAGAGGTAGCGGTCGAGGGTGAAATCGGCGAAGGCGTCGGCCCAGGCCGCGCCCAGGCCGCGCTGCCCCACGCTCAGGCCCATGAGCAGGCGCAGGGCGTGGTGATCCAGGAGCAGGGCGGTTGCCAGCAGCAGCAGGAACCAGCGGGCCCCGGGCATCCCAGGGCTCAGTCGCCGGCCCAGGCGCCTTTAGCCATCATCCCGCCGTCCACGCAGATGTTCTCGCCGGTCATGAAGGCGGCCTTGTCGCTGGCCAGGAAGAGCACCAGATTGGCCACGTCCTCGGGCTGGCCGATGCGGCCGATGGGATGGGACCTGCCCATGACCCCCACCAGATCCTCCTTCTTGAGCCCCAGGCCCCGCAGGGCCTCGTCCACCAGCGGGGTGTCGATGGTGCCGGGGTTGACGGCCAGCACCCGAATCTTGTCGGCGGCGTATTCGAGGGCCAGCTGGCGGGTGAGGGAGAGCAGGCCGCCCTTGCTGGCGGCGTAGGCCGAGACCCCCTTGGCCGACTGGAGGCCCTGGACGCTGGCGGTGTTGATAATCACCCCACCGCCCTGCCGCTGCATCACCGGCACGCAGTACTTGGACATCAGGAAGCAGCTTTTCAGATTCACGTTGATGATGCGGTCCCACTGGTCCTCGCGCAGCAGGTGAGCCGGCGCGTAGCTGTCGGTCGGCTGGATG
>VGJS01000055.1 GCA_016867395.1 Candidatus Handelsmanbacteria bacterium
TGGCCCGGCGGCGGTATCCGTGTAACACCCGCTCGGTGTACCCGTTGGGCTCCCTGCAGCCGGCGAAAACCAGCTCCTGGGCGGCCTGGAATTCGAGGCTGGCCGCAAAGCCGGGGGCCATGTTCCGGTACTGGGGATCGCCCTCGTTCTGGCGATCCACCACCGCGGCCATGCGCTCGAAGGTGGCCCGCACCTGGGCCTCGTCCACCAGGCCGTGGCGCAGCCAGTTGGCGATGTGTTGGCTGGAGATGCGCAGGGTGGCCCGATCCTCCATCAGCCCTACGTTGTTGATGTCTGGCACCTTGGAGCAGCCGATGCCCTGGCCCACCCAGCGCACCACGTAGCCCAAAATCCCCTGGGCATTGTTGTCGAGTTCCTGCTGGATGGCCTCCCGAGCCAGGCTCCGGTCAAGGAGAGGAGGGGTCAGGATGGCCTCCAGACTGGCCCGCTGCCGGTTGGCCATCTCAGCGAGGCGGCCGTACACCTCCACCTGGTGGTAGTGCAGGGCGTGTAAGACCGCCGCGGTGGGCGAGGGTACCCAGGCGGTGGTGGCCCCGGCCCTGGGATGCCCCCCCTTCGTCTCCACCATCTCCCGCATCCGGTCCGGCATGGTCCACATCCCCTTGCCTATCTGCGCCCTTCCCACCAGTCCGGCGGCAATTCCGGTGTTCACGTTCCAGTCCTCGTACGCCCCAAGCCAGGGCTGTTTCCTGATCTCCTGCTTGGGAAAGACCGGTCCCAGCTCCATGCTGGTGTGGATCTCGTCCCCGGTGCGGTCTAGGAAGCCGGTGTTGATGAAGACCAGCCGCTCCCTGGCGGAGCGGATACATTCGAGCAGGTTGACGGTGGTGCGCCGCTCCTCGTCCATGATCCCGATCTTAAGGGTGCGGGCCGGAAGGCCCAGGGCCTGCTCGACCCGGCCGAAGAGGGCCACCGTGGCCCGCACCTCCTCCGGCCCGTGCATCTTGGGCTTAACCACGTAGATGCTGCCCTTGCGGCTGTTGCGGTGCTGGCCTTTGCCCTTCAGGTCGTGGATGGCCGCCAGGGTGATGACCATCGCGTCGAGAAAAGCCTCGGGGATCTCCTCGCCGGAAGGGGCAATAACCGCGTCGGTGTACATGTGCAGGCTCACATGGCGCACCAGGAGCAGGCTACGGCCGGGCAGCACCAGAACGCTGCCGTCGGGAGCGGTGAATTGCCGGTCCGGGTTGAGCCGGCGCACCAGGGTCCGGCCGCCTTTGGCGAAACTCGCTTCCAGGGTCCCCCGCATAAGACCGCACCAATTGGCGTATACCCGCGCCTTGTCCTGGGCGTCCACCGCGGCCACTGAATCCTCGCAGTCCTGAATGGTGGTCAAGGCCGCCTCCAGCACCACGTCCTTGACCCCGGCGGGGTGGGTGCTGCCGATGGGGTGCCCGTGGTCGATCTGTATCTCCAGGTGCAGCCCGTGGTGGCACAAGAGAACCCCGCGCAACCGTCCCCCCTCCTCGCGGTACCCGGCCAATTGGGCCGGGTCCGCTAGCCCCACCTCGGCGCCACTTTCCAGCTTGGCGGCCAGTTCCTTCCTCCCCATCCCGTCTGTGAGGGAGTAATGCACTGCCTGGCCGTGGGACCCACCGCGCAGGGGCGCCACCTCGTCTAGCAACGCCGCGCAGCGGGCCACAACCAGGGCCCCGCGTTTCTGGTTATAGGCGTCCCCCTTTTCGGCCCCGCCGCTTTCGGGAATCACGTCGGTGCCGTAGAGCGCGTCGTACAAGCTGCCCCAGCGGGCGTTGGCCGCGTTGAGGGCGTAGCGGGCGTTGTCCACTGGCACTACCAGTTGCGGGCCGGCGAGCCGGGCGATCTCCGGGTCCACATCCTCGGTGCTGATCCGGCAAGGCTCCCCCTCGGGCAGCAGGTAGCCTATCTCCGCCAGAAAGGCGCGGTACGCCGCCCCGTCCAGGGGCTGGCCTTCCCGCTGGTGATGCCACTGGTCGATCTGGGCCTGGAGTTGGTCGCGCCGCAGGAGCAAGGCCCGGTTGTGGGGCTCAAGGTCGCGGACAATGGCGGCCAGCCCCTCCCAAAAGCGATCCACCTCCACCCCTGTCTCTGGGGCGATCTGGTCCCGCACCAGCGCGTACAGGCCTTTGTCGATCAGCAACCCCGCGGCGGCGATTTTTCCCTCTATGGTCGCACTCATCTCATCCCTCGCTTTCCTCACATCACCTCGGTCAACTCCAGCCAACCCTGCGGCCCGCTGCCCTCCAGCGCCTCCCGCGCCCCCATCACCACCACCCGGCCGTGTTCCCGCACCTTTTCGAGGGCCTCGGCAAAGCCGGCAAAGCGCTCCTGGCCCGTCCCCAACACCGCGTCGCGAATCTGTTGGCGGAACCCGTCGTCCACCCCGGTCAGGTAGCGCACCATCGAGGTGTACCCCTTAGCGTCAGGCAACTGGTGGGCATCCTGCTCGCCGATGGCGCCGATGATGGCCCGCTCCACCTCATCCCGGCCCAGTTCGATCTGGCGCAAAAACTGGCCGGCCCGATCGTAGACCTCCAGGGTCCGGCGCAGGTTGGGGTCGCGGTACGAGCCATAAGCAAACACTCCAGAGAAGGGATCGAAGCTGCAGAAGGCCCCGTAGGCCCCGCCCTGCACCCGCACCCGGTCCCACAGCCAGGTGTTGCGCAAATACCGGGAAACTACCCCCGCCGAGCCTTCGTACTGGTAGCCCCAGTCGTAGAGCCTGGCCGCCTTGCCCACATAGTTCACCTTGGCCGGGATGATCAACCCCTCGCTGGCGGTGCGGAAAGCGGGTCGCCAAGCCCCCGCCGCCGGCTCGCCGGCGGGCAGTTGGGCCAGCAGGCCAACCACGCCCCGGTGGAAACGCGCCCGGTCCGCCCCGGATAGGGTGATATTGGCCAAGAGGCCGCCCCGGTGCAGCAGGCGGCGGCGTATCTCCAGCAGCCGGTCGCGTACCGCCGGCCAGTCAGACTCGATCTGCCCGGCCAGCCGGCGCAGGAAGAACAGGTAGCTGATCCCCTCCATCTGCTCCAGGGCCCAGGCCGCCTCGTCATATTGGGCCCGCAGGCGCAGCCCCACCACCCCGTGTCCGCCCGGCACCAGGCCGGCCTCCTCGGCAGCCTTCTCCTCCCGGGCCATCTGCAGGAGGCGGTGCTGGTCGTCGATCCTGGCCTCCAGGAGCACCTCGCGCAAAAGATCGAGCAGTTGGTCGGCGCGGTCGGCCATGACCTTGCCGCGCAGGACAAAACGGGCCACTGCCTCGCGCCGGCCCCGCGGGGGGACGATCAGCAACTGGGGCCAGATCCCCCCGGTGCGGGCGCCGATGCGCCGGGCCAGATCGACGAAATCCCCCTTGGCAGTGCCCGTCTCCAACAAGGCCCGGCCAAAGAGGGGCACGTAGGGCAGCAGCTCCTGGGGCAGGGCGCGCAGGTCAAAGGCCAGGTCCAGATACACGATGCCGTTGGTGGACAACTCGTGGTACAAGAGCGACGTCCCCCCCTCCGCCATCTGCTCCAGGGGCAGGGTCTTGACCTTGGGCTCCAGGTCGGCCAGGCCCAGGCGCGGCAGGGCGGCCAGGGCCTCGGGCGGGTCCGGGGCCTCCTGGCGCTGCCGCAGGGCCTCGTTCTCCTCGATAAGGCGCTCCCGGTCCTGGGCCCCCAGGCCGGCAAAGACCTGGGCCAGCCGCTCCTGCTCCTCGGCTTCCTCCCGCCCGGCCAGGCCCAGGTCGGGGTGGAGCACTACGGTGGTGCGGTGGGGGTTGTCCAGCAGGTAGCGCCGGATCAGCCCGCCAAAATAATCCCCCTCCCGCCCCGCCCGCGCCCTGACTGCCTCCAGAGGCGAGGAAAAGGCCAGGGGCGCCAGCGGGTCGCGGCCGTAGGTCCAGGCGGTCAGGCTGCGCAGCATGAGGATCAGCCCGCGCGGGTAGGAGCCGGTGTTGTTCTCGCGCAGCCCGAATTCCACGGTGTTGAGGGCCGCGGCAACCTCGCCGGCGGCGATCCCTTCGGCGGCCAACTCCCCCAGCACCCGGATCACCAGGGCCTGCACCTCCTCCTCGCGGCCCACCGCCACCCCCTTGAGCCCGGTGGAGAAGAAGAGCTGGCGCAACTCCCCCTCCATGCCGCCCCCGATCAGATCCTCGCCCAGCCCCGAGTCGATTAGAGCCTTGCGCAGGGGCGAGGCCGGGGTGCCGATCAGGGTCTGGGTCAGGATCTGCAGACCCATCTCGGTTTCGAGGTCCAGGCCGTCGGGCAAAAGCCAGTTGAGGGCCACCATGCTCTTGCCCTCGTGTTCCTGGCCTGCGGCGTAGGGCCGGCGCAGCGACCGGGGTTCGGCAAAGGAGGGCTGGGGCGGGATGGCGGCCGGTTCTGCGCCGCCCTCGAAAGGGGCCAGGTACTCCTCCAAAAGCAGGAGCCTGCGCTCCGGGTCGTCGTCGCCGGCAAAGAAGAGGAAGGCATTGGCCGGATGGTAGTGACGCCGGTGGAAACCCGAGAACTGGGCAAAGGTGAGGGCCGGGATATGGCGGGGGTTCCCGCCCGAATCAAGCCCGTAGGGGGTGTCGGGGAAGAGGGATTCCTGCACATGCTTGTACAACACCGAATCCGGGGAGGAGTAGGCCCCCTTCATCTCGTTGAAGACCACCCCTTTGTAACTGAGCGGCCCCGTAGGCGAGGTTAGCTCGTAGTGCCAGCCCTCCTGCTCCAGCACCTGCGGCGTGAGGCGAGGGTGGAAGACCGCGTCGAGGTACACATCGATGAGGTTGTAGAAGTCCTGGGTGTTCTGGCTGGCCACCGGGTAGCAGGTGCGGTCCGGGTAGGTGAAGGCGTTGAGGAAGGTCTTGAGCGAGCCCTTGAGCAGTTCGACGAAGGGCTCCTTGACCGGGTACTTGCGCGAGCCGCAGAGCACCGCGTGTTCGAGGATGTGGGCGATGCCGGTGGAGTCGGGCGGGGGGGTGCGGAAGTTGACCCCAAAGACCTTGTTCTCGTCGGTGTTGATCGCCGAGATCAGCAGGGCACCGCTGTGGTGCCGGTACACCCGGGCCAGGGTGTCGATCTCCCCGATCCGCACCTCGCGCTCCAGGGTAAATCCGTGTGTGCACATGAAAGCCTCCTCAGCCCAGTTTCCAGATGCCGGCCGCTGTGCCCCCCAGGATCTGGTCCTGCTGGGCCGGGGTGAGAAAGGGCAGGCCCTCCCGCACCAATCGCAGCTCGTCCGCCAGGGGGAGCCAGCGGTGCTTGACTCGGTGGTGCCCCGGGTAACCGGTGCCCCAGACCATGCGCCCGGCCCCAAAGGCCCGCACCAGCCGTTCGGCGTAGGGGTGGACGTCGGCGAAGGGGAAGGGCTCTTTGGAGCGCCCCCTCACGTCGGAGAGCTTGAGGTACACGTTCTCATTGCGGGCCAGATCGAGGATTGGCTGGAAGGCCGCCGGCTCCTCCCCCACCTGCGGGTACCCCATGTGATCGAGGATGAAGAGGTTCCGGGGACAGCGGCGGGCGATCTGGTCCACCTGGTCGGCGTCCCGGGGGTTGAGGTGGAACTGGACCACCGCCCCCAGGCTGGCGATCTCCTCCCAGAGGGCCTGGTTCTGGGCGGTGAGCAGGATCTTCTCGCCTTGATAGTACATCGGATGGAAGCGGAACCCGGCCAGCCCGCGCTCCTTCACCCAGTAGCGGGCCAGTGCCGCATTCCCTGGGTCCTGGGGGTCGAGCAGACCCATGCCGACGAAGCGGCGGGGAAAGCGGGCCACCGAGTCGGCGATGTACCCGTTGTCCCAGGTGGACCAGCTCGTCTGCACCAGCACCGACCAGTCCACCCCGCACTGGTCCATCTCCGCCAGCAGCTCGTCGGCAGTGCCCGGCTCATCGGGCAAGCTCTTCCAGCCAGGGGCCGTTGGTCCCACCGGGTATTTGGGCGGATCGATCTCCCAGACATGGACGTGGGTATCGACGATCATGGTTTTCTCCTCTCAGACCAGACAGATCTTTCCCAGCACCGCCGGCCGCCTGGCCCCGGTGGCCGAGGGCAGGTTGCCCGGCCGGCCCATCAGGGTCTCGTTGGCCAGCACCGCAAAGGCCACCGCCTCCTTGGCGTCCACCGAGAGCCCCAGTTCATCCAGCCGCCCCACCTTTAGGCCCGGCAGGGCCTCTTGCAGCATCGCCATCAGCACCGGGTTGTGGGCGCCCCCCCCGCTGACCCAGACCTCGTCCACGGGGGTGCGGGAGAGGGCGAAGCGCTCCAGCCCCCCGGCAATGGCCCTGGCGGTGAAGGCCGTGAGGGTAGCCAGCCAGTCGGCGGGGGACCGCTGGTGCCGGGTGATCCATTCGGCCAGCAGCCCCGCGCCGAATTCCTCGCGCCCGGTGGACTTGGGCGGGGGCAGGTGCAGGAAGGGATGGGCCAGCAGTCCGGCCAGCAGCCCCTCGTCCACCTGGCCGGCCGCCGCCCCCCGCCCGTCGCGGTCGCAGCGCTCCTTCCCGCCGCTGAAGTGGGACGCGGCCCCGTCGATCAGCGCGTTGCCAGGCCCCAGGTCAAAGGCCCAGACCTGCGCCGCCTCGCCCCCGGCCGGCAGGATGGTGGCGTTGGCAATACCGCCGATATTGAGCAACGCCCGGCCCCGCAGGCCGTGGTTGAAGAGCAGAAAGTCCACCAGGGGCACCAGCGGCGCTCCCTGCCCCCCCAGGGCCATGTCCGCGGGGCGAAAGTCGGCGATGGTGGGGATGCCGGTGCGCTGGGCGATCACCGCCGGTTCCCCGATCTGCAGGGTGGAGGCGGGTCGCCCTTGGGGCAGATGGCGCACGGTCTGGCCGTGGGAGCCGATCAGGTCCACCTCCTCCGGCCTCAGCCCCGCCCCGGCGATCACCGCCAGGGCCGCCTCGGCGAAGGCCGCCCCCAGGGCAAAGTTGAGGCGGCACAACTCGTCGAGACTGCCCTCCTCCCCAAAGAGCGAAAACACCCCCTGCCGCAATTCCCCCTCCAGGGGCAGGGTCTGGAAGGCCAGCAGCTTCACCCGGGTGCCCCGCCCGGCCCCCTCCACCTCCACCAGGGCCGCGTCGATCCCATCGGCCGAGGTACCGGACATCAATCCGGCGATGCGCCGGCTCTTCTTTGCGCTCAGGTGCAGCAGCCGTTCCATAGACCTTCAGGGCTTTCGCGCCACCAGGAGAAAATTCCAGGCGTCCCCCTCCACCCGGTGCAGCCGGTCCAGCAGCCAGGCGGCCAGTTGCACCCCCGCGTACAGGGGCCGCACCAGCAGGGCCAGGGGCCCCCGCTCGAAATGCTGGAGGTAATAACAGAAGCGCGCCCCGGCCGTCACCCAGTACCCCGCCAGTGGGCGCACCTCCACCGGCTCCAGGCCGGCCCGGCGCGCCAGGTGGGCCAGGCCGAAACCGGTAAAACGGTAATAATCGTGCGGCTCCTCGTGGACCCCCCAGATATGCGGCGCGGTCAGCACCAGGTGCCCGCCGTTCCGGAGCACCCGGCCGGCTTCCCCTAGGAGTTGGGCCGGCTCGGGCACATGTTCCAGCACCTGGGCGCAGAGCACGGTGCCAAAGACCCCCGCCCCAAAGGGGAGCGCCATGCCACTGCCCCAGACCAGAGGCGGCCGGGCGGCGTAGCGGACCCGGTCCACCTCCAGCCCCACATAGGCCCCGCCTCCCGCCAACCCCCGATGCTCCTGCAGCCCGCAGCCCAGATCGAGCAGCCGCCCCTTGCCGTAGACCCCCAGCGCCCCCTCCAGGTGTTGCCGGTGCAGGCGCAGCACCAACCAGTTCACCGCAAAGGGGGTGCGGCCCATCGGCTAGTGGCGGTCGCGGGCCTGGTGGGGGTAGTAGTCCACCACCTCGCCGGCCGCGTCGAGCACAAAGCTGCCCGGGTAGAGGATGGTGGTGGGGCAGACATGGCCGGGCACGGCCAGCAGGTACGCGCCCACCGGCGGAAGATCGCCGTCGAGGTGGAACACCCCGTGCTCCTCGTTCTGCAGCACCAGCGCCGCGTCTTGGCGTCCGACCAATCTGGCCCGGCGCTCCAGAGGCGGGTCCCCGCAGACGGCCTTGTACCCCAGGTCGGTGGTGATGGTGCCCACGTGAGGGTGATGATCCACCACCTGGCAGAGCACCAGCACCGCCCAGCGGAAGGGCCGTTCGGGCATCATGCGGGCATACCCCGCATCCCAGTACACGCAGGTGCCCGGCGAGCCCAGGGCCTCCCCGCTCTGGGCGTAATAGGGGAAGGAGAAGGAACCGCCGGCCACCACCCGAGGCACGGGCAGGCCCTCGGCCTCCAGCCTCCACCGGAAGGCGCGGATCTCCTCCAGATGGTGCAGAGCCTGCTGCTCCCGCTGGGCTGGATCGGTCTGGTGGTCCTGGCCGTCGTAGGCGTGCAGACCGGCGGCTTCGAGATGGGGGCTGCCCGCCAGTTGGCGGTACAGGGCCAGGGCCTCCTCGCCGGGGACCAGGCCGGTGCGGTGCATCCCCACGTCGAGGTCGAGCATCACCCGCGCCCGCATCCCCTTGGCGGCCGCCGCCTTCCCCAGTGTTTCCAGGTGCAGAGGCTGGCTGGCGATGGCGCTCAGCCGCGACTGCCTATAGGCGGCGGCCAGGTCGCAGAAGCGCTCGGCCTTGCGCTCCTGCACCAGCGGGTAGGCCAGCAGTACCTCCGCCCCGCCGGCCTCCAGGGCCACCTCGGCCTCCCGTAGGGTGGCGCACTTGAAACCGGCCACCCCGGCCTCCACCTGCCGCCGGGCGATGGCGGCACACTTGTGGGTCTTGAAATGCACCATGAGCCGCTCTGCCCCGCCCGCCAGCTCGGCCTGGAGGCGCAGGTTGTGGTCCACCTCTTCGTTAAAGATCAACATGGCCGGGGTTTCGATGCTCTCGGGCTCGCCGACCATGTACCCCGCGTATTCGATCATTAAATTCTCCTGGTTGTGGCACGCAAAAATAGCGCAAGCGCCCCCCCTGGGCAATGCTGGGCAGCTTGCTTATCTTGACTGCCACCCGGACCTTTGCGCGAGGAGACGCCGCCGATGATGAAGCTGGGTTGCATGTCGCTGAGTTATCAAAAGGAATTCGCCGCCGGCCAACTGGACCTCGAAGGCTTCATCGAGCGGGCCTTCCAGCTGGGCCTGGACGGCATCGACATCCACACCGGGGCCTTTGCCTCCACCGAGGCGGCCTATTTGCGCCGCATCCGCATGCAGGCCCTCAAGCGCGGCCTGGCCCTCTCCTACATCGGGGTCAGCACCAATTTCGGCAAGCCGCCCCAACAGTTGGAGGCCGAGGTGGCGACGGCAAAAAATTGGATCGGGGTGGCCGCCCAGATGGGCATCCCGCTGGTGCGGGTCTTTGCCGCCTGGGTGCCCCAGGGGGAGACTGCGGAGGCGGTGTGGGCGAGGATGATCCCCTGCCTCAAGGAGGTGGCTGCCTATGGGCAGGAGCAGGGCGTGGTGGTGGGATTGCACAACCACAACCACGGCTGCGTCACCCGCACCGGGAAGGACGTGATCCGCATCCTCGAGGAGGTGGGCAACCCCTACTTCTCCCACATCCTCGACACCGGACAGTACGTGGGATCACCTGGGGCTTCGGGGGCCAACGGGGTGGAGGACCCTTCGCTGGACTTCTACGGCAGCATCGCCCTGACCGCCCCTCTGGCCGTCCACGTGCGCTGCAAGATCTACCGCATCCAGACCGGGGAGGAGGCGTGGCTGAACTACCCGCGCATCTTCGAGATCCTGCGCGGGGTCAACTACAACGGCTGGCTCTCCATCGTGTACGAGGGGCAACAGGTCGAACCCGAGGCCACCGCGGTGCCCAAGGCCGTCAAGTACCTGCGCCGCCTGATGGCGGAGGGGAGATAACGCTGGGACTCCAAGGGGCGGGGCGCCTTGGAGGTGTTTGGCGGGGAGTGGCCGGGATGGGAAAGACGCGGGAGGGGTTGCGGGGAGAGCGGAGCCAGAGCGAGCAGGGCGGCAAGTCCGCGCCTGGCGAAACACCGGAGGGGCGTCACGCCCCTCTACCCCCTTCTCAAGGGAGTTTCAACTGCCGGCGCCAGCCCGCATCGGCGCTGTGGTTGAGCTGCCAGTACGGCTCGCGAATAGTAGCCAGCAACTCCCCCCGGCCGCCCTGGGAATCCTCCCAGCCCAGGATGCGGCGCGGGTAGGCCGCCTCCACCCAGAAGGTCTTGCTCGTTCCCCCAGCCTCCAGGGTCCAGGGCTGGGCCGGCACCTCCTGCCCCTCCACCCTGTACACCCCCGCCGGTCCCTTGGCCAGCCGGGCCGGCACCGTGGCGCGGCCCTGGTGTTTGATCCGCAAACTCCACAGCGAGGGCAAGAGCACCAGCTCCCGCTCCTCGCCGGGGGCCAGCCACTGGCCCTTTAGCTCGCGGATGCGGATCAGCAGGTGGTCCTCGCTCTCGAAGGCCGCCGGCGCCTGCAGCTCGTACTCCTGCCGGCCCTCCTTCTCGAAATAGCTGTTGAGGTACCCCTGCAGCCGGCCCCCTCGCAGCATCACCTCCTCGAAAACCTGGCCGCACCACTCCTGGGCCGTCAGCGAGACCTTGCACAGCTCAAAAGGATGATCTGCCCCCTCGACGGCGCTGTACACCGAACCCATCACCGAATAGTCGTAGATGCCGGTGTCGAACTTGAGGATGTTGTTCAGTTTGAGGACATAGCAGCGCTCCGCAGCGGGCACCCCCGGCGATTCCACCTTGATGAAGCTATCGCGGTGCAATTCCTCGGTGACGAAGATCAGCACCGCCTGCCCCTGGCGGGGCTCCCCGTAGCGGGGCTGGACCACCTGGTAGCTGGAGATCTCGGCCTTGCCGTCGCCCCAGTAATGATAGAAGTCCGGGTCCGCCCCAACCCCCGCCGGGGCCAGCATCAGGGCCAGCGCAAGTGCCAAACCCCTGTTCACTCCAATTCCTCCTGCACGCCTTTGGTGCGGGCGGGCTGAGGGAGAAACCACATCTCGTAGATGGGCACCAGGATACACAGCAGCAGGGTCAGGCCCAGGAGGGCGCCGTTGATCGGGGCCAGCACCCCCCAGGAGGCCGAGACGTAGCGGATCAGCCAGGGCTTGGCCACGTCGAGGAGAATATACACAAAGCAGGAGGAGACGACGAAGGTCTTCCAGCGCGAGGACCAGGCGCTCATCAAGAACAGATGGCCGGTGGTGAGGAAAACCACGGGCATGATGAAGAGGTGGAAGTGGGAGGTTTCAAGCAGTTCAACTGGCTCCTTGGGGAAGGCCATGCCCTGCTCGTCGCCCCGGTAATACACCGCCGCCCCCGCCGGGTCCAACCCGGTGCGCTGGCTGGACATGAGCAGGGACACCGCCCCAGCCAACAGCATGAAGACCAGAAAGAAGGTCATGATCAGCCGGGTGTGGAAATCCATCCGCACCAGTTGGGAGCGGTTGCTGAAGTACTTCATCGCTCCGGCCCCGCGGTCTGCCCCTGGACCCCGTACAGCGCCTCCAGGCAGAGCAGCACCCACCGCACCCCGGTGTTCAGGGCCCGCACCGACAGGGTGGCCCCGGAGATGTTGATGATATCCCGGTTGAGCTGCAGCGGATCGCGCAGGCCCTTGCCCCGATATTGGCTGAGAAAACGGCTGCGCCGCACCTCTCCGCCCCGGCTTTCGCGGTACACCATCACCGCCACCTCCTTCACCGCGAACTGGGGGGTCGCCCCCACCATGAAGGTGATGGGTCGGTACTTGCCGATCTCCTCGGCCACCACCGCGTACCCCAGCACCTCGCCCAGTGGCCCGCAGGCCAGGTACACCTCCAGGCTGTCCCGTTCCAGGGGCCGGCCCAGGGTCGCGACCACCGCCGTGGCCTGGCCGGGGTCGAGGGCCCGCGCCTGCCGCACAAAGGTGTGGGCCTCGGGGAAGAGCCGGCGGCGCCCTTCCTCCGGGGTCAGTGAGACCTGGATCTGGCCGATCTCATCCGGAGGGGAGTGCTGCTCCTGGGCCAGCGCCTCGCCGCCCAGGAGCAGCGCCAACAGCAGCATCCTCATCAGAAATAGGAAGCCACCGAAAAGACCAGCCCGTTGCTCTGGTCGTCCTGGTCGTAGACCTCGTAGTCCAGTTTGAGCACCGTGTCCTCCTCGGGCCGGAAGTTCATCCCGAGGGTATACCGCTTCTCGTCCCGGGTCTCCAGGTCGATGGCGTCGTAACGGAACACCCCGGTGAACACCGAGTTGGGGAAGATCCCCACCGCCCCAGGGAGAAAATGGTACGCCGCCTGGGCATAATACCCCCACTGCTGGTCGGCGGCGGCCCCCTCCACCGAGGCGCGGGCGTATTCCCCCTTCAGTTGCAGGGGCCCGCGGTTGAAGTCCGCGTCGAGGGCCAGGATGGTCAGGGCGTGGTCGCCGGCATCGTCGTACGCCCCGTGGTGGCCCGATAGGCCCAGGTCCAACCCCAGCATCGGGCTATAGTTCAAACGCCCGACCAGGGCCTTGTGCTCGTTGTTGTCGGCCTTGTGGCTGCCCCTGCCGTTGCGGATGCTGGTGGCCGTGGTCCCGTTGAAGCCGTTGACCGCGTACAGTTCATATCCCAGCAGCGACCTGTCCCCAGGGTAGAAGGTCCCGTAGAAGCCCATGCCCGTCTCCGCCAGGGTGGTCGGGATGATCTCCCGGGCCACCAGGGGCCGGTTGGTCAGGTCGTTGAGCGGGCTGTCGTGTTGGAGATTGAAGCGACCTAAGGGTGAGAGGATCAGGCCGGCCCGGTAGCTCAGCCCTTCGCTGAAACTTATGTCCACGGTGGCGAATTCCAGTTTCACCTCCCCGTCGCTCTCCCCCCGGCCCTTGACCAGGCCCCCGTACTCGAACTCGAGTTCGGCCATCACGTGGATGCGCTCGCTCACCTGCCCGTGCAGGAAGGGGATGAAGCGGTGCTGGGTGAAGGTCTTGCTCTTGTCGTTCCAGAACAGCTCCTGGTCGATATAACCGCCCAGGGCCGTGCCCTTCCCTCCCCTTTTCAGGTAGGGTTTGTCGAGTACGCCTCCGGGCACCGCGCTGCGCTGCTCCTCGGCGCCCGCGCCCATCGCCACCAGACCGACCAGCAAGGCGCCGGCCAGCATCTCAAAGTATCTCATGATCCCCTTCCATTCCTTTGAACCCGGCTGAAGTTGTGGAATTCAAGGTTGCCTCCCGCTGCCTTCCAAGGGTATCCCCGGGCGGCCCGTGGCCCTGGAGAAACAATATAGCCAACTGATGTTAGCCTTGCAACTATTTTGGTGTGATATCTAATCATTTGTTTGGCTATTAATACACTCCAGTATTGACTTGTCTGCCCGACCGTTTTTATATTCGGAAAGTCGGTGATTCGGCTAATAGCATTTTTAGTTGCCAAATATACTTTCCGTTAGCCTAAACAAACTTCCAGCCCGAGGTTCTCTATGAGGCTTCCTGGCCCACCTTATCTCCCCAGCCTCAGCGCCCTTTCCCAATGGCCAGTGGGCGTGGATGGGGTGATTTCCGCGGTGCCTGGCACCTCCCGCCTCTTCTGCCGTCTGCGCGAAATGGGAGTGGTCCCCGGCATGAGGATCAGGGTCCTGCGCACCGGCGCCTCCCTGGTGGTCCAGGTCGAGGAGAGCCGCCTCTGCCTGCGCCGCCGGGACGCGGCGCCCATCCTTGTCTCCAGCCATCCCGCCGGCGCCGCACCAGGGGCGCCTCACTGAGGGACCCCATGTCCCCCACCATTGCCCTGATCGGCAACCCCAATACCGGCAAGACCACCCTGTTCAATGCCCTGACCGGCCTGTCCCAGCAGGTGGGCAACTACCCAGGGGTGACGGTGGAACGCAAGCAGGGCCGCCTCCGCCTCGCCCAGGGCGAGGTGGAGTTGCTCGACCTGCCGGGCACCTACAGCCTGTCGGCCCGGGCGCCAGACGAGATGATCACCGTCGACGTGCTCTTGGGCAAACAGGCGGGCACCGCCAGGGTGGATCTGGTCCTGGCTATCGCCGACGGCAGCAACCTGCGGCGCAACCTCTACCTGATCTCCCAACTGCTCGAACTGAAGCTTCCCCTGGTGGTGGCCCTCAACATGAGCGACCTGGCCCAGGCCCGCGACATCCACATCGACGCGGCGGCCCTGGCCGGCGAACTGGGGGTGCCGGTGGTACCCGTCTGCGCTCACCGCCGCCAGGGCATCCCCGAACTGAAGCAGGTCCTGCAGACCGCCCTGGGGACCGGGCGCCCCGCCGCCCCGCTTACGAGCCCCCAGTTCCTCCCTGCCCTCCACGAGCAGGCAGCCCGGCTGGCGGCCCTCAGCGCCGAGAACGGCCAGCCCCCCCTCTCCTCCCTGGAAGCCTGGTACCTGCTGGTGGAGGAAGAGGGCCACCCCGAACAGCGCCTAATAGCTGCCCGGGGGCCCCAGCTGGCCTCCCAACTGGCCCGCCTGCGCCGGGACACCGGCATACCCGCCCCCCTCTCGGCCCAGGTGGCCCAAGCCCGTTACCAGTGGATCGACGGCCTGCTGGCCCGCTGCGTGCTCCAGCCGACCCGGCTGCACACCAGCCGCTCCGACCGCCTCGATCGCCTGCTGACCCACCGGCTGTGGGGCACCCTGCTCTTTGCGCTGATCACCGCCTGTGGCTTCCAAGCCATCTATCGGGGGGCCGCCCCGCTGATGGACTGGGTGGACGGCTTCTTCGGGGTCCTGGGGCAAACCCTACGCCAGGCCCTGCCGCCGGGCCCTTTGCAGAGCATGCTGGTGGACGGGGTGGTGGCCGGGGTGGGCGGGGTGCTGGTCTTCCTGCCCCAGATCGCCATCCTCTTCCTCTTCATCGCCCTGCTCGAGGATTTTGGCTACATGGCCCGGGCGGCATTCCTCATGGACCGCCTGCTGACCTTCTGCGGCCTGTCGGGCAAGTCCTTCATCCCCCTGGTCTCCAGCTTCGCCTGCGCCGTGCCCGGCATCATGGCCACCCGCACCATCGAGGACCGCCGCGACCGCTTCACCACCATCCTGGTAGCCCCGCTGATGAGCTGCTCGGCCCGCCTGCCGGTCTACACCCTCTTTATCGCCGCCTTCATCCCCGACCGAGCCGTGCTGGGGGGCTGGTTCGGGCTCCAGGGCCTGACCCTGCTGGCCATGTACAGCTTGGGGGTGGTGCTAGCCGTGCCCATCGCCTGGCTGCTCAAAAAAACCCTGCTCACCGGCGAGACCCCCCCCTTCCTGCTGGAGTTGCCCTCCTACAAATGGCCCGACCCGCGCACGGTGTTCATGCGGGTCTACCTCAACAGCCGCGCCTTTGTGGTCCGCGCCGGGGGGATCATCCTGGCCACCACCATGGCCATGTGGGCCCTGGCCTATTTCCCCAGGCCCGAGGCGGTGCTGGCCCGCTACGAGGCACAGCGCCAGGCCGCCGGCCAGTCCTCAGCCGGCTCAAAACTGGAACAAGCCATAGGTGCCATCGACGAGGCCGAGGCCGCCGAGCTTTTGCGGGGCAGTTACCTGGGCCAGGCTGGCGGGGCCATCGAGCCCCTGGTGCGGCCCCTGGGCTGGGATTGGAGCATTGGCATGGCCGCCCTGGCCTCCCTGCCCGCCCGCGAGGTGGTGATCTCGGTGCTGGGCACCATCTACAGCCTTGGCAGTGCACAGGACGAGAACTCCGCGGACTTGCGCCACGCCCTGGCCCAGGCTACCCGCGCCGACGGCACGCCCTTGTTCACCGTGCCGGTGGCCCTCTCGATCATGGTCTTTTTCGCACTCTGCGCCCAGTGCATCTCCACCCTGGCGGTGATCCAGCGCGAGACCGGGGCCTGGCAGTGGGCCCTCATCGCCTTCGCCTACCTCACGGGTCTGGCCTACGCCGGATCGCTGGCAATCTACCAACTGACGGGGCGACTGGGGTGGTGATGGAGGAGCAGACCTACCTCGCCGTCGCCCTAAGCGCCGGCTGTGGCGCCTGGGCCCTCTGGCACTTCCTCCGACCCTTGCTGCGCCCCAGTTCCGGCTGCGACGACTGCAGCGGGCAGCAGCAGCCTCCCTCGCTCTTGCAGATCGATCCGCCGGAACCAAAAACCCCTGACTCAGGGCTGGCGCACGAAGAGCTTGCCAGGTAACTGCACCGCCGCCCCGGCCAGTTCCAGGTCGAGCAGGATGCGCAGGAGTTCCTCGAAGGGCTGGCGGGCGTAGGCGGTGAGCAGGTCCACGTGCAGGGGCTCCTCGCCCAGCAGCTCCAGAACCTATTTTTTCTCTGCGGAGAGTTCGGGCAGGGCAGCGCTGGCCAGGGGCGGGGAGAAGTCGAGGGCCAATTGGGCTCGCTGTTCGAAGCGGGGGCCCAGCTCTTCAAGGACGTCCGCCACCCCCTCCACCAGCTTGGCCCCCTTGTTGAGAAGCCGGTGGCAGCCGGCGTTGCGGCCCCCCCGCACCTCCCCGGGCACGGCGTAGACCTCGCGGTTCTGGTCCAGGGCATGGGCAGCGGTGATCAGGGCCCCGCTTTAGGCCGGGGCCTCCACCACCACCGTGCCCAGGCTCAGGCCGCTGATCAGGCGGTTGCGCCGGGGGAAGGTGCCCGCGTCGGGAGGGTGTCCCAGGGGGTATTCGGCGACCACCGCCCCCTGCTGGCGGAGGCGGGCGTGCAACTGGGCGTTGGCCTTGGGGTAGACCACGTCTGGGCCGCAGCCCAGCACCGCCAGGGTGCGCCCCCCCGCCTCCACGGCCCCCAGGTGGGCCGCGGTGTCGATGCCGCTGTCCATGCCGCTGACCACCACCAGGCCCTGTCGAGCCAGCCCCGCGGCCAGGTGCCCGGCCATGGCCAAGCCGTACTCGCTGGCCTGGCGGGTGCCCACCAGGGCCACGGCTGGCCGGGTGAAATCCGGCTCTCCCAGTGCAAAAAGCACGGCCGGCGGCGAGGTAATCTGGCGCAGGAGTTAAGGGTAGTCCTCGTCCTCCACGGTGTAGAGGCGGCCCCCCAGACGCTGGAGCTCGCGCCACAGCACCTCAGCCCACTGCCAATCCACCGGCACGACCCGGGCCCGGCGCGCCACCCCCGGCCCCACCACCCCCTCCCACGCCGCGGCCGGCGCCTCCAGGGCCGCCCGCACCCAGCCAAGCGGGCCACCGGCTGCCAGCAGCGCGCCCCACCTACCCCAGGCAGGCGCGATAGGGCCAACCAGGCCAGCTCATCCCGCGCCACCGGGCGCCTCCGCCGTCTCTAGCTCCCGCTGCCGCTGCGCCTTTACCGCCGCACCCAGCCACACCACCAGCTCCCGCAACCCGTATCCACTCACCCCCGAGACCAGAAAACGCGGCGCCTCCAGACCGATCAGAGGATCGGCGAACTTGGCCGCCTTAGGCCCCAGCAGGTCGACCTTGGTGAAGGCCACAGCACAGGGTTTTTCCAGCAGGCCCGGATCGAAAAAGCCCAGCTCCCGGCGCAGGGTAGCCAGATCGGCGCCCGGGTCGGGGCTGGTGCAGTCGATGGCGAAGAGCAGGAGGCGGGTGCGCTCGATGTGGCGCAGGAAGCGCAGACCCAGCCCCTTGCCCTGGTGCGCCCCTTCGAGCAGGCCGGGCAGGTCGGCCAGCACAAAGCTCTCGTACTCGGCCCAGCCGACGATGCCCAGCTGAGGTTCGAGGGTGGTGAAGGGGTAGTCGGCGATCTTGGGATGGGCCGCCGAGAGCCGCGCCAGCAGGGTGGATTTGCCAGCGTTGGGGAAGCCAACCAGGCCCACATCGGCCATCAGCCGCAGTTCGAGGCGCACCACCGCCTGTTGCCCTGGCTCCCCCGGATCAGCCCGGCGCGGGGCCTGGTTAGTGGAGGTGACAAAGCGGCTGTTGCCCCGGCCCCCGCGCCCTCCCTTGAGCAGCACAAACTCCTGCCCTTCCTCCACCAGGTCGGCCAGCAGAACCCCCTCCGCGTCCCGCACCAGGGTGCCGCGCGGCACCCCGACCTGGGCGTCGCTGCCCCGCGGCCCAGTCTTGTCCTTGCCCTTGCCATGGCCCCCGCGCTGGGCGGCGATGCGCGGCCGGTAGCGAAAGTCAAGCAGGGTGTTGAGATTGCCGTCGGCCCGGAAGACCACATCCCCACCGGCCCCTCCGTCTCCCCCGTTGGGCCCCCCGCGCGGCACATACTTCTCGCGGCGGAAGCTCATACACCCGTCCCCTCCGGCCCCAGACTCCACGGTGATGGTCGCCTCGTCGATGAACATGGCTCAGTCGTGCCCGAAACGCGCCCGCAGCCGGCGCTCCACCGGGGGCGGCACAAAGGAACTGATTTCCCCACCCAACTGGGCCACCTGGCGCACCACCGAAGAACTGAGATACATGTAGTCGGAGCGGGTCATCAGAAAGACGGTGTCCATCTCCGGCCACAGGGTGCGGTTGGTCAGGGCCATGGCGAACTCCCCCTCGAAGTCGGTGACGGCCCGCAGGCCGCGCACTGCGGTGTGGATCTGCCGACGGCGGGCGTACTCGACCAGCAGGCCCTCGCTGCCATCCACCTCCACCCGTGGCCAGCCCGCCGTGGCCTCCCGGATCATCTCCACCTTCTCCTCGGGGGAGAAGAGGTAGCTCTTCTGGGGATTGACCGCCACCAGCACCACCACGCGGTCGAAGATGCTCAGGGCCCGCTCAATGATGTTGAGGTGGCCGTACGTGATAGGGTCAAAACTGCCCGGATAGATGGCTGCGTCCATGATCGCTCCTCAGCGGACCGCCCACACCGGGGCGCTCAGCACCGCGTAGAATTGGGCCTGCTTCCACTGGGCTTCCCCATTATAGTGGGGCACCAGCATCACCTCTTCGAGCCGCAACTGGGGCTGCTGGCGAACCAGGTTTTCGAGGAAGCCCCTCAATTGAGGGTACGAGCCGGTGGCCCACAGCTTCTGGCGCTGCTGCACCACCCCCTTGCCCAACGGGGTGAAGAGCGGGTCACCCACCCGCACCGAGTCCAGCCGGCTCTTGCTGGCCAGGGCCTTGGCCTGGGTGAAGAGCCCGGCGGCCTGGGCGGTCTCCAGGGGCGCCAGGGCCGGCGCTGCTTGGGCGGGGAACTGCCCGTGCAGGTTGAAATTGTGATCCCCCTTCCCCTTCTTGCCCGCCCGCCAAGAGGAAAGGTCCGGCCGCGAGGGCTGCTGCGGCAGGCTGTTGAGCAGCACCATCAACTGGGGGAAATCCCCCGCCGGCACCGTGCCCTCAATCGTGTATTCCCCCGAGGCCGTGCCCAGGAGGGAGGTGCAGCGCACCGCCTCGGGCAGCTTCTCGTGTAATTGCAGGATGCGCAGGCACACCGGCCCGGCCGCCGCCGCCGCCGCTGGTGGGGGCCGGGGCGGCAAAGCGGGTTCGGGATGAGAGGGGGCACGCGCCAGGGCGGTCTCCTGCGGGGGAGCAGGTTGGGGCACTGCCGCTGAGGGTGGGCTGGCCGGTTCCGGCGCCCCCACCATGGGCGTTGCAGCCGCCAAGGGCGGCTCTGCCCGCACCTGGGCCGGGGCCTCCTCCTGGGAGGTTGGAGCGCCGGGCAAGTGCAGCCCCTCCTCGCGGGTCAGGTAGAAAAACCCCAGGACCCCGCAGACGAACACCCCCGATCCCAGCAGCAGGATGGGGGCCAGGCGCCCACGGCGCGGTTGGAGATGGATTCGGATCATGGCGTGTTTGGCAGCCCGTTCAGTCGTCCTCGCTCAGGCAGCGATAGGCCAATCCCGCGGCCACGGCACAGGCGGCCCGCGCCGCCGGGGGCGCCTCCTGCTCCAGGGCCGAGAGGTCCACCCCGGCAAAGGGGTCGAAAAGGTCGGCCGGCAACCCCGTCTTGGCGCTTAGCAGGGCGCTGTACTCCGGCTCCCCGGCCACCGGGCCACACATTCGCAGGCGCCCAGGCCGGCGCGGGCTCTCGGATTCCACCAGTTGCTGCACCCGCTCGGCCAGGGCCTCGCGGCGCGCCTGCGGGGTCTCCCCCTCCCAGGCACAGAAACCCACGGCCTGCAATTCGCCGGCATTTAGCAGGAGCACCAGGGCCTCGGCGGCGCCCAACTCCACCAGCACCTCCGCCTCCTCTCCCGCTAAGCAACCGCTGGCCTCCAAAGCGTTGTACAAGGCAAAGGGCCCCACGTCGAAGAGCGGGCCCTTCACCCCGGCCTTGCGGCAGAGGGCCGCGTACAGGCGCAGGGCCTTCTTGCGGGCCGCCACGAGAAAGCAGCCCTGGGGGGTGCGGGCCATGTCGAGGCGGTAGGCGGAGAGCCGGTCGGGCAGCACCTGCTGCACCTCCCACAGCAGGTGTTGGCGGTTCACCTGCTCGCCGCCGCGAATCCAGGGGCGCCGCACCAGCAGGTATCCGTGGGGCCCCAGCGCCATCCCCGGATTGGCGAAGGCCAGACCCCGCTCCCGCCCCACCTGCCGCAGGAAACGGGCCAACTCCCTGTTTTCGGACCCGGCCAGCCGAACCGGGGTGCAGGCAAAGGGCAGGGTTTCCTGCACCAGGGCCGTCAGGCTCACCTCCCCCCGCTGGCGGGTCAGTTCCACGATCTGCAGGGCCCGGTCGGCAAGGTGGATGCCGGTAGCTTTCCGCTGGCGTGCTCCGAACATAGACGCTTTCTATTCGACCACCACCAGGGGGCGCAACTGCTCCAGGATGCGGGGACCGATCCCGGGCACCTGCTCCAGGTCGGCGAGGGTGCTGAAGGGGCCGTGCTCCTCGCAATAACTGAGGATCCTGGCGGCCGTCTTTGGGCCGATGCCCGGCAGGGCGATCAGTTGGGTCTGGGTGGCGCTGTTGAGCCGGAGCGGAGCGGCAGGCGCCGCCAAAACCTCCTGGGCCGCCGGGACCGCGACCGCGCCGGGGAGCACCTGCAACTGGGCCAGGCGGTCGGGGCGATGGTAATCGACCATGGTGATGCCGCTGCCGGCCAGCAGCGAGGCCCCCAGAAAGAGCAGCACCAACTGTTCCTAACGGTTGAACATGGAAGATATCTCCTGGGGCCGCGCCGGGCAACTGCCAGGCGCCTTTCAGCGGAAGAAGAGGGTGCCCGAAAGGCCGACCTCGCGGACCTTGCGGGTCTTGTCGGTCAGGTTGTTGCGGTTGTTCTCCAGGCGGATCAGGGCCCGGCCCGAGAAACTCTCGCTGAACTTGTAGGTGCCGCTGATGTTGATCTTGGCCCGGCTGGTCTGGGCAATGGTCACCCGGGCCGCCTTGCCAGTAGCGCTGCCCTTGCGCTCGCCCTCCAGCCCAAACTCGCAGCGCAGTTCGACGCTGCTTTTAAGCTTGCCCAGCAAGGGCAGAGTACCTGGCTTGAGGGTGTGGCGGATCTCGAAGGTGGTGCCCCCCTTCTCCAGGCTGCCGCTGCCGCGCAGGGGCCGCAACTGTCCGCCAGTGCTGTCGGCGCTCACGTCCAACTCGTAGTCGTAGTCGATGCCCTGGGAGCGCGAGACCTCGACCTTAGTCGAGGGGCCGAATTTCCAGCGCCCTGACCAGGAGGCCTTCATCTCGGTAGAGCGCTCGCGCCGCAGCAGGTTGCCCAGCCGCAGGTTGTTCTCCCCCTCGCTGTTCTGGCTAAGCTCGTAGGAGAAATTGACCTGCGCGCTGCTGAGCAGGCGACGCAGGTAGGGAAGGCGGTCGGCCCGCCCCCAGGTGAGGTTAAACTTAGGGTACTCCTGCTGCTGCTCCACACGCAGCCGGTTCTGGGTGCTACCGCTCCGCCGGTTGCGCTGGCGGCGGAAATCGACCTTGGTGCTGATCCCCAGAGGCAGCTTCATGCCGGTGCCGGCCTCGACGCTGTTATTGCTGCTCTGCTGGTCCTGCTGGGTGAGGCCCGCCCCGGCCTGGGGCACCTCCAGGCTGTCGGCCAGCCCGAATTGGTACCACAGCGAGGGGCGGTCCACCAGGTTGAAGCTGCGGTTGTCGTCCCCGCCTCTCCACCTCAGGTTAAAAGGCTCGACGTGGTCGCCCCCAGCGTAGAGCAGCCGCCGCAGGAAGAAGGGGTTCTTCTTCCCCTCCTTGGCCAGGGTCGCGGGCTTGGCCTCCGCGGACAGTTCACCCTCGTCGATGTCGGGCTTCTTATCCTTGTCGGCCTGGGGCATTTTGGCCCCGGTCTTGACCCCAGGCGCCCCCAGGCTCTGCAGTATGGCCGGCACTCTCAGGTTGTAACTGGCCGAGAGGTTGGTCTTGGTGCTGAAGTCCCGGGTCTTGACCGGCAAACCCGTGGCGGTGTCGATCACCACCTGAACCCGGCGGCGGCGCGGGTCGTTGATCTCCTCGTAGTTGGTCTGGAAGGAATAGTTCTGGTCCAGCCATCGCAGCAGACGTGGGTTGAAGCTCAGGTCTGCCTTCTGCACCCGCTCCACTTCGATGCCAAAGCTCAGCTTGCCCGGGTCCAGCTTCTTGCGCAGGTCGCGCTCGATCTGCAGGCTGTAGTCCCCGCTTACGAAGCTGAAGGGAGCCACCTTGGTGGTGTAGGTCTCGCGCAGGTCGAAGTCCTCCAACAGGGTGGCGTCGGCGTCGGTGCGCTGCAGGCTGTTCGAGTTCTGCTGGTTGAGGTTGGCCGAATAGTTCACGGTCGCCGGCAAGGGGCTGAAACGCAACTGCCGCATCCCCTCGGGCATGAACCCGGGCAGCCAGCCCAGCAGCGGGAAGGCCGGTTTGGGCAGGGGCAACTGGTAGGAGAAGCTGGCAGTGTGGGCTTCGAGCTGCCGCAGCGGCTGCACCGCGTTGGAACCGTTCTCTCGCGTGGCCGACAGCCGCAGATTTATCTGGTCCACGGTCCAACGCCACCACCAGCGCTGGCTGGACCGCTTGCTCAGGGAGACCTCGTAGAAACTGCGGGTGGACTGGTTGCGCTGTTCCCTCTTCTGCGCCGCGTCCAGTTCCACGTCGGCGTTGGGGCCGTAGCGGGGCAGGCTCTCGCTGCGGCTAAGACTCACCTTCACCGGGATGGAGAGGCCCCAGCTCCCCGGCAGGAACTGGTTCATGTTGGCCGTGCTCTGCAGCGCAGTGTTCAGGTCGCTGTTGGCCCGCTCGGTGGCGTTGAGGGTGCGGAAATCCTCCCCCTGCCATTCCACCGTCCCGTCGAGGGTCATGAAATCGGCCAGCTTGGCATTGACCCTGGTGTAGGCGGCCAGCCCCGCGTCGTTGCGCGCCCCATCCAGGCGCATCTCGTCGGCGAAGACCCGGCCGCTGAAGACCCGGTTGACGCTCTGGTTGCGCAGCCCCAGGCTGAGGGTCTTGATCTGCTGCATCGAGGGGCTGCCGCGCATCCGGTACCAGGCCGGCGCCCCATCGCGAACCCCTGGGTCGGCGATGAGGGTATCCAGCACCTGGTCGCGGCGCAATCCCTCGGGCGGCACCATCAGCTTGAGCTGGGCCATCTGCCCAAGGTCCACCTCCACCTCGTTGCGCCGGTCCCAGCCCGGAAAGACGCGGGTGGCGTACTCGTAGTAGTTGGTGCTGTCCACCCCGAAGCGCAGGAAGAGTTCCAGGTCGCTGGAATCGGGGCCGGCGTACTCGGTCTGCTGCTCGTCCCCGTGTATGTACATGCGCAGTTGGGTGTACTTAGTGTAATTGGCCGGCCGGGTCAGCGAGAGCACCCGGGTGGCCAGGGCCTCGTGGCGGGACTCCAGGTTGTCGAAGTTCAGCACCAGGGACTGCTCCCGCTCGCGGGTGCGCGAGTTAATGTTGCGGCGGATCTTCACCCCCGGCGGGGGCTTGTAGTCCCGGTTGACGTCGGAACCGATCACCTGCACGTCGAAAGCCTCCTGCTCGCGGACCGGCCCGCCCCCCTCCAGGGGCTGGATACCCACCACCTGCCACTCGTTGCCGATCACCTCCATCTGGGCGATCTCTACTTTGGTTGCCTCTCCGGTACCACTCACCACCACCAGCCTGGCCGACTCGACGCGGCTCGAATCCGGGCTCCCCACCTTCTCAACCCGCTCGCCGAAGAGGGGCACCCGGAAGAGGCGCCACCCGTTGCTCAAAGTGCCGGGCACCGGCTCGTCCCGGGCCAGGTCGATGGTGTAGTGGTAGTAGTCGTTGCGGGTGTTGAGCACCCCGTCGTTGTTGAGGTCCTCGGTGTCGGGCCGGTCGCGGTTCTCGCTGTCCCCACGGTTCCCCTGGGTGCCGTTGATGCGGCTGTAGTCATCGCTGCGCTCGCGGTACTGCCAGTTGTCCCCCTCGGGATCCTGAGGGTCGCGGTCCGGGTATAGCCCGGCAAAGACCTGCCGCATCACCTCGACCGCGCCGGAGGTATCGGCCCCGGCCAGGCCCAGGTAGTAGCGCAACTCCGCCTCGTCGGTCCGGCCGTCCAGCCCCAGGTCCTCCTCGGCGGCCACCACCCCGTCGCCGGCAGTCAGTCCAGGCAGGGGAACGTCCTCGGTGTTGAGCCGGCCGTCCTGTCGCTGGTCCTCAGTGAGGGAGCCCAGGTCCACATGCAGAAGCCCCTGCTGGCCCCGCACCCACACATCGAGGAATTTGGAAAGGGAGAAATCGCGCGCCCCCCCGGTGAAGGCGGTCATCACCCCGTTCCAGGGCCGCCCTGGCCCCGCGGCCCGCCCCAGTTCGATGGCCAGCACGTCGGTCTCGTCGTTCTGGGCGTCCACCTGGTCCTCCTGCCCCGGCCAGATCTCCACCCGCGCCACCCGGTCAAAGGGGTTGTACCAGATAAGGCGACCCCGCTCCTCCTCGGCGAACACCTCGGCCAGGGGCCGGCTGGCCGGGGTCCAGCGGGTGCGGATCACCGGCAGCAGTTCGGGCCGCTCGCTACCCTCAAAGTCGTCGATGTACCCCTGGCCCTTGGTGTTGAGGTTGGGCCGGCTCTGGGCCACCTCGGCCTGCAGGTTGACCTCGGACTTCTCCACCGTGCGCAGGAGCGGCACCAGGTCCACCGCCCTGGTCAGCAGCGGGGCGTCGAAGCGGGCCTTCAGGTCCAGGTCCCCGACCACGGTGCGGGCCGGCTCGTTCCCCACCCGCACCCGGCGCTCGCTGCTGCGCTCGTTGTTGTAGATCAGGGTTGAGCCGATGGTCCCGTCTCCCTCCCAGAACTCGTACTCGCTGCGCAGACCCAACAAGGTCTTCTGCTGGCTGCCCAGGCTGATGAGATCCTCGGACTCGTAGGTGATCTCCAGATCCGCCCCGGGGTCGCCCACGGTCTGGGCCTTGGCGCCCATGAAGGAGACCTCACCGCTGAAACCCACGTTGTAGTCTACCCCCTGCGTGAGGCGTTCCCCGTTGAGCCGCACCTCCACCGACTCTGGATCGATGCCCAGTTGCCCCAGGTTTATGCGCTGCTCCCCCGAGCGGGAGAGCACCTTAATCTGGAAGCGGCTGGCCTCGTTGCGCTCGCGCGACTGCTGGCTGTTGTAGATGGCCGGCACCGTGTTCTGCAAGCCCTGGTAGCGGGCATGCTGTGGGTCGAAGGGGGTCTGATCGGGAAAGATCAGCACCCCCCTAAACTCGTCGAGGCCGGCGTAATCAGAGTCCACTGCCCGGTCCGGGACGCTGCCCGGATCCTTGCCCCGCTCGTCCAGGCCCATGATCTGCAGCAGGGAGCGGCCGCCCTGGGAGGACTGCGGCTCGCGGCCGGCCACCTCCTCGAAGATCTGGATCTCTATCTTGTCGCGGTCGAATTTGCGGCCCTCGGAAAAGGCGTTGGAGACCCTGTAAACGTTCTTCCACTCCAGGTTCCAGGTGGGGAAGTCGGGCCGGGCGTCGCGGGCCTTGACCAGCTTCAGTCGCAGGGTGTCACCCTGGGTGTCGCCGAACTGAACGCCGGGAAACTGCGCTGACCCCAGGGTGCGGTACCTTACCGCCAGGGCGTAGCGGTCGTCCACCGCGCGGTTGAGCACAATGTACCCCAGTTGCGGCACCAAAGTGTAATCCTTGTCCGGATCGAGCAGGTGCCAGGTGCCGCGCTCTACATGGCCGCTGCGCTCGTCCACCGGCCCCCTCACCTCCACCCAGGCCACCCCCGGTCGGGCCTTCTGCTCGGGGTCGTTGTTGACGTTGAAATCGTTGAGGTACACCTCCAGACTGTTCTCGTTGACCGCGTCCTCGGGCACGTAGTCGCGGGGCACCCCCTGGGACACCTCGCGGAAGTCCTTCAACCGCTCGCGGTAGACCTGGTCGAGGTAGAAGTAGGTGTTGGGCAGGTACTGGAAGTCCTTCAGCGTCAGGGTGTCGCCCAGCACCCCGCCCCTGAAGGACTTGCGGTTGCTCTTGCTCTTTTCGTGGCTGGCGATGGAGGTGAAGCTGAGCGGGCCCACGCGGCCCTTGGCGCGGATGCCGAAGAGCCCCTTGTGCTGCTGGTTGAAGGCGACGAAGCGGTTCTGCGGCAGCGAGAGGGTGGTGTTGCCGGCCTGCACCTCCTGGAAGATGGCGTCCTCGTCGCCCTTGTAGTCCAGCTTGATCTGGTTGGCCAACTGGTCGCCCAGGCCGCTGCTGAAGGCCGAGCTCAGGTTCTCAGTATCCTGCGTGATGCGGATGTTGATCAGTTCCCCGACCTTGCCCTCCACCGAGAACTTGGACTCCTGCTCCATGCTCAGGGCCGGGAATTTGGAGGCCCGGCCCGAAAGGGTCTGCACCTCCCCGTCGGTCCACTCGCTCTTGCCGGCCACGGTGATGGTGCGCTCACCGTTAATGCGCAGGGTGGGCCCTCCCTCGCCGATGATGCGACTTACCACCCGCGGGGTTCGCGGGAAAGGCACGGTCCACTGCAGCCGGCCGCCCCCCTCGCGCTTCTGTTTGTCGGCCTGGGTGCGGCGGTTGCGGCGCAACTGGCTCTCCCAGAGCTTGCCCAGCTCGTGGCCGTAGCCCAGTTCCAGGTAGTCTTCGAGGGGCAGGATTAGTTCGGGACCCGCCGGCAGGCCCGCCACCAGGGGGATGTAGCGGACCCCCGCCGAGTCCACCTGCACCTGCTTCTGGCCGAAGGGCGCGTACACGCCCATCAGGCTGGCCGATACCGGCGCCTCCAGCAGGGGCTGTCCGGGTAGGCCCAGCCGCCCGCCCGCAGGGGGCGGGGGTAGCAGACCGGCCAGAGGGCCCACCTGGGCGGGGGGGCGCAGGCCGGGGGCGGCGGCGGCGAGGGCCGGCAGCAGGAGCACCAGCCACACCGCTAGCCCGACAAACCTGGGCCACGGGAAGGGTTGTGCTCGCATGGGCACCGACGCTTGCATTAAACGGCTGCGGGGGAGGGCGGAACCTCCCTCATGGAGGCGTTTCTACTTCCGGATACAAGCGTTCACCTGGCGCGGTAGGCGAGCTCCGTTAGGGAGAGGGAACGGGGGACGGACAGGGCTGGAAGTCTGCAAAAAACATACTCTCAACCTCTCTCCACATCAAGGCCGCAGAAGAGATTCCGATCTTAGTTGAAACAGTACAGGCTCCCAAGTTATTTTGATGCGGAAAGAAGGCCAAATCTACCGTATCTCAATTCCCAGGAGCCTGAGATGAAAAAGCTATCGTTCTCGCCTGAAGCGGTCAAGCTGGAGTTGGCCTGTTTTGGTGGACACCTTATCACTTTGGTGAAAGGAGTCCATGATGCCCAGATCACGCCCGCCCTATCCGGCGGAGTTTCGGCAGCAGGTTCTTGAGCTGGC
>VGJS01000056.1 GCA_016867395.1 Candidatus Handelsmanbacteria bacterium
GCAGGGCACGGGTGCTCAAGCAGCACCGGGTACAGAGCGGTGGCGGGTCTGAAAGGTAGCCCTCGCTGACCCGGCCTCCGTACAGGTCAACGACGCCGTGCCCATGCGCCTGCGCCACGCCCTGCGGGGGCGTACGGAGGAGAGAGCGCCCTTCGCCGAAGTCCTCTCGCGCCTGGCGTCCTACTTTGCCGTCGCCGGGCGGATGATCGGGCAACCTTGGCAGGAGCGCCTGCCCAAAGGCATGGTCCGGCGCTAATTGGTGGTGGACCAGGTGGGCGGCTTCGGGCACCACGCCATCAATGCCCTCTATCCGGCCCCACCGGGTGCGCCGCCAGAGGAAGCGCCGCAACCGGGACCACGGCTATACTACCCGCCGGTACAACCGGAGTTTTCGGGGGATCAGGGCGGGGATGGGAGGGGAGAGGGTCGCCGGCCTGATATCCTGCCTCAAGCTCCGACAGAGGGATCTGCCCCTGCTCTGGGATGCGGACTCCCTCCTGGGACCCAAGGACGAGACCGGCGCCGACACCTAGGTCCTGTGCGAGATCAACCTCAAGGTGGTGTTCCCGTACCCGGAGTCGGCCAACCCGCTCCTCGCCCGGGCGCTGCTCCAAAGGCTGCGAGCGCGGCGTTGAGCCGGCTCAGCGCTCTCCCGCTTCGATCTCTCCCAACCCCTCGTCGAAGACCTCCAGGGCGAATTCCACGTCCGCCCGGGTGAGGCACATGGGCGGCTTGAGGCGCAGCACGTTGCCGTACAGCCCGCCCTTGCCGGTGAGCACCCCCTGCCGGCGGGCGTGTTCCCAGAGGGCGGCGGTCTGAGAGGGGGCCGGCTCCTTGGTGATGCGGTCCAGCACCAGTTCCACGCCGAGCATCAGTCCCTGGCCCCGCACGTCGCCGACGAGGGGATGCCGGGCCCGGAGTTTCTGCAGCCCCTCCTTGAAATGCCCGCCCACCACACGGGCGTTCTCCTGCAATCCCTCCTCCTCGATCACCTCCAGCACCGCCAGGCCCTGGGCCATGCTGACGGGATTGCCGCCAAAGGTGTTGAAGTGCAGGCGCTGGGCCAGGGCCTGGGCGATCTCGCGTCGGGTGATGACTGCGGCGAGGGGCGCGCCGTTGCCGATGCCCTTGGCCAGGGTGACAATGTCGGGGACAACGCCAAAGCGCTCAAAGCCCCAGTAGTGGTCCCCGGTGCGGCCGAAGCCGGTCTGCACCTCGTCGGCGACGCACAGGCCGCCGTGTTGCCGCACCGCCTCGTACGCCAGGCGGTAATAGTTGGGCGGGGCGGTGGTGGTGCCGCCCACCCCCTGGATGGGCTCGGCGATGAAGGCAGCGATCCGGCCGGGGGTGGAAAAGCGAATGACCTCCGCCAAATCGCGCGCGCTCTGTCGGGCGATTTCCTCCGGGCCCCCGGAGTAGGGGCTGCGGTAGGGATCGGGGCAGACGGCGTGGTGGATCCCCAGGCCCTGGGCCAGGGGGTACTTCCAGGTTTGGAGGGCGGTGACCCCCATCATCGAGGAGCTGCCGCCGTGGTACCCGTTGCGCAGGGCGACGACGTCGTGATGACCGGTGTGGAGCCGGGCCATGGTCAGGGCCAGGTCGTTGGCCTCGCTGCCGCTGTTGACGAAGTAGACCACGTCGAGGCCGGGGGGCATCCTGAGGGCCAGCTGGCGGGCGAATTCCCCCATCAGGGGGTGCAGGTAGATGGTGGTGGTGTGCTGCAGGCGGTCGAGTTGTTCCCTGGCCCTGGCCAGCACCTTGGGGTGGGAATGGCCGCAGGAGACGGTGACGATGCCGGCGAAGAGGTCCAGGTACCTGCGCCCGGTCTCGTCGTAGAGGTACTGCCGATGCCCCTCGACGATCATCAGGGGTTCCTGGTAGTAGGTGAAGATGGCCGGGTTGCAGTGGCGCTGCCGCAGGGTAAGCACCTCGGCCTTGGCAGGGCCGGTGTAGGGTGCTGGGACGTGGGCACAGGGGGGGAGTTGGAGCTGCATGGGTTGCTCCGCCGCAGGGGGTGGACTAATTTCAGCTTCAAGCAGTATAGCGTGGATCGCATTCGCGGTCCACAGCCGGAGGAGTATTCCATGCGACTCAAGGACAAGATCGCCATCGTCACCGGCGGGGGCCAGGGCATCGGCAGGGCTACGGCCCGCATCTTCGCCAGGGAAGGGGCCAAGGTGGCCATTGCCTCGCGCATCGAGGCCAAGCTAAAACAGGTCAAACGGGAGATCGAGGCTGAGGGCGGACAGGTGCTGGCCCTGCCCACCGACGTGTCCAGCGCCGAACAGGTGAAACGCCTGGTGGAGGCGACCCAGGAGCGTTTCGGGGGGCTGGACGTGCTGGTCAACAACGCCGGCATCGGGCTGCGCAAGCCGTTGGACGAGGTCGAGAGGGAGGACTACGACCGGGTGATGGGCACCAACCTGCGCGGCATGTACCAGGGCTGCCACTTCGCGGTGCCCCTGCTCAAGGCCAGGGGCGGCGGCTCGATCGTCAACGTCTCCTCAGTGCACGGGGTGGACCGCAGCCCGCTCAACATGGTGTACGCGGCCACCAAGGGGGGCATCATCGGCTGCACCCGGGCCCTCGCCGCCGAGTTGGCCCCCTCCCGCATCCGGGTCAACACCATCAGCCCAGGGGCCATCTGGCTCGAGATGTACGAGGAGAACATCCTCAAGCAGGTCAAGGCAGAGGCCCAGGCCGAGTTCCTCAAGCGCTTCGGGGAGGGGATGAAGGACAGCCACAAGTACTTCCAGCCCCTCGAAATGGTGGGGATGCCGGATGACATTGCCTGGTGCGCGGTGTTCCTGGCGGCGGATGAGTCGCGCTTCGTCACCGGCCAGAACATCGTGGTGGACGGGGGGCTGACCACCTACCTGAGCCCGTTCGCCCCGCCCGGATCGCGGGAGAAACTGGAGAAGGCCAGCGAACCGATGCGGGCCTGGATGGAAACACACAAAGTGCCCGCCGGGAAATATGGGGCGCGGTCTGGACTGGTTGCCGCGGCGACCAGAAAAGGCGGATTGAGACAACTGATCTGGCGCGAGGCCAAGGCCAACTGAGGAGCAAAGAGCGATGGGGGTGTTTTTTGATCTGGGCCGGCCGGTGGTCGGCGGCTGGATGGGTGGGCCGTGGATCTCGTGGGATCCGGTCCGCGAGACGGACCTGGTCTGGGGCGCGGAGTTCGGGCAGGAGGGATCGGTGCTCTTCGCCGTGGACGTCCAGAGCGGGCAGGTGGTGGAGCGCCATTGGATCGGGGCGCGGGAGTTCGGGGTGAGGGTGGAGGAGGAGGGCCGGATCTGGATCTACAACTGTCACGGCCTGAAACAGCCGGGCAATATCCTGCAATCCTGGTCGCCCCAGACCCGCAAGGTCGTCTCCCACGGCTTTCCGCCGCTCAGCGGGCAGCGCTTTACCAGTGTCCTGCCGGGGCCGGAGGGCCAGCTCTATCTGGGCACCCATCCCTTCGGACACCTCACCAGCTTCGATCCACAGACCGAGGAGTGGCGCGACTTTGGACCCATGGCTTCGCCGCCCCTGATGCTGGACCAGCAGATCTGGTGCCATCCCGGGGGGATCACCCAGCGGGGGGAGATTATCTGCAGGATCGTGCGCAACCCCGGCGCCGAGTCGGTGGCCCTCGACCCGGCCACGGGCCAGCGGCGGGTGCTGGACCAGGTGCCCGAGGGCCCGGCCCGGCCCGAGCCGCGCATCACTGCCGATATCTACGCCGGCACCTACACCGTGGACGGGCAGAGGCGGCGCTTCGAGTACCAGCCCAGCGTGGCCACCGACATCGTCGGGCTCAACAAGGGGCCGGACGGAAAGATTTACGGCAGCACCATCATCTCCATGCACCTGTTCAGCTTCGATGCAGGGACGCGCCGCCTGGAGGACCTGGGCCGGGTGGGCTGGGGCTCGGGGGAGATCTACGACGTAATCGGCTGGGGGAACAAGCTGTACATGGGCTCCTACACCGGGGCGTACTGGGCGGTATACGACCCCTCGCGGCCCTGGCACCCCTGCCCAGAGGCGCGGGGGGAGATCGCCGGGGCCAATCCGCGTTGCATGGGCCAGCTGGGTGAGGACATGAACCGCCCCTTCGAGTACGCGCACGGTCCCGACGGCCGCATTTACATCGCCTGCCGGGCCAACTACGGCTTCACTGGTGGGGGGCTGGCCTGGTTCGACCCGCGCACCGAGGAGAAGCGGGTCTTGCGCGACCTGGAGCAGAGCGTGCAGTGCGTGGCCGCCGACGCCCAATATGTGTACGGGGGCACCAGCATCCGGGGCGGGCGGGGCTGCGTTGATCCCACCACCCAGGCCAGGCTCTTCGTCTTCGATCCGGCCCAGCAGCGGCGGGTCTACACCTGCATCCCGATGGCCGCGGCCATCGCGGTCACGTCACTAGCGGTCAGCCCTAAGACCGGGATGGTGTACGGCAGCACCGACACCGGCCACCTCTTCGCCTTCGACCCTGAGGGCTTGCAGGTGGTGCAGATCTGGCAGCTGCGCAGCCTGGGCACCCCGCTGATGGGGGTGCCCGAGGCGTACGGGATCATCCACCTGACCGCCGCCAGCGACGGGGACATCTACGGGGTGACGCGCACCGACGTGTTCAAGCTCGACCTGAGCACGGACCGCGTCGTGTACCTGGATCAGCCCCCCATCCCTGATTTATACCAGATCGTTGAGGGGACGCCGGGGGTCTTCTACATCGGGGCGCGGGGGCACCTGCTGGAGTATCACCTGAAAGACACGCCGCATTACCGGTAGGAGGGAGGGTCGGGGAGCGACCCGCTCCGACCTTTCCCAAGGCGCGTCCTGCCCCCTCACTCGCTCATCGCTCCGCTACCCGGCCTCCCGCCACTAGGCTTTGCGCCCGTAGACCATCTGGATCAGGGCTTTGATGTAGCCGTTGGCGTAGGCCCGGCCGGCCCAGAGGCCGCTGGGGTGGGGGATGCCGGGGGTGTGGTCCATCATAAAGGCGCCACGGTACCCGGCGTCGCGGTAGGTCTGCATGGCGGCGAGCATGTCGGTCTGGCCCTCGTCGATGAAGACCTCCTGGAAGTTGTAGGAGCCCCCGCGGATGTTGCGGAAGTGGACGAAGACGATCTTGTCGCGCTCGGCCATGTAGCGGATGGCGCGGAAGACGTCCTCGCCCATCTCCGAGACGCAGCCCTGGCAGAAGAGCATGCCATTGCTGGGGCTGGGGGCCAGGTTGAAGATGCGCTGGTAGTTAGGGATGCTGGTGACGATGCGGGCCGCACCGCCCAGGGGCTCGGGGATGGGCGGGTCGTCGGGGTGAAGGGCGATGCGCACCCCGGCCTCCTCGGCGGCGGGGATCACCCGCTTGAGGAACCACTCGATGTTCTCCCAGATCTGCTCCTCGCTGATCTCCCGGCCGGGGTACTTAGGCGGGTCCTTCATCAGTTCGTCGTAGACGAAGGTGCTGTACTCGGCGTTGCCACGGCCGCGGGTGGAGGGGGTGCGAAAGTGGTTGATGGCGAAGAAGGTGGTGGCCGTGGTGGGCACCCCGGCCCGGCCGATGGCCCGCACCACCTTGATCCAGTTCTCCACCTGCTGGTCGCGACCGGGCCGGCCGTAGACGATCTGGTTGCGGGGCAGGCCGCCGCAGTGCAAAGTGTAGAGCTGGAGGCCGTGGTTTTCGACCATCCGTTTAAGCTGCCTGAACTCGTCGGTGCGGTCGGTGCCGTCGGCCAGTTCGCCGGGCAGGTGGATCATCAGGTAGTCCACCCCGGTGGCCTTGTAAAAGTTCAGATTCTCGGGGCTGAGCTCCTGCCAGCCCAGGTGATCCATTAGCTTCATGGCGCTGCTCCTCGCTTGAGGGAATGGGGGGTATAGGCTTAATCATAGAAAATTGTTGACGCGGAGTTGGAGCCATGCTGGGTTTCGTATTGGGGCCGAAGAAGGAGGCTGAAACCTTTGATCCCCCGGAGGCCGCCGGCCGGCTGGCCGAACTGAATCCGACCTTGGCCCAGGTGCTGCTGCAGACCGGGCCCGCAGGCCAGGTCGAAGACCTGGGCAGGGCCTACTTTCTGCGGCGGGGAAGGCAGCTCTACCGCGACAGAGATGCGTTCTAGTTCACCACCCCCGACGCGCTCAAGGCCGAGCAGCAACCGCTGCTCCAGGGGGGCAAGGCCGGGGTGCTGTTGCAGTTCCTCCATCAGCAGGCCCCGGTCCAAACTCGAATGCGAGGTGCTGGGCCAGTTACGCCTGTTGCTCGAAGTGGTCGAGACCCTTGACTTTAAGGTGAAGGCGGCCTACAAGCTGTAGCCCCTCAGCCCCCTCAACCGCGAGGAGCGGCGCAAACACCATCGGCATGTGGTCAAAAGCTGCGGCGATTCCAGGGTGCCCCTTACCTCGTACGTGCATTTCCAGGTCTTCCTCAAGTCCAGCCGGAAGCAGTTCCCCAAGGCCGGGGCGCTGTCTCCTGCGATGGATGATCTGCGGCCCGCACCCCTGGCGCCCCCGGGGGGAACCAAGCCCCGGACCCCCATCGAGGTGTTCCGCACCCTGATGCAGCAAAAGGCCCCACCGGACAAGCTGGTGACCCTCGCCCAGGCGGCCAGAAGGACCTGCGGCAAATGCAGAGCGGGGCCGCTGAGGAGATGCTGCAACTGGGGTAGGTCAAGGTGCTGGGTCTGGAATGGGACCTGCAGCGGTCCATCCTCTACGTCAACAAATCCACCAGGGCCGACCTGGCCAACCAGGACAACCCCTACAATCTGCACCCTGGAGAACGGGTGGTGGTCTTTTTTCCCGCCAGGGGCAGTTTCTGGCAGATGCGTTGCGAGGTGGTGGAGACCCAGATCCAGAAAGATGTGCTGCGGCCCTTGGGGCCCTTGATGCGGGAGGAGGGGCTCAAGCTGGAGCTGGTCGATTACGGGGTGGGGGGCTAGAGGTTGGAGGGGCAGGCCGGGCTGCTTAAGGGACTCCTGGGCCTGGCCCTGCCCGAGGAGGACGCCTGCTACGAGGGGTAGCGCTGGGAGCAGGCCTTCGAGGCGCTGAAACGGCCCATGCTGCACCTCAACCTCGACCCCCGTTTGCGTTTCCCGGAAGAATTGAAGCAGTTCCAGCCCGAGCTGCCCTTTAAGGTCCCCTTTGTCGCCCGACTGGCCCATACCTACGTGCGCGAGCGGGCCGGCAAACGCCTGCTGCAGCACGGTCTGCACTTGGTTTATGAGTTGCAGGCCGCGGCGCTCGACCCCAGCGAGTTGGAGCGCTGGAAGCTGATCCGGGGGCTGCGCGACAATCCCGTTCTTGCCCTGGTCAGCGCCAAGCTCAACCATATGCGCGGCCACCGCCATCGCCAGAATACCCGCCAGGAGTTTTAGCCCCGCCGTTGGGTGGCCCACAGGGTGTTGTGCAGGAGCATGGTGATGGTCATGGGCCCCACCCCGCCTGGCACTGGGGTGATGGCCCCGGCCTTCTCCGCCACCGCCGCGAAGTCCACATCCCCCACCAGCCGGTAGCCCTGCTTCCGCGAGGCGTCCTCCACCCGGGTGACGCCCACGTCGATCACCGTGGATCCACCCCGCACCATGTCGGCGGTGATGGCCCCGGGCCTGCCGGCGGCCACCACCAGGATATCGGCCTGGCGGGTGAAGTAGCCCAGGTCCGGGGTGCCGGTGTGGCAGACGGTGACGGTGGCGTTAGCCCCCTCGCGTTTTTGCAGGAGGATGTTGGCCAGGGGCCTTCCCACCAAGGCACTGCGGCCCACCACCACCACATGTTTGCCGGCCACCGGGATCTGGGAGCGTAGCAGTAGTTGCTGCACACCGTGCGGGGTGCAGGGCAAAAAGCTCTCTTCCTGGCGCAAGAGCTGGCCCAGATTGACCGGGTGCAGGCCATCTACATCTTTGTCTGGATGAAGGGCATTGATGATGGTGTTTTCGTCCAGATGCGGGGGCAGGGGCAGTTGGACCAGGATGCCGTGGATGGCGGGGTCCTGGTTGAGGCAGGCGATTACCTGTAGGAGTTGGGCCTGGGGGAAGTCGGCGGGGAAGCGGTGCTCCACCGAGTGGATGCCCACCTCGTTGGCCATCTTGCGCTTGCCGCGCACGTAGGAGACGGAGGCCGGGTCGTCGCCCACTAAGACCACGGCCAGGCCCGGCAGAGGGCGGCTTTCCTGGCGGCGCTGGTCGATCTGAGCCTTCATCTCCTCGCGCATGGAGGCAGCGACCTGGTTGCCGTCGATGATTTTGGCGCTCATAGCTTAGATCTTGGGTTGTAGGTAGTCCACGCCCATCGCCGGCAGCAGGATTTCGGGCACCTTCACGACGCCGTCTTTTTGCTGGTAGTTCTCGATGATGGCGATGAGCATGCGGCCCATGGCGCAGCCGGTGTCGTTGACGGTGTGGCAGAAGCGGGTGTTGCCCTGGGCCGACTTGTAGCGGATGTCGAGGCGGCGGGCCTGATAGTCGGTGGTGTTGGTGTCGGTCATCACCTCCATGTACTCGCCTGAGCCGGGCAGCCACACCTCGGCGTCCCGCTGGCGGTGACTGGCCAGGTAGCCGGCGTCCCCGGTACACTTATCGACGATGCGGTAGGGCAGTTCCAACTGTTGCATCAGCCACTCGTTGATGGCCCCGAATTCCTCATAGATCATCTCCGACTGCTCGGGGGCGCAGACCGAGTTCATCTCCAGCTTGTCGAACTGGTGGACCCGCTTGATGCCCTTGACGTCCTTGCCCCAGGACCCGGCCTCGGAGCGGAAGCAGGGGGTGTAGGCAAAGACCCGCACTGGCAATTCCTCCTCGCGCAGGGTGCGGCCGGAAAAATAGCCGAAGTTGGCCGGCTCGGAGGAGCCCACCAGGAAAAGCTGGGTCTGGTCCTCGACGTTGTCGCCCTGGATGGCATAGACCTGGGAGCGGCCCTCGGGGAAGTGGGAGGTGCCGTACAGGGCTGGCTCCCGCACCAGCAGCGGCGGGATAAGCATCTCGTAGCCGCGCCGCAGCAGTTCGCCGATGAGCAATTGGGAGAGGGCGTACTGCATTAAGGCCAGGTCTCCGCGTATATAGGTGAAGCGCGAGCCCGAGACCTTGCCGGCCTGCTGGGTGTCGATGCCCAAGCGCGTTCCCAGGTCGGCGTGGACCTGGGGGGCGAAGTTTCCAGTGTCGGCGTGGGGGGGGAATTGGGGCATGTGCGAGGTGCTGTGCCCAGACGAATCCAAATACCCCTTGCCCGGAACCCAGACTTTCTCCTCGACATTCTGTTCTTCGCCCTGGCCCTGGGGCATCTGGGGGTGGGGCCAGTTGGGGAACCAGTCGAGGATGGCCTGCCATTCGGCGCTGAGTTGGGTCATTTCCTGCTCGCACAGGCGGCCCTGCTCGCGCAACTCCTGGCCCTGCTGGCGGGCGGCCTCGGGGTCGGTGCGGCCCAGGCGCGAGAGTTCCTTCTTGGCGGTGTTGAGCCGGTTAATTTCGGCCTGCAACTGCCGCCGGCGCTCATCCAATTGCAGCCAGCGGTCCAGGTCGGCCTTCTGGGGGTCCACCCGGCGCAGGTGGATGGCCCGGCGCATGGCCTCGGGGTCCTGGCGGAGAAGTTTCACGTCGATCATGGCTGGGGGCTCACCTCAGCTGGTAGGCGATGGCATAGGCGCATTTGTGGGCGCCCGAGTGGTTGGGCTCGGAGCGGTGCCAGGTGTAGTTGCTGAAGAAGGCCGCGTCCCCCGGCTTCATCTCCAGCAGGGCCTCGGCGGAGAAGTCCACCGCGCTGAGCGGGATGCGCCAGCGGGTAAAGGCCTGGCCGGTCTTGGCGCTGTGGAAGGTGGGGGTGTCGTAGTACGCCTCGTGGGGAGTCAACTTCCAGCCCTGATGGCTTTTGGGCATGATGGCCAGGGCGCTGGCCTCGGCGCCGACCGCGTCCAGGGCGATCCAGGCGTTGCAGCCCCTTTCCGGGGCGATCTTCCAGTAGTAGGAATCCTGGTGGTAGAAGGACTGGCCGCCGAGCCGGGGGTCCTTGATCAGGGCCTGGTCGGTGTAGAGTTCGACCGGGCCGCCCAGCAATTGGGACATGGCCTGCACCAGACTGGGGTGTTCGGCGATGTCGCGGAAGACCTGTTCGGCCCGGGCGGGGCGCTGCACCCCCACCGGCACGGTGCCCCCCTTGCTGTTGCGGAAGCGGGCGGGATCGAGGACCTGGAAGTGGTCGGCCGGCCAGTTGTGCCCTCCCTCTTGGAGGTCCATCAGGCGCTGGCGGATGCGCTGCAATTCGGCGGCGGGGATCAGACCCCTGGTAACGGTGTAGCCCTGCTCGCGGTATTGCTGCACGTCGGTCTCCATCACGGTCCTTTCGGTGCTGGCTGGTAGGCGGTGCATTCGACCTCGATCAACAGGCCGGGCCAGAGGCCGGACTGGCGGGTGATGCGGGTCGGCTTGGGCTCCCAGGAGAAGATCCTGGCGTAGGTGTCGCTGAAAGCCTGGAAGTCCCCGATGTCTTTGAGATGTACCGAGACCCTACAGACCTGGCGCAGTCCGGCCCCGGCATGGCTCAGGATGCGGGCGATCTTGCTGAAAACAAAGCGGGTCTGCTCCTCAATGGTCTCGCCCACCAGTTGGCCGGTCGTCTCGTCCTCGGCGCCGATGCCGGCCACGAAGATGAAATCCCCGGCACGCACGGCCTCGGAATAGGGCCAGCCCTGGTGGGCGGGGTTGTTGGTCTTGATCTCCTCGAAGGTGCTCATGGCGGAGGCTCAGGCTTTCAGGGCGGCCAACAGGGCCTTGACGTAGCCCACTGCGTAGGCCGAGCCGATCTTCTGGTGGCGGTCGTCGTTGGCGTAGTCGGGCAGGTGGTCGATCTGCAGCCCCCCGTCGAAGCCGGCCTCCTGTAGGGTAAGCAGGATCTTGAACATGTTCATATCCCCGTCGTCGAGGGCCACCTCCTCGTACCCCCCGGCCGAGGGCAGGGTGCCGCGCACGTTGCGGAAGTGGGTATGGAGGATCTTCCCCATGCGGCCAAAACGGCGGATCTCCTCAAAGATGCTGGTCCCCGACTCGTAGCGGGTGCCGATGCAGTAGAGCAATCCGTTGTGGGGGCTGGGCACCGCGTCTAGCAGCCCGAACCACTTGCGGGGGGCCACGTCGGTGTTGGGCAGGGGCGGGTCAGAGGGGTGGGTGATGAGCTTTACCCCGACCTGTTCGGCCACCGGCACTAGGCGTTGGTACAGGGCCACGGTGCGCTGCCAGTGGTCCTCCATGGGCACCGGGTCCACGTACGGCTTGGTCAGTTCGGCCTGGCGCATCCTCCCTAAGTCGAAGGCGTGCATCTTGTACCCGCCCCGGTGCGCGTGGGGGTACCCGCCCGCGTGGTACCCGGGGTTGTCGAGGTGGATGGGCATGGACATGAAGGGGATGCCCACCTGCCCAAAGACCCGCAGGGTCTTCTCCATCCACTCCGCTTCCTCTTGGCCGCCGGGCTGGCCCATCAGGTATTTGCGGGGGGTGATGGGGGCCACCCGGTAGGCGCGCAGGCCGTGGGCGGCCAGCCTGGCCACCAGCCGGCGCAGGCCCTCCGGGTCCGGGTAGCCCTGCTCCCTGACGCCGGGCAGGTTGTAGGGATCGTGGATGTCGAGGCCGTCGGCGCCGATCTGCTGGGCAAAGAGCAGGTAGTCGTCGGACAGGTCGCGCTCGCGCATCAGGACTTTCATGGGGGGCTCCGGGCTGGGGACTGGAGTGAAAGTCTAGGGCAAAGGGTGAACCGGCGCAACACAGGGTCGCTTCTCGACGAAGCGGACTGCCACGCTGGTGGGTCGCACCAAGGTGAAGAGCACGGGGCTGACCGGGCAGGAGCCGATGAGGGCAGCCAGCCGGCCATCTGGCTCCAGTCGTCGAAGGTATTGATCTGCTGGTCGTAGCCGATAAAGAATCCCCTTCCACGTAGGCCACCTTGAAGGGCGGGTAGGGGTCGATGGTCCCAAGGGTTGGAGAGGGATTCGTGGATGGCGTAGGGGCCGGAGCGAGGCGCAGCGGGTAGCAGAGCAGGCCGGGATCGGGGAGGGCTGTACCTCGTCCAGGATGACCCGACCTCCGAACTGGCCCAGGAACCTCTGGGATCTTCCAGGGGAAAGGCGCGGTGCTCTGGGTGCCCGTGGGACACGTACTCGTGATCTTGGTAGGCGCTGCGGACGCGGGTGGTCTTGCCGGACTGGCGCGGGCGGGTCAGCGAAACCACCAGCTACTGTGTTGCCGAGAGCGGAGTTCCTCTCCCAGAGTTCGGCGGAATGAGAAGGATTCTTTCCTAGTTGAATAAATAGCGTTCGCCCTGCAAGAATTGAGTCCCCTTGCCAACCCCTGCTCAGAGGGAGGTCCACCCCCCGTCCACCATCAGCGCAGCGCCAGTGATGTAGGCCGATGCGTCGGAGGCGAGGAACACCACGGCGCCCTTGAGGTCCTCGTTGTCGAGCATGCGGCCGATGGGGCAACGGCGGGTGTAGTTTTCGAGGAAGGTGGCGGGCTGGTCGTTGTAGTAGCCGCCGGGGCAGAGGCAGTTGGCCCGCACCCCGTGTTTGCCGTAGTAGTTGGCCAGATAGCGGGTGAAGTTGATCATGCCGGCCTTGACAAAGGTGTAGTCCGGGGGCTGCCGCATTTCCGTGCCCAGATACAGGGAGGGGTCGTTGGCGACCACCCCGTAGATGCTGGAGATGTTGAGGATGGAGCCCCGGCCCTGGGCGGCCATGCCGGGCACAAAGGCTTTGCACATGGCAAAGAGGCCGGTCATATTGCCACGGGCGCTGTGCTCCCAGTGCTCGGGGGTCTGTTCCTCGAAGCCCCCGCCCCTGGCCACCACCGCGCTGTTGACCAGCACGTCGAGCCGGCCGAAGCGCTCGAGCACCTGGGCCCGGAGTTGGGCGATGGATTCGGTGCTGGTGATGTCCAGTTGCAGGGCGTGCGCTTCGTAGCCCTGGCGGCGCAGCCCTTCGGCGAATTCCCCGTTGCGCTCCAGGGAGCGGGAGGCGGTGATCAGGGTGGCGCCGGCCTCGGCCAGGGCCTCGGAGATGCTGCTGCCAAAGAGGGGGCCGGCCCCGCCCGAAACCAGGGCGATGCGGCCTTTGAGGGAGAATTTGTCGAGGACGCCCATATCCTGTCCTTTCAGAAACGGGTGTGTTCCCATTGTGCAAAGGGAGTTTCGACGCCCAACCCGGCGGCGACTTCCTCGATGAGCCGGCGGTGCTCGTCGCCGTAAGGGATACCTTGTTCGGTGTGCTCGCGCTCCCAGGTCCATTCCAACCCGCCCGGCAGCTCGGCCCTCCCCACGCCTGGAAAGGGCTGCATGGCCCGGGCCTGGCCGATGTAGCGGTCCATCTCCCTCTTGAACTCTGCCACGTCCATGAAGCGGGCGACGGCAAAGGCGGCGATGAAGGCCCCTTGGTTGGAGACCCAGCCCTGGGGATGGGGCTGGAACTCGGGCTTCCAGATCCCGGCCAGCACCCCGCCCAGGGCCATGAACACCGCCCCCAGGCCCAGGCCCTTGAAGAAGGGCGCCGGGAAGCGGGCGAAGGTTTCCTCGCCATAGGGGATCACCCCGGCGCCCATATCCAGAACCAGGGGAGGCTGCTCGCCAGCGGGCACCGCCACGCTCAGGGGGGAGACTGCGGCGGCGTGGACCACCAGGCTCTGGGGATCGCGGGGGAAGCGATGGGCCGAGGTCGCCAGGCCGATGCAGTCGCGCTCAAGGGCCAGGCGGGAGTAGAGGCCTGCAGCCCCGAAATGAAAATGGTTTCGGGTAGTCACCGCCGCCACTCCTTGTTCGGCGGCCCTGGCCGCGGCCCAGCGTGCGGCCTGGTGGCAGGGGAAGTACCCCAAGCCCCCGTCGCCGTCCAGCACCGAGGTGGTGGGGGTCTGGGCCACCACGCGGACATGGGGGCGGGGATTGATCCCGCCATTGAGCAGCAGGGGCAGGTAGTCGGGCAGCTTGCGGGTGCCGTGGCTGAAGACGCAGCGCAGATCATTCTGCACCAGAAATTGGGCCATGAGGCCCGCATCGGCTTCGCCCAGCCCGGCCCGCAGGAAGAGGGTGTTGACCAGCTCGCGCATCGGTGCGGGGGGCACGCGGATGCCGTTGGCCGGGGGGTAGTTGCGCAGGCGCAGGGTCATATGGCCGCCGCCGGATCGCCCAGCTGCCGCAGCCGGCGCTCCCAGTGGTACTTCTGCTCGCCGGTCAGCAGGGCGCGGGTGGCCTCGTCCTGGGCCTGGGCAAAGTCGGGGTCATGGTCATAGCCGCGCCACGCCTGGAACATGCTGGGGGCGTACCCGCCGATGATCAGCAGGCGGTCCCGGTCCGAGCGGATGATGCCCGAGGCGTGGATGAGGGACTCGAAGAAGAGCAGGGTCGAGCCGGCCGGGGCCACCACGTGGTGGATCAGGCGCGGGTCTTCGAGGGCCGCGGCGATGATGGCCTGGGGGTCGATGTCGAGCTTGTGGCTGCCGGCGATGCACACCGTGCCCCCGTCGTCGGGTCCCAGGTCGGTGAGGTTGGTCAGGGTCTTGACGAAGGTGCCGTGGTACAGGCCGTGCTTGGTGTAGCCCAACCCTACGTCCATGCCCCGGTGGAAGCCGTAGCTCTGGCGCCCCGGGTCGGGCCGGCGGATGTGGGCGTCGGACTGCTCCAATCGCACGTTGCCGCCAGTTACCTCCTCCACCATGCCCAGCAGGCGGGGGTGGGTGAGGTACTCGAAGAAGGCCGGGTCGAGGTGGGGCAGGTTGTCGACGCGGAAGAACTCGCGGGTGGTGCTGGAGAAATGGCAGGTGGGGCCGGGCAGGGCGCCGCGTTGGTGGTACTCGCGCTCGATCCGGTACATGACCTGGCAGAGACGTTGGACCTCGGCGGGGGTGAGGGCGTTTTCGATCACCACGTACCCGTACACGTCAAGGTGCAGGCGCTGGGCGGGGGTGAGGGCGGGAAAGGGTTTGGCGGCGGCGGACATCGGGGGTACCTCCTCAATAGTGTTAGCTGGGGCCCAAGATCGCTTCCCATCCCCAAGACCCAACCCCCGCGAAACCATTAAAATGGTGTCGCGCCTTCTCAACTCAGTGCGATGCAGAGCAGTTGATCTTGATGGGACACCACCACCCTGCCGGCACAGGACCACAGGCCGCGCAGGGGTTTCTCCAGGGGGTGGAAACCCGTGGGCCGGCCCCGCAGGTCGCAGCGGTGCAGTCCCTCCCCGGTCCCCAGCACCAGGGTTTCCGCGGTTGCGCTCAGGTGGGTGATCCACGGGGCGATTTGGGTGCGCCAGCGCCGGTGCCCCTCGGGGCCGAAGCAGGAGAGCCCCCCGAACTCCTCGGCGACGACGATGCCCTCAGGGGTGTGCGCCAGGCCGCGCACCTCTCCCACCAGGTTGTAGCGCCAGACCTCGGCTCCCGCCAGGGGTTTGACGGCGTAGAGCCAGCCATCGGCGGTGCCGTAAACGATCTCCCGCACCCCGTCGTTGTCCAGATCCCAGAGGCTCATGTACGTGAGATGGATGCCGCGCCGGGGCGTGGTGGCATTGCCCTCGGAGCCCACCTGCTCCAGGGTGGACCAGCGGAAGGAGCCGTCCCAGTTGTGGACCGTCAGGGGGGTGGAGTAGACATTGCCGGCCATCACTTCGGCCCGGCCATCCCCATCCACATCGGCGGCCAGCAGGGCGGTGATGGGGTGGTAGCGGAACCAGTTGGCCCACTGCGGACTGCCGTCGGCGGCAAAGGCATTGACGTACCAGCCGGCGGTGCCGGCCAGCAGGCTGATCTCGCCGGTGCCGCGCAGGTCCGCGGTGGTCAGGGCCGTGACTGCGGTGGGGCGGCCCCACATGTCTTGCAGGGGTCGGCGCCAGAGCTCATGCCCCTCCCGCAGCAGGACCAGTTGGGAGTCCGCGGTGCCGGCCAGCACTTCGGGACGGCCGTCCCGGTCCACATCCGCCAGGTGCAGGCAGGTGAGGGGTGCGCCGAGGTCCATCTGCCATTGTACTGCGCCTGATCCCAGGTCGAGGCCCAGGACCTTCCCCTCGGCGGTGCCTCCGATCAGTCGGTTTTCCCCCAGCGCGATGGCGCTGGTTGCGAGGGGATGAGACCAGCACGGGCGGAAGCCGTCGGGGGGAGGGGGCGGGAGGGAAGGGGCTGCAGGAGCGGAAACCGGCGAACCATCCCGCAGGGCCTGGAGCAGATGCCGGCCCACGGGCGAGCGGGGGTCCAGGGTACGGCAGGCGCCGGCGAAGGATTCGGCGTAGGCGCGGTCCCCCACCCGCACCTCCACCTGCTCGGCGCCCTGGATGGAGAGGGTATCCCCCTCCAGCGACAGGGCGAAGACCGCGCCGCTGATCTGCACCGGGCCCAACTCGGCCGGCCCCGCCCCTAGCAGGGTGAGGCTCTGGCCCTCGCGCACCCGCAGCAGGGCAGGACCCAGGCGCTCCACCTCCAGGCCCGGGTGTGGGGTGAGGAGGTTGAGAAAACACAAATCCTGGCCCGGGACCAGGGCGCACGACTGCTTTTGATGCAGCACCTGGATCACCGGATCGGCGTGGGGATAGGCGCTCCACAGGCCGCCCGGATGAGGGTCGGGCACCAGCTCCCAGGCCGCGGGGCTGGCCTGGTGGAGGAAGAAATCCTCCCCTTGCTGGTGCAAGCGCAACAGGTCCCCCTGCACCTCCACCGCTCCCACCAGCCGCCACAGGCAGCGGGTGTCGTACTGGGCCCCTGCCGTGGCGTGCAACTGATCGAGGACCGCGATGTACCGGCCCTTGCGCCAGCACAGGGAGCGGCGCCAGTCCAGCCCGTTGTACTGGGCGGCCTCGGTCTGGACCAGCCCGAAAAGGGGGCCCTCGCACCGGGCAAGGAGGGCGGCCAGGGGTGGGATCACCACCCCTTCGCCGGGGGAGAGATGCACCCCGGAGCCCTCGCGCTGCACCACCACCGAGTTGTGGTACTTGGGGGCGGCGCGGATATAGTCCCCGTCGGCCAGCCAGGCGCGGTCCTTCCAGGTCAGGCGCAGGATGGAGTTGGTATCCTCGTGGCCGTGGCAGAAGGTGCCCAAACCTTCGAGGAGCAGGTACTCGTCCTGCGGGGCAAAACTGCGGCGCAGGGAGAGCTTGTCGAAATAGGCGCGGCCGGGGGCGGGGCGATGGGCGGGGGGGACGCGGCGGGCCACCGCGGCCAGGGCCGGCCCGGGCAGGGGCAGGGCGCAGACTCCGAGGAGGTGATCGGGCTCGCAGGGGTGGCAGCCGGGCAGGGTGAATCCCTTCTCGCCAAAATCCACCGTGGCGTACAGCCCGGCCAGGCTGTGCCAGAGCGAGGGGCGCTTGCCCTCCCCCAGCCAGTTGAGCAGCCAGAGGTGCCCAGGGTCGGGCCGGCGCCACAGGGAGGCCATCAGGGGCCAGAGCCGGCCTTCCCAGCCCTGGGGGGAGAACGGGGTGTACCCAGCGGCATCGCCATAGGCCACCTCGCTGCGCATGTTGTCGGTGGTCAGGGCGACCAGGTCGCAGAGTTGGGCGAGGTGCCCCTCGTCGAGGTAGCGGTAGTCGTCGCGCAGCAGGTAGTAATCGAGGGTCTCGCGGGGCACCAGCCAGGCGTACCCCACCCCGGCGTCGTCGTTGGGTTTGTAGGAAGCAGCCTGGCTGGCGAAGATGCGCTCGGCCGCCAGAGCACCGGGGGCGAACTCTCCATTGCGGTGGCGCCGCAGCAGGTATTCGTGCCCCACCTCCAGGCTCAGGGCGATGAAGGTGGAGTGGTTCTGGCGCAGATCGCCGGGCGGGTTGACCCGCTCGGTCAGGTAGAAGAGAGCGCTGAGATGGCGCAGCAATTCGGCGAAGATCCCCGCCACGGCCTGCCGCTCCGCCGCGCTGTACAGGGGGCTGTCCTCCACCAGGTCCCAGAGTTGGATGTAGTGGTGTAGCCAGAAGAAGGCGTGGTAGGTTTCGGGGTGATCGCGCCGCTCCGCCAGCCAGGGCGCCAGGGAGCCGGCGAAGATGGGGGGGATGAGAAGGCCCCAGGCGGGGAGGTCGGTCAGATAGAAATTCAGGAGGAATTCCCGCAGCCGGCCGTCGCGGAAGGGCGAGGCGTTCCAGCCCCCCTGCCAGGTGGCCAGGGCCTGGCGCACCAGTTCCCCCTGTTGGGCTTGGGTGGGTGGGTCGGGAAGCGGGTGGGAGAGATGGTGGGCGTGGACCCTTTGGAGTTGGCCCTGGCTTTGGAGTATCACGGCGCTGAGCGCCGCCAGGGCAGCGGGCAGGTCCTGGTGAGCGCTGGCGCCCACCACCACGCAGTTTCTGCCATGGCCGAAGGGATCAGAGACCGATCTGGCGAAGTAGCCCCCCGGGCCGGGGAAGAAGGTATCGACAAAGCAGCGGCGGGCGGTGTAGAGCCGGCGCAGGGCCGCGTTGTTCCCCAGGTGGCCGCAGGCGAAGACCTGGTACTGGGCAAAATGCTCGGGCCTGAAGTCCCGCTGCACCATCAACTCGGGAGGTCGTCCGACCGCCCCGATGGCTCTTGCCAGGGGCTGGACCACCTCCCCCATCCCGTCGGGGGCCACCAGCAGGACCGGCCCGGTCAGGTCCGTGGGGGCAAAGGGCTCAGGCATTCCAGGCAAATACCGCGGTGAGGTGCTCGACCTTGCGGTGGAGCAGGTTCTGAAAGACCTCCTGGGCCTGGTCGGGTTTGACCACCTGGTAGAGCCCGTCCACCCGCACCCGGCCCTCCTCCAGCCAGTCGAGGGCGCCGGCCAGATTGCCCCAGATACTGTTGCTGCGGAAATCAGTTGGGTGCATGGCCAGTTCCCACTCCCACCCGCTGCGCAGGGTGACGAAGCGGAAGAAGACCGGGTGCAGGAGGGCGTGGGCCGCGGCCTGGCTGCGCTGTTTCCAGGGCGCTCCCACCAGCACCACCTCGCCGCGTTTGCGCACCAGCTTGCAGGCGCCCAGGGCGGCCTCCTCGTGGCCGCTGCACTCCACCACCAGCTCGATCAGGTCCTGGTACCCGGGCTGGTCCAGGGGCAGGGTGGCCAGGGTTTCGACCCCTTTGGCGCTCAGGAGTGTGCGCCGGCTCTCCACTGGATCGCAGCCAGTCACCCGGTACCCGCAGGCGGCAAAGACCTGGGCGGCCAGGTGACCCACCGGCCCCAGGCCGGATACCAGCACCGGGGCGGGGGGCCGAACCGGGGTGGTGCTCAGGGTGCTCATGGACACGCTCATCAGGCGGGCAAAGGCGGCGATCTCCGGCACCAGTCTCTCGGGCACCGGCAGGGCGTTGCGCCGATGGCAGCGCTGGTGGGCGGCGTGGGGGCCCATGCAGAAGGCGATGCTGCCCAAGGGCAGGTCCCCGACCCCGCTGCCCGCCTCTTCCACCAGGAACACCGCCGCGTACCCCGGGTGGATGGGAAACTGCCCTCCGGCCCCGGTGTAGTTGGCCAGTTCGGTGCCGGGGCTGATGAGGGAGAAGAGGGTGGGGCCGGCCACCTCGTCGGCGCCGAGGGGTCTGGCGTCGTCGGGGAGGCTGAGCAGTTCGGCCTGTTCCCGGGCGGTAAAGACGATCTGCTTCATGTCCACTCCAAATCCAGCGATTGGGCCACGGCGCGCAGGTGCGCGGCGGCGCGGTCGTATTCCTCGGCGGTCTTGAGATGCTCGAGCATGAGCGGCAGGTCGGGGTGGAGCCGGGCGGCTTCCTCCAGGTAGACCGGGTAGTCGAGAACGCCCTCGCCGGGGCAGACCTCGTCGAGATGCAGGGTAAGTCGGCCGCCGATGCGGAGATCCTTGGCGTGGCAGCTTTTGATGTGCGGGCCGAGGAGTTCGAAGCAGGCGCGGATGAATGGGCCGTTGGCAAAGTACCGCTGCGGGCTGCTGACCATGTTCACCGGGTCGAGGTGGACCCCAAAGCCCTGGGGCCGGTCGATGGCGTGCAAGAGTTCCAGATAACTCTCCGGCGAGTCGGGGTACATCCAGGGCATGGTTTCCAGGGCGAAGCAGGCGCGGCGGGGCTTCACTGCGTCGATGATCTGCCGGGTGGTCTCGACGATGAGGTCGAAGGTGTCCTCGGCGTAGTTGTCGGGGTGGGGGCCATCCCAACCCGGGGCAGTGAGGCTGGCCTCGTCCTGAGGGCCCCGCGCCCCGGAGATGGTGACCGCAGTTTGGGCCCCCACTTCGTCGGCCAGGGCCAGGCTGGCCTGGCAGTGGGCGATGGAGCGCAGGCGCACCGACTCGATGGGACTGAGGGGGTTGCTCCAGGCCCCCACCTCGGAGAGGATCAGGCCGGCGGCGGTTGCCGCCTCGGCGAAGGCTCGGATCTGTTCGGGGGGGGCCCCAGGGCGCAGCGGGCAGTAGGCGGCCCGGTACCCCAGGCGGCGGTGGGCGGAGGCCCATTCTTCGGGGGTGGTCCACTGCTCGAATACCGGTCCTCCAAGGCGCATGGCTCAGGCACTCCGGTGCAGGCGGGCGCCCAACCCTTGCAGACAGGCGGCCAGGTCTTCGTAGCCCCGGTCCAGGTGCTCGACCCCGGTGAGGGTGGAGGTGCCCTGGGCGAGGATGGCGGCGATCAGGTAGGAGAAGCCGGCCCGCAGATCGGGGATGGCGCACTGGACCCCGCGCAGGGAGGCGGGGCCTTTGATCACGCAACTGTGCTGGTAGTTGCTGGAGGCAAAGCGGCACCGGCCCCCGCCCAGGCAGGTGTCGTACAGGGCCACGTCCGCGCCCATGCGCTGGAGTTCCTCGACGTAACCGAAGCGGCCCTCGAAGACGGTTTCGTGGACCACGGACATGCCTTCGGCCTGGGTGAGCAGGATGGCGAAGGGGGGCTGCCAGTCGGTCATGAAGCCGGGGTGGACATTGGTCTCCAGGGTGATGGCCTGCAGGGGTCCCTGGCGGTAGAAGCGGATGCCCTCGGCGTTGACCTCGAAGTGCCCGCCCACCCGGCGCAGGGTGTTGAGGAAGGCCACCAGGTCGGTCTGGCGCGCCCCCCGGACGAAGACGTCTCCCCCCGAGGCCACGGCCGCCGCGCCCATCGAAGCGGCCACCAACCGGTCAGGCATGAGTTCGTGGGTGGCCCCCCCCAGCCGGTCCACCCCCTCCACCACCAGGGTGCGGTCCACGTTGTAGTCGATGATGGCCCCCATCTTTTGGAGAAACATCACCAGGTCCATGACCTCGGGTTCGATGGCGGCGTTGCGGATGAAGGTGCGCCCTCGGGCCAGGGTGGCGGCCATCAGCAGATTCTCGGTGGTAGTGACGCTGGGATAGGGCAGGGGAATGTCGGCCCCGTGCAGCCCTTGGGTCTCGAAGTAGTAGATCCCCTCGCGCAGCTCGACCTGGGCGCCCATGGCCCGGTACCCTTCGAGGTGAAAATCCACCGGGCGGGGGCCGATGCGGTCGCCCCCGGTCATGGCCGGCACCACGGCCTGGCCCTGGCGGTGGAGCAGGGGGGCCACGGTCATGATGGCCAGGCGGTTGTGGGAGGCCAGAGAAAGGGGGATCTCGCTGGACTGGAGCTGGGGGGTGTGGGCCTGGAGGGTGCGCGGAGGCTGCGGGGTGAAACGGGTGCCCAGGGCCTCGCAGATGGATTGGGTCACCCGGCTGTCGCCTATGTGGGGCACCCGGTAAAAGGTGCAGGGCTCCCGGGTGAGCATGGAGGCCACCATCAGCTTGGTGATGGAGTTCTTGGCCCCGCTCAATTCTATCTCGCCGCAGAGGGGCGTGCCGCCTTCGACGATGAGGGTGTCCACCGCTTTGGCTCCTCAGGCCAGGCCGGCCGGCATCAGCACCAGTTCGGGCACATAGGTGCGGGGGGGCAGGGCGGCCACGAAGAGACACGCCTCGGCCACGTCCTCGGGCTTGAGGGCCTTGGCCATGACCTCGGGAGGAGTGGGGGTCGGGCGCTTGAGCACCAGGGGGGTATCGGTTAGACCGGGGAAGATGACGCAGGTGCGGATACCGCGGTCCCGCTCCTCGCGGAAGGTGCCGTGGGCCAGGCCCACTACCCCGTGCTTGCTGGCCTGGTACGAGACCCCGGAGACGTCGGGCCGCTGCACCGCGGCGCTGGAGACGTAGATGATGAGGCCGGCCTGCTGCGCCCGCATGGGGGGCAGTACGGCTCGGGTGCAGTAGAACGCCCCGCTGAGGTTGGCCCCGATCATACTCTCCCAGGTTTCGGGGGTGAGTACCTCCAGGCTGCGCTGGGGGATATTGGTGCCGGCGGTGTAGACCAACAGGTCGAGGCGGCCAAAATGATCCACCACCCGGCCCACCATCCGCGCCACTGCGGCGGCGTCCTCCACGTCCACGGGGCAGGCCAGGGCCGGTGGGCCGAGTTCGGCGGCCAGGGACTCGAGCCTGTCGACGCTGCGGGCAGCCAGGGCAAGCCGGGCGCCTTCGGCGGCCAAGAGCCGGGCCGTGGCCAGGCCCATGCCGCTGCTGGCGCCCACCACCAGGGCGACGTGATCTTGCAGGCGTTTGGACATGGTTTCCCGCTCAGGGCATGGGGGTGACCCGCTGGATCAGCTGCACCGTCAGGCCCCAGGGGTCGCGCAGAAAGGCGAGTTGGTCGCCGGCCGGATTGGCGCTGATCTCGCCCACGGGCGCGGCCCCGGCGGCCACCAGGCGCTGATGGGCGGCGCGGATGTCGGGGGTGGCAAAGGCCAGGTGCAGGACCAGGGGGTTCATGGCCTGGTAGTCTGGTACCAACTCGGGGGGGTTGGTGTAGAGTTCGAGGAGGACGCGGCCGGTGGTGTCGGCCAGAAAGTGCATGTGTACGGGTCCGTCCCCTTTGCGGTGGACGCTCATCCCTAAGTTCCTGCAGTACCACTCTGCCATGGCCACGGGCTGGGCCACATTGAGGGCGAGGTGTTCAACCTTGAGGTCGCTCATCGTCGGGCTCCTTTCGCGGGGGGAATCTAAAGTATTTGCCGGCTGCCAGCCAGCATTTCCACCGGAGGGCGCAGTGCCTATTTTTGAGCCCCTATGACCCTGACCGCAGTCCTGTTGCTGGTGCCCGCCGCCTTCCTCCACGCCCTGTGGAACACCCTGGGCAAGCGCCAGCGCCCCAGCACCGCCTTCTTTCTGCTGGCCAACACCGCCGCCGTGCTCTTGCTCTTCCCGGTATTGCTGTGGCACTGGGATCGCCTGCCGGCCATCCCGGTCCAAGTGTGGGTCCTGGGGCTGCTCACGGGGATTTCCAACGGCGGGTACTACGTGGCCCTGGCCAGGGCGTACCGGGCCGGGGACCTGTCCATCGCCTATCCCCTGATCCGCTCCATCCCCACCCTGCTGATCGCGGCCTGGGAGGCCTTGCTGGGACAGGGAGGGCGCTTTGGGTGGGTGTACCTGGGGGGCATTGTCCTGCTCACCCTGGGATGCTTTATTCTGCCACTGAAGCGGGGTCAGGGCTTCCGCCGGTCCCGCTACCTGGACCCCTGTTGCCGCTGGGCCGGCCTGGGGGCGGTCTTCATCGCCGGATACACCCTCATCGATGCCGCGGCAGTGGGGTATCTGCGCAGCTGCGGTGCTTTCTCCAAGACAGAGGCGCCGGTGCTCTACATGGTCTTCCAGTCCACCAGCGTCAGCCTGTGGTTGTCCCTCTTTGGATTGGTGGAGAGGAAGGCCGAGCAGCAGACCCTGCGCGAGGTGCTGGGACGCGAGCGCTGGACCATCCTGCTGATGGGGGTGGGCATCTACGCGGGGTACGGGCTGGTGCTGGGGGCCATGGCCTTCGTGGACAAGGTCAGCACGGTTTCCGCCTTCCGCCAGTTGAGCATCCCCCTGGGCGCGCTGATGGGGGTGTTCTGGCTGGGCGAGGAGGGGACCCGCAACAAGCTCATCGGTACCCTGCTGATCTTCAGCGGCCTGATGATGGTGGGATTCGGGAAATGAGCGAGATCGCCGTCCTGCTCTCGGGAGGGGTGGACAGCTCCCTGGCCCTGCACCTGCTGCGGGAGGAGGGCCACTCCGTGCGGGCCTTCTACCTGAAGGTGTGGCTGGAGGAGGAGCTGGCCTTTCTGGGGGACTGTCCCTGGGAGGAGGATCTGCGCTATGCCAGGGCGGTGTGCGCCCAGGCCGGGGTGTCCCTGGAGGTGGTGCCCCTCCAGGCCGAGTACCTGGAGCGGGTGGTGGAATGCGCCCTCGACGAATTGCGGGCCGGTCGCACCCCCAGCCCCGACATCCACTGCAACCGGCGCGTCAAGTTCGGGGTGTTCGTGGAGCGGATGGGGGAGCAGTACGCCAGGGTGGCCTCGGGGCACTATGCCCGCATCGAGGAGCGCGGAGGGCGCTACCGGCTGTTGCGGGCGGCGGACCCGGTGAAGGACCAGACCTACTTCCTCTCCGAACTGGACCAGGGGCAGTTGGGTCGGGCGCTTTTTCCCATCGGTCGTCTGGCCAAGAAGGAGGTGCGCGGCCTGGCCGCCAAGTACAACCTGCCCACCCAGGACCGCAAGGACAGCCAGGGGATCTGCTTCCTGGGGAGGATCGACTACCGGGAATTCGTGAAGGCGCGACTGGGGGAAAGGCCCGGGCCCATCGTCGAGCGTGAGACCGGGAAGACGCTGGGGACGCACCGGGGCCTGTGGTTCCATACTATCGGCCAGCGGCACGGGTTGGGATTGGGAGGAGGGCCCTGGTTCGTGGTGGGCAAGGAGATGGATAGCGGGGTGCTGTGGGTGGCCCACCAGGTCAGGGAAGAGGAGCGGTTGCGTTCGCGCTTCGAGGTGGAAACACCCCACTGGATCGCCGGTCCACCCGAGCAGGGACTGTTGGAGGTGAAGCTGCGCCACGGGCCGCAGACCACTGGCTGTAATCTCAGCCCGCTGGCCGGCGGGGGCTGGGTGGTCGAGTTGCAGGAACCCGACCCTGGGGTGGCCCCTGGCCAGCACGCGGTTTTCTACCAGGGTCAGGTCTGCCTGGGCGGGGCAGTGATAGCCTGAAAAGGAGAGAGCGATGAGCCAACGCAGCGCCGAAGCGCCGACCAAGGCCCTCAGCCAGGCGCAGGTGGACCAGTACCGCGTCCAGGGGTACCTGTCCCTGGGCAAGGTGCTCGAGGACGAGTTGGTGGCCTCCTTGCGGGAGGAGTACGACCGGATCTTCGCCGAGGCCCGCATGGGGGGCACCTTCCGCAACCTCTCCAGCCCCCGGGCCCAGGTGGGGGAGAAGGCCGAGGAGATGCTGCAGATCATGCAGATGTGCGAGCGCAGTCTGCTCTTCCGCAGGCTGCTCTTCCACGAGGGCCTGCTCGACGTGGCCGAGGACCTGATCGGGCCCAATATCCAGCTCTTCCACGACCAGGCCCTGTACAAGCCGGCCCAGCACGGGGGGGCGGTGTTCTGGCACCAGGACAACGCCTACTGGAAGTGCGTCCCGGCCAACCTGGTCAGTTGCTGGCTCACCCTCGACGAGGTGGACGTGAGCAACGGGGCCATGCACCTGATCCCCGGTTCCCACCTGCGGCCGGTGGACCACCCGCGCTCGGACACCGGCAGTGTGCTCTTGGACGTGAAGGAGCAGGTGGACGACAGCCAGGCGGTGGCCATCCCGCTGCCGGCCGGCGGGGCGATGGTACACCACTGCCAGACCCTGCACTACACCCCGCCCAACCACACCGACCGCCAGCGCCGGGCCTTTGTCATCCACTTCATGCCCCCCGGCACCTGGTCGGCCCACCGCGGCGAGTACATCCCGGTCTCCTTCAGCAACCCGGTGTTGCGGATGCGGCTGTGATCAACCCTCCGGGCGCTGGGCCTTGATCTGGCGGTTGCGCTCCTGGATCTCCTGGCGGAAGGCGCGGCGCAACTGGGCCTGTTCAAAGCGGCGGCGGTCCTCGCCCTCCTCGATGGGCAGGGGGGGCACCGGGGTGGGCCGGCCCTGCTCGTCGAGGGCCACCATGGTGATGTAGCAGGTGATGGCGTGGCGGCTGGTGCCGTTCTTGATGTCCTCGGCCAGCACCTTCACCCCCACTTCCACCGAGGTGCGGCCGGTGTAGTTGACGCAGGCCAGGAAGGTCACCAGCTCGCCGATGTGGACCGGCTCCTTGAAGAGCACCTGGTCCACCGAGAGGGTCACCACGTAGTGGCCGCAGTAGCGGGTGGCGCAGGAATAGGCCGCTTCGTCCATCAGCTTCAGCATGAGCCCGCCGTGGACGTTGCCGACGAAATTGGCCATGTCCGGGGTCATCAGGAGGGACATGGTCAGCTTTTTCAGGCGCCGGGGTTCCTCATTCATGGCTGGCCCCTCCGCGCGGGCCGCCGCAAATATAGGGCCTGTGGTTCTACCTCGCCTTGACCCCCCGGGGTCGGTCGGGGCATATTTCGGGTTTCCTGGGAGACGCAAAGGCAGCCGAGGCAGAGATGGAGCATCCATTCGTATACCGGCGCGGGGCGCATACCTCCACCCTGTACCTGGAGGACTGCGTCGAGGGCATGGCCCGCCGCCTTCAGCCAGCCTCGGTGGACGTGGTCGTCACCTCCCCGCCGTACAATATCGGCAGCCGCTATGGCCGGTACCAGGACAACCTGCCCCGGGATCAGTACCTGGACTGGCTGGAGGGGTGGGGCGGGGCAGTGGCCGCGGTGCTAGCCGAAGAGGGCTCCCTCTTTCTCAACGTCGGGGCCAGGCCCTCGGATCCCTGCCTCCCCCTGGAGGTGCTTTTCCGCCTTCGCCGGCACTTCGCCCTGCAGAACACCATCCACTGGATCAAGTCCATCGCCATCGACCGCCAGGAGGTGGGCCGGCAGACCGGGGTCCGGGGCAACTTGGCAGTGGGTCACTACAAACCCATCAACAGCCGGCGCTTCGTCAATGATTGCCACGAGTACATCTTCCACCTCACCAAGGGCGGGGGGGTGGCGTTGGACCGGCTGGCGGTGGGGGTGGAGTACCAGGACAAGTCGAACCAGAAACGCTGGGGGGGCGGCAGGCAGGGCCGGCGCTGCCGGGGCAATACCTGGTTCGTGCCGTACCGGACCATCCGCAGCCGGCAGCAGGACCGGCCCCATCCGGCCACCTTTCCGGTGAGAATCCCCTGGATGTGTATCCAACTCCACGGGGTGGAGCGCACCCGGCTGGTGCTGGACCCCTTTCTCGGGTTGGGGCACACGGCGCTGGCAGCCAGGGAGTTGGGGGTGGATTTCGCCGGCTTCGAGATCGACCCTGAGTACTTCGCCGAGGCGGGCCGGCTCCTGGAGCGC
>VGJS01000057.1 GCA_016867395.1 Candidatus Handelsmanbacteria bacterium
AGGCCCTCACCGACCACCGAGGCGCCCCCTTCCACCTGCAGGACCAGCGCGGCAAGATCGTCCTGCTCTTCTTTGGCTTTACCTCCTGCCCGGACGCCTGCCCGACGACGCTTTTCAAGCTGGGCCAGGCGCTCAAGCTGCTGGGCGAAGGACCCGATGGCCTGTTGGTGGTCTTTGTTACCGTGGATCCGGCCCGCGACACCCCCAAGGCGCTGGGCGAGTACCTGGCCAACTTCTCGCCGCCGGCCGTGGGCCTCAGCGGCGACGACGGCCAGATCCAGCAGGTGGCGGCCCGGTACGGGGCCTCGTACAAACGTGGCCAGGACACTGCCGGCGGCGGGTACCTGATGGACCACACTGACCGGATCTTCCTCATCGACCAGCAGGGGGCCCTGCGCTACCTGTTCAGCCGCGACGATCCCCCGGAAAAGATCGCCGAGCTGGTCGGCAAGCTGCGCTGAGCCCCCCCCGGAGGCACGCGCGTTGAGTGAGCCGCTGATCGTCACCCGCAGCCAACTGGTGCGCCAGTTGCGCGGCCTGGGTCTGGAGGAGGGCCAGGTGGTGATGCTGCACGCCTCGGTGAAGGCCGTGGGCTGGGTGGTGGGCGGGCCGGACCAGGTCCTGGAGGCGCTGCTGGAGGTGCTGGGACCCCAGGGCACGCTGATGATGGTGATCTCGTGGGAGGACGGGACCTTCGAGATGGGGGAGTGGAGCGAGGAGAAGCAGCGTGCCTACCTCGATGAAGCCCCGGCCTTTGATCCGGCCCGCTCGCGGGCCTGGCGCAAGTGGAGCATTCTCACCGAATACCTGCGCACCTGGCCGGGCAGTTGCCGCAGCGCCCACCCCGACGCCTCCTTTGCGGCAGTGGGCCGCCTGGCCTCCTGGATCACTGCCCACCATCCCTTGGAGTACGGCCACGGCCCTGGCTCCCCGCTGGCCAAACTCTGCGCGGCCGGGGGCAAGGTGCTGCTCCTGGGCGCCCCCTTCTCCAGCCTGACCCTGCTGCACTACGCCGAACACCTGGCTCAGGTGCCGGGCAAGCGGGTGGTGCGGTACCGCTGTCCGGTGCTGCGGGAGGGGAAGAGGGTATGGGTGGAGTTGGAGGAGTTCGATACCGACAATCTCATCGGGGAGTGGGAAGGGGACGGATACTTCGCCCTGATCCCGCAGGAGGCCCTGGCCCAGGGACTGGGGCGGATGGGCCGGGTGGGGGCGGCGCTCTGTTACCTCTTTGACGCGGCGGGATTGCAGGGATTCGCCGTGGGTTGGCTGGAGCAACACTTGGGAAGGCAAGGTTGAGATGGAGGCAGATCCGCGGTTCTTTCGCCAGCACGGCTATATTGTCCTGCGCAACGTGGTGCCGCCGGATCAACTGGCCGGCCTGCGCGACTGTTTCGAAACCCTGGTGGAGAAGCAGAAGGAGGTCTGGGCCAGGCAGCGCAAGCCAGACGATCCGCCCGGAGGCGTGTGGGAGACTGCGGCCCAGCCCCGCCTGGTCTTCAATAATCTGATCGACGCACAGACCTCAGCGGCCGCGGAGTTCTGCCTGCACGAGCACACCTTGGGGATCAGCCGGCAGCTGATGGGCACCCCCGAAGCAGCGGTGACGGCCATGCTCCTGATGTGCAACCCGGTGCGCGACCACGGCCCGGCCCACTGGCACCGCGACGTGGGGCCGGGGCATCCGGCCCCCATCGACGGGCTGGTGGAGCACATCCGCCTCCACGGGCCGGCGTACGTGCAGTGGAATATCGCCCTGTGGGAGGACAGCGTGCTGTGGGTGGTGCCCGGCAGCCACCTGCGGCGCAACACGGAAGAGGAGGCGCGGCAGTTGGCCGCCGATCCCAAGGTGCCCCTGCCCGGGGGCTTGCAGGTGGAGCTGGGGCCCGGCGACGGGGTGGCGTACACCATCCCCATCCTCCACTGGGGCAGTGACTACAGCGCCAAACGCCGGCGCATCGTCCACCTGGGGTACCGGGCCTTTGGGGGGCCGGCTTTCTCCTATGTACACTGGCGGCACTGGGACGGTGACTTTGTGCCGCACCTGCCCGCAATGGCGCAGCAGACCTTCGCCCGCTTCGACGCGTTGTGGCGGGAGGAGCACCGGCGCATCGAGGCGGTCTTCCGCGCCGCCATTGGCAGGGAGGCGGCGGGTTTTGCCCAGGCCCTGGCCGGGTTGCATCCCGGTCCACAGGGGCGGACGACGGCGCTGGTAATGCTCTCCAAGGTGGCGGGGCGCCTGGCAGAGCACAAGGCCCTTGAAGCGCAGGGTTTGCCTCCGGCCGAAACGGCGGCCAAGGTCAAGGCCCTGTGGTTCGGCACCGAGGTGTTCAACGAGCTGGCCGGGCGCTTCTCGGCCGCCGAGGCGGCGCAGCTCAGCGGGCGCTTTGCCGAGTTGGACCGCCGGCTCCGGCTGCCCGCGGCGCAGGCGGCGCCGGGGTTCCAGGGACCGGCCTCGCAATACGAACCCAACGCCATGCCCGAGGGCTTTGGGGTGGACGAGTTCATCGCCAGTTGGTAGCGGACCGCTCGCCGGGCTCAACTACGACTGGTTCCGCTGTCCCGCTGCTCCAGGGCCTCGCGGTCCGGGCGGTTGCCAAGGCGCTTCATGGGCCCAGCGCGCGGTCCTCAGGCTGCATTGCCCGGATCTGGCGCAACCAGTACGTTGCCCTTCCCGCGAGGGGCTAGAGCCTTTGTCTGAAGAGGAGTTGGCGAGATGGTGCAGAACTACGCCTCAGGCGTGAGCGAAGCGCAGATTCGCTTGTTCAAGGGGTTTGGGTACCTGGTCCTGCCGCAGTTCTTCACCCCCGAAGAGATGCAGGTCCTCTCCCGGGAAGTGGAGCAGACCATGGCGCTCCAGTACGTCCACAAGCCCTTCGACGGCAGCAAGCGGCACTGGACGATGATGCTGGACGAGGAGACGCCTTTTCACGCCGGCCTGCTAGAGGACCCCCGCTTTCTCACCCTGGCCCGCCAGCTCTACGGCGACGATGTCCTGGGCGTGGGGATCGACGCCAACCGCTACGTGGGCAATACGGGCTGGCACCCGGACACCGCCAGCCTGTTGCAGTACGGCATCAAGTTCGCCTTTTACCTGCAGCCCGTGGGGCCGGACTCCGGCGCCCTGAGGGTCATCCCGGGGAGCCACCGTTTCGACCTGAACGACCCTTTCTGGGGGCCGGCGGTCCGCGCCCTGCCCCTCGAAGAGGTACCGGCGACGGCGCTTTCTGCCCAGCCGGGCGATGTGATCGGCTTTGACCTGCGCACCTGGCACGCTTCGTACGGAGGCGGGATCGACCGCCGCATGGGCACGGTCGTCTACTACAACAATCCTAAAACCCCGGAAGAAGTCGAGTACGTCCGCCGGCAGGGCGAAGGCAATGTCAACGCCGCCATCAATAGCTTTGAACCTCAGCGCCGGTTCCTCTACTCGCGTTCCTGGCTCACCAATCCGCAGAAAAGCCCCTGGCGCCGCGCCTGGATCGAGCGCCTGGCAACAGTCGGGTATTTTGACGCCCCTAACGTAGTGGAAGGCGGTTGGCCGCTCGCTGAGCAGCGCGTCTGATCGGAACCACTTCCTCTATTCCAACCACAGAGACTGAGCTATGCGCGTATTACTCACCGGGGCCGCCGGCTTCGTCGGCCAGCCGGCCCTGGAGCTTTTGAGCCAGAAGCACGAGGTCACTGCCTTCGACATCCGGCCGGTGGCTGGCGCCGCCCGCACTGTCCAGGGCGACGTGCTGGACTACAAGCTGGTCGAGGCCGCGGTGGCCGGGCACGACGCGGTGGTCAACGCCATCATGGCCCCCAACCCCAGCTACGGGCCGGGGGGGCCGGGCTTCACCATCAACGTGACCGGGTTGTTCAACCTGCTGGAGGCAGCGCGGGTGCATGGGATCAAGCGCTTCGTCCACGCCTCGAGCGGGGCGGTGCACAGCGGGTACCCATCCGGCACCTGCCTGACCAACGAGCTGTACCCGCTCAAGGCCGGCAATTCCTACTCCCTCTCCAAGCTTTTGCAGGAGGAGCTGACCCGCAACTTCCACGAGCAGCACGGCATGTCCATCGCCGCGATCCGGCCCTGGAGCATCCTCGACCCGGAACGGATGGTGTACACCGACGGTAAGAAGGTGGAGGGCTTTGGCTGGGGCAGCATCGACCGGCGCGACGTGGCCAGCGCCCTGGTTTGCGCCCTGGAAAAGCCGGACATCACCTACGAGTGTTTCTACGTCATGGCTACCCCGGGTGGGTACAAGATCACCGACACGGCGCGCACGGAAACGCGGCTGGGCTGGAAGCCGGCCCGCAGCTTCGAGGGGGACCTGCCATGACCGCCCAGGCACAGTACCCGCAGCTGAAACCGGCGTACGACCAGGACGGCTTTGTGGTGGTGCGGGATTTTCTGGGCGAAGGGGAACTGGCCGAGCTGAAGGAAAACCTCGACCGCTACATCCGCGAGGTGGTGCCCACCCTGCCACCCACCGCCGCCTTCTTCCAGGACCGGGAGCGGCCCGAGACCCTCAAGCAGATGCAGCACATGGGCGTGGATCCCTACTTCGCCGCCTACCCGCGCCAGGCCAGGTGGGTGGCCCTGGCAGAGGCGCTGGTCGGCGAAGAGGTGAGCTGCGACGCGCCGGAGTGGTTCAATAAACCGCCGGGGGTCGAGCATCCCACCCCGCCGCACCAGGACAACTACTATTTCTGCCTAAGCCCGCCCCGGGTGGTTACCCTTTGGCTGGCTCTGGACCAGGTGGACGAGGAGAAGGGTTGTCTGCGCTACGTGCGGGGTTCACACATGCGCGGCATCCGCCCGCACGGATTGTCGGCCATCCTGGGCTTTTCTCAGGCCATCACCGACTACAGCGAGGCGGACCGGGTGTTGGAGTGCAAGATCGAACTGGAGCCGGGCGACGCGGTGGCCCACCACGGCAACACCATCCACCGCGCCGATCCCAACCGCTCGGCCCGCGGGCATCGCCGCGCCTTTGCGATGGTCTATAAGGGGGAGAGTTGCCGGCGGGACGAAACGGCCTTTGCACGGTACCAGCAGTCCGTGCAGAGCCAGCATGAGAAGCTGGGGAACACCTGAGGCGTGGTGGCTCAGGCGAAGAGGTCGTGGAGCAGGGAGCGCGCCCGCTCGACCACGGTCTCCAGGCAGCCAGGGGCCAGCTTGGCCCAGTAGGTGATTTCGGGGTTGGCTTCGTGGCCGCCGCGGGCGTACGCCTCGCGGGTGGGCAGGTAGCCCACGTACTGGGTGGTGAGGTGGGCAGGGAAGGTGTAGGGGGCCGGCGAATTGACCTTGAGCTGCAACTGCCCCTCGACGAAGGGCTCGCCGGGCAGGCCCAGGACGGCGGTCTGGCCCAGGCGCAGGGCCTGGATCTCGTACTGCAATGTCCCCTCGCGCCGACGGCACAGCTCGACGCTGCGGGTGGAGGCGGCCAGGAACCACTGCGGGTCCACCTGGCCATCGGCCCGGCGCGGGGGCTGGCGGTGATCTCCCAACAATCGCTCCACCTCGGCGCGCCTGGCCGCGGGGATGTCGCGGAAGGGCAGGGGCACGTGCTCGCGGCGCCAGTCCAACGCAGCCGTCTCTGCAAAGCGCATCCCCTCTACCACCCGCTGGCTCATCTGTGCCAGGGCGCGGCCCATGCGCTGGTGGTCGGGCCGGCAGTCCGGGTCAAAGGGGTGCCAGGGGTTGAGGTTGCCGCAGCAGCCGTTGAGCACCAGTGGCACGGTATGGGCGCCGTAGGCCACTTGCATCTCCCGGGCCCAGGCCCCGGGCCAATCGGCCAAGACCGCCCCCCGGTAGGTCAGCGGATCGCCGAAGACATTGACCGGGTGACAGGTGTAGTGTAGCAGAAAAGCCAGAGGTTGCAGGTCCAGCCCCTGCACGCAGATCACCCCCACCTCCGGGTCTGTAGGTCCTTCGAGATAACACAGCTCGGTGATCCCCAGGGGCTGGCGTTCGCGTCCCTGCGGTTTGGGCATGAGGATGGTTCCGTCCCGCTTCACCCCGCGGCGGTTGAAGGCCAGGCCGTCGAGGATGGCGCGGCCCACACCCAGGCGCACGGGTTGCAGGGTCTGGGCGGCCTGCACCGCCCGCTCGGCGGCGAAATCCCCGTACGCTTTCTCTGCCCCGCGCAGGTACTCGGTCTGCGGGGTGGTCTCCAGAGGAAAATCCGGATCGAGCATGAAACAGCCCACGCTGGGAGCCGAGTGGGTCTGCAGGGCGTGGACCAGGATGGCCTCGGGCGGGATGCCGGTCTGCGCAGTGATCTCACTGCGGATGCGAGCAGTGTACTAGGCGGTGAGGATGGTGACGTCGAGGGCCAGGATGCAGAGGCGCCGACCGGCGGACTCAAAGACGATAGCCCGGGCGTAGAGCGGATCGAGCACCACTTCGGCCGGGCGGTGGTCGCCCATGCCGCTGCCGGAGAGGTGGGTGCCGGCCGGCGGGGTGATCTGGGCGCTGGCGGCGCCGGCGCCCAGGGGAGCGGGGGCAGACATGGCGGCGCTCTCAGTGCGCGGTGTAGCCCCCGTCCACCATCAGGTGGGTGCCGGTGACGAAGGAGGCTTCGTCGGAGGCAAGGAAGAGCACGGCGTTGGCGATCTCGCGTGGCTCGCCCAGGCGTTTGAGCAGGTGGTAGTTGCCCCACTCGCGCTGGATGTCCTCGGGGGTCATCTTCCATTCATCGATGAGGCGGATCAGGGTGGGGGTGCGGATGACGCCGGGGCAGACCACGTTGGCGCGGATGTTGAACTGGGCCAGGTCCATGGCCAGGCAGCGGGTCATGTTGATGAGGGCTGATTTGGAAGTGTTGTAGGGCACGTAGTCGGGCTGGGCGATGAAGCTGCTGATGGAGCCGATGGTGACGATGGCCCCGCCGCCGGCCTTCTTCATCTCGGGCACCGCGTGCTTGACGCACCAGGCCGGGCCCAGCACGTTGGTGCCCAGCACCCGGTTCCAGTCCTCCAGGGTGGTGTCCTCCACCCGGCCAAAGACAAAGGCCGCGGCGTTGTTGACCAGGATATCGAGCTTGCCGAAGGTCTGCGCCGCCTTCTTGATCAGACGCTTGACCTGGTCCTCCTGCGAGACGTCGGCCTTGACGAAGATGGCCTTGCCCTTGGGCAGCAGGGCCACGGTCTCCTTGCCCCCCTTCTGGTTGACGTCGGCGACCACGACGCGGGCGCCTTCCTCGACAAAGCGCTGGCAGGTGGCCCGGCCGATGCCGGAGCCGCCGCCGGTGATGATCGCCACCTTGTTCTTGAGTCTCATACAGCCATTCTCCTCAGTTGGACATCTGTATCCGGGGCAGACGGGTGTGGTCGGTGGGCGAGGCGGCATCCGGGTGGATGTAGTGACAGATGAAGGAGCGACGCCACTGGTCGGTGTGATTGGGCAGGGAGTGGTGCAGGGTCAGGGTGTGGAAGAGGGCCACGTCGCCGGACTTGCAGGTTACCACTACCTCGGAGGACAGGTCCATGTCCCTGGGCGAGAGGTTGTGTTCCTGGCCGGGCAGGGGGACGTGTTCTACCAGGCCCCCCTTGTGCGAGCCGGGGAGGAAGCGCATGCAGCCGTTTTCCAGCGTGGCCTCGTCGATGGCCACCCAGGCGGTGGCGGTCAGGTCGGCCGGTTCGATGCGGTGGTAGGAGTTGTCCTGATGGGGCGGCTTGGCCGAGCCCACGCGCGGGGGTTTGAGCTGGCTCTGGTCGTGCCAGATCTGCACGGGCCGGCCGATGAGGGAGGCCACGGCCTCGACCAGAGGCGCGAAGGAGGCCAGTTCGAGGAAGAGGGGCTCGTGCGGGGCGAGGCGCTCGAACTTGCGCACCGTGGCCGCCGAGGGGGCGATCCCGGCGCGGCCTTTGGCGACCTCGGGTTCCTGGGAGGGGGTGGGGCCGCCCTCCTTGGGGCCTTCGGCGATGAGTTGATCGTAGCGGGCGCGGGCCGCATCCATGCGCGCTGCCGGAAAGAGCCCCGGCAGCGCCACGAAGCCGTGTTCCCAGTAGAATTCAACCTGCGCCTTGCTGAGTCCCATGCCGTGCCTCAGGGGAAGAGTTGGCCTACCTCCATCACCAGGTCGCGCTCGGGCTTGCCGTCGCGCTCGTGCAGGGTGAGGGTGTGGCCGTCGTAGCGGATGCTGGTCACACCCTGGTAGTCGGCGGGGATCTTGAAGAGGAAACAGGCGTAGGATTTGGAGGCGGTCTCGCCGGCGTCGAGGTACTCGTAGATGGCCCGGCCGAAGATGGGGCCTTTCTTGACCAGGATGGGGAAGGGCTGGTGCAGGCCCGAGGTGCCGAACTCCAGGCCGCGCGAGAAGGGTTTGCCATTCATGGTGTGGCGCCAGGCGTCGAACCAGGGGTACTCGGCGGTCTTCCAGATATAGCCGATGAGCAGGCCGGTGGTGGGGCTGCTGGCGGTGGTCCAGCCGTACTCCTCGTCGATGACGTAGGAGACCACCCCAGGGTCGTGGCTGTCGGTGAGGTGGCGCAGGTTGACGGTCTGGCCATCGCGGTCGAGGGCCTGGGGCCAGTACACGGCCGGCTCCTCGGGGTTGGGCATGGGGCGGTGCTGCATGAAGCCCTTGCTGCCGTTGGCGTCCACCAGGGTGTGCTCGTCGAGGAAGGGCGGGCCGATGGTGGGGTGCTGCACCATGTTGTAGAGCCGGCCCAGCTTGTTCTGGTTGGTGACCTCTTCGGTAACGGTGAAGTAGGGCTGCTGGTCGCCCAGGGCAATGCTGCGCCGGACGCCCAGGCCGCCCATGGGGAGCTGGGTGCCCATCGCGGCCACGAGCCGCCCGCCTTCCCTGGTGGTTTTGCCCAGCAGGTTCCAGTTCACCCGGGTGGCCTCGCCGTGCCAGCCCATGCCGTTCTTGGTCTCGGCCTCGGAGGCGGGGCCCCAGCGGTCGAGGCAGAGGAAGTGGCCCATGGAGCGGGCGTCGGGCGGGGGCGGGGCGCTGGGATCGGCGCTGGGGGACCAGGAGTCCCAGGAGAGGGGGTTGAGGGGCTGGTCGCTGAGATGGAAATCGGCGATGGAGCCGCCACCCAGGTCCACGGTAAGCTGGGCGGCCTTGCTTTCGAGCACCAGGGTGGCGCGGCCTTTCATCAGATCCTGGGCCCCGGCAAAGGCCGTGCCCAGAACGAGGAGGAGAGAGAGGGCGAGCAACATCTTCATGAGGGTCTCCTTTTTGATTGCCCAGCAATCTACACTAAAGCTTGACAAATGGCAAAGGGAAGTTATAGTTCTTGAGCCCATGTCTAGCATCGCACATTGCCTGCTCTGCTGCGCCGCCCTGTGGGGGCTGGCCGGCTGCGTCCCCTCCGGTCCCCAGCCTCCTCCCCGCTCCGAGGTTTTCGTGCAGTCCTACCGGCAGGGGCTGGACCTATTGGAGCGCTACCGCCTGCGCGAAGCTGAACAGTACTTCGAGCGCTGCATCCAGCTCGATGGATCGGCGCACGAGGGCCACTGGCAGTTGGGCCGGCTGCACCTGATGCAGGGCCGCATCGAGGACGGCATCGCCTCCCTGCGCCGGGCCTGGGAACTGGAGCCGGGTCTGCAGGCGGCCCGCCAGCTCATCATCGAGACCTACCTGGGCCGCGGCAAGGAGGCCCTGGAGCAGGGCCGCTTCAAGGAGGCCAGGCGCTATTTTGCCGGCGCCCTGGACGCGGACCCCACCGGGTACGAACCCCTCTACCAATCGGCCCTGGCCGCCCTGTGGCTCAAGGACAACCTGGCCGCCGACTCCCTCTTTCGCAAGACCATCGACCACCATCCCGGCATCCTCAAGGCCCGCTGGCACTACCTCCAGGTACAGCTTCTGTTGGGCCGCGACCCCAAGGCCATCCCCGAGCAATACCGCTTTGCCGACGCCATCCCCGACACCGGCAAGGTGGGCGGCCGCTTCACCGAGGTGGCCCGGGCCCTGGGAGTGAACAAGTTCAACGGGGGCCGCAGCAGCGCCTGGGCCGACTTCGACGGGGACGGCGACCTGGATCTGGCCGCGCTGGGCCATCCGGAGCTGTACTATTACCGCAACGACGGGGGCCGCTTCACCAATCTCACCGAGGAGTCCGGGCTGCTCCTGCCCGAGGGCGGCATCGGCACCCAGGTGGCCGACTACGACAACGACGGGGACCCGGACCTGTACATCTCCCGGGACGGCTGGTTCGGCCCAGGAAAGAAATACCTCTTTCAGAACGACGGCCGGGCGCATTTCCGGGACGTGGCCAGGGAGGCCGGGGTAGAGAACGAGAACGGCTCCACCTTCTGCGCCTCCTGGGGGGATTTCGACCGCGACGGCTGGCTCGACATCTACCTGGCCAACGGCACCGGGGCCACCGGGGACTCGGCCAACGTGCTCTACCGCAACAACCACAAGGGCACCTTTGCCGACGTGGCGGCCAGGGCCGGGGTGGACAGCCGCAAGCAGACCCTGAGCACGGCCTTTGGCGATTACGACGCGGACGGCTGGCCGGATCTGTACCTGGAAAACTTCACCCAGCCCAATATCCTCTACCGCAACCGGGGGGATGGGACCTTCGCCGACGTCACCACCCAGTCCGGCACCGCCGCCGACCAGGTGGACGGCTTCATCACCTTCTTCCTCGATTACAACAACGACGGGCTGCTGGATATCTTCGTGGGCAACTGGAGCCAGTACGATGTGGTGCTCGAAGACCGCGTCGCCGGCCGGGCCACCCATCCGCGCGACCGCCCGGTGCTCTTGCGCAACAAGGGAGACGGCACCTTTGCCGATGTGGCCGAGGAGGCAGGCCTGGCCCGGGCCCTGGGGACCATGAGCGGGGTGCCTGGCGACTTCGATTACGACGGGTACGTGGATCTCTTTCTGGGCAATGGCGGGCCCACCATGGAGCGGCGGGAACTGAGCACCATGTTCCGCAACCGGGGCGACGGCACCTTTGCCGACGTCACCGCCCAGGTGGGGGTGCTCAATCTGGGCAAGCTGCACGGGGTCACCTTTGCCGACTACGACGAGGACGGCGACCTGGACCTCTACACCCCGGTGGGCGGGGCGCGGCCGGGCGATCAGTGGGAGAACACCCTGTATCGCAACGAGGGCTTTGGCAACCACTGGATCGTCTTCCGCCTCAAAGGCACCCGCAGCAACCGCGACGGGATCGGCGCCAGGATCAAGGTCAAGGCCGGCGACCTCTTCCAGTTTGCCGAGGTGGCCTCCGGGTACAGCTTTGGCTGTTCCAACAGCCTGGAGCAGGAGTTCGGCCTGGCCGGGCACACGCGGGTGGATCAGGTCGAGGTGCAATGGCCCAGCGGCCAGGTGGACCGGCACCAGAACCTGGCGGCCGACCAGTTCGTGCTGCTCGAAGAGGGGGCGTCAATGCCCAGGAGCGTGCCGCGATGAGGCGCGGGGCTCTGCTCTTGTGGTGCGGGCTGCTCGCCTGCGGCCGCGACGCCGGGGACTGGCACGAAGAGGCCCAGGAACGGATCGCCGGCCGCCCCCTGCGCTCCCTGCCCCCGGCCGACCTGGCCCAGGCCACCTACTGCGAGGAGCAGGCCCTGGCTCTCGACTCGACCCGGACAGAGACCTACCTGACCCTGGCCCGGCTCTACCGGGCGCAAGGGGCGTATGAGGACGAGACCCGGATCTGGCGCGGCCTGCTGGCCCAGCGCCCGGAGCTGAGCGAGGCGTACGCCGGCCTGGGGACCAGCATGGCGGCGCAGGGGCGGTACAACGCGGCCTCCAGGGCCTTTCAGGACGCCATCCGCCGCGAACACAAAACCGCCCAGGTTTACCTGCAATTAGGCAACGTGTACCAGGCCCTGGGCCACGTGCAGAAGAACCTGCTTTCGGCCCAGGCCTCGTACCAGGCCGCTCTCCAACTCGACCCTGCCCAGCCCGAGGTCCTGCTGCAACTGGCCCGGGTCGAGGTGGCGCTCAAGCGGCCCGAGGAGGCGCTGCGCCTCTGCCAGAAAGCCCTGGAGCTGACCCCTCAGGACGTGGGTATCCGCGTGGAACTGGCCGCCCTGTACAAGAGCGGCGGGGCCGCGGGCCAGGCCCGCCGGCTGCTGGAGGACGGGCTCAAGGCCCAGTCCGGCGACGCGGCGCTGGTCTTTGAGCTGGGCCGCCTGCTGTGGGAGCAGGGCGACCTGGCCGGGGCCCAGGCCCAGTTCCAGCAGGCTCTGGCCCTGGACCCCACCCTGGCGGAGGTGTACCGCTACCAGGGGTTGATCCACAGCAGCCAGGGCCGGCGGGCCGAGGCCTTGGAGGCTTTCCGCAGGCTGGAGGCGGTGCGGCCGCGCGAAGCGGCGATCAAGGTAAACATCGGCATCGTCCACAGCCAGCAGGGCGACCTGGCCCGGGCCGAGCAGGCTTTCAAGGCCGCGGTGCAGTTGGGCGGAGACAAAGGCGACGCGGCCCTCAAGCTGGGTGGCTTGTACCTGCACCAGGGCCGATTGCAGGAGGCGGTGCAGGTGTACAAGCAAGCCGGGGAGCAGTACCCCAACAACCCCGAGGTACACGCCTCCCTCGGCCAGGTGTACCGCCAGTTGGGGGTCTTGGGCGCCGCCTTCGACGAGGGGCTGTGGGCGGTGGAGTTGCAGCCGGAGAAGGCCCTTTGGCTCTACCACCTGGCCGCCACTTACGAGCAGGTGGACCCCTCCCAGGCCCGCCAGGTCTGGGCGCGGTACATGGGGCTGGCTGCGGCGGACCCGGCCGAGGCCCAGCGCCTGGCCACGGGCCGCCAGCGCCTGGCCGCCCTGGGGGGCTGGTCGGGGCCGGCCTGGAAACCGCCTCCCCCCCGCCGTCCCCGGCCCGGCGCTGCGGCCCCCGGCGGGGTAGGCGCCATCGATACCACCAACACGGCGAGGTTATGAAAAGAATCATGTTGCTCCTCCTGGCCGCCCTGTTCTTGCAGAGGGCTGCCCAGGCCGCGCCGCCCGACTCGGCGATGGCCGCCATCGGCACTGCCTTTGCCCTGGACCGGCACGAGGTGACCAACAGCCAGTACGCGGCCTTCCTCAACGAGAAGGGCAACCAGCGCGAGGGGCGGACCCTCTGGCTGGAACTGGGCACCCGCTTCTCCCTCATCGAGATGCAGGAGGGCCGTTTCGTTCCCAAGGCCGGCTTTGACAACCACCCGGTCATCGAGGTTTCCTGGGAAGGGGCCCGGGCCTACTGCCAGTGGGCGGGCAAACGCCTGCCCACCGAGCAGGAGTGGCACCGGGCCTGCGCCGGGACCGGGGGGTGGTCCTATCCCTGGGGCGAGGAGGACGCCGAGGGCCGGGCCAATCTCTTCGGCGACAAGGACGGGTACGCCCGCACCGCGCCGGGGGGCAGGTTTCCGGCCGGGGCCAGCCCCGAGGGGGTGATGGACCTGGCCGGCAACGTGTGGGAGTGGACCGCCGCGGATTCGGCGGCGGCGGCGCACCTGCGGGGGGGCTCCTGGGTCAACGGCAAGAGCATGGCCAAATGCACCGCCCGGGCCGCGGTCTCCTCCGACCACTCCTACGTCAAGAGCAACAGCCTGGGCTTCCGCTGCGCCCGCAGCCTCCCTTGATCGCCCTCCTCATTCTGCTGCTCCCCCTGGCCTTGTGGGCCCAGCCGCGTTTCGTGGACCAGACCCGCGAGGCGGGGCTGTGGCGGCCCAATACCTGCGGGGGCCTCCAGAAGCGCTACATCCTCGAATCCACCGGCAGCGGCGCGGCCTTCTTCGACTACGACGGGGACGGCCGCCTGGACCTGTACGTGGTCAACGGCTCCACCTTTGCCCGGTACCAGAACCGCCAGGGGCCGGGCAATGCCCTGTACCGCAACCGGGGCGAGGGGACCTTTGCGGAGGTGGCGGAAAAGGCCGGGGTGCGGCATGGGGGCTGGGGGTTGGGTGCGGCGGTGGGCGACGTGGACAACGACGGCCGGCCCGACCTGTACCTCGCCAACTACGGGCCCAACACCCTGTACCGGAACCAGGGGGACGGCACCTTTGCCGACCACAGCGCCAGCGCCGGGGTGGAGGGGGACGCGTACAGCGCCAGCGCCGCCTTCTTCGACTATGACAACGACGGGGACCTGGACCTGTACGTGGCCAACTACGTGCAGTTCGACCTGGCTTCCGTGCCGGCCGACTCCACCCTGGACGAGCCCTGCGTGTACCTGGGCGGGCTGCGGGTGTACTGCGGCCCCCAGGGCATGGAGGGGGCGGCGGACGTGTTGTACCGCAATGAGGGGGATGGCCGCTTCGCCGACGTGAGCCTCAGCGCCGGGATCAGCGGGCCGGCCAGCGAGTACTATGGCCTGGGGGTGGTGCCCGAGGACTACGATGGGGACGGGGATGTGGATATCTTCGTTGCCAACGACGAGACCCCCAATGCCCTCTACCGCAACGAGGGGAATGGCCGCTTCGCCGAGGTGGGGGTGCAGGCCGGGGCGGCGTACAGCGGGGAGGGGGACACCCGGGCGGGCATGGGGGTGGATGCGGCCGACTACGATGGGGACGGGGACGTGGACCTGTATGTCACCAACTTCTACCGCGAGCCCAATACCCTGTACCGCAACGAGGGGCAGGGCGGCTTTGCCGATGTGACCGAGGCGGCGGGATTGGCGGCCCCTACCCTGGAGTATCTGGGTTGGGGAACCAAGCTTTTCGATGTGGACAACGACGGGGATCTGGACCTCTTTGTCGCCAACGGGCACGTGTACCCCCAGGTGGATCAGGCCGGCGCCGGCATCCGCTACGCCCAGCGCAACCAGCTCTTTCTCAACGCGGGAGGGCGCTATGCGGAGGCGGAGGGTGGTCCGGGGATGCAGCCGCCCAGGGTGGGCCGGGGCGCGGCCTTTGGCGACTACGACAGCGACGGGGACGTGGACATCTTTGTGAACAACCTCGACCAGGAGCCCACCCTCCTGCGCAACGAGGGGGGAAATGCCCAGCACTGGCTGCGGGTGCAGGTGGAGGGAGGCGGCGGGATCAACCGCGACGGGGTGGGGACCCGGGTGCGGGTGCGCACCGCGGCGGGGTGGCAGCAGCGCACCATCGGCGGGGCCGGCAGCTACCTGTCCTACAGCGATCCCCGCGCCCACTTTGGCCTGGGCGGGGCACTGCGGGCCGAGGTGGAGATCCGCTGGCCCGACGGCCGGGTGGAGCGCCTGGGGGAGGTGGGGGCGGATCAGTTGCTGGTGGTGCGCCGCGATGGGGGCGCCCAGGGGCGGCCCCTGGATGCGGGGCCCTGATCAGACCTGGACGCTTTTCCACTTGCCGCTGCGGAAACGCCAGCAGAGCAGCAGCCCGCGCGAGGTCAGGTCCAGGGCCATGGCGATCCAGGCCCCGGTCAGGCCCCAGGGTAGCACCCGGGTGAAGAGGAGGGCCGCCGGCACCCGCACCACCCAGACCCCCAGGCCGTTGATCAGGAGCGGGGCGGTGGTCTCGCCGGCTCCGCGCAGGCCCCCGCCAAAGACCATCATCGCCGCCAGAAAGGGCTGCACCAGGCCGATGAGGCGCAGAGGCATGGCGCCCAGTTCGATGATCTGCTGGTCCTCGGTGAACACCCCCATCAACTGCGGGGCAAAGAGGATGAAGCCCAGGCCCATGACCGACATCAGGGCCGCCGACAGGTAAAAGGCGGCGAAGCCGTCCTCCTCGGCGCGCCGGGGATCCCTGGCCCCCAGTCCCTGGCCCACCAGGGTGGTGGCGGCCACGGCAAAACCAAAACCGGGCATGAAGGAGATGGATTCGGCGCTGAGGGCCACCTGATGGGCAGCGTAAGCGGCCGTGCCCAGGGCCGCCACCGTGCGCACGTAGGCGAGCATGCCCATGCGGAAGATGAACTGCTCCAGGGCTGCGGGCAGGCCGATGCGCAAGGCCCGCCAGCTCAGCCCCAGGTCCGGGCGCCAGCCCCGCAGGCGCAGCACCAGCCCGGTGCGGCCCCACAGGAGCAGGGCGACGACTAGCAGGCCGCCGGCCAGCCGGCCGCAGGTGGCGCCGATGGCCGCCCCCTCCACCCCCAGCGCCGGCAGGCCCCACAGGCCCCTGACCAGGGGCCAGGAGAGGGCCAGGTTGATCAGATTCACCACCGCCATGACCAGGAGGGGGGTGCGGGTGTCGCCGGCTCCGCGCAGGCAGGCGTTGCCGATGAACATCAGCGCCGAGAACATGAACACCGAGCTGACCAGGCGCAGGTAGGGGACCCCCTGGGCGAGGGCCTCCTCCTCGGCGCCCATCAGGCGCAGGGCCGGCTCGGCCCCCAGCCACAGGGCCCCGGCGGCCCCCAGGCCGATGGCGAAGGAGAGGGCCACGGCCTGGCCCAGCACCCGGTTGGCCGTGGCCCAGTCACGGGCGCCCACCTGCCGGGCGATGAGGGCGGTGGCCCCGGTGCCCACGGCGCTGAAGAGCACCATGGCGGTCATCACCCACTGCGAGGCCAGGCCCACCCCGGCCAGGGAGGCGGCGCCCAGGTGGCCCACCAGGTAGGTGTTGACCATGTCCACCACCATGTTGAGCAAAAGCTCGGCGGTGGCGGGCAGGGCCAGCTTGAGGACGGCGCCCGTGCGCTGGGCTGCGCCGGCTCTTATAAAGGGCACCCCCTCACCAGCCCAGCGCGTACCCGTCGCGCCGGGGGTCGGCTCCGCCCATGAAGGAGCCGGTCTCCGCGTCCACCATGATCCCCTGGCCCCCGCCCACGACGTAGGTCCATTCGCCCAGGCGGTTGAGCTGGTGGCCCCGCTTTTCCAACTCGGCCAGCACCGCTGCGGGGATGCGGGTCTCGACATCCACGGTCAGGCCGGTGGTGGCTTTCACGCGGGGGGCCTCGATGGCGGCCTGCACGTTCATGCCGTGGTCGAGGACGTTCATGATCATCTGCGGGGTGGTCTGCAAGATGCCGTAGCTGCCGGGGGTGCCGATGAGCAGGCGCAGGCCCCCTTGGTCCCAGACCTGGGTGGGGGACATACACATCTCGTTCTTCTTGGAGGGGCCAATGGCGTTGGGGCTGCCCGGCTCCAGATCGAACCAGCGCATGAAATTGTTGAGGGCCACCCCCGTGCCGGGCACCACCATGGCCGAGCCAAAGCCACTGCCCAGGCTCTGGGTGACGGCCACGGCGTTGCCCTCGGCGTCGATGGCGCTGAAGTGGGTGGTGCACTCGTTCTTGCCCTTGGCCCCTTCCCAGGCGCGCGGGTCGCCGGCCAGGTGCTCCTCGGGCAGGGTGCTGGGCACAAAGCGCTCGGTCTGGCCCGGCTTGGCGCGCGGGCCGATGAGCTGGCGGCGGCCGGCGGCATAGCCAGGGTGCAGCAGCCCGGCCAGGGGCGGGTCGGGGATGGCGGCGTAGGCGATGCGGTCGGCGGCGGCGAGTTTGGCCGCTTCGAGAAAGAGGTGCAGGGTCTCGGCGCTGTTGTGGCCCAGGGCGCTGAGGTCGAAGCCTTCGAGGATCTTGAGGGTGAGCAGGTACTGGATGCCCTGGCAGGGCAGGGGCGGCACAAAGACCTGGTAGCCCCGATAGTCGATGTGGATGGGGTCCAGCCAGGCCGGGGCAAAGGCCGCCAAGTCCGCGGCGTCCAGCAGGCCGCCGGTTTCTTCCATGTAGCGGGCGATGCGCCCGGCGATCTCCCCCCGATAAAAAACCTCGGCCCCGCCCTCGGCCAACAGGCGGAAGGTCCGGGCCAGATCCGGCTGGCAGAGCACCTGGCCGGGCAGGGGCGCCTTGCCCTGGTGCAGGTACGCGGCCGCTCCGGTGGAGTGTTTGAGCAGGTCGGCGACGTTGCTTTCGGTGAAGAGCGAGTTCTTCACCGTCAGGGCATAACCCTGCTCGGCGTACTCGATGGCCGGGGCGAAAATCGCTGCCCGGTCCAGGCGGCCATAGCGCCGCAGGGCCTCCAGCCAGCCGCCACAGGACCCCGGCACCAGGGGTGAGAGCGGGCCGCGGTCCTGCTTGTCGGGGTTGTCGTAGAGCCGGAGTTCCGCGGCCCGGGGGGTGAGGCCCACGTAGTCGAGGATCTGGTGTTCCCGGGTGGCGGCATTGTAGATCTGCATGTACCCCACCCCGCCCAGGCCGGACATGTAGGGCTCGACCACGTTGAGGGCCGCGGCGGTGGCCACCGCCGCGTCGATGGCGTTGCCGCCCTGCATCAGGATGCGGACCCCGGCCAGGGAGGCCAAGGGATGGCCCGAGGCGACCATGCCGCGCCGGCCGGTGACCGTGGAGCGGTGGACAATGCCGGCAGAGGGGAAGGCCATTGGACAGGACTCCTTTCGCAGGTTAGTTTCTCAAAAATCAATCATAGGCCAGTGCCCAGGAGCCGTCAAGAAAAGGAGACCTAGATGCCCGAGCGGATTGTGGACCTGCGCAGCGACACGGTAACCAAGCCTACCGAGGAGATGCTGGAGGCCATGCGCTGCGCGCCCGTGGGGGACGACGTGTACGGGGAGGACCCCACGGTCAAGGCCCTGGAGGAGCTGGCGGCCAGCCGCATGGGCATGGAGGCGGGGATGTTCGTGCCCAGCGGCACCATGGGCAACACCTGTGCGCTTTTGGCCCACACCCACTCCGGGGAGGAGATGGTGGTCGAGGAGCTGGCCCATATCTACAACTGGGAAGCGGGGGCGTACGCCAACCTGGCCGGCCTGACGGTGCGCCCGGTGCGGGGCGAGCACGGGGTTTTCACCCCGGCCCAGCTCGAGGCGGCCCTGCGCCCGGACAACCCCCACTTCCCCCGCCAGACCCTGCTTTGCCTGGAGAATACCCACAACAACGCCGCCGGAGCGGTCTGGACCCCGGCGCAGATGGAGGCCGTCGCCGCGGCGGCCCGGGCGCGCGGCCTGGCCGTACACCTGGATGGGGCGCGGATCTTCAACGCGGCCGTGGCCCTGGGGGTGGAGGCCAGGGAGTTCGCCCGGCATGTGGATTCGGTGATGTTCTGCGTCTCCAAAGGATTGAGCGGGCCGGTGGGCTCGCTCCTGTGCGGCAGCAAGGAGTTCATCGGGCGGGCGTACCGGGAGCGCAAACGCCTGGGGGGGGCCATGCGCCAGGCCGGGGTGATCGCCGCGGCCGGCATCGTCGCCATCGAGAAGATGACCGCCCGGCTGGCCGAGGATCACGCCAATGCCCGCCGGCTCTGCGAGGGGCTGGCCCGTATTCCGGGTTTTGCCGTCCGGCAGGCCCCCTTGCCCACCAATATCCTCATGGTGGATGTGGCCGGCCTGGGATGGACCTCGGAGGAATTGCTTTCCCGCTGGAAAGCGGCGGGGGTGCTGTGCAACCGCCGGCCGCCCACCGGAGCGCGGCTGGTGACCCACCGCCACGTCAGCGCGGCGGACGTGGACTACGCCCTGGAAATCACCCGCCGCATGGTGGAAGAAAAGAAGGGCTGAGCAGGAGCCCAGGATTCGGGGGCTGACAGGGCGGGCAGCCGCGCATGGGAGACCGTGGGCGGCTATTTTTTCGCCAATTGTTTGCCTAAAGCCGGCAATTGCCGTATCTATTACCGCCCTTTGTCGCCCCCGACCTCTAGCCGATCCACCCGATGCCCAGACCAAAAACCTGGCCGGCCCTGATCCTGGCAGGTCTCATGCTCCTGTCGGTAAGTGTCTTCGATCCAGCCTCCCTTTCGGGCTGGATCGAGGGATGGGTCGGGTTGCACCCGCTCCGGGAGCGGGCCGAAGCGCCCCCGGACCTGCAGGTGCAGGAGGCCCTGGCTTCCATCACCCCCCAACAGCTAGAAGCCCACCTGCGCGCCTTCACCGCCCACCCCTCGCGGATCACCGGGTACCCGGGGGCCCGCGCCGCCGCCGGCTATATCGAAGAACAGTTCCGCAGCCTGGGGCTGGCAGAGGTGCGCAGTGAGTCTTTCCCGCTGCCGGTGCCCGTGGACCGGGGCGGCAGGGTGCGCCTGCTCGACACCGGGGAGGAGTTCCCCCTCTACGGGCTGTGGCCCAACCATGTGCGCACCCCCTCGCTGCCGGCGGCGGGGATCGAGGGACGCCTGATCGACGCCGGCGGCGGCCAGTTGAGCGAACTGGACGGCAAGGAGATAGCCGGCAGCGTGGTGCTGATGGATTTCGCCTCCGAGGACCGCTACCTCGATGCGCGGATGCTGGGGGCACAGGCCATTCTTTTTGGCGACGAGGGCCGGGCCACCCGCAGCGAGGCCGAGCAGAAGTTCCTCCAGGTGCCGGTGGACATTCCCCGTTTCTGGATCGGCACCGAGACGGCGTTAAGGCTGCGGGCCCAGGCCGGGCGAGTACACCTGGCATCGCGCATGGACTGGGAGGAGGTGGAGGCCCGCAACATCATCGGCGTGCTCCCCGGCCTGGACGAGGCCATGCCCCTGGGCCAGCGCCAGCAGCAGCAGGTGTGGAAGGACCAGGTCATCGTGCTCCACGCCTACTACGACGCCATCTCGGTGGTGCCGGCCCTGGCCCCCGGCGCCGAAAGCGCCGCCGGCATCGCCGCCCTCTTGGAGATCGCCCGGCTGCTCAAAGAGCAGGGCACCCGCTACACGGTGGTCTTCCTGGCCACCGCCGGCCATTTTGAGGGACTGGCCGGGATCAACGATTTCCTCTTCCGCCACACCCGCAAGAGCGAGTACTTCAGGGAACGCATCGCCCCCGGAGACCGCCTCGACTTCCGCCTCTTCGTCGGCCTGGACCTGTCCAGCCACAGCCCGGCAGTGGCCAGCTTTGCCGCCGGCACCTTCTACAATCCGGCCTGGGCCACCGACGACTACCAGAAGAACATGATCGCCCACTACGCCGCCCAGTTCGGCCGCTACAACCGCGAGGTCTTCGGGGATTCGAGCCGGTACCTCGACGCGGTGGCCCCGGCCAAGCGCACCTGGAAGAACTACATGCCGGTGCGCCTGGCCTTCGACAGCGAGGCGGCCACCTTCGTCGGCAAGGAGGCCATCACCTTTGCCACCCCCAACCAACTGCGCGAGCGGGTGGACACCCCCCACGACCGTTTGGAGTTCGTGGACCTGGAGGGACTGACCGCCCAGACCCGCACCCTGGCCGGGCTGCTTTTCAAGGCCGCCGCGGCCCCCGATTTCTTCAACGACAGCAAGCTCGAATTACAGGATTGGGGCCACAGCCTCGAAGGGCATGTGTACTGGTTCGACCGCAAGGTGAACTTTGCCGTGCCCAAATCCCCGGTGCCCGGCGCCTTGGTTACTTACGCGCAGCCGGGGCCCAACTCGGTGGGCGGGGTGCGCACCCTGATCGCCGCCTTTGCCGGGGGCGAGGGGGAGGAGCGCGGGCATTTCAAATTCCCCATCATGCGCAACCGCCTCAGCAACCGCATCCAGGCTTTTGAACTGGACGAGGAGGGCCGCATCGTCTCGGCCCCGGACCTGGGCGAGGAAGGCGACCGGACCTATCCGGGTCTGCAGGGGTACGGCTGGTGGGAGAACCGCATGATGCAGGTGGTTTTCCGCTGCGAGGCCCTCAGCTTCCTCGAGGTGGTGGACCCGCGCTACCTGTCGGCTCTGGACCGCATCGCCGTGCTGGGCGGCAACGACGCCTCGCCCCGCTCCTTTGGCTACAGCTACGTCGAGAACCAGGCCGCCCAGGAGGACCGGGTGGTGCAGGCCGGGGTGATCTTCGCCCCGCCGGGCACCCGGGTGAAGATCCTGGCCGGGGACGGGGCCTTTGGCAGCACCGGGGCCCTGGGCAATGTGCGCTACCTGCTGAGCAATGCCGACCCCCAGCTGCTGCGCCGGCCCCTGGACCCGGCCGAGGCCGACATGGACGCGGTGGCCAGGGCCCAGGGCGAGGGGTATCCCATCGAGACCGGTTTCCTCTTCAGGCCGGCGCTGCTGGCCGCCCGGGATCTGTGGATCATCGACGATGCGCGGATGAAGCAACTGGCCCGCTACGGCATCGTGCTGGAGGAGCTGGAGCGGTTGCACCTGGAGGCCAAGGTTGCCCTGGAGGAGGCGGGCCGGCGCCTGGAGGCCCTCGACTACACCGGGTACCTGGCCGCGGTGCGCCGCTCCCTGGGCATCGAGGCGCGGATCTACCCCGAGGTGCGCTCCACGGCCAGCGACACGGTGCGGGCGGTGATCTTCTACTTCGCCCTGCTCCTGCCCTTCGCCTTCTTTTGCGAGCGCTTCTTCTTTGGCTTTCCCGAGATTCGCCGGCAGTTGCTGGGTTTTGCCGGCATCTTCATCGCCGTCTTCCTGCTCCTGCGCTGGGCCCACCCGGCCTTTCAGTTGAGCACTTCCCCCTACATCATCTTCCTGGCCTTCGCCATCCTGTCCCTGGGCCTCCTGGTGGTGGGCATCGTCATCGGCCGCTTCAAGGATCTTCTGCAGCGCCGGCGCGGGGCCGCTTCGGGGGTACACGAGACCGACGTGGGCCGGCTCAGCGCCGGCATGGCCGCGGTGGTTTTGGGCATCTCCAACCTGCGCAAGCGCAAGCTGCGCACTGCCCTGACCGCCGCCACCCTTACCCTGCTCACCTTCACCGTCACCTCCTTCACCTCGGTGCGCTCTGGGCTGGATTTCTACCGCCTGCCCAAGGAGGTGAAACCCCTGTACGAGGGGGCCCTGGTGCGCGACCGTTCCTGGAAGGGCATGCAGCAGTCCACCCTGGAGTACGTGTACAGCGCTTTTGGCCGGCAGGCCCAGGTGGTGCCCAGGGCCTGGTATTTGTCGCCGGTGCAGAGCGAGTGGGCCTATGTCGACGCGGCCAACACCGCGACCGGGCAGGCCAGTTTCGTCAACGGATTGGTGGGTTTTACCCCCGAGGAGCCCCAGGTCAGCGGTTTGGACAAACTGCTGCTGGCCGGCCGCTTCTTCGCCCAGGGGGACGAGTTTGTCTGCATCCTGCCCGACCGGGTGGCCGAGCTTTTGGGCGTTTCTCCCGCGCAGGTGGGACAGGCCCAGGTGTCGATCTTCGGCCGTCAGTACCTGGTCATCGGCATCATCGACGGGGCGGCCCTGGACCAGGTGGTGGACTTGGACGGGGAGCGGCTGACCCCGGTGGACAGCGTCAACGAGGCCAGCAAGATCCAGAAGGACCGCGACGAGGACCCGCGCAACAAAGCGGCCACCGGCATCGAGACCTTCAACCACCTGGCCGCGGCCAACACCCTGCTCCTGCCCTATGGCCGGGTGATGGCGATGGAGGGCCGGCTGCGCTCCATCGCCGTGGCCCACTTCAGTGGCGAGGACCTGGTGGCCGCGGTCGAAGCCTTCATGGCTCGGGTGGCCCTCACCCTCTTCGTCAGCCAGGGGGAGCGGGTGGTGGCGTATAGCTCCATCGGCTCCACCCAGATCAGCGGCACCTCCGCCCTCTTCATCCCCCTGCTCATCGCCGCCCTTATCGTGCTCAACACCATGATGGGGGCGGTGTACGAGCGCTCTCGCGAGATCGGCATCTACAGCGTGGTGGGCCTGGCCCCCAGCCACATCAGCCTGCTCTTTTTGGCCGAGGCCACGGTCTTTGCGGTGTTCGGGGCGGTGGCCGGGTACCTGATGGGCCAGTTGATCTACGCGGCCATCCTCAAGGGCGGCCTGCTGGGCGGTCTCACCCTCAACTACTCCTCCCTCTCGGTGGTGTGGGCCACCCTCATCGTCATCGGCACCGTGTACCTGTCCACGCTGTACCCGGCGCGGCTGGCGGCCAACATGGCGGTGCCCGACGTGACCCGCCAGTGGAAGTTTCCTCCGCCCGAGGGCGACCGCTGGGGCTTTGACTTCCCCTTCACCGTGGCCGGGACCGAGGTGCCCAGCATCTACGCGTACCTGGAGACGGTGTTCGCCGCATACGGGGAGGGGTCCATCGGGGATTTCATCTCGCGAGAGGTGGAGGTGAAGGTGGAGGCGGGGGTGTACGAGCTGTCGATGATGGCCTGGCTGGCCCCCTACGACCTGGGCATCAGCCAGGAGGTGCGGCTGCGGGCCCTGCCCACGGGAGAGCACAACATCTACAAGATTGAGACCCTGCTGGTGCGGCGCAGCGGGGAGACCGAGTCCTGGCAGCGGATGAACCGCAACTTCCTCAATGTGCTGCGCAAGCGCTTCCTGGTCTGGCGCACCCTGCCGGCTGGGGTGCGCGCCGAGTACCGGCAGCGGGCCCAGGAGGTGGCATGAGCGGCGAGCCCCGGAGTTTCCCCCTGCGGGCCCTGCTGATCGGGCTTTTCCTGGTCTGCCTGATCAATGTGGGGGCGCCCTACGGATTGTACATCCTGCACTCCTCCCAGTGGGACATCAGCTACCTGCCCCTGAGCGTGGTCTTCCTCTTCACCTTCATCGTTTTCCTCAACGCGGCGCTGGTGTCGCTGTGGAAGGTGCGCGGCCTCGACGCCACCGAACTGGGCCTGATCTTCATCATGGCCCTGGTGGGCGCCTCCATCCCCACCTGGGGCACCTCCACCTATCTGATCGCGGTCATCGCCGCGCCCAAGTACTTCGCCTCTCCCGAGAACGGCTGGAACGAGAAGGTGGTGCAGTACATCCCTGAGTGGCTGGTGCCCCGGGACCTGACCGCCCTCAAGTGGTTCTACAACGGCATCCCCGCCGGCCAGCCCATCCCCTGGGAGGTGTGGGTGGTGCCCCTCTTCTGGTGGATCAGCCTGGTGATGGCCATCTTCTTCCTCTGCCAGTGCATCGTCGCCGCCCTGCGCAAGCAGTGGGTGGAGCACGAGCGATTGCCCTACGCGCTGATGGAGGTGCCCCTGCAACTGATCGTCACCCCGCAGGGCTCGCCCTGGCCGGGTTTCGTGCGCCGGCGGCAGTTCTGGATCGGCTTCGCCATCCCCTTTTTCATCGTCATGTGGAACGTGGGCAGCTACTTCACCCCCGCTTTCCCGCCCATCCCCATGGACCTGTCGGGGAATATCCAGATCGGCCGCGAGTTCCCGCCCATCGCCACCTCGATCAACTACGCGGTGCTCAGTTTCACCTTCTTCGTCAACCTCGATGTGTCCTTCAGCCTGTGGTTCTTCACCGTGCTGACCATGATCCAGGAGGGCCTTTTCAACCGCTTTGGCTACACCATCACCGGCCGCGATGTGTACTCCCTGGGCCACGAGGGGGTGAGCTGGCAGGCCTTTGGCGCCATGATCGTCATGGTGCTCAACCTCTTCTGGATGGCGCGGCGGCACCTGGGCCGGATCTGGCGCAAAGCCTGGCACGGCGACCAGAGCATCGACGACAGCGACGAGCTGATGTCCTACCGCACCATCGTCTTCGGCGGCCTCCTGGCCACCGTGTACATCGGCTTCTGGCTCTGGCGCTCGGGGATGTCGGTGCTGGGTCTTTCCCTCTTCATCCTGGCCACCATCGTCCTCTACACCGGGGTGACCCGCATCGTGGTGGAAGGCGGCACCCTCTTCATCCGGGGACCGCTCATCGGGCAGACCTTTGTGGGCTACGCCCTGGGCGGTCCCAATATGCCGGTGCAGAGCCACATCGCCTTTGGCCTGTCTTATTCGTGGCACCACGAGCTGAAGGGCTTCTTCATGGCGGCGGCGGCCAACAGCGCCAAGATCACCGACGCGATGCAGATGCCGCGTCGGGCCGCCACCTTCTACGTGCTTTTGGCCGCCCTGGTGGCGGTGCTGGTTTCCATTGTCTTCGCCCTGTACATGGGCTATTCCTACGGGGCGTACAACTACGGGGGCTGGATCTTCGGGCTGGGCTCCCAGGTGCCCTACGTGGAGGTGCTGCGCAAGATCACCGACACCAAGGGGCCCGACTGGGTGCGCCTGGGCCACGCCGCTTCGGGCGCCGGCCTGATGAGCTTCCTGACCTTCATGCGCTACCGCTTCCCCTGGTGGCCCATCCACCCCATCGGTCTGCCGGTGGGGATCTGCGGCTACCCCATGAACATCTACGTCTTCACCATCTTCCTGGCCTGGCTCTGCAAGTGGGTGATCATGCGCTCGGGGGGCATCCAACTCTACTACAAGGCCGTGCCCTTCTTCATCGGGGTGATCCTGGGCTACTTCACCGGCATCGGGATCTCCTTTGTGGTGGACATGATCTGGTTCCCGGGCCAGGGCCACCCGCTGTACGGGGATTGAGATGGCTGCCACCGAAGAGAAACCGCCGGCAAAGCCGGACCTCAACCTGATCCCCCCAGACCTGGAGTTCGCCCCT
>VGJS01000058.1 GCA_016867395.1 Candidatus Handelsmanbacteria bacterium
TGCCGGGGAGCACCTCCAGGCAGCCGTTCTCACGGGTGGAGGGTTCGAGGGCGATGGTGATGGAGGCGACGACAATGGGGTCGAGGCGCCCCTTCCAGTATGCCGAGTCCTCGTGCCAGGGCACCCGCTTGCCGATCTGCGGCGGCTTCTGCAGCAGGTGGCAAGCGAAGATGGCGATGTCCGGGCCGATGAGCGGCTCGACCAGGTCGAGGATCTCGTCGGCCAGGAGCCAGTCGAAAAAGCGGGTGTCCGCCCAGTGTGGGCAGTCGATGAGGGAGGGGGCGACCCCCTCGCGCTTGGCTGCGGCCTCGGCGAACTTCTCCGTCGAGAGGGCCTGCAGGCGGGCGAAGAGCGAGGGCGGCAGGATCGGCTCTTTGACGACGAGGTAGCCCTGCTCCAAGTAGAACTGCGTTTCGGCGGGTGTCAGTCTGGGTGCCATGGTCTTCTCCTTTCAACCCCCTCTGAGGCGGATGGCGATCACAGGTGCGGAAACCATAGCCGACGCGCCGTCTCGCCCAGGACCCGCGCACGGGCCGCGCTGCCGAGGGGCAGTTCGTCGGTGAAGAGGCGCAGGTGCTCGGCGTAGCTGAATCCGGGGGTCCACAGTGCGTTGGGAAAGTTGCTGCCCCACACGCAGCGCTCCGGGCCGTAGGTATCGATGATCGTTACCGCACTGCTCCACTGCGCCAACTCCGAGAATACTATGCCCGCCAGCAGCACCTTGCCCAGGGAGGAGCAGTGGGCCGGTAGCCGCATGCCCGGAGAGGCGTGGATGCAAACCTTCTCCGGGCTGCCGGTCTGCAGCAGAATTTCCACCTCGCCCCAGTCGTACACCGTTAGGTGCACGGTCTCGCGGCTGCCCAGGGCCAGTTCCTCCACCGGAGCAGCGGCGCAGTGGCGCAGGTCCAGGCGCTGGTTGAGGGCGCCGCTGAGCCTGAGCAGGGCCAGTCCCAGCCATTACCGCCCGGTCTCAGAATCCTGGTCCACGTACCCCCGCCGTCGCAGGGTGGGCAGCAGCCGGTGGGTGGTGCTCTTGTCCCAGGGGAAGCGGGCGGCCAGATCCCCCAGGCTGCTCTCCTTCTCCTCGTCCCCAAGGGCTTCGAGGAGCATCAGCCTCCGGTACAGGGCCTGGAAGAGTTGTGGCTGCACGGCGACGGCTTTCATGGGTCAGCGGGCAGCCCGGTCGGCGATCTTCTGCGACAGTTCCGCCACCACCTCCGCCGCTGGCCGGGCCCCGGGGTTCTCGCCGCTGCGCAGCCGCACCGCCACCTGCCCCTGTTCGGCCTCGCGGTCGCCGGCCACCAGCATGTAGGGGATCTTTTGCACCTGGGCCTGGCGGATGCGGTAGTTGAGGGTGTTCTCCCCCTCCAGCCGGCTGCGCACTCCGGCGGCGACCAGCTGCTGGTGGACCCCGGCGGCGTACTCCTGGTGGCGCTCGGCGATGGGCAGCACCACCGCCTGCACCGGCGAGAGCCAGGGCGGGAAGGCCCCGGCAAAATGCTCGATCAGCACCCCGACGAAGCGCTCCATCGAACCAAAGGGGGCGCGGTGGATCATCACCGGGCGGTGGGGCTTGTTGTCCGGCCCATTATAAATCAGGTCGAAGCGCTCGGGAAGGTTGTAGTCCACCTGCACGGTGCCCAACTGCCACTCCCGGCCCACCACATCCTTGACCACGAAATCGATCTTGGGGCCGTAGAAGGCCGCCTCCCCCGCCTCCTCGGTGAAGGGCACTCCCAAGGTGCGGGCGGCCTGGCGGCAAGACTCCTCGGCGCGTTCCCAGTTCTCCGGGGCCCCCACGTACTTGCTGCTGTCCGGGTCGCGCAGGCCCACCCGCACCCGGTAGTCGGTCATGCCAAGGGTGTTGAAGATGATCTTGACGATCTCCAGGCAACCCAGCAACTCCTGCCCCACCTGCTCCTCGGTGCAGAAGAGATGGGCGTCGTCCTGGGTGAAGCCCCTCACCCTGGTCATGCCCCCGATCTCGCCCGACTGCTCCCAGCGGTACACGGTGCCGAACTCGGCCAGGCGCAGGGGCAGATCGCGGTAGCTGTGGGCCTGGGAGGCGAAGATCTTGATGTGGTGCGGGCAGTTCATGGGCTTGAGCAGGTACCCGTCGATCTGGCCGGCCTTCATCTGGTTGGCCAGGTCCGCGCAAGAGCAGCCCTCCCGGGCCAGGCGGGCCAACTCCTCGTGGGCGATGAGCGGGGGGTACTGGCTCTCCTGGTAATAGGGGAAATGACCGCTGGTGCGGTATAGGTCCAGCTTGCCGATGTGCGGGGTGAAGACCTGCTGGTAGCCCTGCTTGCGCAGCTCCCCGGAGATGAACCGCTGCAACTCCTCGCGCACGATGGCCCCGTTGGGCAGCCACAGGATCAGGCCCTGGCCCACGGCCTCGTCGATGTGAAAGAGCCGCAACTCGCGGCCCAGGCGGCGGTGGTCCCTCTTTTTGGTCTCCTCGATCATGGCCAGGTGGTGTTCCAGCGCCTCCTGGGTGGCAAAGGCGGTGCCGTAGATGCGCTGGAGCATCTGCTTCTGCTCATCGCCCCGCCAGTACGCCCCGGCGGCGCTGAGCAGCTTGAAGTGTTTCACCTGGCCGGTGCTGAGCATGTGGGGGCCCCGGCACAGGTCGAGGAACTCCCCGTCGCGGTAGAGGGAGAGCGTCTCCCCTTCCTCGAGGTCGTCGAGGATCTCCAGCTTGTAGGTCTGCCCCTCCAGCATCTGCCTGGCCTCCTGGCGCGAGACCTCCAGGCGCTCGAAGCGGTGGTTCTCCTTCACCACCTTGCGCATCTCCTGCTCAATGGCCTCCAGATCCTCGGGGGTGAAGGGCTTATCCACCTCAAAGTCGTAATAGTACCCCTCCTCGATGGCCGGGCCAATGGCTAATTGCGCCGTGGGGAAGAGCCGGCGCACCGCCTGGGCCAGGACGTGGGAGAGGCTGTGCCGGTAGATCCAGGGCGCCTCGGCCGAGTCCCAGGTCAGCAGCACCACCTCCGCCTCCGGGGGCAGGATGGTGTGCAGGTCCAGGCGCTCCTCCCCCATCCTGGCGCCGATGACGGTCTTAAGCAGGGACTTGTCGTGGCCCAGCAACACCTCTTTGAGGGTGGCCCCGCCCTCGTGGCGGAGTTCCCTGCCCTCGGGCAGTTTGATGATCATGAGCCTCCTCCGGGAACCGAAAAACCCACCGTCGGGGCTCGGCGGTGGGTTGTCAAAACGCGCAGGTGCTGCACTGGGTCAATAGTCCACCATCGCCCCGGATAATATCGCCGCAGTAGTTCGGGTGGTCGTGGTGGTGGTGGGAAAGGCCATTGATTTTGGTCTTAAATTGGGTCAAACTTAAACCCGCGGCGGCGCCCCTGTCAAGCCGCGCTTAGTCAAAGGCCCCCAATACCCCGCGGCCCCGCGCCACCGCCCGGGTGGCCAGGGCCAGGGCCGCGCCCACTGCCTCCTCCAGCCCCTCGCCCCGGCACAGGCCGCTGAGCAGCCGGCCGTTGAAGGTGTCGCCGGCCCCCACGGTGTTGGCCCCTTCCACCGGGGTGGTGGACAGCGCGGCCACACCATCCTTATCGGCACAGACCGCCCCTTCCTTCCCCCGCTTGACCACCACCTGCGAGGGACCCAGGTCCAGCAACTGTCCGGTTAGGGAGCGGATCTCGGCCGCCGGCCGCCAGACCTGCAACTCCTCCTCGGTGGCCACCAGGCAGTCCACCTCTGACCACAACCCGAGCATGGCCGGTGCCTCCACCCGGCCCTTGAACCAGGGGCTGGGATCGAACATCACCTTGGTCCCCCGCCGGCGCAACAAGGCGAAGACCCGGCCCAACTCTTCGACGTCCACAGCCTCCACCTTCCCGTACCCGGCGGCCAGGAACCACGCCGGGGTCTGACCCTCCAGGGAATCCCCCCAGACCACCTTCTCCCCAGTGTAGTAGTAGGAGCGGCGTTTGCCCTCCGGGCTGAGTTGGATGAGGTGTACCGCCGTGTCACTGAAGGTTGCGGACCGCAGCCCCACCCCGGCCCCTTCCAGCCAGCCCCGCAGCAGGCCCCCCCAACTGTCTTCGCCCAGGTTGGCGTTGAGGCGGACCTGGTGTCCCAGACGGCCAAGCACATAGGCCGCTGCCGCCCCGCACCCTCCCAGGGCCACCTCTACCGGCCGGGGCAGCAACTGCACGTTGGCCCCCCACCCGTCCCGCTCCGGCCCCTCCGGGGCGGCCGCGTCACGCACCAGCATGTCGAGCACCGCGTTGCTGGCCACCTCGATCAAACCCGGTACCACGCCCATCGCCTGCTGCTCTCCTTTCAGTTCAACCCCAGATCCGAATACACCGCGTTCAGCAGGGCCCGCAACCGTGCCCGGTGGGCCTGCTCCCCCGACATGCCATTGAAGGCCGCGGCCACCACCAGCCCGCAGGCCGGGTCGGCAAAGGCGGCGCAGCACTGCCGTCCGCTGTGGCCGTAGGTGGCCGGAGGTGGCCGGAGAGCAGTGGTCCCCGTATTCACAGGGGATCTCCGGTCCGTACTGCTTGGAGTCCAGCACAAAGCCCAGGCCCCAGTCGATCACCGGGCCAAAGGTGTGGTCGAACAACCCCGCCCGCTACCTGGAGGTGAAGAGGCGAACGGTTTCGGCGGCCAACAGCTCACCGCCGCTGGCCAGCAGCAGTTCGCAGAGCAGGCACAACTCCCGCATCGGGCCTTGCCCGCCCCCTGCCGGCAGGCAGCGGGTTGCCGTCGGCTTCCCCTCCCAGAACTCCTGCCGCTGCACCTTGCCCCCGCTGATGTCGCAAAAGCCGGACAGACGCGGGCTATAGGCGCGATACCGCTCGCCGGGCATCCCCACCCAGCAGTCCTCCAGCCATAGCGGGAGCAAAACCTCCTGGCGCACGTATTCGGCAAAGGACCGCCCTCCCACCCGCTGCACCACCTCTTCCGGGATGATTCAGCCCGAGGCGATATGATACCCGGCCTTTTTTCCGGGTACCCAGTTCCGCTCCAAGGGCGCGGCGCAGACCCGGTCCACGCTCTCCTCCCAGGACAGGACCGGCCACTCCAGATCGACCCGCGACCGGAAGCCCCCGGTGTGGGTCAGCACCTGGCGCAGGGTGATCGCTTCCTTGCCGCCGACCTCAAATTCGGGGACATAGACCGCCACCGGGGCCTCTAGGTCCACCCGCCCCTGCTCCTATAGCCGGGCCGGAGCCAGGGCGCCCACCGGCTTGGTCGCCGAGAGCCAGCGCATAAGGTGGTCCGGCGCCAGGGGCACCCCCGGCGCGACTTCCCGTAGGGCGAAATCGGCCACCACCACTCCCCGCAGGAGGCATAGACCTGGGCGCCCAGGTGCAGGCCCCTTTTGATCCCCTCCTCTACCTGCGCCGCCGCCTGCCTCAAGTCAGCTCCACGCCCAGTTTCTCCGCCCAGCCCCCGATCTGCTTCCAAGTCTCCTCCTCGACGAAGATCCCCTCGGCGTCCCGCCGGGCCCGCTGCCTAGCCTCCACCTCTCCTGGCAGGAGGATCTCGCCAAAGCCCGCCATCCGCGCCGAGGACTGCACAAAGGCGGCCAGCCCCCCAACCTGGGCGCCCAACTCCTCCAGAGGCAGGAACTGGGCCGCGTCGAGGGCCAGCAGGAAGGCCCCATTGCCAAAGGGCACCTGCAGATTTCCCGTGCAGCCGTCGCCGCTGAGGGCCCCCGCCAGGAGGTCCACCACCACCCCCAGGCCGTAACCCTTGTGTCCGCCAAAGGGCAGGATGCTGCCCCTGGGCTCCTGGTACAAGCTCTGGGGATCGGTGGTGGGGGCCCCTGTGGCGTCCAAGAGCCAGCCGGCCGGGGCCCTCTCAGACCGGTTGCGCAGCACCCGCACCTTGCCCTCGGCCACCATGCTGGTGGTCATGTCCAACACAAGCGGCTCCTCCTCTCCCCTGGGCACCCCGATGGCGATGGGGTTGGTGCCCAGGCGCGGGGCCGTACCCCCCCAGGGTGCCACGCAGCCGCCGTTGCCGTGGGTGTTGACGAAGAGCAGGGCGATAACCCCCTGCCGGGCCAGATCCTCGACGTAGCTGCCCAGGCGGCCGACGTGGTTCGCCCCTCTCAGGGTCACCCCTCCCACCCCGTGCTGACGCGCCTTTTCCAGGCCCAGGGCCGCCATGCGCGAGGCCGCCACCTGCCCAAAACAACGGTTGCCCTCCACCACCGCGCTCACCAGGGTCTGGGAAAGCACCTGGGGCGAGGCTTGGGGGTCGAGCAGCCCACCCTCGATCTCGGCCAGGTACTGGGGGATGCGGATGATGCCGTGGGAATCGTGGCCGGCGCGATTAGCCTCCACCAGCAGGGAGGCAACCTGCCGGGCGTCCTCCGCTCTGGCCCCGGCCGCCCCGAAGAGCCGGGCCCCGGCCTGGGTCAACTGCTCTGAGGCGAAAACTGGCATGGACAGTCGTTCCTCCTGTGATTGCGCCCGCCTTGTTGGCGGCACGCCGCCGTTTTATCTTGGTGCCCGGACCCCACCAGGAGGACGGCGATGGCGAGCGGGCTTTTGAGTCAGGAGCAGGTAACGCGCTTCCAGCAGGACGGGTACCTCATCGTCCCCGACCTGTTGACCCCCGATGAGTTGCACACCTTTAAGGAATACGAGCGCAACCGCCCCCCCGGGCCGCGCGGGCTGCAAAACCACCGCAGCGATCCCCAGTGGGCCCACATCGCCAAACACCCGCGCATCGTGCCCATGGTCCGCCAGCTCATGGGTGGCAGACCGCAGATCGCCCAGACCATGTATATGGCCAAGGCCCCTCAGGGGGGGACGGGCATCGCCCTGCACCAGGATTTCATGTACATCCGCAACAGCCCCAACACCCTGATGGCCTGCTGGCTGGCCTTTAGCGACACCGACCGCGCCAACGGGGGTCTATGCGTGGTGCCCGGCAGCAACCGCGAGGGGCTGCACCCGGCCCACAAGGCCCAGGACGCCCGGCAGCACGCCTCCTGGGAGACAAACTACTCCATGCGCGGCCCCGACGGCCGGGAATGGAGCGAGCGGTTGGTCTCCTTTGAGATCAGCGACCTGGACCCCGCCCGCATCGAGTACCTGTCAGTGCCCCAGGGCAGCGGTGTCTTCTTCACCAGCCTGACCATCCACGGCTCCTTCGCCAATCCCTCGGACGACCGGCCCCGACTGGCCTTTGCCACCCACTATGTGCGCCAGGGCACCTGGATCGACCGGCGCGATTTGCAGGACATGGTGGACGCCGAATGAAAACCGCCCTCGCCCTGCTCCTGCTGGCCGCCCCAGCCCACGCCCAACTGGAGATTCCCGCCATGATCCGTGGCACCTACGCCCATCCCCAGGAGTTCTGGAACAACGGCGCCCGCCTCGACGAGTACGGGATCAACGCCGTCTGCGTCCACACCGGCGGCCTGAATTCAGCCACCGTGGCCCGCGCCAGGGCAGAAGGGTATCAGGTCTACGCCGAGTTCGCCACCCTCAACGGCGAGTACGGGGACAAACTCTACAAGCACCCGTAGGCCCGCCCCATCGGCCCCGACGGGGAACCCGTGCCCAAGGCCGCCTGGTTCCTGGGGGCGTACCTCACGGACCCCGGCTTCCGCGCCTACCGCATGCAGGCCCTGCGCGAACTTCTGGAGAAGACCGAGGTCGATGGGGTATGGATGGACTACCTGCACTGGCACGCCCCGTTCGAGGACCCGTACCCAATCTTCGTCAAAACCCGCTTCAACAACAGTTGCCTGCAGGCCTTTGAGGCATGGTCCGGCCTCAAGGTGAAGGGCAGGACCGCGCCCCAGCAATCCCAGTGGATCTTCATGCACGCCGCCCGGCAGTGGGAGGACTGGCGGGTTTCGGTGCTGGTAGACTGGGCCAGGGAGATCCGCCAGCTCGTGAAGGAACTCCGCCGCAAAGCCCTGGTGGGAAACTACGAAGTGGCCTGGAAGGACAAGGATCTGGGCGGGGTACGCCGGCGTTGGATGGGCCTGGACTTCAACGCCCTGCTCCCCTACGTGGACGTCTTTTCCCCTGTGATCTATTACGGCCGCTCGGGCAAGACCCCCGAGTACGGGAAGGAGTACGTCGAGTATTTCGGCGCGCACTACCCCATCCAGACCGAGCCGGGCAAGTACCCCCGGCTCTGGCTCATCGCCCAGGCCCACAACGAACCGCGCATCTCGCCCGCGGAATTCGGCCGGGTGCTCGCATTCGGCCTGGGAGCCAAGAGCACCGGGGTGATGATGTTCACCATCGGCAGCGTGGCCGCGGACCAGGGCAAGATCGCGGCCGTGAAAAAGGTGTATTGGAAGAAGGTGGGCAACTAGCTCCAGTCCCCCACCTGCCAGTTCTCCCGCCAGCGCGAGCCCTCCGGGGGCGCGGCCTTGTCGGACCGGAAGTTCTTCATGGACTCGAAGTCCTTCAGGCGCGGTTTCACCTGGGCGGCCCAGAATTGCTCCACCTGGTCAAAAGTGCGCAGCCGCGAAGGGGCCTGCGGGTCGTAGGCCGCCAGCAACTCCTCCTTCTTCCTCCCTAACCAGGCCACCTCGTCGGCCACCATCCGCTCCCCCACCTCCCGATTCGCCTCCCCTGCATTGGGCCCCATCGCGAAAAGGGGGAACTGCGGCTGGGCCGGGATGCGGCTGTAGTCCACGCACTCGGGTTTGAGCGCCCACAAGAGCGAGGTCTCCACCTTGCCGGCGTGGTCCCCGCCGGCCCCGTCCCCCGGAAAACCGGGCTTGTTGGCCTCAAAGTCCGGCAGCCCGTACACCCGCATCCGCAGATAGGGCTGGAGCAGGCCGCACAGAGTCTGGAGATCCTTCCAGTTGGGGCCGTAGTGGCCCGTCATCAGAATTGCAGCGCGGAAGCCCAGCACCTCGGCGGCCCGCAGGTGGTAGCAGATATTCTTAAAGTGCGTCCAGGGCGGCATGGCCGTCAGCCAGGGCCGCACCTCCCCCACCCATTCGGCGGCCCAGACCGCATACCCACCCAATTCGTGGACGTGCCAGAAATCGGGGGGGGCCACGATCCCCCCGTGTTCCCTGGCCACCTGCTCCAGGATAGCGTGGACCTTGAGCGCGTCGAGGCCTAGGGCGTTTTGGGGGCCGTGGGGCTCGCACAGGCCGTAGGCAAAGTACACCGCCGGACAGTGGGAAAAGGCCGCCTCCAACTGGTCGGGGAACATCCGCTCCCAGCGCACCTCTTTCATCCTTCCCCTCCTTTCAGACCATCCAAAAGGCGCAAACACTCCAAAAGGGCCCGCCCGTTGTGGTAGGGGCCTTTCCAGGGCCCGGCCTTGTCCCCCTCCGGCCGGCCGTCCTCGGCGATGGTGGCGTGCCAGTCCCCACCCTGCCGGTCCACCTGGTAATGCTCGATCCAGCCCAGGGTCTGGAGAAAGACCTGCCAGTACGCCTCGGCCCCGGTCAGGCGGTACAAGTACAGGGCCGCAACCAGGCCCTCGGCCTGCACCCACCACACCTTGGCCCGCCGGTCCGCCGGGGCGGAGAAAGGGCCGCTGTCGTAGAACCCGCCCTGCTCTTGGTCGAAACCATACTTGAGCGCATTGGCGAAGAGAGTGCGGTACAGATCCATGAAGGGCCCCTGGGCCAGGCTAGCGGCGCCGACGGCCTCGATGAGCAGCCAGACGTTCTCGACGTCGTGGCCGTAGGAGACCCGGTCGAACCATGGCCCCCGCAGCGGGGTCCAGTCCGGGGTGTAGCGGTCTGTACACAGGCCCAGGTCCTTGCGCACCACCGCGTTGCTCTGCACCTGAATCAACTGTAGCAGCCGCTCGCGGATCAGGCTATCCGGCTGTACCTGATAGTAGGTGGTGAAGGGCTCCATCAGGTGCAGGTGGGTGTTCATCAGCTTGTGTTCCGCCGACCCACCCATATAGGAGCAGGATTGCGCCTCCCCCCAGTCGCGGGCAAAGAACTCGCGGTACCCCCCGAAGCGGCGGTCGTAGGCTCGGGTCTCCAGCAGGTGGAAGAGTTCACCCGCCAGTTGTTTGGCCTGCGGGTCCTGGCTGGCCCGGATATACTCGGCCAGGGCGTACAGACCAAAGCCCTGAGCGTAGAGGTGTTTGTCGGGTTTGGTAGCCTGGGTGCCCTTCTCGCTCACCTCCCAGTAGAAGCCGCCGTACTCGGAGTCCCACATTCGGTCGCGCAGGAAGGCAAAGCCGTGGCGGGCGGCCTCCCGGTGTTCTGGTTTGCCGTAGGGGGAGTTGTAGAGCCTGGAGAAGAACCACACCGCACGGGCCTGGGTGACCAGGGCCTTGGGCGAAGGCCCCTGCCACTTCCCCGCCACGTCATGGTTGAAGGCGTACCCGCCGGCCTGCTGGTCCACGGTACCGGGGTACCAGAAGGGCAGGAGGTTCTCCAGCAGCAGCGTTTCCAGCCGCTGCCGCACCCCCGTGGTGTCGGGTTGGGCCCAGGCTGCCGCCGGAAGGAGCAGGGCGAAAACCAGGGACCTTTTCATTTAAGCATAGTCCTCCTGGCATGTTATTTGCTCTACCCGTTGTGGCAGACCTCATTCACCCCTGATTCGGCGTTTTTTGCTGTTTCCCGTCGGACAGCGGAAAAATGTGCCGGCCTTCACAGGATTTTCCCCATGTCACGCTCCAAGTTCGCCGCTCCCTTTCTGCTCCTCTTCGCCGTGGTCTGGCTCTTCGGCCAGATCGGGTTGCGGCTCTTCCGCTACTGATAGGATTCAGTGCGGTCGCCGCCGTTGACGTTGAGGCACTGGCCGGTGACGTAGCTGGATTCCTCGGTACAGAGAAAGACCACGGCCGTGGCCACCTCCTCAGCCGTGCCTGGCCGGCCCTGCGGAATGGTGTCGAGGAAGCGCCGGGCCAGTTCCGGCGAGCGCCGGGCCAGCGCCCCCTGCCCCATGCCCGCATCGATCATCCCCGGCGCCACGGCATTGACCCGGATATTATCACGGGCCACCTCCTTGGACAGCACCTTGGTCAAGGCCACCAGCGCCGATTTGGAGGCCCCGTACGCCCCGCTGCCCGCCGGCAGGGTGTTGATCACGTTGGAGGAGATATTGACGATGCGCCCGTAACCCTGGCGCTGCATCAAGGGCACTGCGGCCCGGCACAGGTAGAAAACGCTGTCGAGGTTTATCGCCATCACCTGCCGCCACTCCTCGATACTGGTCTCCAGCACGGTCTTGCCGCCAATGGTGATGCCGGCGTTGTTGATCAACAATTGTAGGCAGCCCAGATCCCCCGCCACCCGCCCGGCAAGGGCCTGGGCCTGGGCCGGGTCCGCCGCGTCTGCCCGGTACAGTTCCACCCGCCCACCCTGCCGGCGCAGGGTCTGTGCGGCCCGCGCCGCCCCGGCCTCGTCGCGGTGATAGTGCAGGGCGATCAGCGCCCCCTCTGCCGCCAGGGCCGCGCAAATGGCCCGGCCGATGCCCCCGGGCCCGCCTGTTACCAGGGCCACCCGGTTTTCCAGTCTCCTCATCATGCCTGATTCCTTCACTGGGCCGAGGGGCGCAGTCCGGCCATCCGTTGGGTCATGGCAAAGACGATCAGGTTGGCCCCGAACTGGAGCCCCCGCTCCCGCAAGGTCGCCTGCGGGTCCCCCCAGTACCAGCCGATGTTGAGGTCGCTGAAGATTACCGCCACCCGCCCACGCAATTGCAGCATCTCCAGCTCAAAGACATTGCCGCCCGGCGCCCCGCCCATGGGCGGACCGTCGGCAAAGTCGAAGCAGATGGTGTAGAGGGAATGTTTTTTCGATATGCGCTCCCAGCGGGTCCCCTGCTCCCCCAGCACCAGCGGGTCCCGCATCAGGGCCTTGAACTGCCGGTCGAAGGGGGTGCCCTCCACCCCGGCGTCGGTGCCCTCCAGGCTGCCATTGGCGTTGCTGGGGCGGATGTCTTCGGCGTAGAGCAGCCCCCCGCCGTTTAAATACTCGGCCAGACCCTTCTTCTCCGCCTCGCTCAACTGCAGCAGGGCCTGGTTGCCGGTCATCAGTACCAGGATCGCCTGCTTGAGGCGGGGGCTGTCGGCGGGCAATTGATTCCAGTTCGGCTCGGTCTCGATCTTCCGAATACCACTCACCTCCTTGAAAAAGCGCACCAGCTCCGGCAGGGCCGCAGAGTAGCGGTCCGCCTGGGTGGTGAGCTGGTACTGGACCTCGGTAAGGGTGAGGGCACCGGCCGGTCGGCGGTCGGCGGCCTTGGGCTCGGGCACCGCGAATTTGGGCCGGTCGTCCTGGGCCAGTAGGGGCAGGGCAGCCAGGGTGAGTGCGGCCAGGAACCAGGGGCGGCGCATCGGACCTCTCCGGTGATCGGACCCCCATAACCTCGCCGACCGCATCCCCCCGGTCAAGGCGCTTGGCGGGGCAACCCACGCAAGGGGTTCTCGTAGCGGTAATGGTCGCTGAACCACCCCACCTCCTAGCTCTGCTGGACCGTGCCCACTTGGCCGGGTTCCACCACCATCGCAAAGGTTCTGGGCTGGGTGGGCAGTTCCCCGTCCCACCCCCGCTTGCTTAACGAAGCCGTGCAAGACCTGGACCTCGTGCAAGCCGGCCGGCAGCTTCTTGTCGATCAAGGTCGTCCAAGCCTTGGCCTGCTGCACCACCGGGCTGGTGCCCAGGTACTTGCCGTCCACGTAGAGCTTGCAGATCTGGTGATACAGATGGCGCCCCACCAGCCCCCAGTCCGCCCCCAGCCAGGCCCCCACTTCTGCCGCAGCCGGCGGGTCGAACTCCTGCTGCGGATCGGCAGAGAAGCGCTGGGACGCTTCCTCAATCTCCGACCTGCCCACCAGCTGAGGGATTAGGCCTGACCCAAACTGGTGGCCAGCATGTCGCCCAGGCCCCCGGCAAAGGGGGCGTATTCACCAAGTTCTTTGTTGGCGAAGCCGAGGGTCGCCAACCGCCGCGGTCCCGCGTCCAGCTAGCCGGTTCCCGCAAAGAGCCCCGCGCTCAGCCAGAGCAGCATCGCGATGGTACTCCTTTTGGATTTCATCTTCTTATCCCGCCTGTGGTGTTTGGGTGATGTTATGGGTGTAGCTTTGCGATCAGTTCCGGGATCAAGCGCGTCTCTAGTTGCCCCCTAGCCCCTAAAAAGGCCTGGAGCCCCGCCTGCGGGAAATCCAATCCTCCCCCTTTGATGTCCCCGGCCCTCGACCACCAGGTCTGCGTCCCCTGGCGCGGCGACCAGTTCCTGCCCGCGTTTTTCCAGCTCTCGCCGGACCAGGGGGACGAGGTACTGCAGCGCTTGCCCCAGGTTCTGCTGGCTGCCGACCACGCATATACCCAGGGGCAATACCTTCAAGGGCAGGCTGGCCATCGGGAGGGCAAAGCCCCGCACCAGGGGCTCGATCCTTGATCGCTGATCAAGCGGGGCAGTGCCAGAAGGTGCAGGCGGACCTGGACCAGTTGCTCCGGCTCCGCCGCCTGCACCCGACGCAGCAGGGCACAGGCGATCCCGTCCCGGTCGCTGGGTGCCGCCGGTTCCAGGTCCCCAGCGCCCCGGACGAGCCTATAGGCCAACGGCAGCCCTGGTAGCGGCCAGCCTTCCCGGTCCCGGACCCGCAGGGCCCGGGCCGCCCGCTGCCCCTGGCGCAGCGAGGTTTGGAGCGGCAGGGCCTGCAGGCAGATGGCGGAGAGGGACTGCTGGAGCCGCAGCGGAATCTCGGTAGCCAGGGACAGTCCCTGCCCCCAATACACGGCATTGAGCGGGTCCCCCGGCGCCCGCTGCAGCGCGGCCAGGGCGCGCAGGTACGCTCTCCCAGCACCTCGGACCTGCCCTGCCTCTCGGCGTCCTCCAGCAGGGAGAGGATCTCCTGCCTGGCCAGCGCTGCCTGCTCCTGGCGCTGGCGGTCTAACTCCTCCACCGAGAGCCGGGCACAGACCCAGCATTGCTCCACGTCCTCGCAAGTGCCGGCGATCTCGACCCCGGTCAAGCGCTCCGCCACCTGGGTCCTGATCTAGCTGCGGTATTCCTGGCGCATGCCCACCTCCTCCTAGCTGCGGGTCCATCTCGCCTCGCTGGCCACCGTGGCCTCTACCTGGCGGGCGATGTCGTTAAAGGCGTTTTCCGTCGACTGCTGCCTGGCCTGGGGCAGTTGCCTCTGAATCCTGGCGACCCCCGATCCTTACAAAGAATCCGGGGGCCAGCAGCCGCCCTGCGACCCAGGCGGGGACCGCGCAGCGGGTTCAGCCGCAGACCGCGCCCTCCCAGCAGATCAGGAAACACAGGACCAACCTGCCCCTCGCCATGATCCCTCCCTGCTCTCGCTCTGATCCATGCTCTTCAGTTCCCGGTCCAACTCCCCAAAAGCCTGAGTGACGCGGAACCGGGTGTAGAGTTCCTGGTCGGCCTTAAGCTTCTACATCATTAACTGGTTCGCCTGTCCCAGAGGCAGGCGCCGCAGCACATAGGCGGGGTAAATATCCTTCTCCGGCAGCACGCGTTGCTGCTCCACCCGCGCCCCCTGCAGGGTCTGCTTGGTGATCGACTTGGTGGCCGTTAAGAACTGGCTCAGCATAGCCGAATCCTCGCCCAGGCCCGTCTCCTCCTGGAACTGCATGCTCAGATTGGCCAGGCGGTTGTCCAACTGCTGCTTCAGATCGGCCTGGGCGTTAATCCTGGCCTTCTGCATGGCCACCTGCAGATCCCGCGAGGTGGCCGGGGCCAACACGTAAAGATGTTCCTTGTTGGTGGGTTGCTTGAGGAGCCAATCCGGGATCTTCTCTACGACATCCTGATTTGCGCTGGGGGTGAGGTTGAGGGTATGGGGACCGCCGCAGGCCCAGGCCCCCAGCCAGAGGGTCAGGCTCAAGGCATGATTGCGGATCATCTTCGCCGACATATGGCTCCTCCTGGTTTCGGGTTGACTTCCCTTGCCAGTGGGAATGCGATGGGTGTGCCACCGTGGCCTTTATGGGAGAGGATGTTGTTTATTCCCGCTTTAATTAAACGTCGATCAGTGTAGGGTCTCTCCGTGGCTGTTCATTTTTCTGCGTAATCTTGCACGATTTTGCACAGCTTTTCCGGCGCAAAACAAAAGAGCCCCGCCGGTGTCAGGACCGCCAGGGCTCATTCGGTGCGGGTGGGTGCGCTAGCGCTGGCGCTGGTGGAGGGCCGTGGCCCCGAACTCGTAGCTGGCCTCAGCGTCGGGCAACTCCTCCAGGTAGACGGTGAAGCGCACCGGCAGGCCATTGCCGGGCATCTTCGTTTTCCAGTACTTGGCATACGCCTGGGAATACGCCCGGCGGATGCGCTTCTTCTCGGCGAGGAAGCCATAGGGGTCGGCCATCGGGTTAGGGGTCTTGGGCGCCGCGCCGAAGGCGTGGACTTCGAGGAAATCCAGTTCGGCCAGGGACTGGCAGACCCCGGCCTGGCGCACGTAGCGCTCCCAGGTATCGAAGACCCGCGGGATCTCGCGCTCAGGGTCCATCCGCGCCACATCGGATAATCCCAACTCAGTGGTGCCGGCCAGGGCCCCGGTCATGCCGACGAAGTAGAGCTTCTGGTCCCCGTTGTCCAGCTCCTCCACCACCAGGTCCGAGAACAGTTCGTTGGTCTTCTTAGTGTAATAGGTGACCCGGCCGCGCCTGCGAATATTCCAGTCCATCTCTCCCCCTGCCTGTTTCACTGCCAGTGCTTTGCCTGGGCCCGCTGGGCGCTAGCAAGGTGTTCGCGATGGGTCGGGATGCCTTACTCCCGCAACACCTGGGCCACCTTAAGCTCCGGCGAGAGGCTCTGGATGAGGGTGATCTCCTACTCATGCAGGGTCTGGAGGCGCAGCCGCCGGCCGTACTTGGCCTGCATGGCGGGGAAGTGCCGGACATAGGGCCAGGGGCGCAGGGCGGCCCGCTCCAGGTTCACCGGGGCACTCAGCCTCCCGGACTGCCAGCGGCCCGAGTGGCAGAGCTCATCGCCGGTCAGGTCGCAGATTCTGACGGCGTCCTTGTTGGTGCTCGACACCACGCTGTAGTAGTTTTCCCGCGCTCGGGCGTTGAGCAACTGCCCCCCGGCAAAGGCCGTGGGCCAGAACACCAGCTCCGCCCCCAGCTCTCCCAACCGGCGCCAGGGGGCCTCGTAGTGGATGGCACAGCAGACCTGGATGCCGATGCGGCCGAAGTCAGTCTCGAAGACCGGCGGCTCCGCCGGGCCTGGCCACACCCCCTCGGCCATCTCGCTCTCGATGGGATGGCGCTTGCGGTACTCGCCCATGACCTGGCCCTGGCGGTCGATAAGCATCGCGGCGTTGTCGCAGCGCTCCCCCTTGCAGATGTGGATGGGGCAGATCAGGTAGCAGCTATGGTGCCGCGCCCACTCGGCCAGGGGTGTGAAAGGTCTCGGCCAGACAGGCCATATCGGGCTGGAAGGCGACGACTCTTTCGAGTATGGTCACGGCGCTGGCCACAACCTGCGCCGGGGTGGTCCCGGCGATGCCCTCCTAAGTCAGGCTGGTGATCCAGACCTAGCGGGGCAGGTCCCCTGCTCCTCCATCCATCGTCTTTTCCTCACTTTATCCCCACCGCCAGGCGAAATCCCCCATGAACTGGGCCAGCACCCGGCAGCCCGCCTCGTCCATGGCGTTGTAGAGGGAGGCCCGCACCCCCCCCACCGAGCGGTGGCCCTTAAGGCCCACCAGGCCGGCGGCCTCGGCCTCGGCGCAGAAGCGGGATTCGAGGACGGGATCGGGCAGCCCAAAAGTGAGATTCATCGACGAGCGCGAATCCGGCCGGGCGTGGCCCCGGTAGAAGCTGCCCGAACCATCGATGACCGCGTAGATCAACCCGGCCTTGCGCCCGTTAAGCCGCGCCATGCCCTCCAGCCCGCCCTCGGCCTCGATCCAGCCCAGCACCAATCCAAAGAGGTACACCGCAAAAACCGGAGGGGTGTGGTACAGGGAGTTGCTCTGGAGATGGGTGTGGTAGCGCAGCACCGTCGGCACCCCCTCCCCGGCGCGGTCAAGCAACTCCCGCCGGCCGATCACCACCGTCAGGCCGGCGATGCCGGCGTTCTTCTGCGCACCGGCGTAGGCCAGCCCCACCTCCTCCCAGCACAGGGGGCGCGAGAGCAGGTCCGAGGACATGTCGGCGACGATGGGCACCCCGCCCGAGCGGGGCAGGGACTGGAACTGGGTGCCGTAGATGGTGTTGTTGGTGGTCAGGTGCAGATATTCGGCCCCGGGGTCTAGGTCCAGTTCGCCCTGAGAAGGAATAAAAGAGAAGTTCGCCCCTTCGCTGCTGCCGGCCACCCGGCACTGCCTGCCCACGATCCCCACCTCCTCGATGGCCTTCTGCGACCAGTGGCCGGTGTTCAGGTAGTCGGCCGAACGGCCCGGGGGCAAAAGATTCAGCGGCACCATGGCGAACTGGAGCGAGGCCCCCCCTTGCAGGAGCAGCACCGCGTACTCCGATCCCAGGCCGTAGAGACGCAGGCAGCGGGTAATGGCCTCTTGATGTACCTCCTCGTACGCCCCACCCCGGTGGCTCATCTCGGCGATGGACAGGCCCTGTCCGCGGAAATCGACCAGGTCAACCGCGGCCTGGCGCAGGACCGGGGCCGGCACCACCGCCGGCCCCGGATTGAAGTTGTAGACCATCCCCCTCAGTCCGTGCGCGCCAGCATCCCGCCGTCCACCACCAAGGTAGTGCCGGTGACAAAGGAGGACTCGTCTGAGGCCAGATACAACACGGCATAGGCGATGTCTTCCGGCCGGCCCATGCGTTTGGCCGGCACCATCCGCGCGTACTGCCGGCGCACCTTGGGCGGCACCTTGAGGTTGTCCCACAGCGGGGTGAGGATGGCCCCCGGCAGCACCGCGTTCACTCGGATATCTGGGCCGTAGTCGATGGCCAGCACCCTGGTCAATCCCAGGATGCCGGCCTTGGCCGCGTCGTAGGCCGTGGAAGTGGCAAAGCCCACCAGGGAATGCACCGAGGCGGTATTGATGATGGCCCCCCCGCCGGAGCGGCGCATCACCGGAATTCCGTACTTGGCGGCCAGGTAGATGGACTTCAGCCCCACGTCCAGGGTGCCGTCCCAGTCCTTCTCCTCCAGTTCGACGGCTGCGCCGTGGCGGAACCAGATGGCGTTGTTATGGATGATGTCCAGGCGGCCGAAGGCTTTTGCCGTCCCCTCAATCATCCGCTTCACCTGCGCCGCCTTACCCACGTCTGCTTTGATGAACACCGCCTGGCCGCCCTCCCTGCGGATCCGGGCGGCCACCTGCTCACCCCCTTTCTCGTCCACATCCGCCACCGCCACCCTCGCCCCCTCCCTGGCCAGGAGCCGGCAGGTGGCCTCGCCGATTCCCGAGGCCCCCCCAGTGATCAGGGCCGCCTTGCCGGCCAGCCGGCCGGCAGGGTTTGCATTCTTGCCCATCGCTGTACTCCTGGTTAAGAGAGATGATCTTGTAGATCAAAGACCTTTTCCATCAGGGCCCACCACTCCCCCTCCCCGGCCTCGGGCACCTTCTCCTGAAAGGTGCGCATCAGCACGTCCCATTCGGCAGCCCTGGGATTGGCGGCGATGTACCGGGGAAAGTCCACCGCCGGCTTGAATTCGTCCTGGGTGGTCATGTACATGAACATCCGCCGGCCCAGGAGAAAGATCTTCATATCGAGGATGCCCACCGCCTCCAGCCCGCCGATGGTCTCGGGCCAGGGGTGACGATGGTGGTGTTTGTACTGCTCGATGACCCGGGGGTCGTCCTGCAGATTCAGGGTCAGTCCGTAGACCTTCATCAAACGCCCTCTCTTTCGGCCCGGTACGCGGCGGCCAGCAGCGAGACCGGGTGGACCACCTCCACCGTCAATCCGCTGCGGCGCCCACCGTATTCGAGTTGGATGCTGCAACCGGGATTGGCCACGGCCACCCGCGCCACCCCGGCGGCCCTGATGTTCTCCATCTTGCGGTCCAGAAGCTTCATCGCCGCCTCGGGCTGGGTGATGTTGTAGATCCCGGCGCTGCCACAGCACCAGTCGGCTTCCTTCAGTTCGACCAGCTCGAGGCCGGGGATGGCGGCCAGCACCTGGCGCGGGGCGGCCCACACCTTCTGGCCGTGGCGCAGATGGCACGAGTCGTGGTAGGTCAGGCGCTGGGGCTGGCCGGCCCTGGGCGCCCGGAAGCCGATCTCCACCAGGAACTGGCTGATGTCCTTCACCTTGGCGCTCCACACCTTGGCCCTTGCCGCGTACCGGGAGTCGCCCTCCAGCAGGTGGTCGTAGTGTATCATGTGGGAGCCGCAACCCCCGGCGTTGGTGATCACCGCGTCGAGGTGTTCGGGGTCGAAGGCGTCGATGTTGACCCTGGCCAGGGCCCTTGCGGTCTCCAGCTCGCCGTTGTGGCCGTGCAGGGAGCCGCAGCATTGTTGAGCCGGGGGTAGCATCACCTGGCAGCCGTTCTCCTGCAAGACCTCGATGGTGTCGGCGTTAATCTGGGAGTAAACCAGGTCCTGCACGCAGCCGCTGAGCAGACCGACCCGGTAGCGGGGCTGAGCCGGGTTGCCCTGGGCCAGCCCCTTCTCGAAGAGCTGCTGGGTGGACCGGGCCTGGGCCACCGGGGTGAGGGGCTCTAAGCTGCGCAGGGAACCGGGCAGGAGGCGCACCAGCCCCAGCTTCCGCACCAGGAACTGCGCGCCGCTGCGCTGGTACAGATAGAGCAGCCGACCCAGGCGGAGCAGGCGCTTTTTGGAGACGAAGAGGCGCCGGAGGATAAAAGCGCGGATGGCCGAGCGCTTGGCGCTGCGCAGCGCCCCGGTCCGCTCCACCTCGGCGCGGGCGGTCTCGAAGAGGGTGCTGTAGTCCACCCCCGCCGGACAGGCGCTCTGGCAGGCCAGGCAGCCCAGGCAGTAGTACATCTCCTCGGCAAAGGCCCTGCCCGCCTCCAGCCGGCCGTCGGCGATGCCCCGGATCAGGGCTATGCGGCCCCGGGGCGAGGACCGCTCCCGCAGGGTCAGGGCATAGGTGGGGCAGGTGGGCAGGCACATGCCGCAGTGCATACACTGCTGGATCACCGCGTAGTCGAGGGATTGGATCAGGTTGCCGGAGGCGGGAGCGTTCAATCGAAGATCTTTCCCGGATTAAGGATGCCATTGGGGTCGAAGCTCTTGCGCACCCGCCGCATCACGTCGAGGGCCACCGGGCCCAGGGCCCCGACCAGGAAGGGTTTCTTGGCCAGGCCCACCCCGTGCTCCCCGGTGATGGTGCCGCCCAACTGCACCGCGTACTCGAAGACCTCGCGCATGGCCTTCTCCACCCGGGCGATCTCCTCCTCGTTGCGCTCGTCGGTGAGGAAAGTGGGGTGCAGGTTGCCGTCGCCCATGTGGCCGAAGGTGCCGATGCGCAGCTGGTACCGCTGGGCCACCTCCTGCACCTGGGCCACCATCCTGGCCAGCTCGCTGCGCGGCACGGTCACGTCCTCCAGGATTACCGTGGGGGCCAGGCGGGCCAGGGCGCTGAAGGCCGAGCGCCTAGCCGTGGCCAGGCGCAGGGCCTCGGCCTCGTCGGCGGCCCGCCGCACCTGGCGGGCGCCGTGGACCGCGGCCAACTCCTCCAGTTGGGCGGCCTGTTCCTCCACCTGGACCGGGTGGCCGTCCACCTCAATCAGCAGCACCGCGTCCGGGTCGGTGGGCAGGCCGATCTTCGCATAGCCCTCGACGCAGGCAATGGTGGTTTGGTCAAGGAACTCCAGGGTGCAGGGGATTATCTGGCGCTCGATGATGGCCGAGATGGTCTGGGCCGCGTCGGTCATCCGGTCGTACAGGGCCAGCAGGGTGCGCTTGGCCTGGGGCTTGGGGATCAGCTTGAGGACGATGCGGGTGATCACCCCCAGCGCCCCCTCCGAGCCGATGAAGAGGTCCTTTAGGGTGAAGCCGGCCACGTCCTTGACGCACTTGGTCCCGGTGTTGAGGATGCGGCCGTCGGCCAGCACCACCTCCAAAGCCATCACGTAGTCGCGGGTGACCCCGTACTTGAGCCCGCGCAGCCCTCCCGAGTTGTTGGCCACATTGCCGCCGATGGTCGAGATCTTGATGGAGCCAGGGTCGGGAGGGTAGAAAAGCCCAGCCGCCGCGGCCGCGTCGCTGATCTGCTGGGTCAGCACCCCCGGCTCGGCGGTCAGGGTCAGGTTGCGGGTGTCCACCTCCAGGATTTTGTTGAGGCGCACCAGGCAGAGCACCAGGCTGCCCGGCACCGGCACCGAGCCGCCGGCCAGACCCGTGCCCGAGCCCCTGGCCACCACCGGCACCCGCGCCTCGTTGGCCCAGCGCAGGACATTGGACACCTGTCTGGTGTTCTCGGGCAGGACCACGCACTCGGGCAACTGGTGGAGCATGGCGGTGCCGTCGTAGGCGTACACGCTCAGTTCCTCCGGGCTGGTGAGGAGCTGGTCGGGCCGCAGAAATCCTCTGAGTTGTTCGAAATGTCCGGCGTCCATCATAAAGGATTTAACGAAAAAGAAAGGCCATTGGCAACACGCCGGCCCTCAGCCGCGGGTCAGCAGTTCGGCGCTAAGGTGCTCGACCCGGTTGAGGTACTTGAGCACCATCCGCCCCCCCGGCTCGAAGTCGAGGCGGGTGATGCCGGTGTTGCGGTGTTCCCAGTAGGTGGCCTCGCCGGGCAACTGGTTCTCAAGGGCCTTCAGCAGGCTGTTGAGGAAGTCCCCGTGTGAGACCAATCCCACCCGCCCTCCTTCCCCAGCCAGATTGCGCAGTTGGCGGGCGGCCCCGATGGCCCGGCCCTTGCCCTGATGCGCCTGCTCGAAGCCGCCCCGCCACCAGCCCTCCTCGGTGATCTGGGGCGGCACCTGCGCCTCGGGGAAACGAGCGCGGATCTGGCTGGCCCGCAACCCCGGAAAACCCACCCTGCCCCCGTCCTGGTCCAGGTAGACGCCCCCCATCTCGTGGATCTCCACCCAGACCTGCGGGCGCAGGCCCAGAGCCTGGCCCAGGTACTGAGCCGTGTGCAGGGCCCGGATCATCGGGCTGCAATAGAGCCGGTCGAGGAAGGGTCCTCCCGCGGCCAGCTCGTCGGGGTAGAGATGCCCGCCCTGGGCCAGGTAGCGGGCGGCGCACTCGGCCTGCCGCTGCCCCCGGTCGGTCAGTTCGGGATCCTGATGGCGGTTGGATTGGGCCGCGGCGCTTCCGGGCGGGGCGCTCTCGATAAAATTGTTGGCCGACTGGCCGTGGCGGATGAAGTACACTTCCATAGGGTTTTCTTGACACCTCCGGGGACGGGGTCTACCTTTGCGCCGGCTGTAAGCGAGCTCGACAAACAGGGGAAACAAGAACATGGAAATTAGCGTACTCCAGGGCCAGATACAAAAGCAGCGCAGCCCCGCGCTGGTGGTAAACCTCTTCCAGGGCGCCCGCCCCGGCGGGGCCACCAAGGCGGTGGACCAGGCCCTGGGCGGCCTGATCAGCGCCGCGCTGGCCAGCGGGGATTTCAAGGGTAATAACAACGAACTGCTGCTCCTCTACCCCGGCAAGAACCTGCGCGGATTCGCCGCCCGCCGGGTGCTGGTGGTGGGTCTGGGCAAGCAGGGGGAGTTCACCCCGGAGATCGCCCGACAGGCCGCCGGCACCGCGGCCAGGCGCCTGCAGGAACTGGGGGTGGAGGAGGGGGCCACTGCCCTGCACGGGAGTGGGGCCGGCGGCCTCGATCCCGAAGCCGCGGCCCAGGCCCTGGCCGAGGCCAGCATCCTTTCCTGTTACCGCTTTGACCACTACCGCAGCGGCGACCAAGGGGGCAAGGAGCTGAAGGCCCTGCGGGTGGTTGAATCTGACGCCGCCAAGCTGGGCGCCATCCGCCGCGGCCTGCGCGCCGGCAGCACCATCGCCGCGGCCACCTGCCTAGCCCGCGACCTGGGCAACCACCCAGGCAACGTGGCCACCCCCTCCTATCTGGCCGGGGTGGCCCGCCGCCTGGCCCGCCAGCAAGGTCTGCGCTGCCAGGTCATCGACCGGCGGGGCATGGAGAAGCTGGGCATGGGCGCCCTCTTGGGGGTGGCCCAGGGCAGCGCCGAGCCGCCGCGTCTTATCGTGCTGGAGCACAACAAGGAGGCCGGGGGCCGGCCCCTGGTTTTCGTCGGCAAGGGCGTGACCTTCGACAGCGGCGGCATCTCCCTCAAGCCCGGCGACAAGATGGAGGAGATGAAGTTCGACATGTGCGGCGCCGCCGCGGTGCTGGGGGCCATGCAGGCGGTGGCCAGCCTCAAGGTGCCCCGCTACGTGGTGGGCCTAGTGGCGGCCACCGAGAACCTGCCTGACGGCCGGGCCTTCAAACCCGGAGACATCCTCAAGACCCTCACCGGCAAGACCATCGAGATCGTCAACACCGACGCCGAGGGCCGCCTCATCCTGGCCGACACCCTGGGCTATGCCCGGCGCTTCCAGCCGGCGGGGGTGGTGGACCTGGCCACCCTCACCGGGGCCTGCGTGGTGGCCCTGGGCAGCCACGCCAGCGGCATGATGGGCAACAGCGAGAAACTCGCCGAGGCGGTGCGCCGGGCCGGCGAGCACACCCATGAGCGGGTCTGGCCCCTGCCCCTGTGGGATGAGCACCGCGAGCAGATCAAGAGCGACTATGCGGACATGAAGAACACCGGCGGCCGGCCGGCCGGGGCCAGCACCGGGGCTGCCCTGCTGGCCGAATTCGCCGACCAGTACCCTTGGGTGCATCTCGACATCGCCGGCACGGCCTGGGAAACCCAGACCCGGCCCTACGTCCCAAAAGGCTGCGTCGGCCTGGGGGTGCGGCTGTTGGTCCAACTCGCCAGGTCCTGGAAGGGCGGCGGATTCTGATTTGACATTGGCTAGCCCTTGGGTGACAATAAGGTAAACCCTCCGCCCCGAGTCCGGCGATGATCCTGTCCGACACCACCCTGAAGAAGATGCTGGCGAGCGGGGAGCTGCTGGTCGAGCCCCTCACCCCCGAGCAGATCCAGCCTGCCTCCATCGACCTGCGCCTCAGCGACCACTTCCTCAAGGTCAACGAGAACACCCTCGAGGTCATCCGCCTCGACAGCGCGTTGCAGTACGAGGAACTCCACCAGCGCGAGATCGTCATTCCCCCCCACTCCTTCCTGCTGGCCACCACCCGCGAGTACATCCGTCTGCCCAACGACCTGACGGCCTTCGTCGAGGGACGCAGTTCCATCGGCCGCATCGGCCTCTTCATCCAGAACGCCGGCTGGGTGGACCCCGGCTTCGAAGGCACCATCACCCTCGAACTGTATAACGCCAACCGCCTGCCCATCCGCCTGCAGGAGGGCCGGCGCATCTGCCAACTGGTCTTCGCCCGCATGGACCAGACCGCCGACCGGCCCTACCAGGGCAAGTACCAGTTCCAGCAGCGGGCCACCGGCAGCCGCATCGCCCAGGAAGAGGACCGCTGAGCCCGGCCTCCTCTTCCGGGGAGAAGACGATGTCCCGTCCTTCACCCTGGTCCCGGCCCCTGCCCCTCAACCCCGAACTGGCCCTGGCCGCCACCGCCTTCTTCCTCTGGCTACTGGCCCACTGCCTCCAGGTGCGGATCGGCAGCTCCCTGCTGGAACTGAAGGTGGTGGTCGGCGACCCACATTGGCGTCCCCAGTGGCCCCTGGGACCCTGGCTCCTGGGGGTGGCCGGGCTGGGGCTGGCCTGGGTCCTAAGCCGCCGATCCCCCGCGATCGGGGTGCCGACCCGCCTGCGGCAATGGACCTTGCTGGCAGCCCTGCTCCTGGCCCTGCGCCTGGCCGCCCTCCTGCCCCCGGTCTCTGCCCTCCTGCCCTTTCTGAGCCTGCTGTGGTCCCCCCACACCACCTGGGCCCTGGCCGCCGCGCTGCTGCTCCACCTCAACGCCCCGCTGCTGCCCTCCCTCTCCATCCGGGCCCTGGCCTGGGGCCTGCTCGGGGTATGCGCCGCGGTCTACACCCTGTGGAGCCTGTACTTCTGCCAGACGACCATGCCGCACGGCGA
>VGJS01000059.1 GCA_016867395.1 Candidatus Handelsmanbacteria bacterium
CCGAGGGCCCGCACCCAAGGCCTCGGAAGGGGTTTCGTCAGTCGCGAGGTTATGATCAGTGAGCGACCCCCTGAGGCCGATGACCGCGCTGTTCCCGGACACCGGGAAGGCGATCTCATTCTTGGCCTGGATAGCTCAGCGATCGGGACGCTGGTCGAGCGCAGCACTCGATTCACGGTGCTGATGCACCCCCCCCCGGATGGGTGGCCACGGCCATCGGCTCCGCACGAAGAATCGACCCGCTCTCGCTGGCCATGGCGCCCAGGCGGTTGGCGACGCGATTGCTACCTCGATTGCGATGCTGCCAGACCACCTGCGCAAATCGCTGACCTGGGACCAGGGAGTGGAGATGGCTCAGCACGCCCAACGCCGGGGCGACACGGGCCTGGCGATCTACTTCTGCGATCCCCATAGTCCATGGCAACGAGGGGCGAATGAGAATACCAAAGGTCTGCTGCGGCAGTACTTCCCCAAAGGCACAGACCTGAGCAGGCATAGCGCCGATAGCCTCATCCCAGTTGCCGCAGCCCTCAACAATCGTCACCGCAAGACGCTCAGCTGGCATACCCCTGCAAAAGCATTCAACGACCATATACTCTCCGCTCAGAAAGACCGTGTTGCGACGATACGTTAGAACCTACCCAGTATGTCTCGATCCGCTACTCTCAGCGGCTGGCACAGGCCAGCATCGAACCCTCAGTCGGCAGCGTTGGCGATTTCTATGACAACGCCCTGGCCGAGACCCTCATCGGCTTGTATGAGACCGAACTGATCCACCATCACGGTCCCTGGCGTCACCTGGAGCAGGTCGAATTTACACCCCTCGAATGGGTAAATTGGTTCAACCACCGGCGCCTTCTCGAACCCCTCGGCTACCTGCCACCGGTTGAATTTGCGCAGCGTTACTACCAGCAACAACGAACCCCGGTCACAATGCCGGTACCCAACTAACCCAGTCTCCGATATACCCGGTACGATTCACCCATACCACGAACCCCGAGGCCAGGGGAAAAGAGGCCCGCTGGCAGGGGTACGTGGCCCGGCTGGACCACCGGGCACGCATGGGAATGCTCCATTTCCAAGAGGACAATCCCCAGGGAGATCGCAATTCCCGAGCCCTGAATCAGCCCCTTGCATTTTCAGCAGATGGCGCTACTGGCCGGCCCAGCAGGTGGGACGAGCAACTGAACCACGAGACAGCCTCGCCCCACCCGCTCAGGTGAGCTAGGGTTCGATGACCACCTTCATCGCCGTCTCGCTGCCGGTGATGTCCATACCCTCAGTGATCCTGGCCAGGGGCAGGCGGTGGGTGATGAAGCGGTCCAGGGGTGCCCGGGTGTTCTTGAGGAAGGAGAGGGCGGTCTTGAACTGCATGCCCGGGTATGCCCACATGCCGCGTATATCCAGATCCTTGAAGCAGATGACATTGGGCCGGATCTCCACCCCGCCCGGGTCGGTGAAGTGACCCACCTCCACCACAATCCCGCCCCGCCGCACGAAATCCAGCGACTCCTTAAAGACAATGGGCACCCCGGCGGTCTCAATGGCGATATCCGGACCCACCCCGCTGGTGAAGGCCTTCACCTCGTCCACCCGCTCTGTCAAGGGGCGTTTGTCCACCTGCACCGCGCGGGTGGCGCCCATGGCCCTGGCCAGCTCCAGGCGTTTGGGGCTGATGTCCGCGGCGATGATCTGGTCCACCCCCAGGTGGGCCAGGGCGGCGATTACCAGCTGCCCGATGGGGCCGGCCCCCAGCACCATCACCGACTTGTCCATGCCCAGCCCCTCGCCGATATGGGGGATGCCCGGCCCCAGGGCCCGCTCCACGGCCCGGGTGGCCACTGCCACCGGCTCGGTCAGCACTGCGTACTCGCTTTTTAGGTCGTCGGGGATCCTGAATAGCCAGGAATTGGCCGTCAGGTGCAGGTACTCCGAGAAGCCGCCGCGCGGAGCCGGGGCGATGCCGGAGGAGACGAAGCCGTAGACAAAGCGGCTGGTGCAGAGGGTGGGGCGGTGCGGCATGTGCAGGCAGTAATAACAGCGGCCGCAGGCCAGGGAGCTAGGGGTGGTGGTCACCCGGTCCCCCTCCTTCACCGGCCCGCCGACGATAGCCAGTTTCTCCGCGGCCTTGGACCCCATCTCGGCCACGGTGGCCACCAGCTCGTGGCCGGGGATCACCGGGAACTGAAGGGCCATGTGGCCGGAGTACATGTGTTTGTCGCTGCCGCAGATCCCGGTGCGCTCCACCTTAAGCAGCACCTCCTCGGGGCCGATCTGCGGTTTGGGGAACTCCTGCAGTTCGAGCTTTCCTGGTTCCGTCATCACTGCCGCTTGTACCGTCGCCATGTAACTCTCCTTATCTTTATCGCGATTTGCCCCGCCCTGCCACGGGCCAGATCGCCTCCAGCCTGCCCTTGCGGATGGCGTGGAGCTGATCGTAGAGGTTGACGGTGGTGCAGCCGTGGCCGGGGATGAACTCCAGCACCGCGCCCACGGGGATATCGCTGGTCCCCTGTCGGGTGCGCAGCCGCCCGTGTTCCTCGGAGAGAGCGTGGCACTCCAGCTCCCAATGGTCCTTGACCAGGGGCAGCCCGTGCTCCGGGGTGAGGGCCTTGAGCCCGGCATCGGTGATCACCCGCTCTGGGCTGGGCCGGCTGACCACTGTGGTCAGTATGCTCAGGGCATAGCCAAAACCCAAGTCCAGCTTGCCGTACGCCACGTCCATCAGCGCGTACGAACCGGCCTGGACCTCGGTGATCCCCGCATAGGTGGTGCTCAGGTAGTAGTCACCGGTGCCCGAAGCACTACAGATCTGCACCGCGACCCCCTCCCCCTCGATGTCGGCGCGGGTGTTCACCAGCCGCTGCAAACACTCACGCGCTCCACCCTCCCGCGCCTCCCGGTCCTCCAGGTCCACCACATGGCCCTCGTACCCCATCAACCCAAAGAAGCGCAGATGCCGGCAGCGGGCCGCGGCTTTGGCCAGCTCGACGGCAGCCTGGGAGCCGGCCGCCACCCCGCAACGGTTGTGGCCGATATTCACCTCGATCAGGATACGCGGCTTTACCCCGGCCCGGGCCGCGGCCTCCTCCAACTGGGCCAGGTTCTCGGGGTTGTCCACCGCCACCATGATGTCGCAGTGGCGGGCCAGGCTCATCAGCCGGGTGATCTTCTTGGGCCCGATCACCTCGTTGGCCACCAGGATATCGTTGATCCCGGCCTGGGCCATGGCCTCGGCCTCCCCCAGCTTGGCGCAGGTGATGCCGATGGCGCCGGCTTCAAGTTGCTTGTGGGCGATGGCCGGGGTCTTGTGGGATTTGGTGTGGGGTCTGAGGTGTTTGCCGCTCTCGCGGAAATGCCGGGCCAGCATCTCGATATTAGCCTCCAGCACCTCCAACTCCACCAGCAGCACCGGGGTGTCAATCTCCTCCCGAGGCATGCCCAGGTACTCGTACGCAGCCATCGCTGTCTCCAGTTCAGAAGGGCAGCAGATCGCCTTTGGCGTCAAAAATCATCTCCGCCGGCCCCTCCAGCACCTCCAGGTCAGCGCGTTTCTCGATCAGGGGCAGGTACGCCTCGGCGGCCATGATCTCGCCCACGTTCAGGGTGTTGTGGATGCGCACCACCTTGGCGGTGGGCCCCTCGACCAGGCCCACGGTCCTGAGCGCCGCCTCCATCACCTTACGGTCCGTGTCGTAGTAGATGGGGATGGCCGCGGCCGAGGGGTGGTTGCCGGTCATGCAGTTGATGTAGGTGAACTCGCGGTCCATCTTGTCCACCACTCGCTGGTGGGTGTACTCGGCGATGCCGATCCCGGAGGCGTTGCCGTGGGTCTCCTCGGTGAGGTCGCGCACAAAGATGCGAGTGATCTTGGGCAACTCTTTTTCCAGCGCCGCGTGGTCGTTGAACTTCCGCCCGATCACATTGGTATCCATCCCCGCCCCGGAGATGTTCTTGCCGATGGCGTCCACGATCAACAGATCTATCTGCTCCAGCAGGAGGCGCGGCATCCACTTGCGCGCCAGGACCAGCAACTCCTTCTCGCGCTCGACAAACTCCCCAGGCCCCACGCCCTTCACCAGGGCGGTTTGGTCGTAGGGGTTCTCGACGATGCCCAGGCCCATAAGCACCTTGCACTTCTCGATCACCGTCTGTCCCACTGAGCGGATGATGCGGTCGAAGCTGTAGTGGACGATGGCCTGGTGGTACAGGGTGGCGCCCCGGTGCTTGCCCAGACCGATGAGCATCATCTTGTGCAGGCCGCTCTCGATCTCGCCGACAAAGTCGGTGTGCGGCTTGACCCTTCCCACCACTACGACGTGGTCGGCCTCGTACGCGTGTTTGTCGAAGAAGACCGGCACCCCGTCCTCGGTGGCCCCCACCTGCACCGTGTCCATGCTGGCGCGGATGGGGGCGCCGGTGTACGCCTCGGTGACACCGTAGCCCTCAATGATGCTGCGCTGGTTCTCCGCGATACCGCCCCCGTGACTGCCCATGGCCGGCACCAGGAAGGGCTGGCCGCCCCGGGCCTTCAGTTCCTCTACCAGCGTTTTGATAATTAGGGCGATATTGGCCACCCCGCGGCTGCCTACGCTAATGGCCACACTCTGGCCGGCCTTGAGGCGCGACAGGTCCAGGCCGGCCAACTCCTGGCGGATGGCCGCGGGGATGTCCTTGAGGGTGGGGGCGTCGAAATGCTGGCGCACCCTAATCATGCGGGGAAAGGCCATATCGTGCCTCCGTTTTTAGCCGGCCAGCCAGCCCCCATCGACGGGAAAAAGTTGGCCGGTGATGTAGTTGGCGGCGTCCGAAGCCAGGAACACGTACATGCCCGCCAGGTCCTCGGGTGTGCCCCAGCGGTTCATGGGGATGCGGCTGAGCACCCAGGCGCTGCGCTCCGCGTCCTGTTGCAAAGGCTCGGTGAGCGGTGTGGCGATGTACCCGGGACTGACCGCGTTGACGGTGATCTGGTGCGGGGCCCACTCCACGGCCATGACCCGGGTCAGTTGGGCGACCCCGCCCTTGCTGGCCGCGTATGCGGCCAACCCCTGGATGCCGATATGACTGGAAAGCGAGGTGGTATTGATGATGCGGCCGCCCCTGCCCTGGGCCACCATCTGCCTGGCCGCCTCCTGGGCTGCCAGGTACACCCCGCGCAGGTTGACCCCGAGGATGCGGTCAAAGTCCTCCAGCCTGTAGTCGAGCGCCGGGGCCCGCAGATTGACCCCGGCGTTGTTGACCAGGATGTCGAGACCGCCCAGTTCCGCGACCGTGCGGCGCACCAGCCCGCTGATCTCCCCCGGGTCGCCCAGGTCCGCCGGCAGCGCGATAGCCCGCACCCCCAGGGCCCGCGCCTCCTCGGCGGCTTCTTCGATCTCCGCCAGGGTGCGGCTGGCCACGGCCACGTCGGCACCGGCCTCGGCATAGGCTTGCGCCACCCCCCGGCCAATACCCCTTCCCGCGCCAGTGACCAGGGCCACCTTGCCCTTGAGGTGCATGCGCTCGAGGATCACCACCGCTGCGCTCAGACAGCGGCGGCGAAGAGCCGCTCCATGTCCTTTAGCGTGGTCCGGCGCGGATTGACGGCGATATTGCCGCTGGTCATGGCGACCTTGGCCATTGAGGCAATGGCGCTGGCCTTCACCCCGGCCTCGCCGAGCTTGACGGGAATGCCCAGGTCGCAGTTCAGCTGGCGCACGGCCCCCACTGCGGCCTCCGCGGCCTGGCGCGCGCTCAAACCGGCGGTATTCACCCCCAGCCCCCCGGCGATGGCCGCGAATTTCTCCGGCCGCGCACTCAAGTTGAATTCCAGCACATAGGGGAGGAGGATGGCATTACACAGGCCGTGGTGGATCTCGAAATGCCCGCCGGCCGCATGCGACATGGCATGGACGTTCCCCAGCCGGGTCTGAGAAAAGGCCATGCCGGCCATGGCGCTGGCCAGGAGCATCTGCCCAGTGGCCTCCAGCTCGTGGTCGTTGGCGCAGGCCAGGCGCAGGTTGCGGCCCACCAGGCCGATGGCCTGAAGCGCGAGGCCCTCGGTGATGGGGGTGGCCATCAGGTTGATGTAGGATTCGAGGGCGTGGGTGAGCGCGTCCATACCCGTGGGACCGCCCACCGAGGCGGGCAGGGCCACGCACAATTCGGGGTCGAGGATCCCGGCCCGGGGGACAATCTTCCAGCTTATGATGGGATCTTTGTTCTTGGTCTTGGGGTTGTTGAGCACCGCAAAGGGGGTCACCTCGCTGCCAGTGCCGTAGGTGGTGGGGATACACACCAGGGGAGGCAGGTCGTTCACTACCTTGCCGGCGCCCAGGTAGTCCTCCACCCGGCCGCCGTGGCTGGCCAGTACCGCGACCATCTTTGCCACGTCCATGGGGCTGCCCCCGCCCAGGCCTAAGATGCTGCCGCATTTTTCGCGGGTATAGCGGCGGTGAGCGGCCTGTACACAACTGGCCGACGGATTGCCCAGCACCTCGTCGAAACAGGCGTGGGGGATGCCGCTGGCGTCGAGGGCGGCGATCGCCTTGTCCACCACCCCTGCGGACCGCGGCCCCGGATCGGTGACGATCAGGGACTTCTGGCCGGCAGGCAGGAACTCGCCCAGGCGTTTGATGGAACCGGGGCCGTGGACCAGGCAGGTGGGCAGGCGGAAGTCGAAGAGGTTGCGGAAGGGCATGGTTTTTCCCAGATGGTTTTTGACGAAGCTAAGAGGGGCGCCCCCAGGTGTCAATGCCCTGGGCCAGCAGCCCGTGCAGCGCCTCCAGCGAATTCACCGCCAGTCCCTCCACCTTTTCGCCCCCCTCGTGAACCAAGTGGATATAGGGCACCCCGGCCGCCTCGCTGGCGGCCTGGTCGTAGCGGCCGTCGCCCACAAAGCAGGCTTCGGCGGGCAGGCAGCCGAAATGCCGCAGAGCCAGGAGGAGCAGGTCCGGGGCCGGCTTGAGGGGCGCGTCCTCGCGGGAGTGCAGGAGGTCGAAGTCCAGGCCGAACTTCGCCACCACTACCTGCATTGCCCGGCGGTGGTTATTGGTGATCAGCGCCAGCTTCAGCCCACCCCGGCGCAGTCGGGCCAGCAACTCGGCAGCGCCCGGGTTCAGCGCCGCCTCGACCGCTGCCTCCATCTCCGCCTCCTCCAGCACCGCGCTGGCCTCTTCCCGCTGAGCCGAGGGCAGGCTCTCGATATAAGCCATGATCGGCACCCCGGTGGGCACGGCCAGGCGCTGGCGCAGCGCGGCCCAGTCGATGTGGGGTTTGGTGATTGTCCCGTCCATGTCGAAAAAAACTGCTTTAAGCATAGCTGAAATCCATGATGTAATGGCGGCGGGGAGATAGCCCCGCAAGCCTTTGCTTGGGGGGTGGGCGGAGTGGGAAGGACGCTGGGTAAGGGTGGCGGGGCAGCGGAGCCAGAGCGAGCGGGGGGTGGAAGTCCGCGCCGAAGAAAAGGCTGAAGCGGATTACTCACCGACGCCCTCGGTTGCCATCAGAATATCCTGGTGATCTCGTCTACTACGAAACGGGGCAGAGGTTCCAGGGTTTCTCCCCGTCGCAGTTGCAACCCGAATTCGACTGGCTGCACCGCGCCGAGTTGGTCGACCCTAATCCCCTCCCGCTCCAGCGCCGCGCAGATCCTCGGGGCATCCTCTGAAGGGCATCCGATCAGCAGCGCCCCCGAGGAGATCGCCCCCAGGGGGTCCAGGCCGAACTCGGCGCAGAGCTGCCGGCTCTCGGGGGACAGGCAGAGCGCCTCGGCGGCGATCTCCAGCCCGACCCCGGCTGCCGCGGCCATCTCCATCAGGCCGGTGGCCACCCCCCCTTCGGTGGGATCGTGCAGCGCGTGTATTCGGCCGGCCTGGCAGGCGATGTGGGCGTCGCGCACCACACTCAAACCAGGCGCGTGCAGGTAGTTTCGGCAGCGGGCCAGCAGTTCCTCTCCATACCCGCGCCGGCACAACTCCTCCCCTTTTTCCCTGGCGATCAGCGCCGTGGCCTCGATGGCCAGGCCCTTGGTGAGCAAGAGTGCGTCCCCCGCGCGCAGACCGCCGGGGCGCACCAAGCCCTCAGGCGCCACCTCCCCCAGCATCTGCCCCACCACGATGGGCCGCGCTACCCCTGCGGTGATCTCGGTGTGGCCGCCACAAACAGCGATCCCCAGGGATTGGGCCGCCTCGTGGATGGAGCGGAAGATACCCTCGACCAGTTCGGGGACGGCCTGCTCGGCGGGGATGAGCACGGTGGCGAAGAAAAAGCGCGGTTCCGCCCCCATCGCCGCGATGTCGTTGGCGTTGACGTGGACCGCATACCAGCCGATCTCGTCGCTGGCAAAGGTGATGGGATCGGTCTTGGCCACCAGATAGCGGTCCCCCATCGCGATCACCGCCGCGTCCGCGCCCACCCCCGCCGGAACCACGAGGCGCGGATGGGCGTGGGTGTAGCGGGCCAGCAGCCGGGACAGTTCACCGTGGGGCAGTTTGCCGGGCGGGTACTTCATCGCTGCTGTTCCCGGTAGAAGGTGCAGATGGCCGCCACCAGAGCCCGCACGCTGCTCTCGGCCGGCTGGATGGCCGCCTGCAGCCCTAACCCGGCTACCGCCTTCGCCGTAGTCGGCCCGATACAGGCGATGACCGCCTTGTCCAATGTGTCGCGGGCGCGCTCCTCGCCCAGCACGGCAAAAAAGTGCGAGACACTCGAAGGGCTGGCAAAAACCACCACCTCGATGCGGCCCTCGGCCAGGGCCGGGGGCAACTCCACCTGCGCCTGATCGGGAGGGCGGTTCTGGTACGCCACCACCTGCTGCACCTGGGCCCCGCGCCCTGTCAGCTCCCCCGCCAGCAGGGTGCGGCCCACTTCGGAGGTGGGCAGCAGGATCTCCCGCCCCTCGACCTCGATCCTGGCAAAGGCTGCCACCAGCCCCTCTTGCGACTGGTCGGGCGGCAGCAGATCTGGCTCCACGCCCCGGGCCCGTAGCCGCTCGGCCGTGGCCCTGCCCACCGCCGCCACCTGTGCCCGGCCAAAGGCGCGGGTATCCCCTCCCCGCTGCCGCAACCTTTCCCAGAAGAACTCCACGCTGTTGGGGCTGGAAAAGACCACCCAGGCGAACTGAGCCAGGCGGTCGATACATCCGTCAAGTTTGCTCCAGCCCTCCGGGGGGGCCAGTTCCAAGAGGGGCAGGAGCGAGACCTCGGCCCCCTGGTCCTCCAGCAGGGTCTGCAAGGGGCCGGCCTGCTCTCGGCTGCGGGTGACCAGCACCTGCCGGCCAAAGAGGGGTCTTTGCTCGAACCAGTTGAGTTGCTGGCGCAGGGAGACCACCTCGCCGACGATGGCCAGGGAGGGCGGGGCAATCTCCTTGCGGCGGGCCTCCTCGGCCAGGTTCTGGAGGGTGGAGACAGCGCTGCGCTGGCGGGGCCAGGTGCCCCATTCGACCACCGCGGCCGGGGTCTGGGGCGGGCGGCCCCCGCGGATCAGGGCCTGGCAGAGCTGGGGCAGTTTGCGGTTGCCCATGTAGATGACCAGAGTGCCCTGGACGCGGGCGAGTTGTTCCCAGTCCAGGGCGGTGGTCCTCGCCGGGTCCTCCTCGCCCGTCACCAGCACCACCGCGGCGGCCAGCCCGCGGTGGGTGAGGGGGATGCCGGCGTACGCGGCCACCCCCATCGCCGCCGAGACCCCGGGCACCACCTCAAAGGGCGCCCCGGCCTCGGCCAGGGCCAGGGCCTCCTGCCCGCCCCGGCCAAAGACAAAGGGATCACCCCCCTTGAGGCGCACTACCCTCCGGCCCTGGCGGCCCTGCTCGACCAGCAGGGCGTTGAGTTCTTCCTGAGAGAGGGATTTGCGGCCCCCCTTCTTGCCCACGTAGAGCCGCTCGCAGGCGGGCGGGGCCAGGTCCAGCAGGCGGCGGTCCACCAATTCGTCGTAGAGGATGACCTGGGCCTCCTGCAGACAGCGCAGGCCCTTGAGGGTCAGCAGCCCCGGATCACCGGGGCCGGCCCCAACCAGGTAGACCTTGGGTTCCACCTTCAGCCAGGGGCCAGCAGGGCGTCGGCGCCCTGGCGGCGCAGTTGGTCGGCCAGTTGCGCGCCCAGGGCCTCGGCCTCGGCGGGATCACCCCTGACCTCGGCGCGCACCAACTGGCTGCCGTCGGCCTTACCCACCAGCCCCTCCACCCGCAGCCCCTTGTCCTCAATGCGGCCCCACGCGGCGATGGGGGCCTGGCAGCCCCCGCCCAAACAGCGCAACAGGCTGCGCTCGGCTTTTACCGCGGCCAGGGTGGGCGGGTGGTTGAGGCCCTCCACCAGGGGTCGTCGCTCCTCATCGACCCGCATCTGCAAGCCCAGGGCGGCCTGGCCCACGGCCGGCAGCATCTGGCCGGGTTCGAGGTACGCGCCGATCCGCTCCTGCCATCCCAGGCGGTGCAGGCCCGCAGCGGCCAGGGCGATCGCCTCGTACTCGCCGCGTTCCATCTTGGCGATGCGGGTGTCGAGGTTGCCGCGGATCTCGGCGAACTCCAGATCCGGGCGCAGGGCCTGCAACTGGATGCGCCGGCGCAGACTGCTGGTCCCCAGGCGGGCGCCTTTGGACAGACTCTCCAGGCCGCCGCCCTGCCGGGTAATGAGCACGTCGCGCACGTCCTCACGCTGGGGTGAGGCGACCAGTTCCAGTTGGGGATTGACCTCCACCGGCAGGTCCTTGAGGCTGTGGACGGCCAGGTGGACGCGGCCTTCGAGCAGGGCGTGCTCGATCTCGCGGGTGAAGACCCCGCCAAAACTGCGCAGCACCCCCTGGTCCAGGTCGCCGCGGGTATCGATGACCGCGATCTCCACCTGCAGGCCGGGGTGGCGGGCCTGGAGCATCTCGCCGACCATATTGGCCTGGGTCAGAGCCAGCTTGCTGCCGCGGCTGCCGATGAGCAGCGTCTGGGGCAAGGATACCTCCTGGGGGAAAATCGCCAAGAATATAGCGCAAGCCCCGAAGCGGGCAACAAGGGACCGGGCAAAAAAAACCGGGAGGCCCCTGGCGGGCCCCCCGAGGTCCGGCGCTACGGGCGAATCACACGTCGTAGTAGAGCATGAACTCGTAGGGATGGGGCCGCAGACGCACGGCGTCCACCTCGGTCTCGCGCTTGTAGCCGATCCAGGCGTTGATCAGGTCGGTGCTGAAGACGTTGCCCCGCAGCAGGAAGGCGTGGTCCTTCTCCAGCGCCGCCAGCGAGCCGTCCAGCGAGCCGGGGGTGGTGGGTACCTTGGCCGCCTCTTCGGGAGCCAGATCGTAGATGTTTTTGTCCAGGGGCTGGCCCGGGTTGATCTTGTTCTGGATGCCGTCCAGGCCGGCCATCAGCATGGCGGCAAAGGCCAAATACATGTTGCAACTGGCGTCGGGGCAGCGGAACTCGACGCGCTTGGCCTTGGGGCTGGGAGAGTACATGGGGATGCGGATGGCGGCGCTGCGGTTGCGCTGCGAATAGGCCAGGTTCACCGGCGCCTCGTACCCGGGCACCAAGCGGCGGTAGGAATTGGTGGTCGGGTTGGACAGGGCCAGGATGGCCGGGGCGTGCTTGAGCAGCCCGCCTATGTAATGAAGCGCCATCTCGCTCAGGCCGGCGTACCCCGAGCCGGCGAAGAGGGGCTTGCTGCCCTTCCACAGACTCTGGTGGGTATGCATGCCCGAGCCGTTGTCCTGGAAGAGGGGCTTGGGCATGAAGGTGGCGGTCTTGCCGTGTTTGCGGGCCACGTTGCGCACCACGTACTTGTAAAGCATCATCCGGTCGGCGCAGGTGACCATGTCGCAGAAGCGGATGTCGATCTCGGCCTGGCCGGCGGTGGCCACCTCGTGGTGGTCGCGCTCGATGGGGATGCCGGCCTTGATCATCTCCGCAACCATCTCGGCGCGCAAATCGGCCTGGGTGTCGGCGGGGGCCACCGGGAAGTAACCGCCCTTGTAGGGGATCTTGTAGCCCAGGTTGGGATTTTCCTGCCGGCCCGAGTTCCAGCGACCCTCCACTGAGTCGAGGTGGTAGTAGCCCTCGTGGGCGTTCTGGTCGAAGCGCACGTCATCGAAGACGAAGAACTCGGCCTCGGGGCCGAAGTAGGCGGTGTCGGCGATGCCGGTGGACTTAAGGTATTCCACCGCCCGAATCGCCAGGCTGCGCGGGTCGCGGTTGTAGTCCTCGCGGGTGATGGGCTCCTGGATGCTGCAGGTAAGCGAAAGGGTGGGCAGGGCGAAGAAGGGGTCCAGGAAGGCGGTGGCCGGGTCCGGCAGCACCAGCATGTCGCTCTCGTTGATCGCCTTCCAGCCGCGGATGCTCGAGCCGTCAAAGCCCAGACCGTCGGTGAAGACCTCTTCGGTCAGTTCATCAATGGGGATGGCGAAGTGCTGCCAGATGCCGGGCAGATCGACGAACTTGAAATCCACGAACTGCGCGCCCTTCTCCCTGGCCATCTGGATGACGGACTGGGGGGTGCCGGCGCCGCCCTTGGCGGTTTTGCCTGCGCGGGTAGTCTTGGCCATTGCTTGCTCCTTCTGAGGCATGGCGAGGTGAATGGTGCGGCGATGACGGATGATTGCCGGAATGCATTTGACTGAAAGCAAAAACATTAATATAAGAAATAAAGTGGGGCAAGACAGTTTTTTTGCTGCCGGCGGAAAGGGCGCGAGGAGCCCCGGCCAGCGGGCGAGGCTGCCGGGGCTCCTTTAGGCTCTTGGCGGGTCCTGCGCGGGCTTCAGATCGCCGCGTCGCCGGTTTCGCCGGTGCGGATGCGCACTACCTCTTCGACCGGCATGACGAAGATCTTGCCGTCGCCGATGTTGCCGCTGTGGGCCGCCACCTTGACCGCCCCCACCACCCGGTCGGCGATCTCGTCGGCGACCACGATCTCGATCTTCAGCTTGGGGGTGAAATCGATGTTGTACTCGGCACCCCGGTACACCTCCTTGTGCCCTTTCTGGCGGCCGAAGCCCTTAACCTCGCTGACGGTCATGCCCGTGACCCCCAGTTTGCCCAGTTCCTCCTTGACGCGCTCCAGCGCGCTGGGCCGCACGATGCATTTCAACAGTTTCATCTGCATTCTCCTTGCAAGAGGGGTTCAGGATTCCAGGAAGTAGCCCTGCTCGTTGTGCAGGGAGATGTCCAGACCGCGCGCTTCTTCGTCGTCGCTGACCCGCAGGCCCACCAGCCCGTCCACCACCTTGAGCAGAATCCACGAGACCACGCCGCTGTATACCAGGGTGGTGACCACGCTGATAAGCTGCACCCCGAACTGCTGGCCGATGCTCACCCCCTCGGCCAGGCCCTGGCCGCCCAGGCTGGCGTCGGCGAAGATGCCCGTCAGCAGTGCCCCGGTGATGCCGCCGATGCCGTGGACCCCGAAGGCGTCCAGCGAGTCGTCGTAGCCTAGCTTCTGCTTGAGGCTGGTGGCCCCCCAGAAGCACAGGACCCCCGCGGCGATGCCGATGGCGATGGCACCCATGGGGCCCACGCTGCCTGAGGCCGGGGTGATGGCCACCAGGCCGGCGACCGCGCCGGTGACGATGCCCAGCACGCTGGGCTTGCCGTGTTTCATCCACTCCACCGCCATCCAGGTGAGGGCCGCCAGCGCCGTGGCCACCTGAGTCACCAGCATGGCCATGCCGGCCTTGCCGTTGGCCGCCACCGCGGAGCCGGCGTTGAAGCCGAACCAGCCCACCCAGAGCATGCCGGCGCCCACCACCGTCAGGGTGAGGCTGTGGGGCGGGATGGGGTGCCGCGGATAGCCCTGCCGCTTGCCCAGCACCAGGGCCGCCACCAGGGCGGCGATGCCGGCGTTGATGTGGACCACGGTGCCCCCGGCGAAGTCGAGCACCCCCAGGTCCCAGAAGAAGCCGCCCACCCCCGCCCAGGCCATGTGGCAGATCGGGCTGTAGACCAGGGTGGACCACAGGGCCATGAAGAGCAGCATGGCCGAGAACTTCATGCGCTCGGCAAAAGCCCCCACGATCAGGGCCGGGGTGATGATGGCAAAGGTGAGCTGGAAACAGACGAAAACCGTTTCGGGGATGGTGCCGGTCAGGCTGTCGATGCCCACGCCGGCCAGCAGGGCCTTGCCAAAGGTGCCGACGAAGGAATTGATGTTGGTCACCCCCGCCTGCATGCCCGTGGCATCAAAGGCCAGGCTGTAGCCCCATAGCACCCAGATGAGGGTCACCATCGCCGTCAGGGCAAAGCACTGCATCAGCACCGAAAGCACGTTCTTGACCCGCACTAGGCCGCCGTAGAACAGGGCCAACCCCGGAATGGTCATGAAAAGCACCAGCGCCGTGGCGGTCAGCATCCAGGCTGTATCCCCCGAATTGAGTTCCTGGGCCCCCGCCAGGGTGGGCAGGGCCAGGGTGGCCAGCAAAGCCGGCACACTCCACTTCTTCTTTCTCGCTCCGTTGAACCGCTCCATAGCTACCTCCAGAATGAAAGGTGAGGGCCTGCCGGGTTGCGCGCAGCCAACCTGTGGTCGCCAGAGATCTCGCAAAAGAAATGCCATCTAGGGACTAAATCTATGTAAATAATTGTTTGTATTTATCTTAAATAAATTTCCCGCGAGGAGGTCTCCCCGTTTTGTCCCAACATTTTTGTGGGGATAACAAGGGCGTACTACAATTATGTCGCTGGGTTGGGAATCAGACTTTGTACTGCGAGGGTTTGAGGCCCAGCTTCTTCAGGCGGTAGGCAAAGATGCGCTGGGTGGTGCCCAACATGCGGGCGGACTGGGCCACGTTGCCGTAGGTGTTCTTGAGGGCTTCGACGAGGATCTCCCGCTCGTACGCCGACATCATGGTCTCGAAGCTGCCGGCTATGGAGGTGCCGGTGGCCACTGCTGTCTGCAGGGAGGGAGGGAGGTGGTGGCCGTGTACCACCCCGTCGCTGCTGAGGATGACCGCCCGCTCGGTGCAGTTCTCCAGCTCGCGCACGTTGCCGGGCCAGTGGTAGCTCATCATCATGTCGATGGCCGGGGTGGAGATCCGCTTCATCTGCTTGCCCAGCTTGCGGGCATACTTTTCCAGCATGTGGTCGGCCAAAAGCAGGATATCGGACTTGCGCTCGCGCAGGGGGGGCACGAAGATGGGGAAGACGTTAAGCCGGTAAAACAGGTCCTCGCGAAACCGCCCCTCGCCCACGGCGTGCTCCAGGTCCACGTGGGTGGCGGCGATGACCCGGACGTCCACTGGGATGGGCTCGGTCCCCCCCAGCCTTTCCACCTCCCGCGACTGAAGCACCCGCAGGAGCTTGACCTGCACCGCCGGGCTCAGTTCTCCGATCTCGTCGAGGAAGATGGTCCCCCCGTCGGCCCGCTCGAAGCGCCCCGCCTTGCTGGCCGAGGCACCGGTAAAGGCCCCCTTCTCGTATCCAAAGAGTTCGCTCTCGATCAGGCTCTCGGGTAGGGCGGCTATGTGGACCTTGATGAAGGGCCGGTTCGGGCCCAGGCTGTTGTAGTGAATGGCGTCGGCCAGCAACTCCTTGCCGGTGCCGCTTTCCCCCCGCAAAAGCACCGTGGTCTGGTTGGGGGCCACCTGGAGGATCAGGTCGGCCACCTCCTGCATCGGGCGGGAGTTGCCGATGATGTTGGCCGGCTGGAAGCGGTCTCGCAACTGCTTGTGGAGGCGCTGGTTTTCGTCGAGCAGGCGGGTATTCTCCTGGCGGGCGCGCCGGCGCGAGGCTACGGCCAGACTGATCATCACCGCCATGACCGAGAGCAACTGCACCTTTTCCTGGAGGAGGGCGTCGCTCTGGTACGGGGTATCGGCGCTAAGGGTGCCGACCACCCGTTTCTGCAACAAGATCGGCACGCAGATGAAGGAGGTCTGGGATTTGGCGGTGCGGCCGCGCGCCCCGGTGCGGTTGAGAAAGAGTGGCTCGCTGCTGATCCGGGGCACGATCACCGGCTTGCCCGATTCAACCACCTTGCCGGTGATCCCCTCGCCGATCTTGTACCGCCCTCGCTCTATCTCGGACTTGGAGAGGCCGTAGGCCAGGTCGATGGCCACCTCGCCGTCCTCGCTGTGGAGCAAGCTGAGGGTGCCTAAGCGCATCTCCAGGCGGTCGCACATCATTCTGAGGATATCGTTGAGCGCCCCCTCGAAATCGGTGGCCATGCCCAGGATCTGCCCGACTTCGTGCAGCACCGCCACGGGGTGCTGGTCTTTTTTTACCTGGACTGCGGAGGCGGCCATGGCTTCCCCGGAGATAGATTCACAAAAATGTCATGCGTCGGCAGATTCTATACAAAATTGTAGTTTGTCCTGGTTTTTGTCAAGGGGTGCCCCTCGCATTCGACCTTGCTCTACACAAAAAAGTCTGGCAACCCGGCTCAGCGGATGGCCAGCGGCCGCAGCGCAAAACCAGCGACTGCACCCTTGATCTTGTTGACAGCGGCCACATACAGGAATTCGTACGCCTGCGCCGCAGCCAGGTCTTCTAAATAGTGGAACTCGGCGATATGTACTCCCTGCTCAATTAGTAGATACACGTGTACCGGGATAAAGCTGGCGCTGCCGGGGGGGGCCGTCGCACACTCCAGGCCCGAGGTGTCCGAGCCGATCATCAGCGCCCCCTGCTGCTCGACCAGCCACCTGGCGGCCTCCAGGTTGATGCCGGCCGAGTCGTGTTGGCGCAACTTGTCGTGGTCGGCCCCGGTCTCCCCCCAATAGCGCAGGGTGCCGGTGCGGATGAGCACCACGTCGCCGAACTGCAAGTTGGTGCCTTGACGGGCCAGAGCGCCCTGCAGGTCCTCCGGGGTGATGGCGTAGTGGGAGGGCAGCGCCTCCACGCCCTTGTACCCAGCCACGTCAATGAGCACCCCCCGGGCGACGATGGGGGGAATGTTTTCGGCCCCGGCCTTGCGGATGCCCCAGTTGCCACCCCAATCCTCTTCTTTGAACCCGTTGTACCAGTGGTTGTCCTCCCCCACCACTACATGCCCCAGCCCGTCGATCTGGGTGGCCACGTTGTCGTTGATGAACAGGGCGTTGCTGTGCCAGGTGGTCAGCGAAGGGTTGCCCTTCTCAGGCAGGGTGAAGGGCAGGTCCTTTTGTCGGAGCACCCCCTCGGGGCTGCGAAAGGTGAGGATCTCGCCGGGGGAATGGCCCGGCCATTTGAAGGAGGTGCGGTCGTAGGTGATGCCCAAATCACAGACCCGCCCCTCTTTCACCACTTGGACGGCCTTGAGGATGCTGGCCGGGCCCATCTCGTTGAGCGCCCCCACCTGGTCCCCCTCGCCCCATACCCAGCCCCAGCCTTTGCCCTGCTGCCACTGCTTTGGTTCGGCCGCTGCCTGGCCCGGCCAGGCCAGGAGTGAAATCGCCAGTGTCGCCGCGCGCCATTTCATCACACTTCTCCTGTTGCCAATCGTTTTTTGCGCCGCTGCGCCGACAAGATATCTCTTCGGAGGAGGGATTTCAAGGAGTTTTTGTGCTTTTTCCCAAGAGGATGATTGACATTTCCCTGGCCCAGGGGTATCGTACCCTTAAACCCTCCGAAGCTGGGTATGCCCCACGATATAGACCATATTCTCAGGGAGTGGGAGTACGATCCACAGGCCAACGTGCGCCGGATCTGGGGGGAGGATGGGGCCCAGAAGCTACAGGTGCGCGTCGACCAGGGTGCCTTCCAGGGTATCATGCAGTTAAACCTGGACGGCCGGCCCGACGGCAAGCGGCCCTATGGCTTCGAGTTCGCCCTCGACTACCACCGCGAAGCCCTGGAGAAGTACCGCCAGAACCACGGGGGCCAGCCCGAGGGCTTCTCCCTCGACCACCCCGCCTGCCAGGAGCTTTTCGACGAGGGGGCGCGGGTATACGGCCGCTACGTCTTTCTGCTCCAGCTCAAGGACTACCCCAGGGTCATCCGCGACACCGAGCGCAACATGGGGCTCTTCCGCTTCGTCAACACCCACGCCGAGACCGAGGAGGACCGCAACAACCTCGAGCGGTGGTGGCCCTATATCCTGCGCATTAACGCCACGGCCCGGGCCCTCAAGACCTTCCAGGAAAAGCAGTACGCCACTGCCCTCGAAATCGCCGCCGCCGCCCGCATCCAGATCGAGCAGCTCCCCGAGGTGCAGGCCGAGGAGTTCTTCGTCGAAAAGGAGCGCTCCCTGCAGGCCCTCGACGAGCTGGCCGAGGAATTGACGCGCAACCGCCCCCTCAGCGAGGAAGAGCTGCTCCAGCACGAGTTGCAGGAGGCCATTGCCCAGGAGCAGTTCGAGCGGGCCGCGGCCCTGCGCGACCAGTTGCGGCAGTTGCGCGACCCCCGCGAATAGTCAACCCCCCTCCTCCCGGTGGGCGGCGCGCAGCAGGCGCTGGTACGCCGCGTTGATCTCCTGCATCAGCCCCTGGTCCCCCCCGCTGCGATCCGGGTGAAAGGCGAGGGCCAACTCCCGGTAACGCCGCCGCACCTCCTCCTCGCCGGCCTCCTGGGGCAGGTCGAACAGCTGGTGGTCCGCGTCGGCCGGCCTGGTTGTGGGGGTGTCGTCGAGACTGCGCTCGTAGCGGGCGAAGAACTCCTGGCGCTCCTGGCGGGGCCGGGCGGCGAACTGCCTGACCTGATCGAGGTCGGCAAAGGCGGTCCACAGGCCCAGGCGGTTGATCCGCTTCAGATCCTCCCGGCTCAGCAGGGCCTCCATACACTCGTGGACGTTGCGGTAGCTCTTGCGGTGGGCGGCCTTGCGGTCCTTGCTCATACCCCAAAGATAAGGCGCGGCCGGCTGGCAAAAAAACAAGAGCCGGACTCTGGGGAGAATCCGGCTCTTGCACAGGGAAAGTAGCGCTGGTTCAGGAGCGGCGGTTCCTCAGATACGCCCCCACGGCCATCAGCCACAGGGCTATACCCATGAAGCCGAGCACCTCGACGGATATCCTAACGCTCCAGGGCGAGAGGGGTCAGGGACAAGGGCTGCAGATTCAGTACACCTCGGTCTCATCGACCAGGGCCAGCAGGGCGTGGTACCGGGTCGGGTGGCGCAACTTGCCCAGGGCCCGCTCCTTCAACTGCCGCACCCGCTCGCGGGTGAGGTTCATCAGGCCGCCGATCTGCTCCAGGGTCAGGGCCTCATTGCCGTCCAGCCCAAAGTACAGGCGGATGATGCGCAACTCCCGGTCGTCGAGGCTGTCGAGCACGTTCTCCAGTTGCTCGCGGGCCGAATCGCGCAGCACGTCGGTGTCGGGGGCCTCCTGGCTGGTGTCAGCCAGGATGTTGAGCAGGCTGCGCTCGTCGTCCTCCTCAAAAGCCTCGTCCAGCGAGCGCACGGTCCGGGCGCTGAGCATGGTGTCGAGAATCTCCGCGGCGGGCACGTCCAGTTCGGCGGCGATCTCCTCGACGTCCGGCTCGCTCTCGCGGCCTTGGCCCAGCCGGCGCGACACCTTAGAAATGTCCTTAAGCAGGCTCAGCTTGTTGAGGGGCAGGCGCACGGTGCGGGCGTGTTCGGCGATGGTCTGGAGGATGGACTGCTTGATCCACCACACCGCATAGGAGATGAACTTGTAGCCCTTGGTGCCGTCGAAGCGCTCGGCCGCGGTCAAGAGGCCCAGGTTGCCGGCGCTGATCAGGTCGGAGAGGGAAAGCCCGCGGTTCTGGTAGTTCTTGGCCACGTCGATGACGAAGCGCAGGTTGGCCTGCACCAACTCGTCGCGGGCCTGCATGTCGCCCTCCTTGATCCGGGCGGCCAGTTCCACCTCTTTCTCGCGCGAGAGGGGCTTGGACTCAGCGATGTCGTCGAAATAGAGGCGCAGGGTGCTCTCCTCGTCGTTCTGTAGTTCCTGGACAGTGTAACCCATCGTGTTAACCTCTCTTAAGAGTGTCGGGAATGGGTTGCTAAAAGTTTGCACAGCGCTTCGGGAGTTCCGGCCCGCAACAGGTCGCCGATCATCCCGCCTTCTTGGAAGGTGCGGGCCAGGGCGCCCAGCAGGGCCAGGTAGGAATCGGGCGCATGGGCCGGCACCGCGATCAGGCAGATGACCTGTATGGTCCGGCGTTCATCCCCTGAGGGATAGTCCAAAGGCAGGGGCGATACCCCCAATGCCAGGCCCAGTTGATTGACCGCCAGGCTGCGGGCGTGGGGCATGGCCACCTCGCCGATCAGGGTGCTCTCGATGTTCTCGCGCCCCAGCACGGCTTGGAGAAAACTGAGGCTGTCCTTGACCACGCCTTTTAGGTAGAGGCGGTTGGTCAGTTCCTTGATTGCGGCGATCTTGTTGTCCGCCTTCAGATCCGGGACCAACAGGTCCGGGTCGAGCAATGGTTCGAGTCCTTCGAGGGGCTCGGCCTGGAATGCAAACTTTGCATCCAGGAGAGCCCTCTGGGGAAATGAGTTAGCCAAGTTTTGTATTATCCCGATATTGTGTCGGCGGCCGGGAGATGCAGATTTTGCTGCATATTTTAGGCCCGCCGGCTATATGTCCCCGGTCCCCCAAGGGGCCGAAGGAGCACAAGTCTATGTATTCGCTAATACCTCAATCGACACCGGGCTGTGACCTGTATCACAGAATTCCCGGCGCATGATACGGAAAGCGCAAATTCAGTGCCACCTGTGGCCACGGGGGAATCAAGAATCTGTTAAGAAAGGAGTTGCGGAAGTTACGGGCAGGGAGTGCGCCGGGTTCGGACGAGGCGGAAAGCGCTTTTCGTGCAATTATTGCAGATGGTAATGTTTGATCTTGTACTGCAAAGAGCGCACGCTGATGCCTAAGATCGCGGCGGCCTGCCGGCGGTTGGTGGTGATCCGCTCCAGGGTCTGGCGGATAAGGGCCGCCTCCACCTCCTGTATCGAGGCCCCCAGGTTTACCGCGAACTGCGCCGTGGCTTCGCGCTCCGCGGTTCCCAGCAGGGCGGCGATCTGTTCGGGGCGGACGGTTCTTTCGGGACAGGTGACCACCAGGCGCTGGATCAGGTTGCGCAGCTCGCGCACGTTGCCCGGCCACGGGTGGTTGAGCAGGAGAGCCAGGGCCTCGGCCCCCAGTTGCTTGCGCGGCTGCCCGTGGGCCCGGCAGGCCTCGTCGAGAAATATCTCGGCCAACAGCGGGATATCCTCGCGGCGCTGGCGCAGGGGCGGCACGTCGATGGGCACCACGTTGAGGCGGTAGTAGAGGTCTTCGCGGAAGATGCCGCCCTGGACGCCGGCCTCCAAGTCGCGGTTGGTGGCGGCGATGATCCGCACGTCTGCGGTGTGGACCTGGGTGTCGCCAAGGGGCTGATACTCTCTGGACTCCAGCGCCCGCAGGAGTTCCACCTGGTTCTTTAGGGGCACCTCGCCGATCTCGTCGAGTAAGAGGGTGCCCCCCTCGGCCAGGGCAAAGCGGCCGGGCCGGGTGGCGTGGGCCCCGGTGTAGGCGCCCCGCACGTGGCCAAAGAGTTCGCTGGCGAAAAGCTCAGGGGTGAAGCCCCCGCAGTTGACCGCCACGAAGGGTCCGTTGCGGCGTTTGCTGCGCTCGTGTACGGCCCGGGCGATCAGTTCCTTGCCTACCCCGGTCTCCCCCCGCAGGAGCACCGGCACCTCGGACTGGGCCACCTGCTTGATGGTCTCGGCCGCGGCCTGCATGGCCTGGCTGCGGCGCACCAGCCGGCGGAAGGTGTCCTGGCTCTCCAGGCGGTGGTGCAGCTTGCGGTTCTCCGAGAGCAGTTCCAACCGGTCTATGGCCCGCTCCGCCAGCAGGCGCAGATGGTCCAGGTCTACCGGCTTGGTGACGAAGTCGAAGGCCCCCTTCTTCATCGCCTCCACCGCCGTGCTCACGCTACCGTACGCGGTCAGCACGATGGTCTGGGCGTCGGGATTGCTGTCGCGGATCTCGTCGAGCAGTTCCATACCGCCCAGGCCGGGCATGCGCAGGTCGGTGATCACCAGGTGGTAGGTTTGCCGCTGCAACAGGTCGCGCGCCTCGTGCCCGTCCCTGGCCGTGTCGATGCTAAAGCCGGGTTGTTGCAGCGCCTCCTGGAGCCCCTCGCGGATGTGGACCTCGTCGTCGGCGATGAGCAGGCGAAAGACACCCTTGGCCATGACTCAGCCCCGCTCCGGCCTGGTCGGGGGCGAAGGGGCCGGCCCCTTTTTTAGCCACAGGCGGATGTTCACCGCGGTGCCCAAGCCTTCCTGGCTGCTCACCTCCAGCACCCCCCCGTGCTGGTGGACGATGCGCTGGGCGATGGACAGGCCCAGGCCCGTACCCTCGTCCTTGGTGGTGTAGTAGAGTTCCAGCACCCGCTCCAGGTCCGCGGCGGGGATGCCGCGGCCATTGTCGGTGATGTTGAGGGCGATCTGGCCCTTGACGGGGTCCAGGCGCGACTGTAGAATGACCCGTGGTTCCGGCCCCAAGGCCTGGAAGGCGTTGATGAGGATGTTGAGCAGGGCCTGGCTCAAGAGGTTCTCGTCGGCGCTGATGGCTGGCAAGGGTTCCTCCAGGTCGAGGACCAGGGCGATGCCGTGTTCGCGCGCCTCAGGCTCGACCAGGGAGAAGAGGTGCCGCAGCAGGTCGTTGGGCTGCACCGGCTGGAGGTGTAGGGCCGGGGGCCGGGAGAAGCGCAGGAAGTTCTGCACGATGCCCTCCAGCCGGCGCATCTCGGTGCGGGCGATCTTCAGGCGCCGGTTCACCCGCGCGGCCACTCCCTCACCGGCCCCGCCCAGCTCCTCCTGCAAGAGCTGGAGCTGGATGTCGATGGCGCTGAGCGGATTGCGCACCTCGTGCGCCACCGAGGCGGCCAGACGGCCCAGGGCGGTCATCTTCTCCACCTGCCACAGGTCGCGCTCGGCCCGCTTCAGTTCCGAGATCTCCTTAAGGGTCAGGAGCGCCCCGGCCGGCCGGCCCGACTCGTCGGTCAGCCGGCGGGTGTTGACCCGCAGCCAGCAGGTCTGGCCCGCCGGCTTGCGGTACTGGATGTCTTGGTCCCAGACCAGTTCCCCGGCCAGGGCCTGGCGGACCAGTTGCCCCAACTCGCCGCTCCCCAGGCATTCCTCCAAAAGTTGCACCCTGGGCAGCCCTAGCATCTCCACCAAGGCCGGGTTGTGGACCAGGACGCCGGCCTCCTCGTCGAAGATCGCCACGCCTTCGGTGAGGCTGGCCACCAGGGAGGGTATATAATTAGAGAGCTGTTCCATAGGTGTGCTGAGTGTATGGACTCTAAAGATAACATAATCGCCCGCAAACAGCGGATCCAAGGGATGTTTAACGTCATTGCGCGGCGCTACGACCTGCTCAACCACCTGCTCAGCGGCGGGGTGGATCTCCACTGGCGCCGCTGCGCCCTCTCGCGGGTGCGCTGCCGGGGGCCCCAGCGGGTGCTGGACCTGGCCACCGGCACCGCGGATTTCGCCTTGGCTGCGGCCCGCCGCCGCCCCCGGCGGGTGGTGGGGGTGGACGTGGCCCTCGATATGTTGCGGCTCGGCGCGGCCAAGCTGCGCCGCCGCCCCCCGGCCGCGCCGGTGCAACTGCTGGGGGGTGACGCCGAGGCCCTGCCCTTTGGGGACCAGAGCTTCGACCTGGTCATCGCCGCCTTCGGGGTGCGCAACTTCGGCCATATCCCCACCGGTCTGGCCGAGGCCTGGCGGGTGCTCAGGCCAGGGGGCGAACTGATCATCCTCGACTTCGCCGAGCCCGAACTCCCCCTCTTCCGACAGCTCTACCGCTTCTACTTCACCCGCATCCTGCCCTGGGTGGGTGGCCTGGTCTCGGGGCAGCGCCAGGCGTACGCGTACCTGCCCGCCTCGGTGGGCACCTTTCCGCAGGGGGGCGCCTTCCTAAAACTGCTCGGCGGGGCCGGCTTCGTCGACAACCGGCACACCGCCTTCACCCTGGGTGTCTGCGCCCTGTACCAAGGCCTCAAGCCCCCGGCAGACCGCATTGACGCCGGAGAAGGGCTTTGATATTATCAGACCATGACTTCTCTCCATCGCAACTCCCTGGAGCAGGCCGGCTTGGGCCCCATCCATCACAAGGTGGTGGAGGGCCAGCGCCTCAGCGCCGACGAGGGGCTCCAGCTTTACGCCTGCGACCAGTTGCCGGCCCTCGGCTACCTGGCCAACATCGTCCGCCAGCGATTCCACGGGGACTGCACCTACTTCGTCCGCAACCAGCACATCAACTACACCAACGTCTGCAACAAGTTCTGCCGCTTCTGCTCTTTCTATGTTAAAGCCAAGGACGAGCGCGGGTACGTGCTCTCCCCCGAGCAAGTGGCCGACCGGGTGCGCCAGCACCTGCACGCCCCCATCACCGAGATCCACATGGTGGGCGGGGTCAACCCCAAACTCCCTTACTCTTACTACTTAGATATACTGCGGGCCGTGAAGGAGGCCCGGCCCTCGGCCCGGCTCAAGGCCTTTACCATGATTGAGGTGGCCCAGATCCAGCGCATCGCCAAAAAGCCGCTGGAGGAGGTCTTCGCCGACCTCAGGGCTGCCGGCCTCGAATCCCTGCCCGGAGGCGGGGCCGAGGTCTTCAGCGACCGGGTACAGGGGGATTTGTTCTGGACCAAGAGCGACTCGGAAGAATGGCTGCGCATCGCCGCCGCCGCCCACCGGGCCGGCCTGCCCTCCAACGCCACCATGCTCTACGGCCACATCGAGAACACCGAGGAGAAGGTCTACCACCTGTGCCGGCTGCGCGAGGTGCAGGATGAGACCGGCGGCTTTCTCGCCTACATCCCCCTCTCCTTCCACCCCGAGCGCACCGAATTGGAGCACCTGCCTGGCCCTTCGGGCTGCCTGGACCTGAAGGAACTCGCCGTGGCCCGGTTGATGCTCGACAACTTCGCCCACGTCAAGACCTTCTGGATCATGAACACCATCGAGGTCTCGCAGGTGGCCCTCTGGTACGGGGCCAATGACCTGGACGGGACCATCATGGACTACGAGATCA
>VGJS01000060.1 GCA_016867395.1 Candidatus Handelsmanbacteria bacterium
CCGGTCGAGCAGTTCACATTCGAGGGTGGCGAAGAAGCGCTCGCACAGGGCGTTGTCGAAGCAGTCGCCCACCGTGCCCCTGGAGGGCCGGACGCCCGCTTGCTGACAGCGGGTGCCGAAGGCCAGGGAGGTATACTGGCAGCCGTGATCGGAGTGGTGGATCACCCCCTGTGGCGGGCGCTGCTCCAGGGCCATGTCCAAGGCCTGCAGTACCAACTCGGTGCGCAGGTGGGAGGCCATCGCCCAACCGACGATCTTGCGGCTGAAAGCATCCAGCACCACCGCCCGGTAGAGGAAACCGGCCCAGGTGAGCACAAAGGTGATGTCGGCCACCCACAGTTGATTGGGAGCGGTGGCGGTGAAGTCGCGTCGCACCAGATCCGCCGCTGGGGCATCGTCCACGCCTCGGCGTGTCGTCTTGGTGCCGCGACGTCGACTGACGCCTTGCAGCCGTTCTTGGCCCATCAGTCGGGCCACCCGCTTGCTGCTGATGGGGGTCCCCTCACCGCGCAACTCTTCTTCCAGGGCCGCCTGGAGCATCTTGCGGGCACTTTCCCGCAGCAGCTTTTCCAGGCTGGAGTGCAGGACCGCCTGGGTTAGCTGCTGCACTTGGGCTGCTGTATATTCTCCCATGAGCGTATCCTTTCGCCCTCGCCAAAGGGCGGTGAGTGATGGTGGCCATACTCAGGATACGCTCTTTTTTTCGTCCCTGCCATCCACAACTTCTGAACAGATCTCCCCGCAAGAAGATGGGCATCGACTGATCCCCCCCTCAGAGCCGGTAGAAGGTCGCCGCCGTCCCCCTGAACAGTTGTTCCCGCTCGGCCTGGCTGGCCCCCCGCACCACCTCCTGCACCGTCTCCAGCCACCGCCGGTACTCGACTGCCAGAGTGCATACCGGCCAGTCGCTGCCCCACATCAGGCGCGAAAAACCGAAACAGTCGATCACGTGGTCCAGGTACGGCCGCTGGTCCGCCGGTGTCCAGGCCGCCCATTCCGCCTCGGTAGCCACGCCCGAAACCTTGCACCAAACATTGGGCAGGTAGGCCAGCTCCCGCAACTGGGTTTTCCAGGGCTCCAGCAGCCGGTCCTTGATCCCCGGCTTGCCGATGTGGTCGAGGACAAAATTGACCTCCGGCACCTGCCGGACCAACTCGATGGCCGCCCCCAGTTGGGGGTGGTAGATGCACAGGTCGAAGGAAAGGTTAAGGGGGGCGAGCCGGCGCACTCCGGCCACAAACTCGGGACGGGCGCAGAAGCGGACGTCCTTCTCGCTCTGGATCAGGCGGCGGATGCCCTTGAGCCTGGGGTGGGTGCCCAGCTTTTCGAGGAATTCCGGCAACCCAGGCTCCTCGATGGGCGCCCAGCCCACCACCCCGGCGATAGGCCCGCCCGCGTCGGCCATCGACAGGACCCAGCGGGTCTCCTGTATCCCGTACAGGGGGTCAACCTCGGCCTGCACGTGGATCGATTGCCCCACCCCGGTGCCGCTGATGACCTCCTGGTAGTCCTTGAGGATATAGTCCCTGTCGATGGCGGGCACCTGACTGAGCCAGCGATAGGAAAAGCGCCCGCGATCCCACAGATGGTGATGGGCGTCGATGATCTCCATGTCCGGAACTCCTGTCGCGAAAGGTGTGCAGCCTGATGAACCCAGCCGATCTGCCTGCCCTCAACGCCGCGCTCAACACCGTCTGTGCAGCGCTGCTGCTCCTGGGATACCGCCGCATCAAAAGGAAGGACCGTCTGGGCCACCGCCGTTACATGCAGGCTGCTCTGGGGTGTTCGGCGCTGTTTTTGTGCTCCTACCTGTTCTACCACTATCTGGTGGGCTCGGTCCCCTACCCCCGTCACGACTGGACCCGGCCCCTCTACTTCGCCGTGCTCATCCCCCATGTGCTGCTGGCCGCCGGCATGGTCCCTTTCGTGATCCTCCTAGTCTGGCGGGCCTGGCGGCAGGATTTCGCCCGCCACCGCCGCCTGGCCCGCTGGGTTTGGCCGGTGTGGATCTTCGTCTCAGTCAGCGGGGTGGTGGTGTACCTGATGCTCTACCAGCTCAACTAGCTTCGGGCCGGCGGTACACCACCCACAGGGACGCCGCCAACGTCGCCGCGGCCCAACCGGCGCTGACCAGCAGGGCTTGGAGGAACTCGGGGTCCCCCGCCAGGGCGTTTAGGTCGTGGTAGAACCCCTTGCGGATCAGCACCTGTGCATAGAAGACGGGGTTGCAGCGCATGGCTAGGGCCAGCCAACCAGCCGCCCCCTCCACCGGAAAGAGCGCCCCGGAGATCAGCCACAGCGGGATCATCACCACGCTCATTACCGCGTGGTACCCGGCTACGCTGTCCATCAGCCAAGCGATGGTGAAGCCCATGCCGGTGAAACCCAATCCCACCAGCGCGAAGAGCAGGACGAGGTTGAGCACCGCGGCGGTTCCAAGAGGGATGCCCGCCAGGGGGGCGAAGCAGAGGAAAACGACCGCCTGCCCCAGGGCGATCAGGGTGCCGCCGGCCACCTTGCCCAGCACCAGGCTCAGGCGGCTGACCGGAGCGACAAGCACCCCCTGGAGAAAACCGGCGTTGCGGTCCTCAATGAGAGTGATGGTGGAGAAGATGGCGGCAAAGAGCATCAGCATCAGCACGATGCCAGGATAAAAGAACTCGCGGTAGCCGGTACCTCCGCCACTGAAGCTCTCGGCGAAACCGGCCCCCATGAAGAACCAGAAGAGCAGGGGCTGCGCCAGGCTGCCCAAGAGGCGCACCGGCTGCCGCAGGAAGCGGAGCACCTCCCGGCGGGCCAGCACCCAGATCCCAATCATGCCGTCGCTTCCGCGGGCTTAAGGCGTTCGCCGGTAAGCTGGACAAAGACGTCGTCGAGGGAGGGATGGGCCAGCGACAGGGCCTTAATCCTCGCCCCGAATCTGGTAAGAAGCGCGTCGAGGCTGGTGGGACCGGCCAGGGAGAGGCGCACTGCCTGGTCCACCACCTGGGCCCGGACACCCAGGAAATCGCCCAACTCCCTGCCCAGTTGTTCGGGGTCATCGCCGCGTACCTCCAGCACCTCGGCGCCCACCTGGCGCTGTAGCGCCGCCGGCCTATCGTAGGCCAACACCCGGCCCTGGTGCAGGATGGCGACCCGGTCGCAGCCTTCGGCCTCCTCCAGCAGGTGGGTGGTCAGCACCACGGTCATCGGCGTCTCACCACGCAGTTCCTCGACCTGGCGCCAGAACTCCCGCCGGGCCACGGGGTCCAGGCCGGTGGTCGGCTCATCAAGGATCAGGAGGGGCGGCCGCGGCAGCAGGGCCCGGGCCAACTCCACCCGCCGGGCCAGCCCACCCGACAAGGCGCCGACCAGGGTGTGTTGCCTTTCGGTCAGGCCGAGGTGGGCCAAGAGTCCGCCGAGCCGCTCCCGGAGTTGGGGCCGGGGGATGCGGTACAGCTGGCCGGCGGCGACAAGGTTCTCCCACACGGTCATCCGCGCGTCGAGGGCGGGTTTCTGGAATACCACACCGAGCTGCCGGCGGATCTGGTCTGCCTGCCTTGCCATGTCCAACCCGTCGATGCACACCCGGCCCCGGCTGGGCCGCAACGAGGTCATCAGCACCTTCAGGAGGGTCGATTTGCCGCTCCCGTTGGGCCCCAAGAGCGCGACCTTGGCCCCGGCCTCCACCTCCAAGGAAACCTCGACGAGGGCCGGTTGCTCCGGGGTGTTGCGTTTGCCCGGGTAGGTGTGAGAGAGATCGGTGATGGCGATGAAGGGCTGGCTGGACAAGGGCACCTCTGGAAAGGGGCTGTGCCGCAAAGGCTTTATAATTAAGCCAATCGCCCGCGCCAGCGTCAAGGACCGTGCCGTCGGGACGGTTTTGTCGTACCTTTTGGCCGTGCGCCATCGCCAACCCCATTCAGGAAGCTGATCCGCATGGCAGACGAACTGAACGACGGCGAAATCGAGAACCTGCTCGCCGCCGGGAAGCGCCGGCCGCCCGGCGACCCTACCGACTTGGACCGGACCCCCCTCAGCTACGATTTCAAGCGCCCCCAGCACCTCAACAAAGACCAGCTGCGCATGGTGGAGGACATCCACGAGCAGTTCGCCCGGCTATTCTCCGCCTCATACGCTTCGAGCATGCGCATGGTGGTGGACGCCGACCTGGCTTTCATCGACCAGATCATGTACAATGAGTTCGCCTCGGCCCTGCCCACGCCCTGCTCGGCCTACAGCTTCAATGTGTCGCCCTCGGGAAACCGCGCCGTGCTCTCCTTTGCCCCCTCCCTGCTAATGGCCCTTATCGACCGCGCCCTGGGCGGCAGCGGACTGGGGGTGGCCGAGGAGGGGCGGGCCCTGACCAAGATCGAGGTGAGCATAGTCGATAGGCTAGCCCGCCGGGTGGTGGGCAACATCGAGGCCGCCTGGAAGGCCCGGGCTCCCATCGAGATTACCGACCTGGTTCTGGAGACCAGCCCGGAGTTCATCCAGGCCGCCGCCCCTGGCGAGGGGGTGGTGGTGGTGGCCGTCGAGGCTAATGCCAACCGCACTACCGGGCTGGTGCAGTTGTGTTATCCCCTCGCCGTGCTCGAACCCCTCCTGCCCAAACGGGTCAGCCACCTGCCGGCCAAAACTAAGCAGACCGAGGCCCTGCGGGCCCGGCAGACCGAGGCCCTGGGCAAGGTCAGGCTCCCGGTGGTGCTGCAACTGGCCAGGGGCACCCTGACCCTCTCCGAGGTGTCCCGGCTCCGCCAGGGCGACGTTGTCAAACTCGATACCCGCAAGAACGAGCCGGCAGTGGTATTCATCGGCGACCGGCCCAAGTTCCTCGGCCGGCCCGGCCTGCGCCAGCGCCAGCGCGCCGTGCAGATCGTTGAGGCCATCGACCCGCAGGACGAAGAATCCTACCGCTAGCAGGGACCAGGGGCTTCCCCGCCTTTTTCGCGCCGCTTTCCTTGGTCCCTGCCGATATAAACGAAGACAGCTAGATACTGTCGCGCCGATCCCGAAAGTTATGGACCCATTTTCTAGCTTTTCCCTGCGCTTCCGCCTCGTCCTGCCCTTCCTGGCCCTGTGGTTTGCCGCCGGGGTGGGCCTGGCCTGGTGGAACCCCCAGCCCCGCCTGATGCTGACCGTGGCCGTGGCCACCAGCCTGGGCTTCCTGCTCCTGGGGCCCTACGCCGCCGCCGCCCTTTACATCCTTCGCCTGCAGTATATCTGTAGGGGCCACCTGCGCTGGCCCCTCTGCCTGGTTCCACCCCTGTCCACCGTGCTGGCCCTCGCTTATCTGCTGGGCTGGCCAGCTCAGCAGGCCGCCCTGGCCGGGGCTACGGCCCTGCTGGGCACGGTGATGGGACACGACGCCACCCTAGCGGTGCTGGAGCTGAAAACCACCCCCGGAGCCCGCCTCGACCGCTGGATGGTACTGCTCTTCCCCCTGTTCATCGCCCTGGCGGTGCTCGGGGGGTACTGCAGCCTGGGCGTGGGCTCCGGTTCTTACCGCGTCCTCAAAGCCCTGCTGGGATGAGGAGATGGCCGCGTCTCTGACCAAACAACTTGAACGCTGCCTCAATGGGGTGGTGGTGGGCCCGCCCCTCTTTGACCACTCCGGCCTGCTCCCCTGCATGGTGGTCTACCCGCTCTTCCCCAACCAACTCGGCCCCGCCCCCCCCACCACCATCACCCTGACCGAGGGTCTCAGCCGGGGGGTGCGGCTGCGCGACACCGGCCAGGTGGACCGGGTCCACGTGGAGAACCCTTTAGACGCCTCGATCCTGTTGGGCGAGTCCGAGGTGCTGGTGGGGAAGACCCAGACCCGCGCTCTGCAGATCAGTTGCCTGATCCCCCCCGGCCAGCGGGCCTCCATCCCGGTCAACTGCATTGAGGAGCGCCGTCTTACCGAGTACCACGCCGAGTTCACCCAGGCCGATATCTGCCCCTGGAATCTGAGAAGTTTCAAGCTGGAGCAACTGGCCCGCCACGGCGAGACCCACCAGCACCGGATATGGGACCGCATCGAGACCTTCCTCAGCCGCACCGAATCCCCCTCGCCGACGGCGGACCTGCGCGCCGTCTACAACACCCATGCCTTTGACCTCAACTCCCTGCGCCACCGCTACCCCCTGCACCCTGGGCAATGCGGGGCTGTCTGCGCCGTGGGCCAGGAGCTGTACTTGGAACTCTTCAGCGCCCCCGAACTGCTCGAAGACCGCTACCACCAGCTCCTCAAGAGCGCGCTGATCGAAGCTGTAATCGCCCCGCAGGAACAGGTGGGCTCCCCCGAGGGGGTACGTGCCTTCCTCGGGGCCCTGCCGGCCGCCGGCCGCGCCAGCCGCTTGGTCCACCCCGCCAGCCTCAAGGGCAAGGGGCGCTCGGCAGTGTTCAGCGCCCAGGGGATCACCGGGGCGGCGCTAATGGCCGACCAGGAGGTGGTCCACCTCTGCGCCCACCAGCGCTGCTGGGGCCGGACCCAGCCCTTCCCCGATGTTCTTCCCCACCTCGACCAGGCCCGGGCCGACTGGGAGGGGGGCGCCTTTTTCAGCCTGCTCGAAGAGGAATACGGCCCTCGCCGGCGCCGGTACCAAGCCTTCAAGGAGCAACTAGATCCCTCCGCTCCGCCCGAGGAGCGCAAACTATCCGGCCGCCTGGCCCCCCAGGGCGACGTGCGCGGCCTGCGCGCCCCCCCACCCCGGCCTCTGGCGCCCCGGCTGCACGACTTCTTCCTGCGCATCTTCCAACAGCACTAGTGCCCAGCGGGGTGCTTGACAGTTTTGGTGGGCCCGTTGTATATCATGACAGGGTTGTTGGACCACCTACCCCCAGGCCGAGTCGATGAATCAAACCCTCTCCAGCCAGGAGTCTCGGTTTGTCCGCCAGGTCATGCCCCTGGTGCTCCTGCTGCTCCTGGCCCCGATGGTCTTCTGGTGGTACCTTAGCCGGCCTACCGGCCTGATCCCTCCCCTCGAAGTGACCATCCCCACGGGCATGGGCGCCCTCGAGATCGGGCAACTGCTCCAGGATAGGGGCCTGGTCCGCAGCGCCGGGGTCTTTGCCTGGACCGCGAGGCTGCGCGGCCAAAGCGACGATTTGGAGGCGGGGATGTATCTGCTCAACGGCACGCTCACCACCCCCGAGATCCTGCGCGAACTTCTTAAGGCCCCCCTTCAACTACGGCGGGTGACCATCCCCGAGGGCCTGTCCAGCCAGCAGATCGCCCAGGTGCTGGCCCAGAGTGGCATGGCCGACTCGGCCCGTTTCGTCGCCCTGGCAAGGGACCGGGAGTTCGCCCGGCGACTGGGCCTCGACGCCCCCGCGGCGGAAGGTTATCTTTTTCCGGAGACCTACATGCTCAACCGCAGTGCCACCGAGGAGGAGATCATCCGCCGCATGGTGGAGGAATTCGACAAGGTCTTCACCTCCGCCCTCTACGCCCGGCTGGACAGCCTGAAGCTCACCCGCCATCAGGCCATCACCCTGGCCTCAATCGTCGAGCGCGAGGCCGTGGTGCAGCAGGAGCGCCCCCTTATCGCCGGGGTCTTCCTCGGCCGGCTGGAAAAGGGCATGATGCTGGAGTCCTGCCCCACGGTCGAATACGCCCTGGGCTATCACAAGGCACACCTCGACAACGACGACTTGCAGGTGGACTCACCCTACAACACCTACAAGTACCCTGGCCTGCCGCCGGGCCCCATTGCCAATCCGGGGCAGGCGGCCATCCAGGCCACCCTCTTCCCAGTCCGCACCGACTACTTATACTTCATGGCCAGGGGGGACGGCACCCACATCTTCAGCCGCACCAACGAGCAGCACGACGCCGCCAAACGCTCGGTGCGCGGGGGCCGCATCTGAACCCCGCTTGACAGGGCCGCACCCTGGTCCTACACTCAACCCCTTGCCCAGCTACCCCTTCCGATAAATTTTTTATGTCCATTCTCGACGGCCTCAACCCGGCCCAGAGGCAGGCGGCCCAGGCCTGCGCCGGCCCGGTGCTGATCCTGGCCGGCGCCGGGTCGGGCAAGACCCGGGTGCTGACCTACCGCATCGCCCACCTCATCTGCGAGCTGGGCCTGCCCCCCTGGAACCTGCTGGCAGTGACCTTTACCAACAAGGCGGCCGGCGAGATGCGCGCCCGCGTCGAGGCCCTGGTGGGGCCGGCGGCGCAGCAGTTGTGGATCGGCACCTTCCACGCCATCTGCGCCCGGCTGCTGCGCCACAGTGCTGCGGCCTTTGGCCTGGACCGCAACTTCACCATCTACGACGAGGAGGACCGCCGCGCCCTGATGCGGCGGGTCCTCGAATCCCTGCGCATCCCCGAGCGAGACCTGGCCCCCAGGGCGGCCATCTCCCAGATCAGCCGGGCCAAGAACGCGATGGTGGATCCTGGGCTCTTCGCCCAGGAAGCCGGCTTCCAGCGCCAGACCATGGCCCAGGTCTACGCCGCCTATGAGGCCGAACTGCGCCGCAACCACGCCTTCGATTTCGATGACCTGATCGCCGAGCCCGTCCGCCAGTTGCAGCGCCACCCCGAGGTGCTGGAGCGTTACCAGGAGCGTTTCCACCACGTGCTCATCGACGAGTACCAGGACACCAACCGCCCCCAGTACCTGCTGGCCTCGCTGCTGGCCGCCCGGCACCGCAACCTGTGCGTGGTGGGCGACGACGACCAGTCCATCTACCAGTTCCGGGGGGCGGATCTGCGCAATATCCTCGACTTCGAGCGCGACTACCCCGACGCCCAGGTGGTGCGCCTGGAGCAGAACTACCGCTCCACTGCCCGCATCCTCCAGGCGGCCAACGCGGTGATCGGCTGCAACCAAAACCGCAAGGGCAAGGAGTTGTGGACCCAGGGCCCCGAGGGGGAACCCCTGCGCCTGGTCGAGTGCGCCGACGACCGCGGGGAGGCCCGCTTCGTGGTGCAGACCATCGGCCGGCTGGTGCGGGTGGAGGGATTGGCTCCCGGCCAGGTGGCGGTGCTCTACCGCACCAATGCCCAGTCCCGCGCGCTGGAGGAGGAGTTGCAGCGCTCGGGCCTGCCTTATGTGATCGTCGGCAGCATCCGCTTCTACGAACGCAAGGAGGTCAAGGACGCCCTGGCCTACCTGCGCCTCCTGGCCAACCCCGCCGACGATCTGAGCCTGCTGCGGGTCATCAACACCCCGAGGCGGGGCCTCGGCGACACCGCCGTGTACCATCTCCAGCGCTGCGCCCAACAGCGGCAACTGAGCCTCAGTGACGCCTTGACCCGGCTGGACGAGATCCCCGAGCTGAACCCCCGCAGCCGCAAGAGCATGGACAACTTCTCGCTACTGCTCAAGAAGCTGGGCGAAAGAAAGGCCGAACTTGAATTGCCCGAATTGGGTCAGGAGGTGCTGGAGGAGAGCGGCTACCTGGACATGTTGCAGCAGGAGAACTCGCCCGAGGCCGAGGCGCGGCGGGAGAACCTGGAGCAACTGCTGGCCTTCATGAACGAGTTCAGCCAGGAGCAGGAGGAGCCCACCCTGGAGGCTTTTTTGGAGGTGATCGCCCTGATGGCCCCTGAGGACGCGACCGGGAAGGAGCAGGACCGTCAGGACGCCGTCTCGCTGATGACCCTGCACAGTGCCAAGGGCCTCGAATTCCCGGCGGTCTTCCTCTGCGGGATGGAGGAGAACCTGTTACCCACCTCTCGGGCAGTGGAGGAGGAGAAGAGCCAGCGCAACACCCTGGCCGTCGAGGAGGAACGCCGGCTCTGCTACGTGGGGATCACCCGGGCCGAACGTTATTTGTGGTTGACCTGCGCCAGCCAGCGCTTCACCTACGGCTCCCTTTCCGAGGCCACCCCTTCCCGCTTTTTGGCCGAGATCCCGCCCCAGCTTTTGGCGGTGGAGCAATACGGCCTCCGCCCCCCGGCCCGCCGGCAGGCGGCCCCGCCGGTTGGTCGCTCCTTCTCTTTCCCCGCGCCCAAGAAAGAAGGGGTCCACTACGTGCCCGAACCCGAGCCCGCGTACTCCGAGGGGATCGACGGGGAGGATTTCCTGGCCCCTGGCCGCTGGGTGCTCCACTCCAGTTGGGGCCGGGGCAAGATCCTTGCCCGCGAGGGGGAAGGGGCTCAACTGCGCCTCTCCATCCGCTTCGGCACCCAGGTGAAGCGGGTGATGGTGGCCTATGCCTCACTGGAGCCCGGCTAACGCACCAGAGCCATGGCTCGGGTATGTACCAGGCGGCCCGCCCGTAGCCGGGCAAAGTACACCCCGCTGGCCGCGTTGCCCCCGGCCTGATCCCGCCCGTCCCAGACCTGCTGGTACGCGCCGGCCCCCAACGCCCCATCGACCAATACCCGCACCCGCTGCCCATTGACAGCGTAAACCTCCAGCCGCACCGGAGCGTCCTCGGCCAGTTCGAAGCGCAGCTGTGTGCTGGGATTGAACGGGTTGGGGTAATTGGGCTGCAAGCGCGTCAATTCGGGCAGGGCGCTTCCCGCCTCGGCCACGGCGGTGAGCTGCTCGCCGGGCAGCAGGAACTCGATCCCCAGCAGCCGGTCCCCGTCCTCGTCCACCAGGTGCGCTGCAAGGCCGGTGTCCCCGTTGAAGTTGCTCACCTTGATCAGCAGGCGGTTCTCGCCCTTTTCGAGCTGGACCGGGAGGCGGTTGCCGGCCAGGACAAAGGCGCGACGGGCGGGGTTCTCGAATATCACCTCGCCATTGAGCCAGACCTTGGCGCGCTCGTCGTACCCCAGCCACAGGAAGCCCCCCTGGGCTGTGGGCGACTCGACCAGGGTGAAGGCGTAGCTGGTGGCTTCGCTCCCCTTGCCGTGCAGCTCCCCCAGTTCGAGCACCTCGGCGCTGTAGCCCAGGTGCTCCACCCGCTGCCAGGTATGTTCCCCCGCCTCCTGCCCCTCGGCTGGCCGCAGACCTGCCTCTGCTGGCAGGTACTCGGCGGCCACGTCCCCCCCCGCAAAGGGACCGGCCACCAGCCAGCGCCGAATGCCCCGGCCATAGAAGAAACCCCGCTTCGAGCCGCCGCGGGATTTGACGAAATGGCGCTGCACGTCTTCGGGTGCGCGGCCGGCCACCTGAATCCTTTTCAGATCCAGGGTGCCGTACCCTTTGGCCGCAGCCAGGTACAATGCCTCCAGGTCCAGGGGGTTAAAGCCCATCGCCACATTGGCCACGGCCTCGGCGGCCACCGGATCACCCCCCGCCACGATGACGTTGTGCTGCACGTTCAGGCCCCACTGCGGCCCGTCCCCCTGGGTGCTCCACAGCCCCTCGATGATGGTGTAGGCCGCCGGGTTATAGGCAAAGAGGTCGATGTACCCTTGCTCGGGGTTGTTCTGGTAGTGCTGGGCCTTGGAGGTGTTGTCCCCATAGGCCCGCGAGGCCAGGGTGCCCACGTAGTTCTTCAGGCCCAGGGTGGTGCCGTAGATGGTGGTCTTCATCGCCGGGATGGAGATGAGTTTGTCGGCGTCGAGGATGGGCTCGGGCATGATGAAGTCCTTGCGGAAGGTGCCCGTGCCCTCCTTGTGGAAGCCGAACTGGGCTCCGGAGTAGTCGGTCACCCGCACCCCCAATCGCTGGAGCGCCCCCCCGGGCACTGGCTCGCGGCGGTAGGGGGCATAGTTGAGGTCCACGGTATCCACCAGGGTGGCCCTCCCCTTGAAGTGCTCCAGGATCTTGATATAGGAGAGGTCGTCGAACTCGGGATAGCTGGCCGACCAGCCGTCGTCCACGGCGTTGGTGGGGAAACCCGGCTCGCCGCGGCGCGGGGACTCGGCGCCGCCCTCGGCGATGGTGATGCGGCGGGGCCCTACCTCCTCGATGAGGTAGTTGATAGTGCTCTTGACCACCCGCAGGTCGGTGATCTGGCCGGGGTGCTCAAAGCCGTCGGTGTAGTAGGCCGAGTTGGGGTTGCCCCGGTTGGTGACGATGTTGACCTTGATCAGCACCCAGTCCTCCGGCCGGATGACCTGGCGGATGGAGCGCTCGGACTGGTCCAGTTCGAGGGCGCGGCGGACCAGCGCGTCCACCTGGGCATAGCTGAGGGGGGCGTCGATGGGCGAGGGCTGGGGCAGTTCAGCGTCGGAAGAGGCGGCCACTGCCACCGTGGGACGTCCCTCCCCCAGGGTCAGGGTGCCCGGCCTGAGGATGGGCAACCCCTCCACCTGCAGGGGTTCCCCGGCCTCCTGCTGGGACTCGGCTGCCCCGACGAAGAAACTGGATACCTGGTGGGTGTAAAGGTCCCAGGCCAGCAGGCCACCCGCGACCAGGGCGGTGCCTCCCAGCGTCAACCTTCTCCTCGCCTGCGCCCTCAGCGCCATGATCGTCCCTTTCTCAATTCCGAGTGATTGGTTAAATTAAGCAAAAACCACTCGGCGCAACCAAAAGACCTTTGCCGTGTACACCCGCTGCTCCTTCCCCCTGATCTGGCTCCTGGCCGCCCTCTGTCTTTTCCCTGGGAATCCCCGGATCCAGGCCGCCAGCCGCAACCTGGCCCCCGAGGCGATCAGCCGGGCCACCACCTGGAACTCCTATACCGGCGAGTTGGCCCTGCTCAGCGATGGTCTCTATCCCCCAGCCCAGGCCGAGGCCTTCTTCTGGCAGACCAAGGGCATCCTCACCTTCAGCTGGCAGGAGGAGCTGCCCCTGGAAAGGCTGCGCATCTTCGTGGGGGAGATCGGCAACAACTTCCAGGTCCGCGCTTACCGGGGCGGACGGCTCGACGACACCGGCACGGTCCGCGGACCCGAAGGAGAACGCACCGCCCTCCTCGAGGAGAACTCCCGCCTCATCGACCAGTGGGTGGAGATCGCCTTCCCCGCCGAGGTCCTGGCCGACAACATCGAGTTGCGCGCCCTGGGCTCGGTGGTGATCCACGAGGTGGAGATCTACGCCCGCACCAGCGACACCGCCGTCGAGCGGCTGGGCTGGGGCCGGGTCAAGGTCCAACAGCGCTGAGCCGGCCTCCCTCCCCTTGAAAACCCTGCTGCTGGACAACTACGACTCCTTCACCTTCAACCTCTTCCACCTCCTCGCGGCAGTGCGCGGCGAGGAACCCCTGGTGCTTTCCAACGACCAGGCCGACCTGGAGGAGATCCGCAGCCTGCCCATCGACAGCGCGGTGATCTCTCCTGGCCCGGGCCGGCCTGAGCGTCCGGGCGATTTCGGGGTCTGCCTCCAGGTGCTGCGCCACCTCGACCTGCCCCAACTGGGGGTGTGCCTGGGGCACCAGGGCCTGGCCCACGCCTTTGGCGGCCAGGTCCTGCCCTCACCTGTGCCCATCCACGGCGAGACCAGCCCCATCCACCACCGCCATCCCCCCCTCTTTGCGGGCATCCCCCAGGGTTTTGCGGCGGTGCGCTACCACTCCCTCGTCGTCGCCCCCCAACTCCCCCCCGGCCTGGAACCCATCGCCTGGACCGCCGATGGCCTGCTGATGGGGCTGAAGCACCGGCAGCGGCCCCTGTGGGGGGTGCAGTTCCATCCCGAGTCCATCTGTACCGAATACGGCGAGCAACTCACGCGCAATTTCCTGGCCCAGCTGCCGGCCAAGACACGGTGGACCGTGCCCGACCTGCCCGATCCGCCGAGACCCTGTTGGGCCCCCTCAGCGTTGCCCCCTTTCCACTGGCGCCAGGCCCTTTCCTGTCCAGATCCCGAGACCACCTTCGGGCGGCTCTTCTCCTCCTCCGCCCTGTCCTTCTGGCTCGACAGCGCCCAAACCGGCCCCGGGGCGCGCTTCTCGTACATGGGCGAGGGCCAGCACCTGCTCCGCTACCGCGCCGCCGACAGGGAACTCTGCATCGGCAACGCGCCCCGCCGCCAGCGCCTCTTCGAGTACCTGCGCTCACAGGCGCCCTTTGCCGGGAGGAACGCTGCGTCCTTTCCTTTTTGCGGCGGCTGGGTCGGGTACCTGGGCTACGAGTTCAAGACCGAGTGCCTGGGCCTGGCCTCGCCCGCCTCGCCGCACCCGGACGCCGCCCTGCTGGAGGTGGACCGCTACCTGGTTTTCGATCACCAGGCCCCGGCAGTGTATCTGGCCTTTGCCGGCCCCGAGGACGAAGCCCGCGCCTGGTTCGCCCAGACCGAGGCACGCCTGGCCTGCCTGGAACCTCTGCCAGCCCCGCATCCCACCGCCCCACACTCCCCCTTCCCATTCCGGCTGCGCCAGGGCCGGGAGGTCTATCTGCAACAGATCCGCCGCTGCCTGGAGGCTATCGGCGCGGGCGAGAGCTACGAGCTTTGCCTCACCGACCAGTTCCAGGCCCCCCCCCTGGCCGATCCGTGGACCGCCTACCGGGTGCTGCGCCGCCGCAATCCCGCCCCGTACGCCGCGTACCTGCGCCTGGGGGATTTACACCTGCTCTCCTCCTCCCCCGAGCAGTTCCTGCGGGTGGATGCCCAGGGCAATGTCGTCACCCGGCCGATCAAGGGCACCCGGGGCCGGGGCGCTTCCCCGGCCGCCGACGAGGCCCTGCGCCGCGAGCTGGCTACCTCGGCCAAGGACCGGGCCGAGAATCTGATGATCACCGACCTGTTGCGCCACGACCTGGGCCGGGTTTGCCGGGTCGGTTCGGTGCAGGTGCCCTCCCTGATGGCGGTGGAGACCTTCGCCTCCTGCCACCAACTGGTCAGCACCGTGTGCGGGCATTTGCGCCCAGATCGCGACGCCCTCGACTGCCTGGAGGCCGCTTTCCCTGGCGGGTCCATGACCGGGGCGCCCAAACGCCGCTCGGTGGAATTGCTCGAGCGCTTCGAGGCCGGACCCCGGGGGCCCTATGCCGGTGCCCTGGGTTTTCTGGGGCGCGACGGCCAGCTGGAGCTGAGCATCCTCATCCGCGCCGCAATCACCTCCCCCGTCGGCACCGTGGTCGGGGCAGGCGGGGCCATCGTCGCCCGTTCCGACCCAGAGGCCGAGTTCGCCGAGTTGCTGCTCAAGGCCGGACCGGTGATCGAGGCCCTCACCCTAGCGCAGACCGGCCGCGGGGTTGTCAGCCCGCCGGGAATAGTGTAGCTTCTTCAGTTTTAACCCTTTTCCTCCAAACACCTCCGAGATGGACCCCAGACCCCTGCGCGTGGCCCTACAGAATGTGGGCTGCAAGCTCAATCACTATGAGGTGGAGGCATTTGCCGCCGGCTTTGCCGGGCAGGGCTTCGAGGTTGTGCCCTTTGGCGATCGGGCCGACCTCTACGTGGTGAACACCTGCACCGTCACTGGCTCGGGGGACGCGGATTCGCGCAAGGCCGTGCGCCGGGCTCGCCGCGCCAACCCGCAGGCCACGGTGGTGGCCACCGGCTGTTATGCCCAACGGCAGCCCGAGGCCCTGCGCCAGGCCGGGGCCCACCTGGTGGTGGGCAATGGGGACAAGGCAGGGCTGGTCGCCCACGTCCAGGCCCATCTGCGGGGGGGCAGCGCCCCCAGCTTCGACCCCGACCAGCGCCCCCAGACCCGCCAGTTCCTCCGCATCGAGGGCGGGGTGGCCCAGGGCCGCACCCGGGGCTCGCTGCAGATCCAGGACGGCTGCGACGAACACTGCACCTACTGCATCATTCCCCAGGTGCGCGGCCCAGGGGCCAGCCGGCCAGCAGCCGAGGTGGTGGCCCAGGCCAGGGGCATGGTGGCGGCCGGGTACCGTGAACTGGCCCTGACCGGGGTCCACACCGGCTCTTACGGGCAGGATCAGGGCGAGTCCTTGGTACACCTGCTGCGGGAACTCGAAAGCATCGAGGGCCTCCAGCGCCTGCGCCTCAACTCCATCGAGCCGGGGTACCTCTCCGACAGGCTGATCGAGCACGCCGTCGCTTCCCCTGTGTTGTGCCGGCACTTCCACGTCCCCCTCCAAAGCGGCGACGACCGGATCTTGCGCCGGATGAACCGCCGGTACACCGGAGACTACTATGCCGACCGCATCGAGACCCTTGCCCGGCGCATACCCGGCTGCGCCCTGGGCGCCGACGTAATGGTCGGGTTCCCCGGCGAGGGAGAGGATCAGTTCATCAGCACCCTGCGCCTGATCGACGCCCTGCCCCTGACCTACCTCCATGTCTTTTCCTATTCGCTGCGCGAGGGCACCCCGGCCCAGCGCCTGGAGGGGCGGGTGGACGAGCCGACCAAGGCCGCCCGCACCCGGGAGCTGATTGCCCTGGGCCGCAAAAAGAGGCTGGAATTCCACCGCCGCGCCCTGGGCCAGGAACTCCAGGTGCTGGTGGAGGAACACCTCGACCCGGCCAGCGGCCTCTACACCGGCTTGAGCGACAACTTCATCAGGGCGGTGTTCCCCGGCCGTCCCGGATTGGTAAACTGCCTGGTCGAGGTGGAGGTGCAGCAGGCCCGCGAGGACCTGGTCTACGGGGAGCTGGCCTGATGCGGCGGGTGTACATCGAGACCTACGGCTGCCAGATGAACGTGGCTGACTCCGAACTGGTGGCCAGCATCCTGCGGCAGGAAGGCTACCAGATCCTCCCCACCCCCGAAGGGGCCGAGGTCATCCTGCTCAATACCTGCGCGGTGCGCGAGCACGCCGAGGAGCGGGTGATCGGCCGGGCCTCCCAACTGAGCGGTCTGCGCGCCCACACCCCCAACCTCACCCTGGGCATCCTGGGCTGCATGGCCCAGCGCCTCGCCGAAACCCTGCCGGAGCGGGCTCCCTTCGTGGACCTGGTGATGGGCCCCGACTCCTACCGCCGCCTGCCCCAGCTCTTGGCCGACACCGCCGAGGAGACCCTGCTCGACGTGCGCCTGGACCGGGAGGAGGACTATCTCGGTATAGACCCCATCCGCCGTCAGGGGGTCAACGCCTGGGTGACCATCATGCGGGGATGCGACAAGTTCTGCACCTTCTGCATCGTGCCCTTTGTGCGCGGGCGAGAGCGCAGCGTGCCGGCCGACGAGATCCTTCGCCAGGTGCGCCTGCTGGCCGCCCAAGGGTACCGCGAGGTCACCCTGCTAGGCCAGACGGTCAATTCCTACAGCGATGGGGAGGTGGATTTCGCCGACCTGCTGCGCAGCGTGGGTCAGGTGGAGGGGATCAGGCGCCTGCGCTTCACCTCCCCTCACCCCTCGGACTTCACCCCCCAGGTCATCGCGGCCCTGACCGAGGTGCCCGCCATCTGCCCCGGCCTGCACCTGCCCCTGCAGAGCGGCTCGGACCGCCAGCTCGAACTCATGCGCCGGGGTTATACGGTAGCCCAGTACCGGGATCTGGTCCGCCGCCTGCGCACTGCACTGCCGGGCCTGGCCCTGACCACCGACCTCATCGCCGGCTTCTGCGGCGAAACCGAGACGGATTTCCAGGAGACCCTGGACCTGGTAGGAGAGTTGCGCTTCGACTCGGCCTTCATGTTCAAGTACTCGCCGAGGGAGGGCACCTACGCCCACAAGAAGATGGCCGATGACGTGCCCGAAGCGCTGAAAACCGAGCGCCTGGAACGGCTCATCGGCCTGCAGGAGGGGATCTCGCGCCAGATCAACGAAGGGCTGGTGGGCCGCCTCGCCGAGGTGCTGGTCGAAGGCCCCTCCAAACGCCAGCAGGGCGACACCCGCACCTACTACGGCCGCTCCCCCCAGGGCAAGACGGTGATCTTCCCCCATGAGGCCCCCGCCAACAGCCTGGTGCAGATCCGTGTGCAGCGGGCCACCTCCCACACCCTTTTCGGTGAGCTGAGTCCCTAGTCCTCCTCACTGCCCGCGTGCCTTGATCTGCCCCCTCGCCTAGCCTATTTTTCCGCTATTGTCGCCCCCCCAATACAGGAGTCTTCGCATGCTGCTTGTAGTTTTCGCCCTCAGCGCCTTCCTCTCACCGCTGCTCCAGGCGGCCCTTGCCCAGCCCAGAGCCCTCGACCCGGAGATCGGGGTGCGCAAGCTCCTGGGGGCCAGCCGCGGGGTCTTCCGCATAGCCGAAGATCCCAGGGACCATTCCCTGTACCTGCTTTTCCAAAGCGGCACCATCTCCCGCATCGAGCTGAAGGAAGGCGAGAACACCTCGGCCACCCAGGCCCTGTACACCGCTACGGACCACAAGGTCAGTTCGCCGGCCGGCTTTGCCATCGGCCCGGACGGGACCATGTATCTTACCCAGAACAAGAACGCCGCCGGTGGCCGCAACGTAGCCTCCCTCACCAAGGGTGTGGTCGATCCGGCCACCGGCGAGCGCACCTGGTCCATCCTGGCCCAGACCGAGCCCTTTGAGCAGTGCAACTGCATCTTTAATCACCAGGTTAACGGCATCGCCGTCAGCCCGGACAATCAATACCTGTACGTCAACAGCGGCTCGCGCACGGACCACGGCGAGATCCAGGACAACAACAACCGCTTCCCCGGCCTGCGCGAGACCGGCCTGACTACCATTGTCCTCCGTCTGCCCACCTCGGCCCAGGAGTTGGTGCTTGCCAATGACCGGGAAGCCCTGCGCCGGGATGGATACCTCTTCGCCGAGGGGGTGCGCAACGCCTACGACCTGGCATTTTCCGCCAGCGGGGACCTCTTCGCCACCGAGAACGCCCCTGACCGCGACATGGCCGAGGAAATCAACTGGCTGCGCGAGGGCCATCACTACGGTTTTCCCTGGCGCATGGGGCTCGAGGACAACCCCCAACGTGCCCCCGATTACGACCCGGCCAAGGACCCCCTGCTGCCCAGGCAGTTCACCGCCGTGCGCAACGGTTACTATCACAACGACCCCACCTTCCCCCCCCCGCCAGCCCCCTTCACCGACCCGGTGCTCAATCTGGGCCCGGACGCGGACAAGTACCGCGACCCGCAGAGCGGTGAGATCAAGGACGCTAGCGACGAGGGCGTGCCCTTCGCCACCTTGACTGCCCACCGCTCGCCCCTGGGCCTGGTCTTCGATGTGGGAGGCCGTCTGGGAGGCGATTACACCGGGGACGGCTTTGTGCTGAGCTGGACCGAGGGCGATCCAAATGGCGACAGCAAGGCAGGACCCTACAAGGATGCCAGCCAGGACCTGCTCCACCTGGACCTGACCAAGGTGGGCGATAACTACCAGGCACAGGTCACCCGCATCGCCGACCAGTTCGCCAACCCCATCGACGCGGTGCTCATCGACAACCGGCTCTATGTGCTGGAATACGGCGGTAACCGGGGGGTGTGGGAACTGACCTTTCCCGAGCGGTCCACCGCGGTGGAGGAGGAACAAGTCGAGCCAAAGGGCTTCTTGCTGGCGCAGAACCACCCCAATCCCTTCAACTCCGCCACCAACATTCCCTACCAGGTGGCCTGGGGAGAAAGGGTGGAACTGGCGATCTTCGACCTAGCCGGCCAGCAGGTCCGCCGGCTGGTCGATGTGGATCAGCACGCTGGCAATTACGCGGTGGTCTGGGACGGTAGGGATGACCGGGGACAGCCAGTGGCCTCGGGCACCTATCTCTACCGCTTGCGAGCCGGGGCATTTCAGCAGACCTTACCGCTCACCCTGCTTAAATGAAGGCTCTGCCCTTCCTGCTGGCCATCGCCCTGGCGGCCCGGGCCCAGCCTCCCCCGGCAACCCTCTCCCAGCTCCCCGAGTATAAGAACTGGGGCTGGGGCGAGGTGGCGGTGCTGGAGAACGGCCTGATCACCCTGGCCGTGGTTCCGCGCATCGGGGCCAGGGTGATGCAATACGACCTGGGCGGCCACCAGGGCCTCTTTCTCAACCCCGCGGAACTGGGCAAGCTCTACGAACCCACCCGCACCTCGCCTTGGCACAACTACGGGGGATTTAAGAACTGGCCGGCCCCCCAGGATCGCTGGGGCTGGCCCCCGCCGCCCATCCTGGACGCCGGGGTCTACGGAAACCGGGTGGCGATGGACACCCCTGACTCCGTGGCCCTGTGGGTCTCCAGTCCGGTGGAGCAGTGGAAGACCCCCAATCTGCGCTTTGAGCGCCGGTTGACCCTGTACCGGGGCTCCAGCCGGGTGCGGGTGGAACAGACCCTCGTCAATGAGGGAGCCCAGGCGGCCAGCTGGAGCGTGTGGGACATCACCCAGCACCGCGTCCATCACCCCGGCGAACGCGACTTCGAGAACTTCTGGGTCTATTTCCCCCTCAATCCCGAAAGCCGGTACGGGGCCGCTGGGGTGCGGACCACCGAGGAGTCCAATGCCTGGAAGGGCGAGGTGGCCCCCGGCGTCTTCGGGGTGCAGTTCCTGCCGGAGAACCAGAAGCTCTTCGCCGATTCCCCCGAAGGCTGGATCTGCTACGCGGACGAACGGGAAGGGTACATATATGCCAAGACTTTCGACCTTTTTGCCGGCCAGGAGTACCCGGACCAGGGGGCCCACGTGGAGGTGTGGCTGAACAAAGACCCTCCCTATCTGGAGGTGGAGGTGGTCAGCCCGGTTGCGGAACTGGCGCCCACGGGCGGGCGGTACACCTTTGTGGAGGACTGGTGGGCCGCTAGGGTCAAGGGTCCCATCCTAAGGGTCAATCCTGCCGGGGCCCTCGCCCGGCCCCTGGTCGTCGAGGAGGGCCTGGCCCGGGCCAGCTGTGGCGTCTTTCACCAGGGGACCGCGCAGGTGGTACTCTTGGACGAAGTGGGCCAGCAGGTGGGCCAGGGCGCCCTGCATCCGGTTACGCCGCTGGAGACCCTGGTCCTCGAAGAAAAGCTGGACCTTCCCCCCGGCGCCTACAGCGCCGAATTGCGGGTGATGGATCACCAGGGGGGCCTGGTGGGCGTTCTCGATCGGGTACTCCTGCCCGAGCGCACCGCGGTGCTGGAAGAGGAAGCCTCGCCCTCGGCCTTTGTCCTGGGGCAGAACTATCCCAATCCCTTCAATCCGGCCACCACCATCGCCTACCAGTTGGAGAGGGAAGGCCAGGTGGAACTGGCAGTCTACAACCTGGCCGGAGCCAGGCTCCGCACCCTAGTCATGGCCCGCCAGCCGGCAGGGTCCTACCGCGTTCAGTGGGACGGGAGGGATACCCAGGGCCGGCAGGCGGCTTCCGGGATCTATTTCTACCGCCTCTCCACGCCCCTGGGACAGGCGGTGAAGCGGATGGTGCTGGCGCGGTGAGGTACCTGGGATTGCTCCTCATCACCACCCAGATGGTTCTTGCCCACCAATGCCACGATGCCCTGCCCCTGGGCCAGTACCACGGCGGGGAGCAGCTCCTGGGATGGTGGGAAAAGACCTCGGGCGAACAGACCTACCTGCTGATCACCCCTGATTCCCTCTACTGGGATGGTATCGCCGCGCATCTGGAAGGGCTGGAACCAGCAACGGCAACCGCAGAAGAAGAGGGTCACGAGACGGCAGTTCCCGCAGGCTCCGGCGAACTGCCTCCTTTCTTTAACCATCCTCCCAGGGTGGTATTTGCCGGTCTGCTGGGGGTGTACGACGAGGCCGCCACCGACGACTATCTGTGCATGGTCGGGGGACTGAGCAACGGGAATTTCATCTGGGCCGAATGTATGTTCGGCCTCGAGGACGACCTCCTCAGCCTGCGCTTCCACCCCGGCGAACCGGGTGAAGAGGTCGAGGTGTACGCCAGGATTGCCGCGCCCACGGCCGTGGCGCCGGCCTCCTGGGGAGCCGTCAAAGGGTCGACCTCCCTATTTTAACGCGGCGCTGTCCAGGATTCCCACCTCCCTCCCCTGTCGGTCCTGCACTTGCACCTGAGCCCGTGCGGCTCCTTGCACCATCTTGATCTCCTCGTCCAGCGAAAAACTCTCCAGGGGGGTGACCGGGTGCTCCACCCCCTGCTGCAATACCTGCCCTCCCTCATCCAGTACGACCAGGCGGGCCCTGCCCTCATGGAAGACACCATACCGGCCGGTGAAGCGTCCCTGGTCAACTGCCAGCCTTTGGGCCACCGCGCCCACCTGGTTGACCGCGAGGATAGGGCCCTTGACCCTGGCGGCCCACCAGTCCTCCACAAAGGTGTACCGCCCGCCCTTGGGCGCAAGTTCCGCAATCGGGCTGACCACCTCCACCTCCAGATAGGCAGGGTCTTTGTTCAGCCATACCTCCACCGTGGCGCTCGAGTCGGGGTACTCGGCCCCTGGAAAAAGCTCAAAGGTGCGGGCGTACGCATACCCTTCCCGCTCGTCCGCGTAACAGATCCAGCCCTCGGGAGCGTCGGCGAAGAGCTTCTGGTTCAGGGGCATGAAGCGCACTCCAAAGATCCCCGGGGCCACCTGCCCAACCCAGGCCGAGGCCGTGTCCATGGTGGTGCGCACGCCCCTTGCTCCGTAGCGGCTCTGGGGATTGAGGGGGAAGTAGACCCAGAAGTTCTCGAAGTCCCGCTCGCCAGGATGGTGCCCCGGAGCCTGGGAGATCTCCCACACGCTCCAGCGATCCGCTTCTTCGCCTTCGTTGACAATGGTCTGGGCCACTCGCACCCGGCTGGTGCCCGGGTAGATGCTCATCCGCCGTTCGAAACGCAGCCCTGGGGTGCGCCACTGTTCAACCGGACTGGAGACCCACAGGGCCACGGAGTCGGGGGTATCCACCTCGATCCGGGCCTCGTACGGGGCCCCGTCCAATATGGGCGGCGGTGGCCAGTTCCAGCGGTCCTGGGGAGCCGGCCAGTTCTTGAACCCCCCGTAGTTGTGCCACACTGAATCCGGCAGGGGTTCATAGAAGTTGCCCAGCTCCCGGTCATTGACAAAGATCGAGGGATGCGAGCCCAGGTCGTACTGCATGATGCGGGCCCCGATGCGCGGCACCACCGCCAGGGTGATCAGGCCGTTCTCCAGCACCACCGCGTCCCATCCCCAGTTCTTGTAATTGGTCAGGGGCGCAATACGGGTCTGAGCCAGAAGCGAGGGCGCGGCCAAGAGGAGCAGCGTCAGAGCAAGTCTGGGCATGGCTTTCCCTTTCAGAGTTGATTCAGCAACTGGAGCGCCGCCGGGTTGCCGGGCTCCACGGACAAAAGCTGCCGGAGCACCTGGCGGGCATGGTCGGTTCTTCCCTGGCGCTGGTGGGAAAGGGCCAGGCTCAGATAGGCCTTTGCATAGCGAGGCTCCAGGGCGATGGTCTGCTCAAAAGCGGCGATGGCCCGCCCCTCCTGACCGGATTTTTGGTAGGCAAGGCCCAGGTTGAAATGGTGCTTGGGTTCGCGCTGGTCCAGTTCCACGGCGCGCTGGTACGCCCCTATCGCTTCCTGTACCTGACCCCCTCGAAGTCGGGCCGCGCCCAGGTTGTTGTAGGCCGGCGCGTAGTCATAAAGGGCCACCGCCTCCTCGAAGCGAGCCAGGGCCGAGTCGAGCAGGCCCCTTTCCATCAGCACCAGGCCCTGGGCATTGAGGGCCTCGACATAGGTAGGTTTGAGCTCAAGGGCCTGCTGGTAATAGCTATGGGCCGCTTCCAGATCCCCTTGCTGGGCGTAGAGCACCCCGGCGTTCTTGTAGGCCTCGTGCCTGCGGGGATCGAGGCGCAGGGCCGCCTGGTACTCGATCATGGCCCCCTCCAGGTTACCCTGCCGGGCGTAGAGCACCCCCAGGTTATTGTGGGCATCGGACAATTCTGGAAAAATTCGGACCAACTCCTGCCTGGCCTGGGCTTCATCCGCCGACCAATAGAGCTGAACGAGGCTCAGGGCAAGCACCGGCAGGCCGAAATAAACCAGTTGCCTGCCAGTCTCGCGCCCGTACCCGGTCCAGCCGCGTGTTGTTTTTTCTACCTCGGTGCCCTCGGCCTCGATCCCCAGGTTCTCCTGGTGTTTGCGCTCCCGGATCTTCCAGATGAAGCCGTCGAAGTAATAGTGCAGCAGGGTCGAGGTGATGACAAAGACCTCGACCACCTGGATGGTCCTGGTCGAGTGGAGGAACCCCTCCAGCATGTTGATGCTGCCGTACCCGAAGCAGACCAGCAGGTACAACGCCAGGACCGGCAGGGAGCGGGTAGAAAAGAAGGCCCGCAGCAGGGCAGTGGCTCCGGCTTGCTTCTTGACCAAGTTGTGGTTGTAGACCCAGACGATGGCGAAGTACTGGATGTCGTGGAAAACCGCGAAGGCCGCGTACCCAATCACCAGATCCCCGAGGTAAACCCAGGCGTAGTAGACGAGGAACAAGGTGGTGCCCATGACCGCCAGCTTGGGGCCACTGATCGCCTGGCAGCTCCGCCAGCGGCGGACCAAGTTGGCCAAGTACGCGGCGCTCGCGGCCAGGGTGAGGACGAGCAGCCCCTGCTTCAGCAACTGAGCCTGGTAGGCAGATAGAAAAGGCAGGCCCACCTTCTGTTGGTGGTCCAGGATGCGGTGGAAGTACTCGGGGCTGTACACCACCACCGCGGCAAAGGCGCAGGCCGAAAGCAACCAGTCCAGGCGGGCGTCGAGCCGGGAGAAGATGCGGTTCTTGGCGTCGTAGATCCGCATGATGCCGTAATGCTGCATGAAGAGATGCCAGATCTCCCACAGGAGCACCACCATGAATAGACCGTGCAGGGAGTAGAACTGGGCATAGGCCACCACTGCCAGCACGATCAGGGGGGCGACCAAGAACTTCTCCCTGAAGGTGGCGAAGAGCTCCCGGTCGCCGTAGGCGCGCATGAACCCCGGCAGATGATGGCCGGTGGCGAAGAGGGCCAGGGCGTAGAAGGCGATGGTCTGGGAATCGAAGAGACCGCGCAGGGGCAGCAAGGATAGCAGGCACAGGAAGGGGGTGCCGATGAAGAAGAACAGATCGCCGGCGGGAGAGATGATCCACTGTTGCCGGCGGACAGCGCTGAGGGTCATGGCCACCTGCTCAATA
>VGJS01000061.1 GCA_016867395.1 Candidatus Handelsmanbacteria bacterium
GCTGCCGTATATTCTTCCATGAGCCTATCCTTTCGCCCTCGCCAAAGGGCGGTGAGTGATGGTGGCCATACTCAGGATACGCTCTCTTTTTTGTCCCCTGCCATCCACAACTTCTGAACATAGCTCCCGAGGCCCTGCTGGAGGCCGAGCTTTTCGGGCACAAGCGCCGCGCCTTCACCGGGGCCGCCGCCGACCGCGAAGGGCTCTTCGAGGCCGGCGGCGGCGGCACCCTGTTTCTCGACGAGATCGGCGATGTCACCCCGGCCACCCAGGTGGGCCTGCTGCGGGTGCTACGGGAGGGGGAGGTCACCCGCTTAGGCGAGAACCGGCCTCGCCCGGTGGACGGTCGGGAGTCGCCCTCATTTGCCACTCCGCTCGATCACCTGTAGGACGGCCCGCAGGTACCCCAGGTCAAAGGCCCGGCCCTTGTGGCCCCACGCGGTGTCCTCCACCATGCCCGGGGGCAGGGAGGCCCGCAGCGGCCCTGAGAAGCCGGCCCGCACCAAGGCCTGCATCACCTTGGGCAGGGAGACCTCCCCCTCATCGAGAAAAGCCTGCTGCTGCTGGCGCAGGTTGCAGGCGTGGACCAAGGCCAGCTTGGCGCCTGCCGCGCCGATAAACTCCTCGGCTGAAACGCCGGCACTCCCTGCCTCCAACAAGTCCAGGTCCAGGGCCGGCAACACACCCAGCAGGCGCTTGGCCTCGCGCAGCATCCCGGCCCCGGCCCGGCAGGCCAGGCGCACCCCAGCGGCCTGGGCCACGGGTCCGGCCTGGGCCGCAAACTCTTCCAGGATCTCCCAGGCAGGGGCCGAGGCCGCAACCGCCCGCACCAGGGCCGTGCCCCGGCCCACCGGCCGCGGCGCGGCAGTTGCTCCCCGCCAGTCGCTGCTGACCAGCCTGATGCCCACCTCCCCTGCGTGCCGCAACCCCTCGGAGAAGCCGGCCAGATCCTGTACTACCGCGGGCGGCACATCGATGCCGGCCAGTTTGAGTTGGCTGCGCTCCACCCGGTTGCGCGCCGCCTTCAGGGTCGGCGCATCCAGATTGTCCACCATCACCACCACACTGTCGGCGCCCAATTGCTGGGAGAAGATCAGTTGATCGTCCTGTCCGTGTTGTACCGAAAGTGCCAGTTCCAACTTAGTTCCCTCCTAACTCGCCTATCGCGTTCACCAACCCCTTGAGGTACCCCACCTGAAAGGCAAAGGAGCGGTCAGCCCTCCCGTTGTCGCCCACCACCCCGGGGCAGTGGTCGATGCGGATCACCCCGTCGAATCCCACCTCGTTGAAGGCCCGCACCGCGGCCACCATGTCGATGTCCCCCTCGTCGGGAAAGACCTCGTCGAACTTGGGCACCTGGCCGCGCGGGTTGCGGAAGTGGGCGAAGAAGATGCGCTGCTGCCCGCCGAAGCGACGGATGGCCTGCACCACGTCCACCCGGTCCATCGTCCCGATGGTGCCCATGCAGAAGCCCAGGCCATTGTGCGCGCTGGGCACCGCGTCGATCACCTTTTGCATGCCGGCCTCATCCACCAGGATGCGGCCCACGCCCATGTAATAGGGCACTGGCGCGTCGTCGGGGTGGGCGGCCACCTTCACCCCCTCGGCCTCGGCCACCGGCACGATGCGCTCCAGAAAGTAGACCAGGTTGTCCAGCACCTCTTGCTGGCTCATATCGCGGTCGGGCAGGTGGGGGTACGGCCCTCCGCCCCGCAGCCAGTCCATGGCCGCCGCGGGCATGCGCTTGGCCACCTCCATGTCGAAGCGGGGGTACCGCGCCCCGCCCCGGCCCGTGGGGCTGTATTCCGTGCGCAGCCCGCCCAGGAGCATCCACTGGTACTGCAATACCTCGATGCCGGCCTTGGCGATGTTGCGGATGGACTGGCAGACCTTCTCGATTTGTGCGTCGCGGCCGGGCAACCCAAACATCAATTTGTCGTAGCACAGGGCCGGCAAATTCTCGATCACGTCCCACGACATGCCGGCCTTGGCATAGGCTTCGCGCTGGCGCTGCATGGGCTCCAACTCCACCACCCCCTCGGGGCTGGCATCGACCCCACTGACCACGTGTCGCAGCCCCATCTGCTGCATGAACTGTAGGTGGGCCGGGTCCAGGCTGGCGTGAAGGGCGATTTTCATCCTTTAGCTCCTCGTGCTCGCCAGCTCCCACTGCCGAGCCATTTTTTCGAGCTCGGGCAACAAGCTGGGCCAATCGTGAAGGGTGGCAGGGTCCAAATCCGCACCCGTAGGCCAGATCAGGGTCTCTACTTCTGGGTCGAGTCTCACTTTATTGAAAAGCGCCAGATCCTCCAAAGGCCCAAACAGCTCGCCGCGGAGGATAGGACGAAAATCGATCTCTTAGCGGAGACCATCGTCAAATGCCACTTTGAGCCGGTGAGGGCTGACGATCTTAAATGCCCTGTTGCGGTAGATTGGATGCCTCATCGTGCCTCCCGAAAACCGCGCAAGTTCTAGCATTACGCTATATCCACCGCGCCAATTTCCTGAACGCTGGCGCGAGGAAGCGATGCGTGTCGGCCGGCGAGGGGGTTCTTATCCCCATACTTGGCCTCAAGGACGATCAGCGGGAACCCCTTAGGGTCGAGTAGGCGAAAGTCGATAAACCTCTTGGTGACTTTCTCGAAATCCTCTCTCAGCGCGTCGAGATCCGCTGTTTTGACCGTGATATTGGCTTCAAGACGGATTTTGGCAGGTCTGTTTCCCTTACAAAAAAAGCGCCAGCCTGCTGCTTCGAACAGTTTGTTGATCTTGATGCGGGCGGCTGCCTCTTTGCTGGCCATTCAATACCTTTGCACAAGCATTGGTCTCAACTTGATCTGGTAATATATGCTGCAAGAAGCGGGCTATCTATCCTATCATCTCAAACCCCCGTTTTACCGCCTCCATGCCGGCCAGATGCTCCGGATGAAGGGAAAGGACGGGGGGCGTGCCCCACAGGTACCCGCTCATATCGCAGCCCTGCCGCGCCCACCCCAGCATCTCCTCGAAGGACATGGGGCCGTGGACGTTCATCACCGTGCCCATCACCCGCTGGTCGGGCCGGCGGATGTCCATCCGCCAGTGCATGGTGTCCTCGCTGGAGAACTCGGCCAGGAGCATGTCGCTTCCGGCCAGCATGGGATGGTCCACCCACTGCGGGTCAGCCGGGCCCCAATAGGGCGTGGTGAAACAGATGCGGGTCTGAGGGCTGGTCTCCTTCACCGCGTCGCGCCGCCGACCGAACTGCTCGGCCAGCACCTGGCGTTTATACTTGAGGCTCTCCTCAGCGGTGATCTGGGCGGCGTCCTGGGGCATGGGCCGGCCGATGATGCGGGCAAAAGGCTCTTTGACGAACCAATAGGGCTGTACCTGGAAATCGGTCTTCAGATCCCCGTAGCAGTGCCAGTCGAACATCAGCTAGTCCATCAGGTACTCTGCAGGAACTGCCGCACCCGGGCGCAGAGCAACTCGGTCCAGGGGCTCTTTGGTCCCAGAAAGCCTCGGCTCCAGGTTCGCCGGCTGCCGGGGATCACCCACTCGCCGTAATACCCATTGGTGGTCACGTCGGCCCCCACGCAAACGTAAGAGCAGAAGTGCAGGCCCGCCTTGCGGGAGAGTTCAAAGACCTTGGGCAACAACTGCTGGCCCGGCCCCGGGGGCACCGGCCCCAGACGGGTGGGGTAGAAGGCGTAGCCGCCGTAGGTATAGGCTTGCAGGATGATGGTGGTGTGCCGATCTCCACCATGCCAGTCGAAGTACGCCTGCGGTTCCACCTAGGCCCAGTCCTGGGGGCTGCTGGGCAGGTGGTAGCGGTAGGGCGCGTCGTGTTTGGACCAGTTCAGGTCGAACATCATCATCTTGATGATATCCATCTCATCCTCCCTCCCGGTTGACAATGGCGATGCCCACGGCCACCAACCCCATGCTCGCCCACAAAAAAGGCGAGATGGTTTCGCCAAGCAGGAGTGCGCTGAGCAGCACCCCGGCCGGCGGGGTGGCAAAGCCGAAAACCCCTAACCGACTGGCGCTGTGGCGCTGCAGGAGCGAGGCCCAGACGATGAAACACAACCCGGCTACAATCACGCCCTGGTACAGTAGCGCCCCCACCACCTCCAGGTCAAAGTGGTACACGGCCTCCCTTTCCCAGACCAGGCTCAGCACCGCAAAGACCGGCAGGCTTAGGGTGGCCTGCCAAAAGAGCAGCTGGTACGGATGCAGGCCCCGCACCAGGCGCTTGAGCACCACCTGGCGCAGCCCCAGGAACATGCCGCTGCCCAACACCATGACGTCGCCCAGTAGGTAGGTCGTGTCCAGCAGGGTCAAGGATTCGGCGAAGAGCAGGCCTACCCCGGCAAAAGCGCAGAGCAGTCCGAGGATCTTGACGGGGCTGAGGCGGTCGCCCTGGAGCAGAAAGTGGGCGAAGAGGGCGGTGAAGAAGGGATAGGCGTTGATCAGCACCGCGGCGCGGCTGGCCGTGGTAAGCAGCGCCCCCACGTTGAGCAGGAGGATTTGGGCGATGAAGACCAGTTCTAGGACCCACAGGCCCCGCCAGTTGCTGGCCGGGCCGCGCAGGGAGACCCCGGAAACGAGCGCGCCCACCGCCACGGTCAGGGCGCCGATGGCGAAACGCGCCCAGGCCATGGCGATGGGCGGCATGCCCTGCAAGCCCATCTTGATGAATACCCCGTTGCCCCCCCACACGAGGGCCGCGGCAAATGCCCAGAGGCCGGCGCGCGGGCCGATGGGCTGGTCCCCGCTCACCCCTCCTGTCCACCCCTGACCATCATTTGATGCGGGCGGATTCTATATAGTCGAGTTTGGGGAATTTCTCTTCGAGGTAGGCGTTGCCCTCGGCCTGGATCTTGCCCTGACTGGGCTTCTCACCGTATTCACTGTTGATCTTGTCCACCAACTCCATGCCCTCGACCACCTTGCCGAAGGGCGAGAAGCCCATGCCGTCGAGGCGGCCGTTGTCGCGGTAGTTGATGAAAAGCTGGGTGGTGCGAGTGTTAGGGCCGGCGGTGGCAAAGCTGATGGTGCCCCGGGCATTGGTGGCCTGCACGGGATCGTCGGGGATTTTGGCTTCGCGCCAGGCCGCCGAGATCTGGGAATCGCCGTGCAGGCCGAACTGCACCACGAAGCCGGGGACCACCCGGAAGAAGCGCTGGCCGTCGAAGAAGCCGTTGTTGACCAGGTTGTAGAAGCGGTCCGCGCCGTTGGGAGAGAGGTCGCGGGTTACTTCAATTATGAAGTCGCCGGCGCTGGTGGAGAACTCGGCCTTGAAGCTGGCAGGGGCCTTTTCATTCATTTTGGGATGACCTGGGTTGGCGAGGATCTGGGTGTTGCCGCCCCTGGAGGCGCAACTGGCGAGAGCGGCGAGGAAAAGAAGACAGGCGAACTTGGACATGCGGGATCTTCTCCGGTGGGTTGATGGCGTTTTTTCGGTGCGGGCGCTCCAGCTACAGGCCCTTCACCGCCTCGGCCAGGGCCGTGGCGGTCAGCCCGAAATAGGCCCAGGTTTCAAAGTGGCCTTCAGCGGGGGCGACGCGCGGATCGGCGATGCCTAAGTGCGCCAGGGGCACCCGGCCCTGGGCGGCGCTGGCCACCAGGCCGGCAAAGCCGCGCAGACCGCTTTCTGGCGTGCCGATTAGCCCGTCCTCAACGGTGACCAACCCCTGGTCGTAACGCCCGACCCACTTCTCCAGCGCCCCCTGGGGCAGGGGCAGGCTGTTGGCGATGTGGACATCCACTGGCAGCCCTTCCTTTTCCAACCGGGCTGCGGCCTCGCCGGCCAGGTACGCTGGGGCGCCCAGCGCGAGGATGGCCCGCCGGGCGCCGGCATGAGCCCGGTACTGGGTGGTCTCCTCCCAGGCGGCGTGGACCTCCCACAAGGGACCGGAGCCGTCCTGGCGGTCCAGCACCGGCAGATTGTCGCGCGGGATGGCCAGCACGTGCCCGCCGTAGTGGGCGGCCAGGTCGCGCACCGCCAGGAAGGCAGCCCTGGCGTCGGCCGGGGCGTAGAAGCGCCGCAGGTAGGGCAGGTAGGTCAGGCCGATGTTGATCCAGTCCAGGCTCCAGCCCGAGAAGTGGTCGCGGCCGGTGCAGGAGCCCACGTGGGAAAGGTGGAAGGCGACGTTGAGCCCCTCGTTGATGCCGTTGAGGTTGCGCTGGTACCGCCACAGCTCAAACCCCTCGCGGGCAATGCCCTCGAAGAAGGCGGCGAAGGTGGAGACCACGTTGAGCTGGGGCTGGCGAGTGCTCATGGCCAGGCCGTCGGCCATCAGCGCCGCGGCCTGCTCCTCAATGCTCATCTCGAAGCGGTGGCCCTTGGGCAAGAGGGCCCCGGCCTTGGCCAGGCGGGTGGAGACGTCTAAATCGCAACTGACCACGAAGACCCTCTCGGGAAAGGCCCGGGCCACGGCCTCGTACCCGGCCTCACAGCCGACCCGGGGGCTGGCCTTGGCCCCGGCCCCTGGCAGCTTCACTGCGGCCAGCGCCTCGGAGGGCAGGACCAAGTTGGGGGCGCCGGGAGCGGGTCGGGGCTGGGTGACTACGATCCTGGGCGGCTGACGCCGCAACTGGGCCAACGCCTCCTGCTGGGCGGCGCTCTGCTGGAGCAGAGGCCCGGCCAGCACCTCCTCCTCTTTCCGTCCCTTCATGTGGCCGTCGTGGTGGCCCTCCCCCCCGCGGAGCTGGTTCACCAGAAAGACGCACTCGATCATGGGAATGGTGTCGCGGAAGCTCATCAGCGAGCCGGGGATCCACACCTCCTGCTCCATCCCCACCCCGTGCTTGCCGGCGAATTCCTCTACCTGGGACAGGATTCCGAAGCGCTCGCCAAAGGTCCGGAGCGTGACCTTGTCCTTCCCCGAGGAGCGGAAGCCCACCGGATAGATCAGCGAGGGTTTGCCCTCCTGGGCCAGGGCAAAGGCGTGCCGGTACGCCTGGTACAGGGCCGCGGTGTCGTGCAGGGTAGGAATTTCGAGCACCTCGATGCCCAGGGCCCCGATGATGCGGCGCGGGTCGCGGTCCATGACGCTTTTGGTGGAGCCGGAGAGTTGGATGCCGTTGCGGTGCATCACAAAGGTGATGGGCGCCCCATGGAAGGAAGCGCCGTTGAAGCCGTTGAGGGCCTGGCCCGAGATCCATCCGGCATCCCCGCAGTGGGTCAAAACCCAACTGCCCTCGCCGTAGAAGGCGCGTTTGCCCAGGGACTGGCCCACCGCCACCGGCACCATCACCCCCAGGCGGCCACCGTTGAGCTGGGTGCCACCGGGCAGCCAGGACACGTGGCCGGGGATGTCCAGGCCGCGGCGGAAACCCTCCACCACCAGCTCGGCATCGACAAAACCCAACGCCGCCAGGCAGGAAAAATAGCCGATGCTGGTATGGGCGTGCTCGATGGTGTACTCAACCCGCTCGTAGTCGCTCACCGCTATGCTCATCAGCAGGGAAGGGATGAGTTCCAGGCCGCCGCCCAGGTGATCCAGTTCGTTGATCTTGGCCAGGGAAGCGAGAGAGCGGATGGCGATGTGGGCCGCCTCAATCTGCAATCCTTCCAGGGCGTGGACCTGCTCCGGACCCAACTGCTCCAGGATGGCGATTTCTAAGTGCAAAGGCAGGACCTGGGAGGTAATGCTCTCGTCCTTGAGGTGGCGGGCCGCCCCCAGCAGGGCCTGGTTACGCTGCTGCTGGGCCGCGTCGAGGGCGTGCAGACTTTTCACGGGTATGCTCCTGTCAGCAAGAAGAAAAACTTCATTAAGAATACCCTCTTACCTTCTTTTTGACAAGGAGCGCCGCCCTCAGCCCACCGGAAGGAACTGCTCGGCCAGCTTCTGGGTCCAGGTGCGGTTGGCGTCGATGGTGCGGCCGGCGTTGTGGGGGGTGTGGACCACATTGGACCGGCCCAGGAGTGGGTCGTCGAGGGGCAGGGGCTCCACATCCCATACGTCCGCGGCCAGACTCAGTTCCTCGGCCAGCACCCGCCGGCGCAGGACCTGGGTATCGCAGATCCGGGCCCGGGTCACCAGCACCACCAGGCAGCCCTGGGGCAGGGCTTCGATATGGCGGGCCTTGACCAGGTCGCGGGTGGAATCGGTGAGGGGCACCATTGGCGCGAAGATCTCCGCGTCCTGCACAAGCCGGTCGAGGTGCCATTCGCGGCGGGCCCCGGCGCGGTGGAAACAGGGCTCGGAGGCAAAGGGATCCCAGGCCGCCACCTCGGCGCCCAGGAAATGGGCAAAACTGGCATAGCGGCTGGCGATATTGCCGGCCCCTACCACGCGCACCCGCTTGCCGGCCAGGGTGCCGCTGGCAAAGCGCGGGTCATCCCCGAACTGCTGGCCGCGGGCCCCGGGCCGGCCCCTGCCACCAGGCGGCTCGTAGTCCCAGGGCGCCAGGGAAGTGAGGATCTGATGGTGCAACTGGGGAATGCGCCGCAGCCCGCACAAGGTGAGAGCCAGGCCGTACTCGGCCACGGTCTGACTCCAGAAGCCCTCGCTCGGGTGGTGGTACACCCGCACCCCGGCTTTTTCAAGGTGGTCGCGGCAGGCCGGCGAGAGGCTGCTGCTGTACGCCCCCTGGAAGGTGGCCTCGCGCAGGGAGGTGCAGGCCCGCAAGCATTCCAGTTCCACCTTCACCCCCAGGCAGGCCAGGCGGCGGATCTGGCCGGGCCAGGCAATGAGTTGGCGTAGTGGGCGCTCTTCTCCATCCCCCACGCGCACGAACTCCACCTCCCCCTCCCGCTCCCACAGAGCGCGGAAGTAGTCGCCGGCAAAGGGCCAGATGTGATCGAAATCCGGATGAACCACAATCAAGCTGCTCATTGTTCTCCCTCCCAATATCCCACCGCGTCCTTTTTGCGGAAGATGCCCCCGGCGACCCTGGGGAAGACCTTCTGCGAGTCCGGGTACTCCCCCACGTCGTCGGGCAGCACATTGCCCAGCACCAGCAGCAGGCAGTCGGCGCGTCCGTCGTTCCTGAACTTGTGCGCCCCGCGCGGCCCGGGCGGAAAGGCGATGAAATCTCCCTGCCGCGCCGGGAAATCTCCCCTCGGCGAGACCAGGGTGCAGTTCCCCGCTAGCACGTAGGTCATCTCCTCCACCGCGTGGTGGAAGTGCAGGGGAAAGGTGGATTGCCCCGGCGGCAGGCGGATGAGCCGGTATCCCAGGTGGCGGCCGCCGATGAGAGGGTCGATGTCCTTGTCGTCCCAGTGGTAATGGGCCGGCCGGCCCACCGAAGAGAGCCGGCTGCCCCGCGCCACTGGCACCCATTCGATTTCGTCCACATTGATCCTGTTAATGTAGATGTCGCGCCGCTCCTCCAGGCATTCGAGCAGGCGCTCGCGGCCCTGGTGCAGCACCGCATGCCCATCCCCCACCAACAGGTGGGCAAAGTCCAAGGCCAAGAGCTTGCGCAGTTCGAGCGCGGCCCGGGGCGGGTCTTGCAGCTTCTCGTCCATCAGCAGGCTGATGCCGCCCACCGGGGCGCCCACCACCAGGTCGCCGGAGAGCACCAGCTTCTTCTGCGGCCAGTACAGGGCGAGTTCGCCGGGGCTCTTGCCGTGGCGCAGATGGATGGCCCGCAGCCCCGGCACCAGCTCTTCGCCGTCCTCCAAACGGCGGTCCACAGGGACGGACAGGGCCGCCGCGTCCAGGGCGTGCGCCGCCACCTTGGCCCCGGTGTGCTGGCGGAATAACTCGGCCTGCCGCTCGTGGTCGGCGTTGGTGAGCACAATCCAGGCCGCCCCGCCCAGCCGCTCCAACTGCTCCAGATCAGAAGGGATCATCGTCACCGGATCGACCAGCACATTGCCCTCGGGCCGCACCCAGAGGTGGCCGTTGAAATCGAGCTGGCGGGTCTCGTTGAACACCGACCACAAGTATAAGTCATCGAAGAGGACGCGTTTCATCGGGCAACTCCTGTCGCGGCTGCTTCCTTACTGAGGAGATAGCGCACCGCCACGCTCCGGCTCTGCCCTGGGGCCATGCTCCGGAAAAAGGCGTAGAGGTGGCTGGTCAGGTACCGCGGCTTGTTGGTGTGGGCCATGTAACCCTGGGACAGACCCAAGGTGGACATCAGGATGGTCTCCACGGTGTAGGTCCGGCCGGCGCGGCGCAGGGAGACCTTGCTGCTCAAGGTCCCCTGCTCCTGGCCGGACAGATCCAGGTCCTGCCGCAGGAGGAGGTAGTCGGCTTTGCCCAGGCCCAGGGCCTCGTCCCTGAAGGTGGCAAAGGGCGCGCCGGGGGTGCGGGCGCCAAGGGCATGGGCCACCGCGACCACCCACTGCTGGTTGGCGAACCCCGGGAACCCCACCATGGCATAAGGGTTGGCCAGGAAGCGGTTGGAACTGTTGGTGATCTTGTACTCCACGGCGAATTCCGGGCGGCGGGCGTCCAGGCGGTACACCACCTCCAGCTCCACCCCTCGGCGCAGGGTATCCGGGCGGCGGAAACGGACGACCACCTCGTCGGCGCGGCGCTCCACCTGGGGCGGGTCCCAATCCGCTTCGAGCAGCTTGATCGCCGCCCGCCCCTGGGGCTGGCCCGGCTCGACGAACCAGAACCACTCCCAGTCGCCCAGGGGTAGTTCGGGATGGGCGAAGTCCACCGGCTGGCCCTGCAGTCGCAGCGAGGCGATGCCAAAGGGAGCGATGTTGTGGATGGCGATATGGTATTGGGTGAGCCAGACCGAGGTGGTCTTGGGCGTCGAGGCAAGTGAGTAATAGGCTGGCGGCAGGGGCGGGGAGGGCGGCGGAAACACCGGGGGCGCGGCGCTGTCTGCCGGCGCCGGAAAACCGGGCAGCACCAGCGAGGATGAATCCAAGAGGCCGGTTGAAGGAGAAAGCGCCGTGTCCACGGGCAGGATCGGCGAATCCGGCAGCGCGGCGAGGACCGCCGTGTCCGCGGGCGCTGCCAGCGATGAATCCTGCCTCGCCGCCGCAATGGGAGGAGGTTCTGGGGCCTTCACTGAATCTGGAACTGCCCCGGCGCTATCCACCGGAGCGGGGAGGGCCACCGTGTCCACCGGCGCCACCAACGGGACGGACCCGATGCGGTCAGCCCAAAGGAAGAAATCCCCCAACTCGACCCGGCCGTCCCCGTTGAGGTCGTAGCGCAGGTCCGCCCCACCCAGGGCCTCCCGCAGCAGGGCCAGGTCCTCCAGGCCGAGGCGCTGGTCCCCATTGAAGTCGCCCACCACCGGCTCGGTCGGGCCGGCGGGAGCCGCCCCGCCCAGGGCCAGCCCCAGGGCCAGGAGGAGGCCCGTCCTCATGCCGCGCTCAGGCGCTGAAGAAGGGCTGGGTCCAGGCAAAGGACTCCCCCGTGCCCCAGCACTCGAAGCGGGCATAGCGCGATTCGGCCGGCACCTCCACCGCGATAGCGGCGGCGTCCACCTGGGCGAAGCGCTTGGCCCCCTGGCCCAGGGCCACGATGCGGGCGGCGTTCTCGGTCTCGATCAGGATGCGCCTCCCCTCTACCTCGATGCGGCGGATCACCACTCCGGTAGAGGCGTAGAAGCGGCCGCGGCGCAGGGCCTCCACCACCCCGGCGGGGGTGGGCTCGGTAGCGTATACCATGTTCCAGCCCAACTCCACGTCGCCCACCGCCGCGTGGCTGTCGTCGTTGGCAAAACCCCAGAGCCTCCGGCCTTTGGTCAGGAGGATGTCCCAGCGGTTGGTGGCGTACGGGCTGCCTTCGAGCCGGCAGATGACCCCGTTGTAGATCTCCAGGCCCACGTACTCGTGGCAGAACTCCAGCAACTCCTGGGGGCAATGGTTGAAGTTGGCGTGCCAGTTGGGGTGGTTGAAGACCGCAAAGCCACCCTTGGTCCCCACCTCGTCGATGACCCGCTGCCGGTCGAGGTGGGGGGGCACCAGATCCGCGGCGCCCACATGCAGCATGTGCGGCCCGTGGGCGGTGACTTCGTTGCCGGGGATGAGGATCAAGCCGCGGGTATCGAAGGCGCGGTAGTCGCGCTCCGAGGTGTGTATGTCGTGGTCCGAGATCATCAGGAATCCGTACCCGCGCCGGGCGTAGTCGTCGATGACCTCCTGGTGGGGCCGCTGCCCGTCGCTGTTGCTGGTGTGGGTGTGCAGATTACCCTTAAGCCACCTGCCGCCCCTGAGTTCCCGATAGGGATGATCGAGACCTGCCACGCTGCCTCCTCTGGTTGGTTTGCCCTAGTCCCCCCGCACCACGGCCAGGGCGCGGGAGGCGCTGAAGTCTTCGCCTTCCAAAACGTAATAGTAGATGCCCGAGCCCACCGGCTCCCCGGCCTCGTTGGTCCCGTCCCAAAACTCGGTGTAGGTGCGGGCGGAGCGCACCCCCAGGTACCGGCGCCAGACCAGTTGCCCCTCGGCGGTGAAGATGGAAAGGGCGGTGCGGGTGCTGGGCTGGCTCAGGCCAAAGGTGATGGCGGTGTGGCGCTGCTGGCCGGGGCGGAAGGGATTGGGGTAGTTCTGCTTCAGGGCCGAGCGCTGGGGCACGGGCTCGTCGATCAGTTCGGGGTCGTATTCGGCGGAGACGGTGTACTCGTAGCTGTTGCCGACCTGGTCGTTCTGGGCCAGCACCACCACCAACGAGTCGTAGCGGTCCCAGCCTGCCAGACGCAACTGCCCGCCAGCCAGGGCCCGCACCTCGACGGTGTCGCGCCCGATCAGCAACACCTGCTGGCTCCACCGTCCGCGCGGGGTCTGCACCTCAACTAACACCCCCCCAGGCTGGAGGCGGGGCTCCAGCACCACGTAGGCGCTGCCCAGGTGGTCCACCTGGCCGTTGTCAGCCACTGCCACCTTGGCCAGGGTGTTTAGGTGGGTATCCCCCACCTGGGGGTAGCGTTCCCCGTCCGGGTATCGCGAGGGCAGGCGGTAGTTTTTGCCCGTCAGGTAGTTCCACACCGCAAACTCGCCCATCACCCCCCCAAAGCCGCCGGGCGCCCTCTGGCGGATTGCCCGGTCGAAGTGCTCCAGGCCGGCGCTGGAGCGGCTGCCCAACTCCTCCCAGATGGCGCGGATCAGGTCCCGGCCGTGGCGCAGGTCGAGGAAGTGGGCAAAGAGGCAGGCCCCATATATACGGTAGTCGGCGGAAAAACTGCTGCCGCTATTGAGAGATTTGCCCGGCTGCCCGAGAAACCCGTTGAGGTACTGGAGGTAGTCGTTTACCTCCGGATAGGCCACCTCCTCCATCCAGGTGCTGCTGGCCTCCTGCCACCACACCCCGTCGCTGCCCTGGTAATAGCCGAACTGAATCGCGTGGAAAAACTCGTGGGCCACGGTGGCGTGCAGGGCGTCCAGCCCGCGGGTCTGCACGTAGATGGCATCGGTGTAATCGTTGTCCAGTTCGAGATAGCTGGAGGAGCGGTTGCCCCCCTGCTCCGGGTAGGTGTACCCGTACGCCCCCCCCGAGCCAAGTTGGACGAGGTACACGTCGTACTCGTCCCCGCCCCCCAATCCCCCATCGCCGGGCGGGGCCTGGTACCCCAACTGGCCCACCTGCAGCTCCCAGGCCCGGTCCAGGGCCGCGGCCACGGTATCGACGTAGTCGGGTACCTGGTTGCCGTCCCCGTCGGCGGAGTCCACCCGGTTGCGGCCGCTCAGTTCGTAGTGGATGCGGAAATGCCCGGAAGGGCTGCGGTGTTCCCAGGGCAGGGCGGGCCGCTGCAAAAGCTTGGCCAGCTGCCGCCGGCCCTCCGCCCCCAGGGCCGCACGCGCCTCTACCAGCAGGGGCGTGCCGCAAAAGGCATGGTCCGGCGGCTCGGCCTCCTCCTCCCGGCCCACGACCACCCCGACATGGGCCAGCAGGGCCTGCTCCTCGGCGAGGGTGAGGGCGCCAGCCGCCAAGGCCCAGCAGAGGATCAGCAACAGCACCATCTATACTTTGCGCTCCCTTTTCAGCAGATGCCTCCCCAGCCACCCCAAGTCCAGGGCCACCAACACCGCGCTGAAGGTGCAGACCGCCGTGGCGCCCGTGGGCAGATGCTCGGCATAGGAAAGGCTGCAATCCAAGACAGAGGCCGCAAAACCCACCCCCCAGGCAAAGGCCAGGCTCAGCCAAGGCCCTGGGCCAGCAGGGTGCCGCAGACCGCCGGGACGACTAAATAAGGAGAAGACCAGCAGCACCCCGGCCAACTGCACCGAGCTGGTAATCACCACCCCTAAAGACGCTTAGAAGATAAAGTCCCACCACCGCAGGGACCACCCCCGGCCCACGGCCTCCTCCTTGGCAAGAGAGAGGGCCAGGAAACGGGCGCGGAAGATCCAGTGGAAAGGCCCCACCAGCGCTTAGAGGCCGGCGATCTTCAGCACCTGGGGCCAGGTGACCCAGAGGATGGAGCCCACCAGCAGGTCCCGCAGGTGCTCGGCCCCGTGGGGGGCCTGGTCGATGGCCAGGACCCCGGCCGCGGCGGCCACCGCGTAGGTGATGCCGATCACCGCCTCCTGGATGATCTGCTGCTGGCGCAGGCGGGTCAGGGAAAACACCGCCACCCCGATGAAGGCGGCAGCCAGCGAGATCAGGTACGCCTCCACACTGTCCAGTTCGTACCCGGCCAGGAAGGCCCGAGTCCGGCCCAGGTACGCGTAGATGCCCACCAGCACCAGGCAGGCGGCGAAGGGGCGGCCATGAAACGCAGCAAGTCCTCCACGGCTCAACTGCCCCTGAAGCCGGCTTCGAGCCGGGCGAGGATGGCCTCGAAAAGCTCGGGATAGGTGGGGATGCCCGGCTCCGCCCCCACCGCAATCGGTCGGGCCACCGCCTTACCCCCCGCCTAAGCCATCATTCCCCCGGGCGCGGCGGCGTCCTGGACGCTGGCATACAGGACCAATCCTATCTTGTCGCGCTGCATCTGCTCCACCAGTTCGGCGAGGTGGCGCAGGCTGGGGGCACCCCGGGTTTGTCCTCGATATAGCCAGCCCCAGCCCCAGCCAGTCGGCCAGGTATTCCAGGTTCTGGTGATAGCTGACCACCTGGCGGCCCCGCAGGGGACCGCGGCGGCGCTCCCAGTTGGTGAGGAGCTGCTGCAATTCCCGCTCAAAGAGCCCGAGGTTGCAGGCATAGACTTCCGCCCCGGCAGGGTCGAGATATCGAAGCCGGGAGGCGATGGCGCCGGCGATCACCAGGCCATTGCGCGGGCATGGGGTGTAGTGCGGGTTGCTTAGAGGGTGGATATCCCCCTGGGAGCGGTCTACCTCGCCGGTGGGAATCTCCAATACTGGGATGTTCTCCACGGCGTCGAGGTTCGCCGGCTGGCCGGGCAGCACCCTGGGATTCCGCCCGCCCTGCACCACCAGGGGCAGCCAGCCCCCCTCAGTTCCAGGCCGTTGTAGATCGGCAGATCGGCCTTGTTCACCAGGCTCATGAAGCTGGGCTTGGCCTCCAGGTACTGGGGGTCCTGGTCCCCCCGTGCGATGGCCTTCACCTCCACCCGCTCCCCACCCAGGGTCAAGGCAATGGCCGCCAGGCCTAGGGTGGTGGCCACCACCCGCAACCCCCCGGCCCCCAGGGCCAGCAGCAAGGCCAAGATCAGATAGTTCACGCGCGGCCTCCTTTCAATAGCGGTGGGCAGGGTGGGAGCCGATGGTGAAGTTGTACTGCATCTGCACCTGGTCCGTCCCACCGCCGCCTCTCGTACAGCCGGCTGTACGAGAGGCGCAGGGCCGAAAACTCGCTGAGCACCAAGGCCAGCAGACCGCTGAGCCGGTGGGCCCGCTCCGCCCCCGTCGGCCGGGGCAGGCCGACCAGGTCCCAGCGGGTCTGGGCCCACCAGCGCCGGGCGAACTGGTACTGCAAGCGGGAGTAGAGCCCGCCCTGTTTCTCGGTCCCTGCGGTCAGGTTGCAGTGGCCGCGCAGGTACTCGGACTGCCAGACCAAGGCGCGGGGGCGGGGGCCGGCGGCCCGCCACTTGAATGCGAGATCCACCCCGTCCAGGGCGCTGGTATGGCCCTCCTGGTTGTTCCCCCCGGGCCCACGAGCCGCCCAGTTCCAGGGTGGCCGAGGGCCCCAACTCCCAGAAGTTCTTCAGGTGACCCAGGTAGAGCAGATCACGCCCCTTTGGGCTGGCGAAGAGTTCGTGGTCCCCGTTAAGCACCTGGCCGCTCAATTCGGCGTAATAGCGCAGGGGCAACAAGGCGCTCAGTCCCAGGCCCGTCTCGCTCAACCCTTCCTCCCCCAGGAGCTGTTCCGAGACTAGGGGCGCGTCGAAAAAAGGGACGGCGTGGGCGTGCAGCAGGTCGTGCCGCCCCAATTCGGCGTAGAACTTCCCCGCCTTGAGGGCCAGGCTGTAGGGCAGACCCAGGGTGGTGACAAAGCCCTCCTCCACCTCGACCCCTTCTCCGCCATGCAGGGCCAGGATCAGGTCGGCTTTGAGTTAGGTCTTGACGGTGGAGGCCAACTGCACCTCCATCTCCTCAAAGTGCAGCCTGGTGGCCGGCGCCTCCCCCTCCTCCTGGCCGGAGAGATAGGCCCCCAGGAAGAAGCCGTTAGCGCTAATGGCCGGGTTGAAGGCCCGCGACAGGCCGGTAGCGGTGGTCTGGCCCTACCCCCCCTGGGCAAAGGCCGCGTTCAGGTGCGGGAATACGCAGGCAAAGGCCGCAGCAACGCAGATGGCGCCGCGCATGGAGTCCTCCTACGGCGTGGGTTTGGGGCGGCCAAATGCTGGACCCGGCGCAGGGGAAGGGCCCGACGCAGCCAGCATTCAGCAAAGGAAGCGCGGAAAACTCAGCCGTGGGGCGGAGCGCGGGCGGGCTGAAGGCCGGGTACAAGGGAGAATCCCCCGGCGGGGGAGGCCGGATTGCGGCGGCCCTGGGCCAGGGCGGCGCTGATCCAGCCCTTGAAGTGGAACCAGGCACACACCGCGCAGGAAACGGGTTGGTGGCCGCGGTCGGTCCAGGCCAGGTGGCAGGAAACGCCCAGCAGGGCGTCGGCCACCAGGAGGACTAGCAGGAGGAGCGGGAGAGGGCGAGTTTAGGCGCGGGCACTCATTAGGGGGAAGTATAGCCGCAAGCCCGGCGGAAATCAATTCCCCTGGGGCACTAGCTCAATCTCGAAGAGCTTGGGCCACCACTTGCCGGTGACGAAGAGCCGCTTGTCCGCCGCGTCGTAGGCAATGCCGTTGAGCACGTCCACCTGCCGCACCCGGTCGGCGGCGGAGAGCAGGTCGTGCAGGTCGATCCATCCCAGCACGTGGCCGGTTTTGGGCGAGATGCGGGCGATGCGGTCGGTCTGCCAGACATTGGCCCAGACCTCGCCCTCCACGTATTCCAGCTCGTTGAGCCATCTCACCGGCCCGCGGTCGTCGCGCACCTCTAAATTGCCGGTCTGGGTGAGATTGTCGGGGTCGAGAAAATAGAGAACCGCGGTGCCGTCGCTCATGATCAGGCGTTTGCTGTCATGGGTCAGGCCCCAGCCCTCGGTTTGGTAGCTGAACTCCCGCTGCTTGTCGAACTTCTCCCGCCCGTACACAAACCCTATGTGGGAGCGCCAGGTCAGCTGGAAGATCCGGTGCCCCAGCACCGCAATCCCCTCGCCGAAGTACTGCGGCGGCAGATCGTACTGCTGCAGCACCTCGCCGGTTTCCAGATCCACCCGCCGCAGGCTGGACCGGCCCTCCAGCCCCGTGCCCTCGTACAGCGCCCCGTCCAGGTACACCAGCCCCTGGGTAAAGGCCTGCGGATCGTGCGGGTACACCTTGAGCACCCGGTAGGTATAGTGGAGGGTGGGCTGCGCGCTGGCTGGCGGGTTGGTGGGGGCCGGGGCCTCGGCCCGCGGCTCGGAGGCGCCGCAGCCCGCCAGCAGCAGGACCAGGAGGAGGGAGGGAAAGGTCTTCATTGCCCCAAATTTACGCGCGTCCAGATACCCCGTCCACTGGCGGCGCCCTTTATGGCAAGCCCCCGGACACTTGCGAATATTAACCCGTAGACCGACCACCGTGGCGGCGGAATGACCCTGAAGGGCTCTCGCGAGGAGCTTCTTCGGTCGAGAACATTGCTGTTGATCGTCATTGTCCTCATCTCCCTCCATCCGGCCCGCGCCCACGAACCCCTCGGCAGCAACGTGCTCGACACCTAGACCGGCCTGGCCCTAGTCGGGGCTTACGTGGAACTCGAGGAGACCCGCCAGGCCCCCGCCACCGGCGAGGAGGGACTTTTCCAGTTCGAGCTGCCCCCCCGGGCGAGTACACCCTCTCCCTCAGCTTCGTCGGCTATCACTCCCAACGCCTGCCCGTGGCGGCGCGCCAGGGCCAATCCTCCTCGCTGCTGGTCCAGCTCCAGCCCGAGCCCATCCAGCTACACAGCATCCTGGTGCAGGCCGATCTGGCCGCAATCTCGGCCTCCTCCTCGCCGGCCCTGCGCACCCGGCCTCGCGCCTCCGCCCGCGACCTTCCGCAGGCGGCTCCCAGCCTCTTCACCGCCGGCCACGGCGGCGGCAAGGCCCAGCTGCTCTTACTGCGCGGCTTCGACGGGGGCTTTGGCACCGACGTGGCCATCGCGGTGGAAGGCATGCCCGTCAACCTGGTCTCCCACGGCCACGGGCAGGGGTACGCGGACCTCAACTTCCTCATCCCTGAAACCGTGAAGCGCCTCGACCTTTCCAAGGGCCCCCTACTTTGCCCAGCACTGCAACCTGGCCAATGCCGGCCAGCTCTCCCTCCACACCCGCGACCGCCTGGACCAGAACACCCTGCGGGCGGAGCGCGGCCGCTTCAACGCCGCCCGGTACACCGCCCTGTATTAGGTCTCTCCGGACAGCAGCCAGAACAGCGCCTACTTCGCCGGCGAATACCAGTTGTCCGACGGCCCCTTCGACCAGCCCGAGGATCTGCGCCGCCTCTCCCTCTTCGCCAAGGTCTATCGCCGGTTCCCCGACGACGCCGAGCTGCGGGCCGCCGTCGGCGGTTTCTCCTCCTCCTGGAACGCCTACAGTCAGCTGCCCCTGCGGGCGGTGGAGGGTGGCCAGGTCTCGCGCTGGGGCACCATCAACCCGGCCGAGGGCGGCCACACCGCCGGCCACTACCTGGTCCTCAACTACCGCAAGAAGGGCCTCGACGGGGCCGAGGGTTTCGCCGCCTCCGCGTACCTGGCCGACTACGACCTCAAGTTCTATTCCGACTACAGCTTCTTTGTCCAGGAGCCTATCTTCGGGGAAATGGTCGAGCAGGGGGACGACCGCTACACCGCCGGCCTGCAGCCCCAGCACCACCTGGCCCACCGCCTCGGCCCGCTGCTGGCCCGCTGGCAGGGCGGGGGCGGCTTTCGCGCCGACGCCCTGGAGCTGTGGCAGGTGGTGCAGCGCCGGCGCTACTGGCCCTTGCTCGAAGCCCGGGTCCGGGAGCACCACGCCTTCCTCAGAAGCCAGGAGGAACTGGCCTGGGGCCCGCAGTGGCGGCTGGTCCTGAGCCCGCGCGCTGACTACTTCACCTTTGAGGTGGAGGACCGCCTCGAAACCGCCCCGCAGTGGGTGCTGCCCCTGGACGAGTGGCTCCGGATCTTCCAGATCCGCGACCGGATGCCGCGCTCCAAGGCCCGGCACGTGCCGCTGGTGCAGTCCCCCGCCTCGGGCACCACCCAGGCCGCCCTGCTGAGCCCCAAGGCCAACCTGATCTGGGCCGCCGGGCCGGGCCTGGACCTGTTCGCCAACGTCGGCGCCGGCTTCCACTCCAGCGACGCCCGCAGCGCCGTCCTTGGGCAGTTCGTGCGCCAGCAGTCGGCGTACCTGGCCCGGCGCGGGGCCACCCCAGCGCAGGTCGAGGCAGTGTTCGACACCCTCGACTTCGACCCCAGGCTGGGCCAGGCCCGGCTCCTGCCGCGCAGAGTGGGCGCAAAGCTGGGCTTCCGCCTGCAGGGAAGCCAGGCCGGCTCGTTGGACCTGGGCCCCTCGCGGGACCACGACGGGGGCGATGTGCGTTTCCACGCTCCGGCGGTGCGCCTGGCCGAGCGCTTCACCCTGGGGCGGGGCCCTGTGGTGGATGGACATGGAGGACGAGATCTTCTACACCCCCCAGGTGGGCACCGCCGATCCCCGGGGCCGCACCCGGCGCTGGGGCATGGACCTGGAAGCCCGCTTCCAACTGGAGCCATAGCTGTGGGCCGACCTGGACCTCAACTGGGCCCATGCCCGCCTGCGTGGGGCGCCCACAGGGCCCAACCGCATTTCCCTGGCCCCGCGCTTCACCGCGGCCGGGGGCCTGACCCTGCGGCCCAGCCACCACTTCGAGGCCGGGCTGCGCTGCCGCTACCTGGGGGGACCGGCCCACCACCGCCGACTACCACCTCACCGCCGCCGGCCACACCCTCTTCGACCTGCACGCCTCCTGCCAACTGGGGCCTTTCCTCCCTGAACTGGCCGCCGAAAACCTGCTCAATGTCGAAAGGCGCGAGGCCCAGTTCGCTGGCGAGGGCGGCCACGCCCAGCGCGTCCCGCCGCCCCCCACAAACATCAACTTCGTGCCCGGCGCTCCCTTCACTGTGCGGCTGGGGGTGAATTTCCTCTATTGAAGGGCACCGGCAGCGGCGCTATCTTTGCGCCGACTTCTATTCGGAGGAACGAGCGGATGAAACTGACAGGCAAGGTGGCCCTGGTCACCGGGGGAGCCCGCGGCCTGGGGCGGGGCTACGTGCTCCGTCTGGCCGGCCTGGGGGCGGACGTAGTGGTCAACGACATCGACCTGAATGCGGCGCAGGAATACGGCGAGGAATTGAGCGCCCCCACGGTGATGGGGGAGGTGGAAGCCCTGGGCCGGCGCAGCCTGGGGGTGGTGGCGGACGTGGCGGATCAGCAGGCCGTGGACCGGATGGTGGAGCAGGCCCTCGACACCTTTGGCCGGCTCGATATCCTGGTAAACAACGCCGGGGGCAACCTGCGCTCCCACGAGGAGCAGGCCGCCAGCCTGGCCTCCGAAAGCCATTACCACTACATCATGGACATCAACCTCACCGGCACCCTGCTCTGCTGCCAGGCCGCCAGCCGTCCCATGAAGGCGCAGCGCTCGGGCAAGATCGTCAACGTCGCCTCCCAGGCCGGCATGTGGAGCGGCCGAGACGGGGGCGGCATGCCCTACAAGGTGGCCAAGGCCGGCATCATCCAGTACACCCGGGTCCTGGCCGCCGAACTGGGCCCCAGCAACGTCCAGGTTAACTGCATCGCCCCCGGCCTCATCCTCTCCTCCCGGGCCATCGCCCAGGGCCGCAACGAGCCAGAAACCCGCGCCCGTCTGGAAGCCCAGATCCCCCTGCGGCGGCTGGGCACCCCCGAGGACTGCGCCGGGGTGGTGGAGTTCCTGGTCACGGATCTTTCTGACTACGTGACCGGGCAATGTATCCCCGTGTGCGGGGGATTTGTGGCGTTTTGAGCTAGCCCGGCCCACCACCAGGCCGCGCACACCGCCCTCCTCCCATTCGGCGAAGGTCCGTTTCTCGGCGCGGCGTCGGCACCGGCCGGGTCACTCCGCCCCGGGCCATCCTGTGGGCAGGGCGAGGGTCCAGACCTCGCTGTTGAGGGGCTCCGCGTGGCCGCCAGCAAGCCAGATCCGGTCCCTGAACACGTAGGGGGCGATCTCGTGGCGGGCCTTCCAGATCAGGTCGGATCTCAGCTCGGTCCACTCCGCGCCGTCGGCGCTGAACCAGACGTCCCCGAAGTTGCCGTGCTCCTTGGACCAGCCCGCGAAGACCCACAGGTGATCGCGGTAGACCACGGCCCCGAACCACAGCCGGGGAGCCCACGGGGCAGCCGTTGTCACCTGCGTCCAGTGGACGCCGTCTTCGGAGCACCAGACGTCGTTGGTGGCGACGTGCTGCGGTTTCCACAGGCCTCCGCCCATGATCCACAGCTTGTCCCTGAACACCACCGCCTGGGCATGCGCCCGCCTGGACCAGCCGGCAGCCGGGGTTTCGAGCTGCCAGTCCTTCCCGTCCGCCGAGGACCAGACATCGTTCTTGACCATCGCATCGCTGTGATCGTAGAAGCTTTCGGTACCGCCCAAGACCCACATGCGGCCCCTAAACGCGGCGAAGCAGGGGGCCACCCGCGGGCACCAGCCGGCCTCCCCTTCCAAGGTCCACGCCACCCCATCGGCGGACGACCAGACCTTGTTGCTGCACTCGGTGCCTGGCAGCTTGCGACCGCCCATCATCCACATCCGGTCGCCGTGGACCAGCGCCACGGGCAGGTCGCTCTGCACCCATGGGGCGTGGGCCTGCACGCAGGTCCACTGCACGCCGTCGGGCGACTTCCACACGTCCACCGGGTTGGGGTCCTCCGGCGTGAACCAGCCGCCCAGGATCCAGAGGTGGTCGCGGTACACGAAATCCCCCATCGAGTCGCGGGCCTGCCAATCGGCCTTGGGGTTCACGCACACCCAGTTCGGACCTTGCCTGACTGCGCCCATAGTTCTCTTTTCTCCTGACAGTGATCGTGGTATGGCTCAACCACTATTCGAGCTTTTGTCAAATGTTGTGAATGGGGGGTACGCGTATCCTGCATGGTCAAGCCGCATTTTTGAGTTCGCCATCGACGAGAACTGCACCAGCAATGACTTGGTCGAGGAGC
>VGJS01000062.1 GCA_016867395.1 Candidatus Handelsmanbacteria bacterium
GGGTTGCCGTATATTCTGCCATGAGCGTATCCTTTCGCCCTCGCCAAAGGGCGGTGAGTGATGGTGGCCATACTCAGGATACGCTCTTTTTTTGCCCCCAGCCATCCACAACTTCTGAACATAGCTCGAGCAATACCTCTCCCCGGCATTTAATGAAGGGCATGTTCGATGGCGTTCTCCAGTTCCCGGACATTGCCTGGCCAGTCGTATTCCATCAACAGAGAAAGGGCGGCATCGTCGAGGTGCAGGAAGCGGCGCTGGGTTTGGCTGTTGAATATGGCGATGAAATGCTCGGCCAGCAGAGGGATGTCCTCCTTTCGCCGGCGCAGCGGGTGTAATTCCAGGGGCATTACATTGAGGCGATAATACAGATCAGAGGGGAAAAACCGTTGCTGCAGAGCGCGTTGTAGGTCTGGTGTGGTGGCGGAAATCACCTGGGCATCCACCTTGAAGGTCTTCCCACTTCCAAAACGATCTATATCGTTCTTCTGCAATAAATTGAGTAACTTTACCTGCAAGTTGGGTTTGAGGTCGCCGATCTCGTCGAGGCAGATCGAGCCGCCATAGGCCTACTCGAAGCGACTCACCTTATCTCGAAGGGCCCCGGTGAAGGCGCCCTTCACGTGGCCGAAGAGTTACGATGTGAGCAATCTCTCTGACAGGGCCGAGCAGGTGACCCTGACAAAGGGGCCGTTCCGGCGGTGGCTTCGGTAGTGGATGGCCTCAGCCACCCGCTCCTTGCCCGTGCCGCCCTCGCCGAGGATGAGCACTGTGGCTTCGCGGTCAGCGAAGTCCTCGATAACCTGTCTGAGTTCGCGCATTCGGTGGTCTTTGCCGACGATCCTATTAAACCGTTGGTGCACAATGAGTTGTATCTCAAATTATTCTATTTCTGTCAGGTCTCGGAGGATCAGCACCATCCCCTGCTCCTGGCCCTGGAGATCTACCAGGGGGGCAGGGACAAGAAGAGGGCAGTTTCGCCCCCGGCGGTATGGAGGGTCTGGGGGCACCGGTCCACGGGCCTCCGTTGGCGCGGCAGGTCGGTCAGTTCGGTCGAGGGGTGGAGCAGATCGAGGCAGGAGCGCCCCACTGCCTCCTGCCATGAGGTGTCCAGCAGGCGTCGAGCCGCCGAGTTGAGGTTGCTGATCCGCAGTCCCCGGTCGAGGGCCAGGATGCCGTCGGCCACGGAATCGAAGATGGCCTCAAGGTTCTGGCGCTGGGTCAGAAAGAACTGGATTTGGTCATGCAGGGGTTGTTAATCTGTAGCCATGGAACTACCCGGGTTGGCTTGGCTGCGAGGGGCCTGAGGTAGGAGATACACAGGGCAGGGTCGTCGGGGAACCTCGGCTTGACAAGATCCGAAAGGCCGGGTATCTTACTTCGGGACAACACAAACCGGTCCCCATGAAAACTCCGTTGCCCAGATCGATCGCCAAGATTGCCCTCATCCTTCTGCTAGGGATGTTGGTGGGGCTCCTAATGTGCCTGCCCGTGGCCCACGAGTTGTTCCACGAGGGCCTCAGCGAGACCGTCGACTGCCCGGTCGATTTGCTGCAACAGGGGCTGGCGTTGCTGTTCCTCGGTCTCGTCCTCCTCGGGGTTTTCCTCCCTGTCCCGCGGGGAACCCCCGCTCTGCTGTTACCCGGCGCCTCGCCGCTCCCCTACGGTCGTTGGCGCCGGCGTTTCGCCTGCCGCGCCCCTCCGCCCCACGCCTGAACCCCACCTCCCCTCCCGCTGCGAGGCACCATGCTAGGGGGACGTGGGGGCGGGTCTGACCCTTAGGTTCGTTCACCCCACTGCCCTGCCGGATAGCGGTCGCTCTGGTCCGTGTCCGGCTCTTTTCCCGTACCTCGCCTTATACCATGGGCCAGGTGCGGGCAGGTCAGGGGTTGGTGCCAGGGATCTCTATCCCCATCTAACGTAACCGCCCGGAACCCTTGGCTGCGCTCTGCCGTTCCCGACCCGGCAGGGGAGCCTGTCACCGGTAACCTCGAGGTATCATGGTTGCTCGTTTTGCCGCGGCCGGGTGGGCCCTTTTGGGCCTGCTGCCTTTGTCGCACCCGGTCCAGGCCGAAACCCTGCACGGCCGCGTCGTCGACGCCACCACCGGCCAGCCCCTGGCTGGGGTGGTGGTGATGGCACCCCAGATCAGGGTGGGTATCACCACGGGTGAGGACGGGGGGTTTGACCTGGTGGTGCCTGGTTCAGTGCGGGGCCCCCTTGAGTTCCGCCTCCTGGGGTACGAGGTGGCCACCCTGCCGGCACTGGCCAGCGAGGCGAACCCGCCCGTGGTGGTCCGGCTGGTCCCGGCCCCCATCGCGGTGGCCGAAGTCGAGGTCCAGGGCAGCCGCGACCGGCGCTGGGACCGCGCTCAGGGGAGCGCCCTTCTTAGCGAATCCCAGATCCGCGACCGGCAGGGGCAGACCCTGGGGGAGACCCTGACCCAGGTTCCGGGCCTGGCGCTACTGAAGACCGGTCCGGCCATCGCCAAGCCAGTGATCCGGGGCCTGCACAGCGACCGGGTCCTGGTGCTTAACCAGGGTCTGGCCCAGGAAGGGCAGCAGTGGGGGGCCGAACACGCACCCGAGATCGACCCCTTTGCAACCGGCGGGGTCGAGGTGCTGAAAGGTGCGGCGGGGGTCGAGTACGGCACCGGGGCCATCGGCGGGGTCGTACGGGTCGTGCCCCCGCGCTTCCGGCGCACCCCTGGGCTAGGGGGGCGGCTGGCGCTCAACGGCTTTGGCAACAACCGCCAGGGCGCGGGCGCTTTGTTGGTGGAAGGGATGGCGGAGCGCCTGCCGGGCCTCAGTTGGCGGCTGCAGACCAGTCTGCGGCGGGCCGGCAACAGCCGCACCACCGCCTACTATCTGAGCAATACGGGTTTCTCCGAGCGGAATGTCAGCGCCGCCCTGGCCTACCACCGCGGGACAGGTGCCGTTGAACTGCACCTCAGCCACTTCGGCACCGCGTTGGGCATCTTCCGGGGTTCGCATATAGGCAACCGCGACGACCTGCTGCGCGCAATCGCCCGGGGTCGTCCCCTGGCAGAGGGGGTGTTCAGCTACGAGGTGCTTAACCCGCGGCAACAGATCGCACACGACCTGGTGGCCGCTAAGGTCCGGCATCCCCTCGCGGGACTGGGGCGCTTGGAGGTCCAATACGGCTGGCAGCAGAACCACCGCAGCGAGTACGACGCCCACCGCCCCTACAACGACTCCCTTGCCGCCCTGGCCCGGCCCACCTTCGATCTGGCCCTGACCACCCGCACCCTCGAAACCCGGCTCGAAGGGGTGGGGGGATCGGCGGCAACCTTGGGAGCCAACCTGATGCGCCAGGGAAATGTACGGCAGGGTAGCGTGTTCCTCATCCCCAATTTCCGCGCCCGCAGCGGGGGGGTGTTCGCCAGGCAGATTTGGTACCTCCGGGGTTTGAAGCTGGACACCGGCCTGCGATTCGACCAGCGCCGGGTTCAGACCTATGTGCGCCAGCGGGACGGGCAGGTCCTGGCCCGCCGCCACTGCTATGCCGGATTGTCAGGGGCAGTGGGGCTGATAGGCGGATTGGGGCCGGCCTGGACGAGCGGGGTCACCCTGGGCACGGCGTGGCGGCCGCCCAACGTCAACGAGTTGTACAGCCGCGATGTGCACCACGGGGCCGGGCAGTACGAGATCGGCGACCTGGGCCTGGGCGAGGAGCGTAGCCTGAGCCTGGACTGGACCCTTAAACACCAGGGCCGGCGCACCCAGGGGGAGCTGAGCCTGTACCGGAACCGGATGGACGGGTTCATCTTCCTACAGGCTGATCCCCAGCCCACGGTCACCACCCGCGGCACCTTTCCCACCTTCCGCTACGTACAAAGCGCCGCCCTGATCCGGGGGATAGAGGCCTGGCTGGAGTACCGGCCCCTCGTCCGGGGCCGCTTGGGGGTCTCGGCCACCCTGGTGCGGGGTCGGGACCTGAGCCGGGGCCAGGCACTCGGGGCCATGCCCGCTGACCGGACCCGCCTGTGGGCTGGGGTGGGCTGGCCCGATGCGGGTTGGTGTCGGGAGCTGAATCTGGAACTCAGTCTTGAGGCGGTGGCGCGGCAGCAGCGGGCCCCGGCGGCAGACTATGCCCCGCCCCCCGGGGGGTACCTGCTCCTGGGGGTGCGCCTGGGCGGCCGCAGTAGGTGGCGGGGGCAGATTCTGGCCTGGTCAGTGGAGCTCGAAAACCTCGCCGATGGGCTCTACCGCGATTACCTGAGCCGGTACCGCTATTTCGCCCACGATCCTGGGCGCAACCTAACCCTCCGGCTCGAACTGCCCTTTGGCCGCGAATCGGAGGCGACCAAATGATTGACGGGCAAAGCCCCGAACCAAGGCGCCCGGCTATGGGGCCGGGCGCCGGCAACCAACCAACAAAGGAGCGGATCCATGCAAAAAAAGTTGTCTCTCTGGCTCTTGAGTGTCTGCCTGGGCCTGTTGGCCGGCTGTGGCAGCGATAACCCGGCCGAACCGGAGGCGGTCAACCCCCAGGAGTTGATCACCCGCATCACCCTCAACCTAACCCCGCTGGACGATGCCGGCCAGCCTGCTGCTGCGGCGGTGGTGGTGGGGGCCCTGGACCATGAGGGGGACGGGAAACTGGACCAGATCGATACCCTCATGGTGAAAGCCGCCACCCAGTACCGCGGTGAGGTGGCACTCTTCGACGGCATCAACAACGAGGATATCGGCGCCGAGGTGGCCGGGGAGGCGGAGGTGCATCAGTTCTTCTTCACGGCCCAGGGAGCTGCCGCCAGCCGTCTGAGCGTGAGCGCAGCGGACAAGGAATCCGACTACACCACCAACACCGGCACCGACCACCCCGTGGGGTTGCGTTTCACCCTCGGGGTAAGTGCGGGAGGCAGCGGCGCGGCCGCCCTCAACGTGGTGCTCAGCCATTTCGCCGACGCCCCGAAAAACGGCAAGGACCGCAGCGACCATACTGACATCGACGTAAGTTTCCCGGTGGTGATCACCAACTGAGGGCAGCCTTGGTGGGTTAACAGAAACCCCGGTCCAGACCTGGTCTGGACCGGGGCAGGAAAATGGCCGGGGGTGTGCGCCCGCGAAGCCCAGCACCGCCGGCCGGAACTCAGCACAGAAAGCGCCGTGTGGGTCTGCGAGTGCAGACCCGCCTTGGCCCTTTTTGTGCTCGCTGAAAAGTACAGACCTCCTGAAAGGAAAGCGATGGCTGACAACCGACTGCCGGTTACGGTACTGAGCGGTTTTCTTGGTGCCGGCAAAACCTCCCTGCTGAACCACATCCTGCACAACCGCGAAGGGCTTAAGGTCGCGGTGATCGTCAATGACATGAGTGAGGTCAACATCGACGCGCAAATGGTCCGCCAGGGCCATGCCTTCTCGCGTACCGAGGAGAAGCTGGTGGAGATGACCAATGGGTGCATCTGCTGCACCCTGAGGGAGGATCTCATCCGGGAGGTCGAAAGCCTGGCTCAGTCGGGACGCTTCGACTATCTGCTCATCGAGAGCACGGGCATCTCGGAACCCCTTCCCGTGGCCCAGACATTCTGTTACACCGACCAGCAACTGGGCATCGACCTGGGGCGTTTCAGCCGGCTCGACTGCCTGGTCACCGTCGTGGACGCCAGCGGTTTCCTCCGCGATTTCTGCAGTGACGACCACCTGCCGGACCGCGGCCTGGCTGCCGGCGAAGAGGACACCCGGGCGATCGTCGATCTGCTGACCGATCAAGTGGAATGTGCCGACGTGGTAGTGCTCAACAAGGTGGACCGGGTGGATGAAGAGGAGGCGCAGCAACTGGAGGCGATCATCCGCTCACTCAATCCAGGTGCGCGGATCATCCGCGGTGTTTTTGGCCGCGTGGACCTCAAGGAGGTCCTGCATACCGGCCGGTTCGATTTCGACCGCATGTCCCGAACTACCAGCTGGCAAACAGCCCTGGCGGCGGAGCATGTCCCCGAAACCGAGACCTATGGCATCAGCTCGTTTACCTTCACCCAGGTCCGCCCCTTCCATCCGGCGCGGCTGTGGCACTATGTGCACCAGGGGATCGACCCCGCGGTCTTTCGCAGCAAAGGGGTATTCTGGCTGGCCTCGCGTCCCAGCCTCGCCTTTGGCTGGAACCAGGCCGGCCATTCACTGCGCATGGAAGTGGCCGGAAGCTGGTGGGCAGGGTTGAGCGCTGCCGAACGAGCCCAGGACCCGGACGCGAGTCAGCAGGAGAGCCTCGATACCAGTGGATGGGACCCAGAGTTTGGCGATCGAAAGAACCAGCTGGTCTTCATCGGCCAGGACATGGCTGTTGAGACGATCCGCCGGGAGTTGGAGGGGTGCCTGTCTACCCCTGAGGAGATGGAGGAATACCGCCGGGGAGGCGTCTTTGAGGACCCTTGGCCCCAGTGGGAGGGAGAGGAGGGGACAGCGGCAGCCGCACATGAGGTGGAGGTTTAAGCATGCACATCGCCGAGGGGTTCCTGCCCCCGGCCCATGCGGCGGGATGGGCGGCCCTGGCGCTGCCCTTTGTTGCTGTGGGCCTGGGCAGTATCAAGCGCATCCTGCGCCAACATCCAGAACGCAAACCGCTGCTGGGGGTAGCCGGGGCCTATGCCTTTGTGCTCTCCGCCCTCAAGCTGCCCTCGGTGACGGGCAGTTCCTCACACCCTACCGGAGTCGGCATCGGGGCGCTGCTGGTCGGGCCGGCGGCGATGAGTGTGCTGGGAATGGTGGTCTTGCTTTTCCAGGCCTTGCTGCTGGCCCATGGCGGTCTGAGCACGCTGGGGGCCAACGTCATTTCGATGGCCGTGGTTGGACCAGGGGTGGCCTTTGCGGTCTTCCGCCTACTGCGGTCCTGGTCCTTCCCCACTGCGGTCTTCCTCTCAGCGGCGCTGGGGAATCTGGCCACCTATCTGACGACAGCCACCCAGCTGGCGCTGGCGTTTCCCGATCCCCACAGCGGCTGGATCGGGGCGTTTGCCAAATTCGCCGGGATCTATGCCCTGACCCAGGTTCCCCTGGCCGTGGGGGAAGGGGTCCTCAGCGTGTTGATGGTCAATGTGCTGCTGGCGCACAACGCCCCGCAATTGCGGGGCCTAAGTGAAGGGGGCAAACTGGCATGAGAATGCAGAACCTGTCTTTGCTCTTGGTTTTGGTCGGACTGGTGTCTCTCTCGCTGTGGTGGCCGGCGCGGCAGGGTGCAGATGGATTCGCCGGCACCGATGGCCAGGCCACGGAAGAGATCGCCCGGCTGAGGCCCGAGTACGAGCCCTGGATTCAGCCGCTGTGGCAACCCCCCGGGGCCGAGGTAGAGAGCCTGCTCTTCGCTGTGCAGGCGGCGCTGGGCGCCGGGCTGCTGGGTTACTTCCTGGGGGTGATGCGGGAGAGGAACAAGGATGCGGAGTCTTGACTACTGGGCCTTTGCCAATGCCTGGCGGAGCCGGCATCCGCTGGAAAAACTGGCCCTGGGGGGAAGTCTCCTGGGGCTGGCTCTCGTGCTCCCCGCGTGGCCGGCAGGCTTGATGATCCTGCTGGTGGCGACCGGGTTAACTGTGCTGGGGGCGCGGGTGCCTCTAAGCGCGTACCTGCGGGTACTGGTCCTGCCCGGTGGTTTTTTGGCGGTGGGGGTGCTGGCGCTGTGCCTGGGGATCCGCGCGGAGGCAGGGCCACTCCGTTTGGTCCTGCTCCCCGAGCTCCTGGAGCCGGCGGCATGGCAGGCGCTGCGGTCGCTGGCCGCCTGTTCATGTCTGACATTCATCGCCATGACCACGCCCATACCCGAGCTACTGGGGGTGCTGCCCCTGCCCGGGGTACTGGTCGAGGTCGCGCTGACGGTCTACCGCCTGATCCACGTCGCCTGGGAGAGGGCGCGCGCCCTGCAGCGGGCTCAGGTGTCACGCCTTGGTTACGGCAATCCGGGCCGCGCCTACCGCTCGCTGGGGTTCATGCTGGCAGCTCTCCTGGTACAGAGCCTGGCCCGGGCCCAGCGCCTGGAGTGGGGGCTGGCGGCCAGAAACGGCGGCCAGGCCTACCGGGCCAGGCCGGTGCCCTACCGACTGTCGGCCCCTTTCCTCGGGTTGGTGGGAATCCTGGCAGCGGCCATCGCCTGGTGGGGGCACCGATGAGTGTCGCGCTGGCGGCGGAAAACCTGGGGTTCCGCTATGAGGGGCGTGGGCCCTTAGTGCTGGAGGGAGTGAGGTTACGTGTGCAGAAGGGGACCTGCCTGGCCCTGCTGGGGGCGAGCGGGTCGGGAAAGTCCACTCTCCTGCTGCACCTCAATGGCACTCTCAAGCCCGAGGCAGGCCAGGTATACCTCAACGGCGTACCGGTCAGCTACCGATGGCGGGCGCTGAAGGAGTGGCGCCACAGGGTTGGGCTCGTCCTCCAGGACCCAGACGACCAGGTGGCCTGCCCGCTGGTGTACCAGGACGTCGCCTTTGGTCCGCAGAACCTGGGGTTGGCAACGGAGGAGGTGCAGCGGCGTGTTGCTACAAGCCTGGAGTGGGTGGGTATCGGCCACCTCAGCGACCGGGGGGTGCACCAGCTGAGTTTTGGCGAGAAGAAGAGGGTGGCCCTGGCCGGGGTCTTGGCCATGGGTCCGGAGGTGCTGCTCCTGGACGAACCCACCGCTGGCCTCGACCCCCGGGCGACCCGGCAGCTGATGGAAACCTTGGCTGCAAGGAAGGCTGGTGGCTCCGCGCTGGTGATGGCCACCCACGATGTGGATCTGGCCTTCGCCTGGGCTGATGAAGTGGTGGTGCTGAGCCGGGGTAGGGCGCTGTGCCAGGGCGAGTCCAAGACCATTCTGGCGGACGCAGCGCTGCTGGAAGGGGCCGGTCTGCGCTTGCCCTGGCTCGCCGAGTTAGCTGCTGAGGCCCGGCGGCGGGGCTGGCTGGAGGAGGGCCGAGCATTGCCCGGCACCCTCGCCACCCTGATGGCCCAGCTCGGCGAGTGTCTGGGGTGCGAGGACCGCAGACACGAAGTACACTCCCACGAAAACAGGGAAAGACGATGAACGGCAAGGGAGCAAAGGCAGCAGCAGGGTTGCAGGGGCTGATCCTGGCGGGGTTCGCGTTGGGGCACCTTTGGGCCGGCGAGGTCTGGGCCGCAGTGGAAGGCCTTCTCTGGGGCACCATCAACAGCGCCGAAACGGATGGGTCGCTGCAAAAGGTGAACCTGACCCTGAGCGGAACGCAGGGCGGGACGGCCACCGACAGCGCCAGGGGGTGCCGGACCACGGGCATTCCCGCCGGCGCCTACCTCCTTGAGGCCAGCCACCTCGACGAAAAAAAAGGCGGTGAAGATGGTCCTGGCGCAGGGCCAGAAAGACCAGACCGACCTGGCCCTGCAGACTGCCGTCATCCAGCTGGCGGGGCTCGGGGTGACCGCCGAAAGCGCATGCGAGGCAGAAGCCATCCGCCAGCTGCCAATGCCGGTGGCGGTGCTGGAGCTTCGCGAATACCAGGGGCGGTCTAAGGACCTCAACGAACTGCTCACCCGGGTCACGGGTATTAAGAACCGCGAGGAGGGCGGTATGGGGAGCAAGGCGACCCTTTCGATCCACTGCCTGGAGGGGAAGCGCATCGCGGTGGTCATCAACCTGGACACCATGACCAAAACCAAACGCATCGACCTGGTGATCTATACGCTGGGCGACGGGGACAACAACCCGGAGCCCGCCAACTCCATCCTGCGCGACGGCAAGCGCTACGCCGCGTTGCTGCAGGAGATCTCGGCATTCAACCCCCATCCTGGGGCCCACGTGGTCATCATTGACACCGCCGCCGACACGGTGATCAAGGCGATCAGCGACCCGCGGACCCTCAGCATCGACGGGGGTGGCACCACCGACAGTCCCTGCGTGGACGAAAAGGGCGACCTCTACCTCTACGGGTACGGGTTGTGGGGATTCAGCACCGTGTTGGATGGCTTCCTGAGCATTAGGAAAGGGGAGGACGAGTTCGATCCCACCTACTTCTTCTCAATCAAAGAAAAGACCATTTCCCACGTCCCGGGCAACAACACCTCGTACCAGGATATCCGGACCTACTGGGGGAAGGGCGTGATCTACGGCTTTCTCAACATCCCGGCCAACACCAGCAATCCCCCCGATTACGTTAACGATCGGAACTACCAGCCCTTCAGGAGCGATCTGCACAACCACGTTTTCGAGAAGGTCGATCTGCCTGACCCGGTTTGGCGACCTCGTCGTGTGGGGCATGAACACCGCCGAGGGAACCGGGTATTTCACCCTCGACCCCAAGACCGGAAAAACCAGACCTACCCCGGTATTTAATACCACCGGAGCACCCTACCGGCTATTCACCTTTTTAGAGAAAGCCCGCTGAACCCCATGCCATCTAAAGGAGAGGCCATGGCCAGTGCCCCTATCCCCGTCACCGTGCTAACCGGGTTTCTCGGCGCCGGCAAGACGACCCTGCTCAACCGCATCCTTACCGAAAAACACGGCAAACGCATCGCCGTGATCGAAAACGAGTTTGGCGAGATCGGCATCGACCACGAACTGGTCATCGGTGCCGACGAAGAAATTTTTGAGATGAACAACGGCTGTATCTGTTGCACCGTGCGCGGGGATCTCATCCGCATCCTGGGCAATCTGATGAAGCGCCGCGACAAGTTCGATTATATCCTCATCGAGACCACCGGCCTGGCCGACCCGGGGCCAGTGGCCCAGACCTTCTTCGTCGACCCCGAGATCAAGAGGTGCCTGAAACTCGACGGCATCATTACCGTGGTGGATGCCCACCACCTCCTCCAGCAGCTCGACAACAGCCGCGAGGTCCAGGAACAGATCGCCTTTGCCGACCTGATCCTGCTCAACAAGATCGATCTTGTTACCTTTGAGCAGCTGGCGGTGCTGGAAACGCGGTTGCGCGGCATGAATGCGGCTGCCCGGATCCAGCGGACCAAGGATGCCGCCGTCGATTTGGACCAGGTGCTCGGCCTGGGTGCTTTTGACTTGGAGCGCGCCCTGGCGGTTGATCCCGGCTTCATGGAGCCGGAGTACGCTTTCGAGTGGGCGGGGGTTTTCGCCTTCGCAGCGGGCAGGAGCGAGTTGACCCTCCAACCCGGGCCGGACCCGACCATGGACCTGGTCCTGATGCCTTTGGGCGGCGAAAACGAGGCGGCGCTGGCAGCAGGCATAATGGAGGCGGGGTTGAGCTTTTCCGGCGAGCCCCATCCCTGGAGGGAGGGTGAACGCTTTGAGCCGGGCCGTACCCGGCATAAGGTGCACCTCAATGCCGCCGGACCCACCCGTCTGAGGGCGGTGATCGGAGCGGCTGGCAGCTATGCCCTGTTCACCCAACACCATCCCGAGGAGTTTGCCCTCACCATCACCCAGGACGATCGGTTGCTGCAGCCGGTGCTGGCACGGGCGTTCAAACCCAACCACGAACACGCCGCCGAGGTGGGTTCGGTGGGAATTGCCCTGCCGGGAGACCTGGATATGCTGCGTTTTGACCTCTGGCTGGGGAACTTGCTGAGGGAAAAGGGTCAGGACATCTTCCGCATGAAAGGCATTCTCAGCCTGCGGGGAGAGAAGGAGCGGGTGGTATTTCAGGGGGTGCATATGCTTTTCGAGAGCCAGGCAGGCCGCCCGTGGGGCAAAGAGGAGCGCCGAAATTCCCTGGTTTTCATCGGGCGCAACCTGAACCGCCAGGAGCTAGTAGAGGGGTTCGGCGCATGTCTGTGTTGAGCAGGCTGGAAAGGGCGGCCGAACTGGCGCTGGTATGGGCCGGGGAGGTGGGTGACCACGTGATCGGCATGGGGATCTCGGCGGATCAGCGGTGGCTGGCAGCGGCATCGATTAGTGGTCCCGTGAAGGTCTTTGCCATTGACACCGGCTCCTGTCGCCATCGCCTGTCGGGACACCCGCCGGGGACCCTATCCCTGGCCTGGCATCCGCGACTGCCGCTGTTGGCCAGCAGTGGCCAAGATGGGAAGATCCGGCTGTGGGACGGCCAAGAGGGGCAGGAGCTGGGCGCCTTTCCTGGAGGTGCCGGGTGGGTGGAGCGGGCGGTGTGGCACGGGAGCGGCAAGTGGCTGGCCAGTGCCGCTGGGCGGCGGGTGCGCATGTGGGGCCATGAGCCGGCAGGCGGACTTTCGCTTTGGTACGAATCCCCCGAACACGCTTCCACCGTGGCCGATCTGGGCTGGTGCCCCTCCAGCAGGAAACCATTGCTGGCCTCGGCGGCGTACGGCCAGATGAGGTTCTGGCAGCCCGACCAGACCGAAGCGGTCCGGAGGTTTGAGTGGAAGGGGGCGGTGCTGAAGCTGGTCTGGAGCCCAGATGGCCGCTTCGTCACCACCGGCGAGCAGGATGCGACCATCCACTTCTGGATTGCCAGGACCGGTCGCGACCTGCAGATGTGGGGGTATGCGCAAAAGGTGCGGGAACTGGCCTGGGATTCGGCCAGCCGATACCTGGCCACCGGGGGGGGCTGGCGGGTGACGGTGTGGGATTGTGGCGGCAAGGGGCCAGCAGGGTCCCGGCCCATCGAACTGGACGTCCATGCCGAGCCGGTTTCGGCCCTGGCCTTTCATCCGCGGCGACCCTTGTTGGCATCTGGGTGTGGGGCTGGGGTGATTGGCCTGTGGAGCGTCGGTCGACGGCAGTTGCTGGGCAAGGCCTTACTCCCGGCGGGGATCAGTCAGCTCTGCTGGTCTGCGGACGGAGGCCTGCTGGCTGTTGGTACGGAAGCGGGAAGCGTGGCGGTGTTCCGCAACCTGGACAGGGAAAGGAGTGAGGTATGACCGAGCACCCTTTGCACGATGGGCACTGCACCACCCATCACCGCCATGGGCAGCACGGAGAGGGATGCGGCGCTTTGGGCGGCCATCTGCACCGTCCCCGCCAGGGTCGGGCGCTGTGGTGGTGCTTGGGTCTGACCCATTCGGCGATGCTGATCGAACTGGTGGCCGGCTACCTGACCAACAGCCTGATGTTGATCAGCGATGGTGTCCACATGAGCCTTCACGCGGTATCGATGGGGGTGAGTCTGCTGGCCATCCTCCTGGCGCGGCGCGGGCCATCGGCCCGGTTCCCCTACGGGTGGCATCGCGTTGAAATCGTGGCGGCGCAGTTCAATGGTCTGCTGCTGCTGGGACTGAGCGCTTGGATCATCTGGGAGGCAACAGCGCGCCTGCGCTCACCACTCTCCATCGATCCAGCCCAGCTGATCTGGGTGGCGCTTTTCGGCCTGGTCGTGAACCTGGTCACCGCCCTGATTCTCCACCAGGGGGGGACTGAGGATCTGAACACCCGCAGTGCCTTTCTGCATCTACTGGCCGACCTGATCTCCTCTGTGGCCATCGTTGTCGGCTGCGCCGTCATGGCCTGGACGCAGTGGTACATCATCGATCCCTTGCTCAGCCTGCTGGTGGCGGCCCTGACCCTAAAGTGGTCGCTGGACCTGTTGGGGCAATCACTGCGCATCCTGCTCCAGGGCGCTCCCAGGTCAACGAGTGCCGCGGCCGTGGAGGCCCAACTCAAGGAAGCGGTCCCTGCTATCCGCAGGGTCAGTGAGGTGAGGATCTGGGAGCTGACTTCGGGGTTTGTCTGCTGCTCGGCACGCATCTGGCTAGAGGACATGTCTTTCCGCGATAGCACCCTCTTGTGCCGCCGAGCCGAGGCCTGGCTCTGGGAGCACCTTGGCATGGGCCACGTGGTGATCCAGGCCGAGATGTACGGGGGTGAAGACTAGGGCAGAAGGCAGCGCTAGGATCGGCAGATCACCCCGGATGGTGGGCGGCACGGTGCGCCAGCCAAGCAGGTCTCCGGGTAGGTGATAGGCGTGGCGCTCCCGAAAAATCGCCGCGCTCAGGGCGATCTGGGGCAGTTTCTGGAGCGCGGTTTCCTCATGTACCCGGGCAACATTCAGCTCAGGGCCCGGGCCGTGGGGCCACATAGGCCCGCACTACCCCGCCCTCCATCCAGGCCAGGGCGAGCCGACCACCGCCAAGGGCCAGGGAGGGAAAGGCCCCGCGGGTGAGGTACTGGTCCTGCTGGCGGTCCGGGAAGCGGGTGGCCAGGTAGATTGCCCCGCCGCTTTCGCAGGCCAGCAGCACCTGGCCGGGGCCGGCGGTTTTCAGGCTGGGGTGGAAGGGGGAAGAACCCTGGCCCACCGAAAGCAGGGTGGGTGGGTCAAAGCGCAGGTCCTTGCCCGCGGCGGCCCAGTACGCGCCAGCCCGGCCCTCGGCGCCGGTGGTCCAGGCCACCCAGACCCGGCCGGGCGGGTCCAGGCCCAGGAAGGGGCCCTGGTGGGGGCAGCCCTCGATGACCCAGTTGTCCGCGTGGACCCGCACCGGACTGGTGAAGCTACGGCCCCCGTCCGCCGAACTGGCAAGGGCGATGTCGCGCACGCTGCCGGGATAGACCTTGCGCCAGGCCACGTACACCTGGCCCCCCGGGGCCACCCCGATGGCGGTGCGGCAGCAGGGACATGCGTCGGTATCCACCACCACATTGGGGCCAAAGCTTTGGCCCTGGTCGGTGGAGCGGGCCACCCGCAGGTCGGGTTTGTCGCGATCGAGCCGGAAGTCGATCCAGGAGCAGTAGAGGCTGCCATCGGGGGCCACGGCCAGGTCGTGGAAGTTGTGGCCTGCCGGGGGGCCGGCCGCATCGTCGTTGACCGAGACGGCCGGGGAGAAGCTGCGCCCCCCGTCGGTTGAGCGGGCCAGGCGCAGGTTGCCGCCGGGCCATTCGTAGCCCTCGATGGGCAGGTTGTTCTTCCATAGCACGTACACATTGCCCTCCGGGCCCACCGCCACTTGGGGCGGGGCCTGGCTGTTGGGGGCCGCGTCGCCGGGCAGGTGGTTAACCCGCACCGGGCGGTCAAAGGCAGGGGCGGCGGCTCCCTTGCGGGTCAGGAGTACATTGGTTTCCCCCCCGGCGCTGGTGGAAACCCAGGCCACGTATGCTTCACCGCTGCGCGGGTCTATGGCCGCGGTAGGGTACGCGCCGAGGGAGTCGGCCAGGGTGTGGACCGGGACGGTGGCCACCAGGCAGCAGTCGGCCTCGGCGGCCGAGGTGGGGTGGCTGTGATCGGCGGCCCAGCCGGCGGCGGCCAGGCAGAGGGCGGCGCTTAGTTGCAGGGCGAGGTGCATCGACAGAACTCCTCAGAGAGGGGGGAGGCGGCCCAGGGGCCGCCTCCCCCGCAATTTACCAGCTGGTCTCCAGGCCCAGGGTGAGGGTGCGGTTCTGGCCGGGGCGCAGGTTCAGGCCCCAGGGCTGCAATTCCGCGGTGGAGGCGTAGCGTTTGTCGGTGAGGTTGAGCACCTTGCCGGTCAGGGTCAGCGCCGGGCTGAGGCGGCAGGACAGGCGCAGGTGGGGGATCAGGGCCGGGTCGGTCTGCTGGGTGTTGGCGTCGTCCATGTACCAGGCCCCCAGGTACTGGAACTCCGTTTGCAGGCTGAGGCGCTGGTTGAGGGCAGGGGGCCGCCAGGTGAGGCGCAGATTGCCCAGGTGGGCAGGGCTGCTCATCGGGGTGTTGCCGTCCAGCTCCGAGGGGCCGTCGGCGCGGTACTTAACGATCTGGTGCGCCGAATAGCCGTAGGTCAGCTCCAGGTCGAGATGGGAAATCGGCTGGGCGAAGAGGGAGAGTTCGAGCCCCTTGTACTCGCGCTCACCGCCGTTGGCCGAGATCTCGCCGGCCGGGGTGGAGACCCCCATAGCAATGCCGTCGGTGGAGCGCATGAAGTAGGCCGAGGCGCTGGCGTAGAGGTGCTCGCGCAGCCGGCCCTTATACCCCACCTCGTAGCTGTCCATCTTCTCCGGGTCGAGGGTGAAGTCGGCCTGGCCGGCGCTGAGGGCATAGAGGGTGCCGGACCCAGGGATGCGGAAGCCGTGGGCGTAGCGGGTGTAGAGGCTGTTGGCCTCGTCGAGGAAATAGGTCAGGCCGAGTTTGGGGTTGAGCTGGGAGAAGTCATCCTGGCGGTCTGCCGGACGGTACCGGGCCCCCACTGCGCCGGCGGCCACCTGGTTGTCGTAGTCGTAGGAGGCCCGTTCGTAGCGCAGCCCGGCCACTAAAAGCAGGCGTGGCCCCAGTTGCTGGCTGTGCTGGAGGTAGGGGGCCAGGTTGAGGTAATTGACCGAAAAGTCGTACTGGGTGCCCTGGAGGTAGTCGGTGCCCCAGATGCTCTTGGTGGGACGGGTCTGGTCGGTGAGCCGGTCGAGGTTGGTGAGGTCCAGGTCCAGGCCCAGGATGGTCTCCGCGCCATTGCCCCGGTAAAGATAGGCCCGGTTGAGCAGGCCGAAGGTGGTGGTTTTTTCGGTGGTGACCGGGGTGACGGCCGGCTCCCAGGTGTGCATGTACTGGCTGTCGATGTAGCGGATGAAGGGGGTGATGGAGAGAAGTTCGTCGCCCAGGAAGGGCCTCTTGATTTCCGAGCTGAGGCGCAGGTGAAGGGCCTGGTCCGCGGCTTCGCCCCGGTCCACCTCGGGGTCCAGGCCGTCGGCGGTGGGGTCGGCGTCGAAAACCTCCTGCCCCAGAGTGCCGGCCATCTCGCTGTCGAAGCGGGTGGCGGTGAGGATGGTGTTGACCTCGGTGCCGGCGTTTTGGTAACGATGGCGGGCAATGGCCTGGAGGCGGTCCCAGCCGGTGTTCTCGCGCCAACCCCCCTCGCCGTGGTAGGAGGCGGCCAGTCGCCACGCCTGGTGTTCGCCCAGACCATCACAGAATTCGGCCTTCAGCTCGCGGTTGCCGTACTGGCCCCCGGCCAGGCGCAGATCGGCGCCGCGCTTCGAGGTGGGCTCCAGGCTTTTGACGTTGATCACCGCGGCCAGGGCGTCGGAGCCGTGCAGGGCGCTGCCGGGCCCCTTGAGTACCTCCATGCCCCCGAAGGAGGTCATGGCTCCCGAGTAGGAGAAGGCCGCGTGGTTGAAGGAGATGGGGGACTGGAAGGGGACGTTGTCCTGTAGATACAGATAGGTATTGTCGTAGGAGACGGGCTGGCGGATGGCCGGGGCATCCACCACCCCGCGTAATTTGGCAAAGTACACCCCGGGCAGCTTAATGAGGGTTTCGCCCACCCACACCGCCTGGTCGGCGGCGGCCTGGGTTGGCTCAACGGTGTCGATGGTGAGGGGCTGCCTTACTGCTTCTTTCTTTATTCCCGAGTCGGTGGTGATCAGCACCTCTCCGATGGTGTACACGGTGTCCTCGCGCACGTCCTGGTCGGCGAGGGTGGCAGTGGCAAAAAGCAGGAAAAAGAACGGAAAAAAACGCATATCGGTAGCTCCTCTCGGTTTTTCATTGGCACAGTTTTGCGTACCTGCCTGGAAAATGGCCTTCCCTGCCCTGGATGAGCCGGCGATACGGCGCGGGCGAAGTACCCCCTGGGCAGGGTGCTCTCAGGCAGTCCGGTAAGAAGCGATCAAAACGCGGGAGGATCAGGCGCGGCGCTTCGGGACCTTGTCGGGCGGGGGGGGCAGGTGGGAGAAGGCGGGTGAGAGCTGGGGCAGTCCCAGGCCGCCGGAGGCCAGCAGGGGTTGCAGGCTGCTGGCGGTTGCGGCCAAATGGGGCCAGGTGAGGGTGTCGGTCTGCGGGGCGGCGGGCAACTCGCCACCGCAGGGGGCGGCAAAGAGACAGGAGGTGGGCCGCGGGCTGTGGCAGCCCAGGTCTTCGTCGGGCAGGGCGCAGGCATCGGCGTGCCCGGTTCCGATGCAGCAGCAGGTCCTCTGACCCCCTGCCACCTCGGCCTGGGCCAAGGCAAAGGAGGCCAGGTGGGTGTAGACCAGCAGGTACCACAGGGCTACCAATGCGGCGGCCAGACGGCGGAGGAGTTGAGGATGTATGTTCATCGGCGTCTGGGGGGAATATAGAGTACAGAGCCCAACAGTGAAAGGACTGGCGCCATTATGGGCAACTCCGGTCCAGGGGCCACTAGTAGTGCGCCGCCATGGCAGGTGGCCGTCGAGGTCAAGGTGGCGGGACAGCAGGGCAATTAGTCCGTGACTGACAAGAAGCAGGGGTCCGGGAAGGGTAACAGAGATGTGAAAATGCGGGGCAACTCAGCCGTTGGTTCTGGATGGGGCCGGCGTCGGTCTCAGAAGCAGGACCACCTGCCAAAGCCACAACCCGATGGCCGGAATCAGCTTGGTGCTCCGGTAGCTCAGCGAGGTCCACAGGCTCCAGGCCCGTTCCGGGTCGATGGCGCCTTTAGTGCCGGGGTACACATCGAGGAGGAACAGCGGGGTGGGCAGGGCCACCAGGGCGAAGCCGGCCAGCAGCCAGGGGTTGGGGCGGCGCAGGTAGAGGACCACCAGCACCGGCAGTAGGAAGACATAGTGGTGCTCCCAGACGTCCTTGTAGATCAGGAAAAACACGCTGAGCCAGAGGGTATGGGGCAGGAGGGGATCGCCATCCCCACCGCGCAGAGTGGCCCACAGGGAGACCACCACCACCCCTGCTGGTCCAAGCAGTACCAGCCCCTGGCCCCAGCCCGGAAGGTCGGAGAGCCCGGACAAGGAGGAAAGAGACAAACCGGCGGCCTTGGCTGCGGCGCTGACCAGCATTGCCCACAGCCCCAGATTGCCGGCATGGGTCAGGGTGCCGGCCGCTTGTGTCCCGCCCAGGTTGGCGCCGCCAAAAGCCGCCCAACTGCCGGGGTGAAGCAGGAAGTGAGGCAGGGAGGTGCAGAGCACGGCCAGGCCGCAGATCCCCAGGGGCAGCCATTGGCGCTGCCGGAGGAAGGCGGGCAGCAAGAGCAGGGCATTGGGTTTGACCAGCACCGCCCCGGCCCAAGCCAGGGCCGCGCCGCGGGGGGTGCCCCGCTCGAGCAGGTAGCAGAGCCAGAAGAGCAGCGAGGCCGCCCAGAGGCTGACCTGCCCCATGTAGAGTTCGAGGTACAGCGGTGTGGGGACCAGCCACATGCACAGGGCCAGGGAGCGCCTCGTTCCTGGGGGAGCCCATTTCCAGGTGAGCCACAGGTTGGCGGCCAGGAAGAGTTCGCTGAGCAGCAGGTAGGCGAGGTACCCGGTCAGGGGGGGAAGGAGGGCAAAGGCTCGGGCCACCAGGTGGGCGAAGGCCGGCAGGTAGCGGAAGCCGAAGGCCCCCTCCACCGCGTAGGGATCCCGGCCTTCAAGCACCGCTTTGCCGGCCAGGTAATACACCTGGAAATCGTACCCCTGCTCGGTGTGGGAGGAATCGTTGAAGAGCAGGTTGAGCCAGCCCTGGTGCAGGGAGAGCAGGTACAGGAGATGAACGGCCAGACTCCCGGCCAGGAGCAGGCCGGCCGGGGTGGGCCGGAGGGCGGGGCGGTTGCGCATGGCGCTTTCTGGGGCGGGTGGAGGGTACGCTATTCCCCGTTGAAGTGGGGTATCTGATTCCAGGCTTAAATATAGCGAAGCGCGGCCCCCTCACCGCCTCTCAGCGCAACAGGAGCAGTTTGCGGGCCTCGGTCTTGTCTCCCTGGCTCAAGCGGCACAGGTACAGGCCGCTGCCGGCGGGCCGACTCTGCTGGTCGAGGCCATCCCAGGATACCTGGTAGCTTCCGGCAGCCTGATGCTGATCCACCAGTACCCGCAGGAGCTGGCCAGCCAGGCTGCGGATCTCCAGGCGCACCGGGCCGGATTCCTCCAGGTGGTAACGGATCTGGGTGGTGGTGTTGAAGGGGTTGGGGTAGCTGGGGGCCAGGGTGAAGGGCAGGGGTTGTTTCCACTTCCTCGACCGCGGTGATCTGCGGCCCCAGATCGAACCGGGAAAAATCCAGGGCAGGATACCAGACAGCCAGTTGGTCGCCGCTGCGGAATCTCTTCGTCGAGGGTTTCTGCATGAAGCCGGGGTTGCTCAGCTTGGGATCGCGGCCCAGATAGTAGCTCTGCGTCTGGACGATCTGGTAGTACCGCCGGGTGAGGGCCTCGGCCTCCGACGCCGAGGGGAGGAAGTCGATGTACCCCTCCGGGCCGGTAGGCATCCTGGCAGGGTCGCCCTCGTAGTTCTCGAAGATCTCGCTGGTCTCTCCCCGGTCCAGGTAGGCGTTGTAGTAGTCGGGGATGCCCCGATAGTCCTGGAGCGTCCAGCCTTCCTCGCCGGGCAGTTTGCGCTGGAGGGAGTTCCAGTGGCTGTCCACGATGCTGCTCATCCGGCCCGAGTGGCAGCCCACGCACTGTACCATCTCCGCGGCGGTCTGGGGCCGCAACTGCCCTGAGGGGTCCTCGATGAAAACGATGATATCCCAGCCATCCTCGTTGTAGATGAGGCCGTACGCAGCGGCGGGCTTGGGCCCGCCCTCGCGGTAGGTGAGGGAGTACTCCTTCGCCCTGGCGGAGACGAAGGCGAAGAAGCTCTGGTCGTACTGCTCAGGCACACTCTTGATGTTCCAGCGCACCTCCTTGATGCGGGTGGCTTTCATGCCCGGTTGCGAGGGATCGAGGTAGTAGAGGTAGTGGAGGAATTCGGTGCCGGCGGGGAAGCGGTAGGGGATCACCGGCTCGTCTGCCCCCTGGCCCAGGTAGGCGCCGGACTGGACGGTGCCCCGCAGCACCTCCACCAGCAGTTCCAGGTTCTGTTTGTAGACCTCGCGGTCGTACGCCCCGGCCCCATCCCGCTGGAATTTGTCGGGCAGGCGCACCCAGTTTTGCTGGATGCGGCCGTTGTACTTGGGCCAGGCCAGTTCGCTGGGTTTCCACTTGAAGGCCCGCCACCTGTTGTTGGCAAAGCCGTCGGGCCCGGTCTGGGCCGGGTCCAGGTCCGGGAAGTATCTCAACACCCCTTCGCCTGAACCTAAGCGCGCGTCGCCCCCGCGCGCCGCCAGGGCCGCCAGGTAGTTGTCCAGGGCCAAATACGCGCTCAGGTCCGCGGGGATGGCCGCGGGGGGCAGCAGGCTGTCGAGCCGCGAGGGGTCGAGGACGTTGAGGAACTTGTTCTCCGCCGCGGGGAAGGCGCCCTGGCGGTCGGCCTCGTTGTTGAGGGCGCCGGGCGGGCCGGAGAGGTGGCAGTACTTGCAGGTGTTGATGGTGTTGTTCTTTTGATCGAGATAACATTCGGGGGGGATAAGGGTCTGGGCCCACAGGGGCAGGGCGGCCAGCACCAGGGTGGCAAGGGGGGGTTCATGGCAAAGGGCTCCTCGCAGGTGGTATTGCGCGGCGATCTCCTTGGGTGGGAATATTCGCAAGCGGGCGCGGCCCTTCAACCGGGGCCGCGCCCGCCCAAAGGGGCCTCTCAGAAGAACCGGCTCAACTCCAGGCGCAATGTGCGCGGGTTGCCGGGGGTGAAGTGGAGTTCCTCCACCGGTTCGGTTTCGCTGCGCAGCCGGGATTCGGTGGCGAACTGGGCCTCGTTCCACTCGGTGTCGAGCAGGTTCTCGACGTGCAGGTCCAGTCGGTACGCCCCCAGCCGGTACCCGGCGGCCAGATCGACGACCGTGTAGCCCAGGGCCCGCACGCTGTTGTCCTCGTTGCCGGGTCGCTCGCCGATGTGGCGATAGCGCAGGCTGCCCTCGTACCCGCTCGGGTGGCGGGCGGTGAGGCCGCCGGTGGAGGTCAGGGTGGGGGCCAGGGGGATCTGGTCGGCGTCGGCGGGTTCGTCGCGGGCCTCGCCCTTGGAGAGGTTGGCGTCGGCGTCGGCCCACAGCCAGGACCGCAACTGGAGCCGCCCCTCCAGGTCCAGGCCCACCCGCCGGGTGCGGCCGCTCAGTTCGGTGGTGCCCCCGTCGCCCACGTACACGTACTCCCGTTCCAGGTCCAACAACCAGGCCGCCGCGCCCAGGTTGAGGCGTTCCCACACCCGGGCGCGGGCGCCCACCTCGCCGCCGGTGGCACGGGGAAGGGTCTGGGCGTCCCGTTGGCCAGGGTCGTAGTTGGCCGCCTCCAGGGCGGCGTTGACCTCGGCGCTGCTGCGGCCTTCGCCTTCCAGCTTGCGGGCGATCTCCCGCACCCGCTGCCCGATGACCGCGGCGCGGGCGTCGTTGGAGTGGAAGCCGGTGCCGAAATTGGCGAAGAGGTCCAGTTGGCGGCTGGGGCTGTACACCAGGGTGGCCTTGGGGCTGAGCAGCCCCTGGTGGGTGTACCCGGAGGCGTGGGGCAGGGAGGCGGGCTGGAGGTCGAGGTGGTCCTCGACGTTGAAGGTGAAGTAATCCCCCCGCAGCCCGCCGATGAAGCGCAGGCGGGGGCTGAGGAAGATCTCCCGCTGCGCCCACAGGGAGAGGTTGCGCTCCAGCACCTGGCTGTCCACCAGGGGGGCGCTCCGCCGCCGGTCAGGGGCGCGCCACAGGGCCACACTGGCGTTGTCGGCGCGCAGCCCGGCCCCCAGGG
>VGJS01000063.1 GCA_016867395.1 Candidatus Handelsmanbacteria bacterium
CGCGCCGGAGACAGGACCCTCGGCCTTGGCCTTTCACCCCCTCTGCCCGGCCGAGGCCGTGGCCGAGGGGGAGAGCCGGGCCTTCACCGTGGAGGGCACCCATCTGGCGGTCTTCCGCGACCAGGGCGAGTACCACGCGGTGGACAACCGCTGTCCGCACATGGGTTACCCCCTCTCCAAGGGCAGCGTCCGCGACGGGGTGCTGATCTGCCACTGGCACCACTGGGAGTTCGATCTGAAAACAGGGGGTTGTTTCGTTGCCGGAGGCGACGATGCCAAGGCCTTTCCGGTGGAGCTGCGGCCGGACGGGCAGTTGTACGTGGGCCTGGCCCGGGACGAGAAGGAGGCCTCCCGCCGTCGGCTGGTGGACCGGGGCCGGCGGGCCCTGGAGCAAGGGTTGAAAGATCGCAGCCCCTTCCTCATCGCCAAGGCCGTCACCTCCCTGCGCCAGGCCGGCGCCACTCCCCGGGACATTATCCAACAGGGCATGTACTACGGTTCGTACAAGGGCAGCGAGGGGTTCTCCTCGGGGCTGGCCATCCTCACCATCGCCGCTAACATGTGGGAGGATATCGACCCGGCGGACCAGAATCTCTTCTTGGTCCACGGTCTGACCCAGATCGCCCGCCGCTCGGGCAGCTCGCGGCGGCGGATCTTCGCCTTCCCCAAAGCGCACCGCGACCCGGACCTGGAAACCCTCAAGCGCTGGTTCCGGCGGGCAGTGGACCAGCGCGACCACGGGGCGGCCGAGCGTATCCTGGTGACCCTCAAGGACCGGGGGCACCCGCCTGCGGTGATCGGCGGTTTTGTGTTTGCGGCGGCAACGGATTTCTACTTCACCGGGGACGGCCATGCCCTGGACTTTGCCAACAAGATGTTCGAGGCCCTCGAATACGTTGAGTGGGAGGGAGCACACGAGATCCTGAGGCCCATCGTCCTCGACCTGATCAACCGCACCCGCCACGAGGAGACCTCGCGCTGGGCCGACAGCGTGCCGGTGCTGGAGGAGGTCTTCACCCGGCTCGACAGCATCTGGGAGGACAATCAGAGAAACCAGGCAAGCCTCGATACCTCGGCCTTGGCGCAGGTGATGCTGGGCGATGAGTTTCCCCCCATCGTCGCCGAGATAGAAAAGCAACTGCGCGCCGGGGTGAAGCCCGCGGACCTGTGCCGGTCCATGACCTATGCCGGGGCGGTGCGCACTGCCCGTTTCCACCTCAAGAACGAGGGGGACTGGCACGATGTGGCCAATATCTACTCTTATGCCCATGCCCTGTACCGGGCTTTCCAGCTGGCCCCCAGCAAAGACCTCTTGCGCGGGATCTTCCACGGGGTGGTGTTTCTGACCTACCTGCGCTGGCTGAACATGCCGGCGGCCCGCCTGCCCAGGCCGGGACAGCGGCTGGGCGAGACCTTTGCCTCGGACGAGGCCCTGCTGGCGCGGCTTCAGGAATACGCCGACTTCCAGAAGGTCTTCGAGGCCGAGGTGCTGGTCAACCAGTACCTGGAGGAGGGGAGGGACCTGGGCAGGCTGCGCCACGTCCTGGCCCATATCACCCTGCGCGAGGACGCGGAGTTACACATGTTCCAGGTGCTGGAGGTGGCCTTCCGCCACTATGACCTGTCGAGGGATCCCGAGGAGAAGAGGATGCACCTTTTGGCCGCCACCCGGTACATCACCGCGCAGAAGGTCATGAAGAACATCCTCTGGTCCACCGAGAACGCCGAAAGGCTGCAGCGGGGCGAGTTGCTCAGCGAGCGCGACGACGAAGACTGAACTGCGGCCGGCCCACTAACCCCATACCCACGCAAGGAGGAACACATTGGTCGAGCATATCCCCTATCTGGTCACACTCCACCTGATCGCCCTGATCCTGTGGATGGCCGGCATGTTGTACCTGCCCCGCCTCTTCGTGTACCACGCCCAGGTACAGCCCGGCTCGGAAGCGGACGGGAAGTTCAAGGAGATGGAGCGCGGCCTGATAAAGGCGCTCCTGAACCCGGCGATGATTGCCACCTTCCTCACCGGCATTCTGCTGATCGTCGCCATGCCCATCTACATGAAGCAGGGCTGGCTGCACACCAAGTTGCTGCTGGTGCTGGTGCTGGGCGGGCTGCACGGGATGATGTCGAAGTACCGCAAGGATTTCGACCGGGGCCAGAACGCCCGGAGCGAGGGGTTCTACCGGAACCTCAACCTGGTCCCCGGCATCCTGCTGGTCCTGATTGTCTGGCTGGTGATCATGAAGCCCTTCTGAAAGACCGGGGCGGCCGGAGCCCTCCGGCCGCCCCCATCCCTGCGCTCACATCGCCTTGGGCAATGCCACGGCGGTCCAGTTCTCCCCTTCTTTTAGCTCCAGTTTCTCGGGCGACACCAGGGCTTCCTTCTGCACCTTGCCGGTCAGCCGCACGGGCTGCTCCAGGTACTTGGCCAGTCCTGGCGAAGGCAGGAGCACGGTGTAGAGCTTGGCGGTTTTTCGGTCGATGAACCCGACGGGCTGGCCCTTCTCGGCGCAGAGGGCGCCGCACTTGGCGTGTTTGACTCCGCCCATGTCCATGGCGTAGCAGACCAGGTCCACCAGTTTTCCCTCCATGAGCTGGGCGGCGGGCGGGGCGGGGGCCGGCTGGTCAGCCTGGGCGGAAGCGGCCCAGGACCAGAGCAGGGCGCTGAGGGCGAAGGTGCTGAGCGTGGTTTTCACCAGAATCCTCCTCGGGTTAGGTAGTTGAGGTTTTGCGGCGCAGGGAGCGCCCCTTCCAGATCTCGTAGATGGCCGGGTACACCAGCAACTCCATGATGAAGGAAGTAAAGATGCCGCCGATCATTGGCGCGGCGATGCGCTTCATCACGTCGGCGCCGGCCCCGGTGGACCACATGATGGGCACCAGGCCCATGAACATCACCGCCACGGTCATCACCTTGGGCCGCACCCGCTTGACCGCCCCGTGGACAATGGCCTCGCGCAGGTGGGCCTCGGTCTGCATCCGGCCCTGGGCTTTCTGCTCCTCGTAGGCCAGGTCCAGGTAGAGGAGCATGAAGACGGCGGTCTCGGCGTCCACCCCCATCAGGGCGATGAGCCCCACCCATACCCCGATGCTCATGTTGTAGCCCAACAGGTAGAGCAGCCAGATGGCCCCGACCGCGGAGAAGGGTAGGGCCAGGAGGATGATGCCGGTTTTGGCGGCGGAGTTGGTGTTGAAGTAGATCAGCAGAAAGACCAGGAAGAGGGTGAAGGGAACCACCACCAGCAGCCGCTCCTCGACCCTTTCCATGAACTCGTACTGGCCGCTCCACACCAGGGTGTACCCGGGGGGAAGTGCCACCTTTTCCCGGACGATCCTCTTGGCCTCCTCCACGTACCCGCCCAGGTCGCGGTCGGCCACGTCCACGTACACGTATCCACTCAACAGGCCGTTCTCGTTGCGGATCATGGCCGGGCCGGTGCTCAGGCGGATGTCGGCCAGCTGCGCCAGGGGGATCTGGGCCCCGCCGGGTGTGGCCACCAACACCCGGCCCAGGGCCTCGGCGCTGCTGCGGAAGTCGCGCAAGTAGCGCACGTTGACCGGGTAGCGCTCGCGGCCCTCCACCGTGGTGGTGAGGTTGTCGCCGCCCACAGCGGACATCAGGTGCATCTGCACCTGGTCGACAGACAGGCCGTAGCGGGCCAGCTCCTCCCGCCGCAGCTCGAAATCCAGGAAGTACCCCCCGGCAGTGCGCTCGGCGAAGATGCTGCGCGTCCCGGGCACCTCCTTGAGCACCATCTCCAGGTGCTGGCCGAGTTCCTGGATCTTTTCCAGGTCGGCGCCCAGCACCTTGATCCCCACCGGGGTGCGCACCCCGGTGGAGAGCATGTCGATGCGGGCCTTGATGGGCATGGTCCAGGCGTTGCTCACCCCGGGGAAGCGCATGGCCTGGTCCATCTGGGAGACCAACTCTTCCGGGCTGATATGGTCGGGCCAGGCCCGCCGCAGGAGGCCCCGGAGCCACGAGGGCGCCCAGGAAGAGTACCAGCGGGGGACCTGGCGCCATTCTTCCACGGGCTTGAGGATGACGGTGGTCTCCATCATCGAGAAGGGGGCCGGGTCGGTGGCGGTCTCGGCGCGGCCGGCTTTGCCGAAGACCCGCTCCACCTCCGGGAAGGACTTGAGAATCTGGTCCTGGGTCTGCAGCAACTGGGAGGCCTCGGCCACCGACATGCCCGGCAGGGTGGTGGGCATGTAGAGGATGGAGCCCTCGTACAGGGGCGGCATGAATTCCGAGCCCAGGCGCTGGTAGGCAGGGATGGTGGCCAGGACCACGGCAAGGGCGGCCAACACCGTGCCCCACTTGTGCCGCAGGGTGAACTCCACCGCCGGGGTGTAGAGGCGGAAGAGCAGCCGGCTGATGGGGTGGTCCTCCTCGCGGCGGATCTTGCCCACCAGCAGGGCGTTGGTGGCCCGGCACAGCCAGCGGGGGGAGAAGTTGAACTGCCTGGCGTGGGTGAAGAGCAGGCGCAGGGCCGGGTCGAGGGTGATGGCCAGGATAGCGGCGATGATCATCGAGAAGTTCTTGGTGAAAGCCAGGGGTTTGAAGAGCCGGCCCTCCTGGGCCTCGAGGGTGAAGACGGGCATGAAGGAGACGGCGATGACCAGCAGGGCGAAGAAGCTGGGGCCGCCCACCTCCTTGACCGCGGCAATCACCACCTGCCGGTAGTCCTCCTTGCGGCCACTGGCCTCCCAGTGTTCCAGCTTCTTGTGGGTCTGTTCCACCACCACGATGGCGGCGTCCACCATGGCGCCGATGGCGATGGCGATGCCCCCCAGGGACATGATGTTGGAGGTCAGGCCCATCGCCTGCATGGGGATGAAGGCGATGATCACGGTGATGGGGATGGTGAGGATGGGGATCAGGGCGCTGGGCACGTGCCAGAGGAACACCAGGATCACCAAGCTGACGATGATCAGTTCCTCGGCCAGGGTGCCGGCTACGGTATCGATGGCCCGCTCGATCAGCTCGGCCCGGTCGTAGGTGGTGACGATCTCCACCCCCTTGGGCAGGGAAGGTCGGATCTCCTCTATCTTGACTTTGACCCGGTCGATGACGGTGAGGGCGTTCTCGCCCTGGCGCATCAGGACGATGCCGCCCACGGTCTCGCCCTGGCCGTCCAGTTCGGCTACTCCCCGGCGGATGTCGGGCCCCAGGGTGACCCGGCCCAGGTCGCGCACCAGGATGGGGGTGCCGGTCCGGGCATCGGCGCCCACGGCGATCTGCTCGAAATCGGCGATGGATTTGGCGTAGCCCCGGCCGCGCACCATGTACTCCCGGCCCGCCAACTCCACCAGCCGGCCGCCCACGTCGCGGTTGCCCTGGCGGATGGCCTCCAGCACCATCTTTAGGGAGAGGTCGTGGGCCGCCAGGGCGTTGGGGTCGAGGTTGACCTGGTACTGGCGCACGAAACCGCCCACCGGAGCCACCTCGGCCACCCCGGGCACGGCCTGCAAATAGTAGCGCAGGTACCAGTCCTGGAAGGAGCGCAGCTCGGACAGGTCGTGCTGCCCGGTGGTGTCCACCAGGGCGTACTGGAAGACCCAGCCCACGGCGCTGGCGTCGCGGCCCAGCTCGGTCTTCACCCCATCGGGCAGGCTGGGCAGGACGCTGTTGAGGTATTCCAGGGTGCGGGAGCGGGCCCAGTAGATGTCGGTCCCGTCCTCGAAGATGAGGTACACGTAGGAATAGCCGAAATCCGAGAAACCGCGGATGGACTTGACCTTAGGCGCCCCCAACATGGCGGAGATGATCGGGTAGGTCACCTGGTCCTCGATGAGGTCGGGGCTGCGGTCCCAGCGGGAGTAGACGATAACCTGGGTGTCGGACAGGTCGGGGATGGCGTCGAGGGGCATCCGCTGCATGGACCACAGTCCGCCCAGGCACAGGGCCGCCACCAGGGTGAAGACGAGGAAGCGGTGGGTAGCGCAGTAGTCGATGATCCGGTTGATCATGGCGGGCTCCCTAGTGCTGATGGCCGGACATGGCCCCGAGGGCGGCCTTGAGTTGGCTCTCGGAGTCGATGAGGAAATTGGCGCTGGTGAGGACCTCTTCCCCCTCTTCCAGGCCGGCGAGCACCTCGTAGCCCTCCCCGGCCCGGCCGCCCAGGCGCACCTGGCGCGGCTCGAAGCGGCCCTCCCCTTTGGCGACAAAGACGATGCGGTGCTCCCCCGAATCGAGCACGGCGCTCCCGGGCACCACCAGCCCCTCGCCGCGCTGGGTCTGGATCTCCACGTTGGCGAACATCCCCGGCTTCAGCTTCCAGCCTGGGTTGGACAGCTCGACTCGCATCTTGGCGGTGCGGGTCTGGGACTCGAGGTAGGGGTAGATGTAGACCACCTCTCCCCGGAATTCCTCGCCGGGATAATAACTCAGGGTCACGCCTGCCCGCTGCCCCACCTGCACCAGGGGCAGTTCGTACTCGTAGAGGTCGGCCAGGACCCAGACATCGGCGAGATCGGCCAGGGTGTAGAGGTCCTCCCCGGCCTCCACCCGCATCCCCTCCAGAGCCTGCTTCTCGACCACGAAGCCGTCGCTGTGGGAGAGGATGCTCACCTCCAGCAGCGGCTTGCCGCTGCGCTCCAGCTCGGCGATCTGGCCCTCCGAGACCTCCCACAACTGGAGCCGGCGGCGGGCCGCCTCCAGGAGACCGGCCGAGCCGGCGGCCACGTCGGCGAAGGGGCTGTCCCCCAGGCGTTGCCTGGCCCGTAGCGCCAGCAGGTACTCCTCCTGGGTGGCCACCAGCTCGGGGCTGTAGAGGGTGAAGAGGGGCTGGTTTTTCTTGACCAGTTGCCCGGTGTAATTGGCGAAGATCTGCTTGATCCAGCCGTCGATGCGGGTGTGGACGTGGGCCACCTTGCGCTCGTCGTAGTCCACCTTGCCCACGGTGCGGATGGTCTGGTCCAGGGGCCGGCGCTCCACCGGGCCGGTCCGCACCCCGATAAGTTGCTGGCGCTCCGGGGAGATCTTCACCTCGGCCTGGCCGGGCAGGGGGACGTTGACCTGCTCCTCTTCAAAGGGCACCCGGTCCATGCCGCAGATGGGGCATTCGCCAGGCTGGTCCGAGACGTGGCTGGGGTGCATGGGGCAGTGGTACCTGATCGCCTTTTCGCCGGTGGCAGCCATGGTGTGGCCTTCGTGCCCCTCGGCGGTCGTGGCTACGGCCTGCGCCTCCATCGGCACCTGGTCCATGCCGCAGAGGGGGCATTCGGCCGGGTTATCGGCCACCTCCGCGGGGTGCATGGGGCAGTAGTAGGAGGTGGCTTCGGGTTGGTGCTCGGCGTGGCTGGCCGGTTCGGGTTTCTCGGCGCAACTGACGGCCAGGAATGCGAGCAGACCGGTGAACAGCACGAGAAAGCGCATGGTTAGTTCTCCTGGGCGAGGACCGGGGCGGCCACCACCTCTTCGAGGAGGGCGACGGCGCGGTGGTAGTCGGCCAACTGTTCCCGCAGCATCAGTTCGTTCTCCAGCAGGAGGCGGGTGTTGTCCAAGAGCATCAGGAAGTCCACCTGTCCCACCCGGTAGGCGGTCAGGGCCGATTCGAGGGCAAAGGCGGCCTGGGGGAGGATGGCGGCCTGGTACAGCTCGACGAGGCGGCCGGCAGTGGTGGCCATGCTGGAGAAATCCCGCACCTGGGCCAGGACCATCTGTTCGGCGGCGCGGCGGTCCTCCAGGGCGGCACGGTGGCCGGCCAGGGCCTCCTGCACCCCGTAGGCCCGCCGCTGCCGCTGCCAGGGCAACTCCACCTCCACCATCACCTGGTAGAGGTCGTCGAAACCGCCCCTGGTCTGCCAGCCGGCGCTGAAGGCGAAATCGGGGCGGTACTCCTTGCGCATCAGGGCCACCTCCACCTGGCTGGCCTCTACCCCCCGCTGGCGGGCGCGCAGTTCGGGGTTGTGGGCCAGGGCCAGGCGGTCCAACTCTTGGGGAGGCAGCAGGGGCTGGGGTGGACCGAGGGTGTCAGGGAGGTCCAGGGCTTGGCCTGGGGAGCGGTCCAGCAGGCTGTTGAGCATGGAGCCGGCTGCGTGGTGGCGCTGCTCCAGGGAGAGTCGGCGCTGCTCCAGCATGGACAGTTCCACCTGGGCCTTGAGCAGGTCCTGCTGCATCCCCTGGCCCACGCTGTAGCGGGCCCGGGCCGTCTCTTCAAACTGGCGCAGCAGGGAGCGGGTGCGCTCCACCACCTCCAGCCCCTGGTGGGCGAAGGCCAGGTCGAAGTACGCTGCCTGCACTCGGGCAGCCACCGAGCGCCGGGCCGCCTCCACCATCTCCCCGGCGGCCTCGGCCTCCATCTCGGCCTTCTCCTGCCGCAGCCGGCGCTTGCCCGGATAGGGGATGGGCTGGGAGAGGCTGATCCCGGCCATGTACATGTCCATTTCTTCTGGGGGGAGATCCCCGTGGCCGGCGTCGAGGGGTTGCACCTCGCGCAGAAAGGCCGGGCTGCGCTCGAACCCCACCTGGAGCATGGGGTCGGGCAGGGCTCTGGCCTGGGGGGCCTTGGTTCTGGCCATCTCCCACATCCGCTGGGCCCGGAGGACCTCGGGGTTGTGGGCCAGGGCCTCTACGAGCAGGGACTGGAGAAAGAGGGGGGGTTGGCCCCCGGCGGGCAGGGCGAGCAGTACAAGGATCGCGATATACCGGTTCATGGGGCTTTCCTCTGCCGCAAGGAGGAAGTGCCGGGGCAAACCGAATAGGCAGTTTCCCCAGTGCAGGTGGTCAACGAAACGGAAGACGCAGAAAGGACGGAATGATTACACCCGCCCCAAGAGGGAGGGTCAGCGGCAGCGGCTCAGATGCGGTAGGAGCGGTGCAGTTGGTAGAGCAAGGGGGGCGGGGCGCCCGAGTGGGCAGGGGAAAAAGCGAGGGTAGCTGGCCCCATGGAAAACGAAGCGCCCAGGTGCAGGGTCGGGGCCGGCAATTCCAGCAACACCACCGGGGCGGGCGGGGCCGCAGGAGAGACCGGCACCGGCGCGGCGGGAGCTTCCCCAGGGCAGCAGTACGCGGCACCAAAGGCCGGAATGTCGCAGGCAGGCGCCTGGGGGTGGCAGCAGGCTTGCGCCTCTACCACCGACTGGCCGGCGCACTGGGCCGCATGGCTGGCCGCCTGGGCGGCCGACAGCGCCAGGGAGAAACTCAGGAGGAGGGCGAAGAAGGTACGCATAGAGGAACCTTTAGGTACGAATATATCTGGAGATGGGTTCTGGCACAAATCGTGCCAGGGACCTCGGGAAGGACCGGGCCGCGGCCAAGCCCTGACAGAACAGAGGCTTTGGGCCCCTGCCCCGGTGGGGTCGGGATTGGGCCGGGTGGGTCCCATCTCCGCACTACCGGGACGCTAGCGCCCTACCCCTTGAAGAGTTCCCGCCGTCCCACCTGACTGCACAGGGGGCAGCGGTGGGGATCGTGGCCCCGGGCCGGGCAGTGCTGGCGGCCAAAATAGATGATTTGGAGATGGAGATGGTTCCAGCGCTCCTGGGGAAAGAGGCGTTTGAGGTCCTTTTCGGTCTGCAGCACGCTCTTGCCGCTGGAAAGGCCCCAGCGCCAGGCCAGGCGGTAGATGTGGGTGTCCACGGGGAAGGCCGGTTCACCAAAAGCCTGGGCCACCACCACCTGGGCCGTCTTGTGGCCCACCCCAGGGAGGGCCTCCAGCTCCTCCAGGGTGCGGGGCACCTGCCCCTGGTGGCGCTGGCAGATGAGCTGGGACAGCCCGTTCAGGGCCTTTGCTTTCTGCGGGGCCAGGCCGCAGGGGCGGATCAGGGACTGGATCTGGGCCACGGGCAGGGCGGCCATCTGCGCCGGGGTGCTGGCCAGGGCGAAAAGCGCGGGGGTGACCTGGTTGACCCGCACATCGGTGCACTGGGCCGAGAGCACCACCGCCACCAGCAGGGTGAAGGGGTCCTGGTGGCGCAGGGGGATGGGCGGCGAGGGGTACAGGTTTTCGAGGGTGCGGAGGATGAGTTCGACCTTGGCCGAGGCGTTCATCCGCGGTGTTTGGCCAGGAACCAGTCGATGAGCTTGCGGGAGATGCTGATGCCGTCGGGCAGGTCGGGCAGGTGGTCGGGGCCAAACCAGGCCGCACCGGCCAACTCCTCTGGGTCGGGCCGGATCTCGCCGCCGACATACTGGGCGGTGAAACCCACCATAAGGGAGTGGGGGAAGGGCCAGGGCTGGCTGCCGAAATAGCGGATTTCCGCGACCTCGACGTTCACCTCCTCGCGCACCTCGCGGGCCACGGCCTCTTCGAGGGTTTCGCCCGGCTCGACGAAGCCGGCGATGACGCTGTAGCGATTGGGCGGGAAGCGGTGGTTGCGGGCCAGCAGCATCTGCCCCTCCCGCTCCACCAGCACGATGATGGCCGGGGAAACCCTTGGAAAGGAGAGCAGCCCGCAGGAGGGGCACTCCTTGGCCCGCGTGGTAGGGCGGGAAAGGGTGGGGGCGCCGCACTGGCCGCAGTACTGGTGAGTGCGGTCCCAGTTGACCACCTGCACCGCCCGGCCGGCTGCCCAGAAGTGTTCCTCCGGCAAGAGGCCGAAGAGCTGGCGCAGTCCCTTAAGGGCCATGCCGGCGGGGGGCTGGGCGCCCTGTTCGAGTTCGGCCGAATAGCAGTGGGTCTGCCCCAGGGTGCCTAAATACTGCTGGCGCAGGAGGGTCAGACCCAGGCCGGCAGGCTGGTCCTGCACGGGGACGCGGGCGGCCTTCCCTTCCAGGTAAACGAGGAGGCGGTCCTGGGAAAAGGCGAAGATCAGGGCCGCATCGGGGGCGGGCGAGGGCGGGGCCACCAGGGGGACGAAGCCGGAAAGGGCGGTCATGGGGGAAAAAAGTATATTCTAGTCCATCGGGGTGCAACCTTTGGCCCGGCGGGACAGTTTAAGAGAATATACCCACGAAAGGAGCCCCATGCGGTCGCTGCTCTCAGCCCTCTGCCTGTGCGCCTTTGCCGAGGCCACCACCCTGGTGCGCTACGACCTGGAGGGCCTGACCCACAACGCCGCTGCGGTGCTGTTGGGCACCTGCCGTGAGTCCTCGCCCCGCCTGATCGGGGGCCAGCCCCACACGCTGGTGGTTTTCGAGGTGGGCGAAGTGGTCAAGGGGCAGGCGGGGGCGCGGCTGGAGTTGTGCCTGCCCGGCGGGGAGCACCAGGGCATGAAGCTCCATCTGGCGGGTATGCCCGAGTTCGCCCCAGGGGAGGAGGCGGTGCTCTTCCTCACCGAGCCGGATCGCCTGGGCCATCCCTGGCCGGTGGGCCTTGGCCAGGGCAAGTTCCGGGTGGAGCGCCGGCCGGCGGCCAAACCCCGGGTGTTCCAGCAGACCGGGGAGGTCCAACTGCACGGCGCCCCGGGGGCCAGTCTCGACGGCATGGAGTTGGAGGAATTGCTTGCCCGGGTGCGGCGCATCGCCGGACAGGAGGCCCAAAGTGGTGGCCGCTAGGCTCCTGCTCCTGCTGGCGCTGGGGATTGCGGCGCCGGCCTGGGCCTTTCTGATCCAGACCTACGAGGGCAGCCGGGGACCGGTGCGGGTCTTCTGGCGCAACCCCGACAGGATTCCTTTCAGCCTGGACCGGGCTGGCTCGGACGACCTGCCCGCCGAGACGGTGCATCGCATCCTGCGCGAGAGCTTTGCGGTGTGGGAGGCGGTGCCAGGGTCGCGGGTGGGGTTTTCGGACCGGGGCCTGGTCGATCTGGACGCCCCCTTGGGAGACGACCGGACCAATCTGGTCATCTTCGACGAAACCGGCGAATGGCTGCAGGCGCCGCGGGGTACGGGCATCATCGCCCTGACCCTCATCAACTCCAATTCCCTCACCGGCGAGATCGGCGACGCCGACATCATCTTCAACGGCCGCGACTTCCGCTTTGGCCAGGGACAGCAGGACAACCGGGTCGATCTCAAGGACGTGGCCGTGCACGAGATCGGCCACCTCATCGGCCTGGATCACACCCCTCTCGACGGGTCTCCCCAGATTCGCCCCACCATGAATCCCTACTACGGGGACGACGGACCGGGGGCCGCGGCCACCCTGGAGGCCGACGACCAGGCCGGGGCCAGCGTGTTGTACCCCAGCGCCTCCTTCCTGTCGGGGGAGGGCTGGATCTCGGGGGTGGTGGAGGACGGGCAGGGCCAGCCCCTCTTCGGGGCCCACCTGGTGGCCGAGAACACCGACACCGGGGAGCGATACGGCACCCTCTCCGGCGCCTTTGCCGGGCCCAACAACCGGGGCGAGTACTTGCTGCGGGGCCTGTCCCCCGGCCAGTACCGGCTGCGCCTGGAGCCGGTGGCCGGCCGCATCAGCGCCGAGAATTTCGGCGGCATCTTCAGCAGCCTGCCTGCCGGGTTTCCCGCCGAGTACTACGACAACATCGCCGAGGCGGATTGGGCCACCCTGGTGCCCCTGCGCAGCGGCCAGCGGCTCGAAGGGGTGGATTTCACCACCGGCCTGGTGCTGACCGGGTATCCCTCCCTGATCCCCGAAACCCTGCCGGGCAACACCCCCGACGCCAAGGGCCCCTATGCGGTGCGGATACGCTCCCAGGGGGCCGAAAGGGTGGAGCTGGTCTATAGGGTCGGGGCGGGCGGCCCGGTGCGCAGCGTGGCCATGAAATCTCTGGGACAGGGGCTGTACTCAGGGAGTATTCCGGGGCAGGCGGCCGGCACCCGCCTCAGCTACCAGATCCGGGCCCTCAACCGTCAGGGGGAGGCCACGGTCCATCCCCATCCCAACCACTGGCTCGACTTCGAGGTCGTGGCCCTCAGCGGCCAGCCCCTGGTTTTCAGCGCCCTGCGCGAGCAGGACCAGCTCAGCATCTTCGACACCGGCAACCAACTCGAACTGGCCAGGGTGCCGGTGGGGGACGAGCCCATCCAGGTGCTGCTCTCCCCCGACAGGCGCCGTCTCTACATCGCCAGCCTGGGCGCCGGTCAGCTCTACGTGGTTTCCACTGCCACCTTCCAGGTGGTAGAGCGGATCAGCGTGGCAGCCCAGCCCCTGGATCTGGCCCTCGCTCCGGATGGCCGCACCCTGTACGTCACCAACTCCGGGGCCTCCTCGCTCACGGCGGTGGACCTGGCCGCCGGCACCACCCGGCGCTTCGTGCTGCCCCAGGTGCGGGAGGGGCCTTACGGGGTGGCGGCCACCCGCAGCGGCCTGTACGTCACCGACCTGAACAGCGGCCGGGTGCTGGCCCTGGACCTGATGGGCAAGGAGGTGGCGCGTATCGCGGTGGGCTCCCAGCCCCGCTCCCTGGCCCTGAGCCGGGACCTGCGGCGGCTCTACGTCACCACCCTGGCCCGCAACCAGCTCAGCGTCATCGAGACCTCGCGCAACCGGGTGGCCCGCTCCATCAACCTGCCGGTGCGCGGGGCCTTTGCCGCCGCGGTCAGCCCCGATGGCCGGCGGCTCTACCTGACTGCCCACCTGGACAGTGCTGTGGTAATCCTCGACGCGGCCGCCGAAACCGTGCTCAAGACCCTCAAGGTGGGTGCCGATCCCCGGGGCATCTCCTTTGCGCCGGGGGGGCGCGAGGCCCTGGTCACCAGCACCGGCAGCGGGGAGATTGCGGTGATCTCGGTGGCCGGCGACTCCCTGGTGCAGCGCTACACCACCCAGCCGGGCCTGCGGGGCATCGCCGTGGCCCCGGCGCCGCGGCAGCAGGTAGCCGGCTTGCTGGCGGCGGTCCTGCCCTCCCGCCTCGAACTGGCGCCGGCGGCGCCCAATCCCTTCAACGCGGCAACCCAGATCCGCTTTGCCCTGGCCCAGAGCGGGTGGGTGGAGCTGGCCGTGTACAACGCCCTGGGGCAGGAGGTGCGGTCTCTGGTCGGCCAGGGTCTGGACGCCGGCCCGCACCAGATGGTCTGGGACGGTCGGGACCAGGGGGGAAGGGAGGCGGCCACCGGGATGTACCTGGCCGTGCTCCGCGCCGGGGGCCAGCAGGCGGTGCAGAAGCTGATGCTGCTGCGCTGAGGCGCCGGCCCGCAAAGGGCCGGCTTTTTTTTGACAGGGTATATTGGCCTGCCTAAGTTGAAAACTTGAATAGGAACCCACAGAGAGGACGGTGATATGCCCCGGTTGTGGTTGACCGCGGCTGCCGCTCTGGCCCTGGCCGGGCCGGGGTTGGCGCAGGAAGCCGCATTGCCCGACGCCCTGACCAGCGCCCTGGCCCCACCCGATTCCCTCAGCCGGGCCGCCCCACCTGCACCGGCGGCCCTTCCCGAAATCCTCTCCCCCTCCCCGCCGCCACTGGTTATTGTGGACCCAGTCCCCTCCAGCACACCGGTTCTGCCTCGGCGCGCCCGTTTTTCGGCGCAGCAAAGTAGGATGCTCAGTTTCCGCACCCTGTGGGGGGCGGCCTTCATCGCCGCCGAGCTTCTGGAGCATCACATCCGGGCCAACGTGATCGAGCCGGGCTGGACCGACACCCCGGGGGAGCGGAAGTTCGCCACCGAGGAGCAGATCCGCGAGGGGGGCAAGAAACTGCCCTGGGGCCGGCTGGGCACCATCGAGGATCTGGGCCGGGCCGCCACCTTCCTCTGCTCGGACGCGGCCGACTACATCACCGGGGAGGTGCTGCGGGTGGACGGGGGGCTCTGGCTCAAGGCCCGGGCATAGGATCGGAGGCTAGAATGAACGACCGGCAGCGCCTCGCGGCGGTGCTCAACTATCATGAGTACGACCGGCTGAAGCCCCTGGTCGAGCTGGGGGGATATCTGCCCTGCCCTGACCACCGCATCGCCGGCAACGCCCGCTGGGAGAACGTGCAGTACTACTGCGAGCGAATGCGCCGGACCTTCGGGGGGTGAGGCAGGGGCGGCGATGGCGCAGTTTTGCCGCTGGAGCGCTCCCCGGTCCAGGGTGGGCCGGGGGGGGGGGTCATTTTTTTAGGTCCGTGAGGAACCCTATCCCTTTCCTGGCGCTGCTGGCCGGACTGGCCGGCGGCGCCCTGGCCCAGGCCCCGGCCGGGTACCGTGTGCTGGCGGACCGGGTGCGGGTGGAAGGCGCGGCAACCTGGGAGGCGTGGACCGCTACGCCCGGGGTGCGGGTGGTGCGCCCGGACGGGTGGGTGGAACCCCGCTTCCTGCGCCGCGATCTCAACGCCCTCAGCGATGCCCCCTCCTTCCGCTATGTGCTGCCCCTGGCCCAGGAGGACACCCTGGCCGGCGGGGTGCGCGCCGCCCTCAGCAATCCCCAGGCCGCCCCGGCCCTTTTCGACGGGGACCTCTCCACCTACTGGGAGCCCCTGGCCGGTTCACCCATCGGAAACTGGTCGGTGGAATTGGACCTGGGCCGCACCCTGATCGTGCGCCGCATCCGCCTGCGTTTTGCCGAGGGTGGGGACCCCTTCCGCAGATTCCGGGTGTTGATCTCCGATGGCATCGAGTTGGGCCAGGAGCACCAGCGGCGCTATTTCCGGGTGGGGCTGGTCAGCCAGCCCGAGCCGGGGCAGCGGGACTTTGTCTTTGAGGTGGAGCCGCAGCGACCGGGGGCAGCGGGCCTGCTGGGGGAGATCGCCCAACTGGTGCGCATCGACGCCCTCGACAGCGCCGGGCCCCGGGCCGAGGAACTGGGTCCCGAGGCGTACGCGGCCCTGGCCCCGGCCGACCAGGGCGCGGTGGATTATTTCCGCCTGGCCCCAGGGGGCCGGCAACTGGCGGTCAGCCAGGAGACCTACCAGGCCCTGCCCCAGGCCGAACAAGGGCCGGTGCGCCACTACCGGCGCGAGCGGCCCCAGCTCGCCGAGGTGGAGGTGTACGCCTTTGGCGACAACATCGTCGGCCTGACCCAGCGCGAGAGGAAGCGGGACGCCTCCGAGGGCGGCTTCGAATTTCTGCTCTTCCGCACCTTCACCGACGGGCTCTACGCCTCGTGGTTCCCCATGCCCCTGTACAATCCCTTCGACGACAATAGCTGGGTGGAGATCGACCTGGGGGCCCGCTACTGGTTGGAGCGGGTCTCGCTCCTGTGTCCGGCTAACCCGCCCCTGGCCTTCCAGATGCGGGTCTCCCGGGGGGACCTGGACCCTGGGGGGGAGAGGATCTGGACTGCCTTTGACCCGCGCCGCAACCCCGAGGGGCACCAGCGGCTGGAGGAGGAGTTCATCCAGCAGGAGGTGCGCTACCTGGAGGTGCGGCGGCTGGGCTTCAGCGGCACCCAGGAGGAGGAGGGGAACCTCGGCGAGATCCAGGCCTATGGCGAGGGGTACGTCTCGGAGGTGATCCTGACCTCGCCCTTCGTGGAGTTGGATCGGCCGCGCCTCTTCGCCGGGGTGGAGTGGGAGGGGCGGGCCCCGCCGGGCACCCGCATCGAGGTGCGCACCCGCAGCGGGGACCAGGTGCTGCGCATCCCCCACTACTTTGCCATCACCGGCCGCGAGATCTCCAAGGGGCTATGGGAGCGCATCCCCGAATCCCAGCGGCCCCCGGTGGTGATCGAGGAGGTGCCAGGGCCCGAGTGGAGCAACTGGAGCGAGGCGTACCGCCAGCCCGGCGAGCCCTTCAAGTCGCCCAGCCCCCGGGCCATGCTTCAGACCCAGGTGCGCCTGCTCAGCGAGGAACCCCTCCAGGCAGCCGCGATCCAGAGCCTCAGCCTGCGCTTCGAGCCCCCCCTGGTGGACGAGGTGGTGGGGGAGATCTGGCCGGCCTGGGGGGTCGCGCCGGGACAGGAGGAGGAGTTCACCCTGTATCTGAAGCCCCGGTTCGGGACGGGGAATCCGGGCTTCGACCGGCTGCGGCTGCGCTCCTCCTCCTCGGCGCCCATTGAGTTGCTGGAGCTGCGCAGCGGCAGCGACGGGGAGTTGCGCTCCGGCGGGGGCCGGCGGCTGTGGCCGGGGACCTGGAGGCTGGAGGAGGGGAAAGAACTGAGCCTGGCCCCGCCGCGGCCCATCAACAGCGGCCAGGTGGTGTACGCTCTGCGCTTCCGCACCCGGGTCTTTCTCCAGAGCACGGTGTTTGCGGCGGCCCTGGAAAGGCAGACCAGGCCCGGCACCGCGCAGGAGATCAGCCAGGGGGACGCCTCGCAACTGGCCCAGAGCCAGTCCCTGGTGGTGGTGTCGGAGTTGGGGGATCAGCCCCTGCTCGACGAGGTGGAGGTGGTCCCGCCCCTCTTCACCCCCAACGGGGACGGGGTCAACGACCAGGCCGAGGTTCACTTCTCTATCTTCCACCTGGAGGCGGCCCGCACGATCCATGTGGAGGTGCGCGATCTGCAGGGCCGGCGGGTGCGCGACCTGTCGGTGCAGGAGGAGCGGCCCAGCGGGGCCCACCGCGTCCCCTGGGATGGGCGCGACGAGAGAGGCCGGCTGGTGCCGCCAGGGACCTACCTCGTGCGCACCCGCTTCGAGACGGACAGCGGGGCGCCCCATACCCAGGTGGTGCGCTTCGTAGGGGTGGCGTACTGATGTGGTGGCTGGTCCTGCTGCTGGCCGGCGCCGCCGGGGCCCAGATCTACGACCAGGGCGGGCCGCTCTTGCGCCACGCCCCCGACTACGAGTCGCCCCAGATGCACAAGTGGTACGGGGTGCGCCACCTGCCGGAGACCTACGGCCGGCCCTGGTACTACACGGATACCGCCTATGCGCGGCAGTATTACACCCGCTACATCAACCGGCAGTTGGAGGGGCGGGAGTTCTTCGACACCTTCGGCCACTCCCTGGGCCTGGGCTGGCAGGTCTACACCTGGACCCAGGACCAACCCGGCTCCAGGGGCAGCAGCATCGACAAGAAGCGGCAGTTCGCCGGGGGCGGGGTGGGCGGCATCGGCTTCAACGTATACAGCGGGTTTTTCGGCAACCTGGTGATCGCCGCCGAAAAGGGCCGGCAGGGGGCATGGGCCCTAATGGTGGGCGATGAGATCTCCACCTATTTCACCCCCCTCACCCTGGCCAAGCCCCGCTTCAACGGGGTGCGCCTCGACTGGGCCGGGGATTGGTTGTCCTCCACCCTGGTGTTGTCCCGGCCCAGCCAGCCCGACGACCAGGAGCGCACCAACGCCACCCACCTGCTGGGCGGCCACGCCCGCATCCAGGCCGGGCCATGGTCCACACTCGGCTTCAGCTACGTCAACACCCACAACGTGCAGACCCAGGAGGAGTTCACCGAGGGCAACCCTCTGCGCGGGGCCCTGACCTCCCACCAGAACCAGCCTTTGGAGAAGCTGTGGGTGCGGGTGCGCGACGACTCACCGGGCAAGGGGCTGGCAGGGGCCAGACTGGCGGGGTGGGAGATCGTGCTGAGCGACACCGGTGGCCGCCAGGTCCGGGGGCGGGAGTTGGGTTTCGCCCCCAGGGTCAGCGGGGGGATCGCCCAAGACAGCCGGCTGATGGCCCAGGACGGGGAGGGCATCCTGCTCGAATACGATCTGGCCTCCCTGAAGACCGGGGGCTTCGACAGCGGGGCCCTGCAGCAGGTGCAGGTGGAACTGGCCCTGGCCAACGACTACCGGGTGGAGGTGGCCTCGAATCTCCAGACCGACGGGGAGCGCTTCAACCCGGAGATTGTCTTTCTTCCTCTGGCGCGGGCAAGGGGCAATGTGGAAGACAACACCAACACCCGGGTGCTGCGCCTCGACTACGGTCTGCCGGTGGGCAACGAGCTTTTGGGACTGGACTGGCGCCTGGCCCAGTGGGGCGGGCTCTCGGCGCAGGGGGAGTGGGTAGTCAACCGCCGGCACCGGCGCTACCCCAACCCGCTGCGGGAGCGCCACTCCCTGAGCGTGGCCCAGGACCAGGCCGCGTACCTGCAGCTGGCATACCAGCGGCTGCCCCTGACCCTCTTCGGGGAGGTGTTCGCCATCGGGGCGGGGTACAGCACCTCCTTCTGGCTGGCCGATGCGGACGGTCGCCTGGCCTACAAGAACCCCATCCCCCAGGTCTACGAGCTGGTGGACGACGACGACGACCAGGACCGCCGGCCCGAGTGGCAGCGGCCCTTCATCAACAACTGGAACGAGGTGGCCTGGCCAGGCCACGACGAGAACCAGGACTTCCGCAACGACTACGACCAGAACGCCAACCGGGTCCCCGACTACGAGGAGCCCTTCCTGCGCTGGGCCTCGGACCGGCCCGAATTCCTCTTCGGCCTGGACATGAACCACAACGGCCTCGCCGACCGCTTCGAGAACGACGAGTTGCCCGATTATTCGTACAAGGCCGACCACCGGGGCTTCAACCTCTACGTCCAGGTGCAGCCCAGTCCGGGGTTCAGGGCCCTGGTGGGCCGGCAGGACTTTGGCCTGCGAGCCGGGGACGGCCGCGCCGAGTCCTGGTACGGGCTGACCGCCTACGAGGGGACCCCAAGGACCCTGAGCCGGCTGCGGCTCCTGGCCCACGCGGCCAGGGTGCGCGACGACATTCCCGATCCCTTGGTGCAGTGGTTCCAGCCCCTCAACGCGCCGGGGGTGATGCGCCAGGTCCGCGACCCGCTACCGGGCCGGGACGCCTGGAAGCTCTTGGGGTACGCCGACCTGGCCCAGGACCTGGGCGGCGGCCTGCGGCTTTTGCACCGGGCCAAGCTGGAGGAGTGGCGCCAGGAGGGCCGCGACCCCGAACTGAGGGGGCGGGCCGGCTTTGTCGGGCTGCTGAACAAGCTCTCCTGGCAGTTGCCCCTGGGCCTGGCCTTTGTGGAGCCGCGCTGGAAGAGCGAGTACCGGCGCGAGCGGCCCTTCAACAGCCGTCTGCCCGCCTCGGCCAGCCTGGAGGAAACAGCCATCCTGCTCTGCACCCAGCCCCTGCTGGCCGAGCACACCCAGGTGGGGTACTTCCCCGGCAGGGGACGGCAGCTTTTCTCCACCGAACTGCAGCTGGGGGTGGAGCGCAGTTGGTTCTGGCTCCTGGAGGGCACCCGCGAGGAGGTGGAGGAGGCCTATTCGAGCTGGACCTGGGTGGGGCAGTTGAGCAACCGCACCGCGTACCAGGGCTACCTGCTGGTGACGCGCCTGGGCATGGAGGTGGAGACCCGGCGGAGGGAGGGGGGGCCGGCCCCGCGCCACAGCCAGGTCTTCCTCAGCGTCAACGCGGGGCTGCGGTGAGGGCGGGGCTGCTCCTGGCGCTGTGGAGCGCCGTGGCCCTGGCCCAGCCGGCCCGGGTCCTGGTGCTGGGGGAGGGGAGTCGCACCTGGCAGAGCGGTGGGCAGGGCCTGGACCCGGTGCTGATCATCGAGCCCTTCGCCGGGGCCACCGACACCACCAACAACCCGGGGGAGGCCATCGACTTTGCCCACGCCCCCGGCTGGATCGGGCCGCTCTACTTTGGCGAGGGCCAGAACATCGCCCGCCGGGTGCTCTTGCCGGGCGGCTCGATCAGCGCCCCCAACGCCGGGGTGGGCTTCGACAAGCAGTTGGAGGGCACGGTCAACGGGGACCACCAGGTGGCCTTCGAGCGCAAGCCCACCCTCTTCGAGCCGCGGGTGCTGGTGCGGGGTATCGAGGTGATCATGGGCTTTGCCCCTCCGGTGGGGGTGGGGCGGGTGCGCTTCTATCCGCGCAACACCGTGGTCCCCGCCCCGGGGGCCCCCTTCCAGAGCGACTACATGCGCGGGTACGAACTGTGGCTGAACGCCGCCCAGACCGGGCCCAACAACCCCGACGCCCTGTTGGCCCGCAGCCTGGACAACCAGGAGCCGGTGGTGGAGTTGGAGGTCCTGCCTCAGTACGTGCGCTATCTGCGCCTCAAGTCCATCGCCGAGGTGCCCTTTGAACTCGACGAGATCGAGGTGTACGGCACCGGGTACCTGGCCGCGGCCACCTATGTGTCGGACCTGCTGGACCTGGGGGACCGGGCCACCATCGGCCCCCTCTCGTGGGTGGAGCGGGCAGTGGGGGACCCCACCCGGTCGGCGGTGGGGCTGCGGGTGCGCACGGGCGGGGATTCCACGCCCATCGTGTACCTGAAAAACGTCTATGCCGTGGAGAAATCCCAGCGGGTGAAGATCGGCGAGGAGGAGGTGAGCCGCCAGGAGTACTACGCCCTGGAGAGAGTGGACCGCGCGCCGCTCAAGGAGGATGTGGCCAACTGGAGCGCCTGGGTGCCGGTGGTCCAGGGCAGCCTGATCAACGCGCCCAATCCGCGGCGGTACCTCCAGGTGCGGGCGGAGTTCACCGGCGAGCTCTACGCCGCCCGCCAGTTGGACCGGGTCGAGTTTCCCTACCTGCAGCCGCCCATCGCCGATGGCCTGGTGGCCGAGGTGTATCCGCGCCTGGCCAGGGCCGAGGAGCCGGCCATCTTCCGCTACGCGGTGAAGCTGCGCGCCCTGGGCGAGATCCGCGGCTTCGACCGGCTGGAGGTGGACACCAATGCCCCGGTCTCGCAGGTGCGGGAGGCCCAGTTGAACGGCGAGCCTTTCGAGTTACTGGTGGACTTCGTCCGTCCGGAGGGCTTTGGCCTGAGTTTCCCGCCGGTGCAGGCCGACGGGGCCCTACTGGAGTTCACCTTCGACCTGCCCATCTTCCGCTTCGGCACCACCTTCACCGCCAGGGCCTTCCGCCAGGGTTCGGGGGAGGTGCCCCAGGCGGTACAGGCGGGGGATGCGGCCCTCTTTGGGCCGGGGGACCTGCCCGAGTTGTCGGGCCTGTCGGTGGAGATCCCCCGACCCCAGATCGGCAAGCTGGTGGGGCGGATCGGGGTGGGCTCGCCCCTCTTCACCCCCAATGGCGACGGGGCGAACGACGCCTTTGCGCTGGACTTCAACCTCCTGCAATTGACCCGGCCGGCCCCGGTGCGGCTGGAGATCTACGACCTGGGGGGCAGACTGGTGTACACCCATGTCGAGGAGTGGGGCATCGGGCCGGCCCGCCATACCTGGGACGGGCGCACGGACGGGGGTCTGGCCCCGCCGGGGATCTACCTTTGGCTCTTGCGGGTGCAGGCCGATGCCTTTGAGGAAAGGCACAGCGGGACTTTAGGAGTGGT
>VGJS01000064.1 GCA_016867395.1 Candidatus Handelsmanbacteria bacterium
CGGGGTGGACCCCCACTACTACAAAGCCTCTCAGGGCGACCTGGAGCGCCTGAGCCGGGCGGGTCTGGTCCTGTACAACGGCCTCTTCCTCGAAGGCAAGATGGAGGAGATCTTCGCCAAGATGGCCCGCGAGAAGCGGGTCGTGCCCGTGGCCGGCCAACTCCCTCCGGATCGCCTGCGCCGGCCTCCTGAGTTCGACGGGCATTTCGACCCCCACGTCTGGTTCGACGTCTCCTTGTGGCGCCAGACCATCCCCACGGTGGTCGCCGCCCTGGGCGCCGCGGACCCGGAGGGGGCCGCTGAATACCAGCGGCGCGGGGCGGCGTACGCGGCGCGGCTCGACACCCTGCACCATTGGGTGCAGGACCAGATCACCGCCATTCCCTCGGACCAGCGGATGCTGGTGACGGCCCACGACGCCTTTGGCTACTTCGGCCGGGCCTACGGGGTGGAGGTGGTGGGCCTCCAGGGGATCTCGACGGTGGCCGAGTACGGGGTCAACGACGTCATCCGCATGGTGGACCTGATCATGGGCCGCCGGCTCAAGGCCATCTTCGTCGAAAGCAGCGTGCCCCAGCGCTCCATCAACGCGGTGCGCGAGGGTTGCCGGGGCCGCGGCCACGAAGTGCAGATCGGCGGCACCCTCTACTCCGACGCCATGGGCGAGCCGAGCAGCGGGGCCGACACGTACGAGGGCATGGTGCGGGCCAACGTCCACACCATCGCCGCGGCCCTGAAGTGAGGGACCAGCCCATGCCGGCCGAAAACGGGGCCCAGATCCCCCTCCAAATCCACGACATGACCATCGCCTACCACAAGAAGCCGGTGCTCTGGGACGTGGACCTGGAGGTGCCGGCCGGCAAACTGGTGGGCATCGTCGGGCCCAACGGGGCGGGCAAGAGCACCATGATCAAGGCGGTCATGGGACTGGTGCCTAAGGCTTCGGGCTGGGTCAAGGTCTACGGACGCCCGTACGAGGAGATGCGCCAGGTCATCGGCTACGTGCCCCAGCGCGAGTCGGTGGACTGGGATTTCCCCATCAGCGCTCTGGAGGTGGTGCTGATGGGCCGCTACGGCCGGCTAGGCTGGGTGCGGCGCCCCGGCGAGGAGGACCGCCGCCTGGCCCGCGAGGCCCTGGCCAAGGTGGGCATGGCCGAGTACGCCGAGCGGCAGATCAGCCAGTTGTCCGGCGGCCAGCAGCAGCGGGTCTTCCTGGCCCGGGCCCTAATACAGGACGCCCGGCTCTATCTCATGGACGAGCCTTTTTCTGGGGTGGACGCGGCCACCGAACGGGCGATCATCGACCTGCTAGTCGAGCTGCGCAGCCAGCACAGGACCATTCTGGTGGTGCACCACGACCTGCAGACGGTGACCAATTACTTCGACTGGGTGATCATGATCAACATGCGGGTGGTGGCCAACGGCCCCACCGCGGAAGTCTTCACCGATGAGAACCTCCAGAAAACCTATGGCGGCCGGCTGACCCTGCTCTCCGAGGCTGCCCAGGCCATGGCCGTGCCGCCGCGGGGGCGCTGATGCTGGACCAAACCCTGCGCTTCTTCTCCCTGGCCGACGCCAACGTCCGCTACGTGCTGCTGGGCTCCCTGCTCATCGGCGGCACCAGCGGCCTGTTGGGCTGCTTCGGGGTGCTGCGCAAGCGCAGTCTGATGGGCGATGCCCTAGCCCACGCCGCCCTGCCCGGGGTGGCCCTGGCCTTCATGCTGACCGGCAGCAAGGCCCTGCCGGTGCTGATCCTGGGCGCGGCAATCTCGGGCCTCCTCGGGGTGCTGGCCATCCAGGTGATCGTTGGCCAAACCCGCATCAAGTCCGACGCGGCCATCGGCCTGGTGCTCTCGGTCTTCTTCGGCCTGGGCATCGTGCTCCTGACCCACGTGCAGCGCAGCGGGGCGGGCAACCAGAGCGGGCTGGACAAGTTCCTCTTCGGCCAGGCCGCTTCCCTGGTCGAAGAGGACCTGCGGGTCATGGCCTGGCTGGCGGCGGGCATCCTCGCCGCGGTGGTCCTCTTCTTCAAGGAATTCAAGGGCCTGATCTTCGACGCCGGCTTTCTGCACGCCTCCGGTTTTCCTACCCGGCTGGTGGACCTGGGGCTGATGGGGCTGATCGTGCTGACGGTGATGGTGGGCCTACAGGCGGTGGGGGTTGTGCTGATGGCGGCGATGCTGATCACCCCGGCGGTGGCGGCCCGTTTCTGGACCGAGCGGCTGCTCACTATGGTCTGGCTCTCGGCCCTCTTCGGCAGCCTGTCCGGGGTGGTGGGCACCTTTGTCAGCTCCCTGGCCCCGCGCCTGCCCACCGGGCCGGTGATGGTTCTGGTGTCCACCGCCCTTTTCGCGTTTTCGGCCCTCTTCGCTCCCCGCCGTGGGGCCCTGGCCCGCTGGCGGCAGCACCGGGCCAACGTCCGGCGCGAGACCCGCCACCACCTGCTGCGCGCTGCGGTGGAGTTGGAAGAGCGGGGCGTTCGGGGCCTGGGCTTGGATCAACTTGCTGTTCGGCTGGGCTGGCCTCAGGGCAGGGTGCGCCGCTGGGCTGGCCGCCTGGCCCGCGAGGGCCTGATCCAGTCGGTGCAGGGGCGGTGGCAACTGACTGAGGCGGGCCGGCAGCAGGGGGCTTTCGTGGTCAAGTCCCATCGCCTGTGGGAATACTACCTGGTCCACCGGGAGATCTTGGCCGCCGACCACGTGGACCGGCCCGCCGACGAGGTGGAGCACCTGCTCAACCCCGAAATCATCACCCGCCTGGAGGAGATTCTGCAACAGGAGAGGCAGCTCGACATCACCCGCCTGGGGAACCTGCACAAGGGCGAAAGCGGCCATCGGCCCGGCGGCAGGGAGGGCTGAGATGTCCGACGCCTTCTGGATCATCCTGACCGGGGCCCTGGCCGCTTCCTCCTGCGGCCTGCTGGGCACCTTCCTGGTGCTGCGGCGCATGTCCCTGCTGGGCGACGCGCTCAGCCACGCGGTGCTGCCGGGTATCGCCCTGGCCTTCTTCCTCTCGGGCAGCCGGGCGGTGCTGCCCATGTTCCTGGGCGCCGCCCTGGCCGGCCTGTGCACCACCCTGCTGGTCGAAGCCTTACACCGCCGCTGGCGGGTGCAGGAGGACGCCTCCATCGGCATCGTCTTCACCGCCTTCTTCGCCCTGGGGGTGGTGCTGATCTCGGCCTACGCCGGACAGGTGGATCTGGACCAGGAGTGCGTGCTTTACGGCGAGATCGCCTACACCCCCTGGGACCTGCTGCTGTGGAAGGGGGCTTCGCTGGGCCCCCGGCCGGTGTGGATTCTGGGCGGGATGCTGCTGGCAAACCTCCTGCTGGTGGGCCTGTGCTACAAAGAACTGGTGATCTCCTCCTTCGACCCGGCCATGGCCGTCGCCTTGGGCATCAACGCCGCCGCTATCCATTACCTGCTGATGGGCGCCGTGTCGCTGACCACCGTCGCCGCCTTCGAGTCGGTGGGCGCCATCCTGGTGGTGGCCCTAATGATCGTGCCTGGGTCGGCGGCCTACCTGTGGAGCGACCGCCTGCCGGCGATCTTGGGCCTGGCGGTGGGTTTCGGGGTGGCGGCCGCCGCTGGCGGTTACTACCTGGCCAGCCGGTGGGACAGCTCCATCGCCGGAGCGATGGTGGTGGTCCAGGGGGGCATCTTCGGAGTGTCGCTGCTGCTGGCGCCAAACCAGGGCCTGCTGGCGCGGCTGGTCCAGCGCGGACGCCTGTCGTTGCGCATGGCCCAGGACCACATGCTCTTGGGCCTGGTCCGCCGCGCCGAAGCCCGCAGCGAATCTCACTGGAGCCGGCTCCAGGTGCACCAGGCCGGCAAGGTGCCCACCTGGCTGCGTGGCCTGGCGTTCCGGCAACTGCGCCGCCAGGGCCTGGTGGCAGGCGGGGCCGAGGGGTACCATCTCACCCAGGCCGGCAAGGGCGAGGCGCTGCGTCTGCTGCGCGGGCACCGGTTGTGGGAGACCTATCTCAACTGCCTGGGGCTGCCCGAGGATCACGTGCATGCCGGGGCCGACACCGTGGAGCATTTCCTCGACGACCAACTGCGCCAGGAACTTAGCGCCCAGGTCGCCGGCGCCCAGGTTGATCCGCAGGGAAAACGCATCCCCGACCCCGGGCCGCCGCTGGCGCAGGGCTGAGGGGGGCGACCGTCTCGCCGTCCGACCGGCCGGGTGGGGGGAAGGGCCGGTCCTGCGGAGGGGAAGCCGATGGTGTCCAGCGGGAAAGAGCCGCGCGGGCCAGCCGGTGCCGAGAACTGACGCCGGGCCAATGAACACGCCGCCTGGCCGAGGTGCACCGGAGTGTGGCGGTTTCCAGCGGCCTGGGATTCGGGAGGAAGATGCTGGCCTTTGCCGGGCCCGGCTACCTGGTGGTGGGATACATGGACCCAGGCAACTGGGCCACCGATCTGGCCGGGGGCTCGGCCTTCGGCTACAGCCTCCTCTCAGTCATCCTCCGGTCCAATCTGATGGCCATCCTGCTGCAGTCGCTGGGCGCCAAGCTGGGCATCGTCGCCGGCCGCGACCTGGCCCACGCCGGCCGCGACCACTACTCAGCCCGGGTGTCCTTCGTATTGTGGGTCCTTTGCGAAATCGCCATCTGCGCCTTCGGCCTGGCCAAGGTGATCGGCTCGGCCGCAGCCCTCAACCTGCTCTTTGGCCTGCCGCTGGTCTGGGGGGTATGCCTGACGGCCCTCGACGTGCTGGTGGTACTCTACCTGCAGAACAAAGGTTTCCGCTACATCGAGGCCCTGGTCATCGGGCTGATCGGGCTGATCGGCGGACGTTGCAGCCTCGGGATCCTCTTTTCTCAGCCGGAACCGCGTGCGGTGCTGGCCGGGTTCGTGCCCCGGTTCGAGGTGGTGCGGAACCCCGAGATGCTCTACGTGGCCATCGGCATCCTCGGCGCCAGGGTTACGCCGCACAACCTCTACCTGCACTCCTCCAGCGTCCAGACCCTCGCCTTTGCCCGCACTGCGGCGGGCCGGCGAGAGGCGATCTAGTTCGCCACCATCGACTCGACGGTGGAGCTGATGTTCGCCCTCGTCATCAACGCCGCCATCCTCATCGTTGCCGCCGCCACCTTTCACGTCAGCGGGCATTACGCGGTGGCCGAGATCACCGACGCCCACCAGCTGCTCTCGCCCCTGCTGAGGGTGCCGGTGGCCAGCGCCCTCTTTGGCCTGGGCTGCTGGCCTCGGGATAGAACTCGACCCTCACCGGCAACCTGGCCGGGCAGATCGTCAAGGAAGGGTTTCTCGATATCCGCATCACCCCCTGGCTGCGGCGCTCGATCAGCCGCGGCATCGCCATCGTGCCGGCGGTGATCGTCACCACCCTGTAAGGGGAAAGCGGCATCGCCCGGGTGTTGGTCCTAAGCCAGGCGGTGCTCGGCCTGCAGCTCTCCTTTGCGGTCATCCCACTGATCCTCTTCACCAGCGACCGGCGCAAGACAGCCGAGTTCGTCAACCCGGCCTGGACCGCGGCGAACATCATCGTCACCCCAAACCTGAAATACCTGACGGATTTCACCGGCCTGACCGCACTTCTCGGCGGAGCACCTGGCTGAAAGGCAAGGGACTGGAGATATACAGCAAGATCCTCGTGCCGCAAAAAAACAGCGGGGCCGACCAGACTAACCTCGACCACATCCGTCCCCTGGCCCGGCTGAAGGGAGCCACGCTGCTACTGGTACACGTGGCCGACGGCTGGGTGGCCCGCCACTACGGCAGCCTCAACCTGCACGAAAGCGAGGAGATCGGTAAGGATCGCAGGTATTTGGCCCGCTGGGAGGAGGAGTTGAAGGCCAAAGGGTTTGTGGTGGAGCACTTCCTGGCGATGTAGGAGCCGGCCGACAAGATCATGCGCCTCGTCCAGGAGCATAGGGTGGACCTGATCTTCATGTCCACCTACGGCCACCGTTTCCCAAGCGACCTGATCTACGGCAGCACCGCCAGCAAGGTCAGCCACCTGGTCGAGGTGCCGGTGCTGCTGCTCAAGGGGCCCGCTGTTTAGGCCTCGTGCTTATCGATCACTTCCCTGACCCAGGTGTGGGCCGCCACGGTCGCGGGCAGGCCCAAGGTGCCGGCGGCCAGGGCGACCACCTGCTCCAGTTCGGCCGGAGAGATCCCCAGGCCCAGAGCCTTGCGCACGCCCGAGTGCACCGCCCCTTCGCGCAGGGCGCCGATGGCGATGCCCAGCTTGATCAGGCGGCAGGTGCGCTCGTCCAGGGGGCCGGCGGCACCGGCCTCCTTAATCAGGTCCCAGGCGGCGCCGAGTTGGGGGAAACGGGTGACGAAATCGCGGTACGCGCGGGGGGTTTGGCTGGGGGTCTTCATTGGTTCTCCTTTCGGTGCGGCAAAACTACGGCGACCCATGGCTCCTGGCAACGGCGCTCCATTGCGGCCCCCGTGGCAGCGTCCTATTTTTGGTGCGCGTCCGTATCAGGGCAGCCCCAAAGACCAGCCAGGAGATTGCCGATGTCCCCAGTCATGCTGACCCCGCAACAACTCGAGTTTTTCCACACCTTCGGCTACCTCAGATTCCCCGGTCTGGTGGCCGACCGGGTGGGCCGGATTTCCGAGGAGTTTGAGGCGGTCTGGGCCGGCCGGGGCGGCGGCCATTACGGCAAGCCCCACGACGGTACCGCTCGCTCCTGCATCGTGCCCTTTATCGACCAGCGCGAGTACCTCTGCTCGCTTCTCGACGACCCGCGCATCGCCGGGATCGCCGCCAGCCTGCTGGACGAGGACTACAATTACATGGGCAGCGACGGCAACTACTACGCCGGCGACACCCAGTGGCACTCGGACGGCTGGCACAAGGACCTGCGCCACCTCAAGATCGCCTTCTACCTCGACCCCCTCACCCGTGACACCGGGGCCCTGCGAGTCATCCCCGGCAGCCACCTGCTGGGCGACCGCTACGCCGAGGGCCTGCAGCGGGACATCCGCAAGAGCGAGGAGTTGTGGGGCATCCCCGGCCGCCAGGTGCCGGCGATGGCCCTGGAGATCATCCCCGGCGACGTGGTCTGCTTTAACCACAACACTAAACACGCCGCGTTCGGGGGCAGCCCGAGGAGGAGGATGTTCACCATCAACCTGGCCCAGCGCTACCCCGAGGAAAAGCTGCAGGACCTGCGCGACTACCTCAAAGGTTTTTCCCGCTTCTGGGTGGAACGCCCGTACAGCGAGGTGATGATCAATACCGCCGGCCCCGAACGGCAGCGCCACCTCGAGCAGGTGATGGCCAACGACAGCCACATCGCCGAACTCTCGCGTCAGGCCCGGCAGACCATGCCCGAACCCTCGCGCGGCTGAAGAACATAATTTTTGAGAGGAACTGCGCCATGAGCGACGCGGCACGGCAGGAGCAACTTCTCACCCAGGGCTTCTGCCATTTTCCCAAGATCCTCAACCAGGAGATCCTGGGCGAATTGATCCGGGTCACCGACCGGTTGCTCGACGCCGAGCCGGCCGAGCATCACCAAAAAGTCCGCTACCAGGGCAGCAATATCAGCGTGGCGTACCAGGACCCGGTTTTTGCCCGGCTCTTCACCTGGCCTAACACCCTCGAAGCCCTGGCTTCGCTGGGGTACCCTGATCCCAAATGGTGGAGTAGTTTCCTGCTTAGCAAACCGCCCTACGGGCCACCCCTGTACTGGCACCAGGACTGGTGGGCCTGGGACCATCCCTGTAGCGCGGACCCGCACCTCTTGCAGGCTTTCCTGATGTACTACCTTACAGATACCACCCGCGAGAACGGCTGCCTGCGGCTCATTCCCGGCACCCACGCCCGGCGGGTGGACCTGCACGAGAAGCTGCCGCCGGCCCACAGTGAGGAAACCTACGAGGCCCCCCTCGATGCGCCGATGTTCTCGCTCCACCCCCAGGAGATCGACGTGCCGGTGAAGGCCGGCGACCTGGTGGTGGGGGACGCGCGGCTCCTGCATGCCGCCCACGCCAACCAGACCGGCCAGCGGCGCTCGCTTCTGACCCTGTGGTACTTCCCCGCTTTCAAGGACCTCCCTGAGCCCATCCGCGCCTTTGTCGGCCGCAAAAAGCCCCTTGAACCCCCTGACTGGTGGGAGGGGGATGCCGGCAAGCTCATGGAGTCTCTGGTACCCCGCTACGCCGGCAGCGCCGAGCCGGCCCAGTGGAACCGCGTGCCCGGCGAACACCTCAAGTACTGAGCCGGCGCAAGGCGCACCCACCTGGGTGATTCTGAGGACAGCTCTGTCCTCAGGGCGTTACACTTTCCGGAATCTCAGGGGGAGGCGGAAATACGCCTCCTCTCTCTCCGCCGGCCCATCGCCCTTCGCGCAAAAGGCGGTACCAGTCGAGGTTGTCCTTCAGCACCGGGTCCTCAAAGTTGGCCACGGTGCCAAAGGGCTCCAACTGGGCGGCCAGCCGGGCGGCGATGGGGGGCAGGCGGAACTCGGTGTTGGGGTCCACCCCCACGGTGTACTCCGGCCCGGTGGCCTCCTTCATCAGCCGCACGGTCTGGACGATGTCCCAGGAGCGGGCCTTGAGTTTGTGGTTGGTGAAGCCCAAGCATGCGCCCACCTCAGCCTGGGCAGCGGTTTCGCGGGGCTCCATGTGGCAGGGCAAGTAAAAAACTGGCACCTTGTCGCGCACTTTGAAGCCGAAGAAACCGTGGAGGGGCAGGTTGTGGGCCTGGCCGGCGACTTCGAGCAGGGCGTAGCAGACGGGATCGGGCTGGGAAAAGGGATCCAGGGCCAGGTGGTCCTGGCCGAGATTGGACTGGGCCTTGGCCTCCAGCCGGGCCCGCTCGTGGGGTGGGGCAGGGTGTAGACCGGCAATTCGCCGATGCCTTCGAGGCCCTCGTCGGTCTGGAGGCGCCAGAGGGTGATGTCGTAGATCTTGGGGAATTACTTGGCGATGGGCGGGATCAGGGGATTTCCACCTGGTAGAGGTCGGCGCGGGTGATCTTCATGGCAGCCTGCCTGGTTGGGGTGGGAAGGTGGGCAAATACTAAAAAGCGCAACGGCGGGGGGCAAGGCTTGTAGGTGGCGCGGCAATATCCTTATTTGTCTAAGGAGACCTCAGCCCGGAGCGCACCATGACCTACGCCACTATGTGGACCTACCCCTGGGATGTGCTGGACGAGGGGGCCGAGGAGGTGATCGGCTTCCTGCGGGAGGAGGTGGGCCTCGACGCCATCAGCCTCACCCCCGCGTACCATACCTACGACCAGTTGCGCCTGCACCGCGCCGGCCCCCGGCTCTACTCGTCGTACGAGGACGCGGTGTACTTTCAGCCTGACCTCAGCCGCTACCGCGACACGGTGCTCAAACCCCTGATCTCGCCCGTCGCCAGGGAGCGGGATCCCCTGGAGATCATTAGCCGGCTCTGCAAGAGGCGCGGCCTCGGGCTGACCCTGTGGACCATCGGCACGCACAACCACCTGCTGGCCTCCCGGCACCCCGAGTGCGCCCTACAGGGGGCTTTTGGCGATCCCTATCCTGGGGCCCTGTGCCTGGCCAATCCGCAGGTGCGGGAATATATCCGCGCCCTGAGTGTGGAGTTGTGCAACCGATACGAGGTGGACTGCATCGAGTACGAATCGCTCTACTACCTGGGCTGGGGGATGTTCCGCAACCACGCCAAGGTGGGGGTGGAGTTGGGCCCGGTGGGCCGGCTGCTGCTCTCGCTGTGCTTCTGCCCCCACTGCCGGGGGCGGGCCGGGGACGCCGGGGTGGATGCCGGGGCGCTCCAGGCTCAGGTGCGCGGGCAACTGGAGGAGGTCTTTGCCGGTGGCTCCCTAAGCGGGGACCTGGAGGGCTACGTGGCTGCTGATCCGCTGCTGTCCGCGTACTTGCGGGTCCGCGCCGCCGTGGTGACGGAGGTGGTGAAGGAGTTGCGCGGCTTGCTCCAGACCCGCATCTCCTTCCTCTATATGGGCGACTACTACTACAACGGCACCGACCAGGACGCCATAGAAAGCGTGGTTGACCAGGTGGAGATCCTCTGCTACGGCAGCGATGTGGCCCAGGCCGCTGCGGCGGCAAAGGCGCAGCGGGGGCGCATGCGGTCGCCGGAGAAGTTGTTGGCCGGGCTCTCGGGTTTTCATCCGGTGGCGGATGAAAAGACCCTGAGAGAGGTGATCGGGGCCGTGCACGGGGCGGGGGTGCGGCGCTTTTCCTACTACAACTACGGGATGATCCCACGACGACATTTTCCCTGGATCAGGGAGGCGCTCGACGAGGTGCGCCGCCATGACTGAACAAGCGCAGCAGTTCGCCCCGGCCCTGGAGCGCCGGGTGGAGGAATGGGTGGCCCAGGCGCGGCAGAAGCCGGGCGGGATCAGCGAAGAGGATATGCAGGGGCTGTTGGCGTTGGTGCGCCGGGGCCGGCCTCGGCAGCGCCTGCTCTATCTGCACGCGGGCAGCCCTAGCATCTACGCCCCGCTGGTGGGGGTAGCGCTGCACGAGCCGGTGGCCGGGGCACGTACCCAGATCGACCCCCTGGCCCCGGATTTGCCCTACGGCTGTGTTCACGACGCTTTGTGCGAGGGCTGGCGGGTGGTCCACTTCCCCCTGCAGACGGCCCCCTTCGAGGACCGCGAGATCGACATTATGGGCTACGAGTTTATTCTGGAGCGGATGGAGGAGTGGGATGGCTGAAGCCTACCTGCTGAGTGACGACGAGGTGCTGGCCTTTGTGGTGCGGGGTTACCACCTGGTCCGGCCCGAACTGCCCGAGGGTTTCGACGCGGAGGTCTGCGCGGCCATTGAGGGGCTGAAGGCCAATCCGGGGAACAAGATCCTCGATGCAGTGCCCCTGCTCCACCAGGTATACGGTCACCCGCAGGTGCGTGGGGCCCTGGCCAGCCTGCTGGGGCCGGACTATCACATGAACGGCCACCGCCACCTGCACACCAACCCGCCCGGCAGCCGCAGCCAGGGCTGGCACCAGGACGGGACCAACGTGCGCCACCACCAGGTGCGGACGGTGCTGGGCATGTACTATCCGCAGACGGTAAGCCCGGAAATGGGACCGACCGTGGTGATGCCGGGCACCCATTTCCGCAACGCCCCCACCGACCGGCTCCAGACCTATGCCAACCTGCGCGGGCAGGTGGCCCTGACCGTGGAGGCCGGTACCGTGGCCATCACCCACTACGATATCTGGCACGCCGCCACCCTCAACCGCGCGGACCGGCCCCGTCACATGCTCAAGTTCCTCTTCGACCGGGTCAGTGCCCCCACGGCGCCCAGTTGGAACCACGACCCGGCGCAGGCCGAGATGGCGGCCCCCCGCCGCCTTCACGAGATGGTGGGGGCTCAGGGCTACTGCTCGGACTACTACAAGGAGTGGGAACTGCGGCAGGACATGTGGAACTGGCTCCGCGGGGCCCGGGTCCCGGTGCCGCCGGGGGCCTTCAAGGACATGCTCTCCTGAAGGGAGCGCAGCGCAGCAAGAAGCCCCCTGACCCGCTCGCCGGATCAGGGGGCTGCTGTTCTTGGACTGGGATCAGACCGGGATGCCCGGCACCTTGCACTCGACCCGGTAGATGGAGGTGGTGGCGGTGATGATCAGGGTGCGGCAACTGGGGCCGGTGAATGCGAGGTTGGCGGTGCCTTCGGGGACCTTGATGGTGCCCAGGTGCCTGCCCTGGGGAGAGAAGATCCAGATCCCGCCCGGCCCGGTCAGGTACACGTTGCCGCGCACGTCCACCTTCATGCCGTCGGGCACCCCGCCCTCGCCCTTCTCCTTCGCAAAGAGCTTGCCCTTGTCGACGCTGCCGTTGGCCTGCACCTTGAAGACTCGGATGTGCATGCGGGCCGTGTCGTTGATGTAGAGCAGGGACTCGTCGGGGGAGAAGCACAGGCCGTTGGGCCGGTCGAAGTCGTCCACCAGCAGGGCGAGTTTTTTGCCGTCGGGGGAGAGGCGGTACACCCCCTGGCAAGGCTGCTCCTGCTCGCCGGGGGTGCCAAAGACCTCGCCCAGGCCATAGGGCGGGTCGGAGAAGTACACGCTGCCGTCGGACTTGACCACCACGTCGTTGGGGCTGTTGAGCTTTTTGCCTTTATAGTGCGAGGCCAGGGTGACGACGCGGCCGTCGGCCTCGGTGCGCGAGACGCGGCGGTTGGCGTGCTCGCAGGCCAGGAGCCGGCCCTGGCGGTCGTAGGTGAGGCCGTTGGATTTTCCCGAGGGCACGCGGTAGTCGGTGAGGCCGTCCACCGGCGACCAGCGTTTCATGTGGTTGGCGGGGATGTCGCTGAAGGCGAGGAAGTTGCCCCTGGCGTTCCAGACCGGGCCTTCGGTGAACTGCATGCCGGTGGCCAGCTTTTCCACCTTGGCGTCGGCGGAGACGAGGTCGAGGACCTTCTTGGAGATGACTTCGAGGCTCATGAAAGGCTCCTTGTGGGGTGAATTAGGGGGTCAGGTGGATCACGCTCAACCCGTAGACGATCAGGCTGGGGATGGTGAAGGACACCCGGTGGTAGGCGCAATTGTGCGTTAAGATAAGGGGTTCGCGCATCTCGGGGTAGTGCCACTCCACCCGCTCCACCTCAGGGCCGGCGGGCAGCCGCAGTTCGGCGTGCAGGGGTCCGGTGGGCAGGGGGACTTCGCTGAGGCTCTGTTCGTCCTGGTGATAGTTGACCCAGTGCAGGACCAGGCTCTGGCCCGGATCGGGTTTCCAGGCCCGGGTGCGCACGTACCAAGGCGCGTCGGTGCGCAGCCAGGAGGGGCCGCAGAGCTGGCGCCACTGGCCGCGGAACTGGCGGGCGTATTCGTCGTGTTCGGGTAGGGGGAAGACCGGCATCTCGATCCCTGGGGCGATCTCAGTGGGTACAGGTTTCCAGGGGCCGGTTTCCAGGTAGAGGGTGTTGGCCCGGCCTTTTTTCCAGGTTGTCAGCAGACTGTTCGCAAAAGGGGTTCCGTCCGGCAACAACGCCCCGGTCTCCCCGGTAAAGAGCACCTTTCCTCCCTTTTCGACGTAGGCTTCCAGCCACTCGCCCTCTTCGCTGGAGAGGCGTGCCACGCCGGGCAGGATCAGGGCCTGGTACCCGTCTCCCCGCTCGATCAGATGCTCATCGAGGATGAGGTCGAAGAGCCAGTGATCGTCTTCGAGGATGCGGCCCAGGCGTTTGAGGGGTTCGATGCTCTCGGCCTCGGCCTCCAATTCGGCGCGGCGCGGGTATACCAGGGCCAATTGAGAATAGGGAGTAGCCGGATGGTAGAGGGGGTCGCGCTCGGCCAGAAAACGGTGGTACCGGGTGATGGGGGCATAGTACTCGTCGCGGCCGATACCCCCCTCGCCGATCTCAGGCAGATGAAAGGCCAGGGAGGCGGCCCCGTGGGCCGCGGCTTCGGCGATGGAGAGGCGCAGGCGGCGGGAGTCGTACTTGTTGATAACAAAGGGCCGTCCATGGCCGGCGGCGTGGGTGAAGCGGGCAGGCAGGCCCATATCGGCCAGGTACCCCTTGGCGATGTTGCTGCGGCCTTTGTGTCCGCCCTGGCTGTACCAGATGTAGTCCTCGTCTTTGGCCCATAGGGCGGTGGGTAGGAGGCTGCGCTCGTCATGGGGGCCAAAGTCGTACTTGTGGTACCACTGGGAGAGGAGCAGGCCGGGCTTGCGGCGGCGGGCTTGGTCGATGAGGACCTCGTCGAAGAGTTCCTTGCGGCGTTCTTGCACCTCCTTCTGCACCTTTAGGTCCCAGCGCTGGCGCAAGGGGGCCGGGCAGGAGGAAAGGGGCGAGAGCAGGTCTTCGACCTTTGCCGGGTCGGCCTCGCCATAGAGGGTTTTGAGATCGTCGCCGCTGAGCTGCTCTCCGAGGAGGGGGATCATGCGGGCGCGGCAGTACTGACAGCGGCAGAAGCTGGTGAAGTTGTGGTGGGCCATGAAGCCGTCTACCCCTAAAGACAGGGCCTGATCTACCATGGCGATTAGGATGGCTTTCCAGTGGGGGTTGCAGCAGCAGCCCGAGTAGGTGCGGTACGGTCGGTCGGGGATGGGCCAGCAGCGCAGGGCCCCGCCGGCCACCTGCTCCATGGCCTCGGAGGGGGAAGCGCAGGGGGCAGGGCCGAGCAGGTCCGGGGTCCAGATCCTTTCCCAGGAGGACCACAAGCCCTTGCCGGTTTCGTGGTCGCCATAATGCCAGGACATGCTGAACTGGGCGACGATACGGGCGCCCTCGGCCTGTAGGCGGGGAAAAAGCTGGGCCACATGCGCGAGGTTTTCGCGCAACCCCACCAGGGGCATGGAGACCCAGTGGCGGGGGACCGAGGGATCGTCGGCCAGGCCCCAGAACATGGGCCCGAAATCGCCGAGTTGCAGCAACTGTAACTTGGCGTGGCGGGTGTGCTCCACCAGGTCGAGGTGGAGGGGGATGCCCCAGTACTCAGCCATGCGGTTGAACCAGAAGGGTTGAGTCATGTGCCACCTGAGGCAGAAGGTGAGGTGTCTTTTGGTGGTTCAGGAGGAGCCAGGAAGGCGGTAAGAGCGGCGGTCAGGGGCGGCAGATCATCGGCGGGGATATTCCAGAGGATGTCGAAGTCCACGCTGTCGCACCCGTGGATCAGGCGGTTGCGCAGGCCGACCACCGCGGGCCAGGGGATGTCGGGGCACTGTCGCTGGGTGGCTTCAGAGACCCGTGCGGCAGCTTCGCCGACGATTTCCAGCAGGCGCACCAAGGAGAGGTTCAACTGCCGGTCCGCGTCGAGGTCCTGCCGGCACTGCCCTTTGACCATTTCCACGGCCTCGGCAGCGCGGTCCAGCATGTGGCGGAGGCGGACCAGGTCAGCCGGTGGCGGCATAGATGATCTCTGCCTGGTCGAGGACCTGTTGGCGGAAATAGGGGCTGAGAAAGGCGGGGGTGTTGAGGTCGGCCTTGCGGCCCAAGAGCGTAGAAAGTTCGCGCTCAAAGGCGAAGAAGCTCAGCCCGATGCGGGCATCAGGCGAGAATTTGACCAGAAAATCAATATCGCTGTCAGGCCGGAAATCACCTCGCAGGGCCGAGCCGAAGACGGCCAGTTCCGCGACACGGTACTTGCGGCACAAGGCCGCGATGGCGTCCAGAGGCAGTTCGAGATCAGCGCGGAGGGTCATGGTGGACTCTGCGTGTTCCCCAAGGGGCAGCGAGGTGCCAGTTGGCCAAGATAACAGCCCCCTGTGGTTGCTGCAAATAAGGTGGTGCCTCTTCTCACCTCTTAGGTTGTCCACCCTGCGACAAAGTCCCCCAACGTGTAGTTGGCCGGCATCTCGTCGAAATGGTACACCATTGGGCCGGACTGGTAGCCGGGGATGAACATCTCCTGCCCGCAGCGCAGGAGGGCGTCCAGCTTTTTGAAGCGGTCCCACAGGGTATCGGCCTCGGCGGAGGTGAAGCGGTCGGCGAAGGCGGGGCCCCAGTTGAGGGTGATAGGGTGGGCGCCGCCCAGACGGTTGCGCAGGTCCTGGGGGAGGTCGTCCAGCTCGGGGTGCTTTTTCTGGCGGATGACCAGCGCCAGCTTGGAGAAGAAGACGGTGCTGAGGAGACGGCTCTTCTCCCCGCGGCCGGGATGGAGTTGGTCGAGGGCGGCGATATAGGCTGCTCCGTCGCCGGCGATGGCGGCGCGCAGGGCTGCTTCGGTCTGCTGCTGCTTGTCCTGGCTGCGCCGCTCCCAGCGGGCAAAGGCGTCCTGGCCGGCCGGGGAGAGGAAGGGGGTAAAGCGCAGGCTGGGATACTGGGTGTATTCCGAGAAGCCGCCGTGGATGGTGCGGCGCGTCCTGGGGCTGTAGTTGCTGCCCCAGTGCAGGATGGGCAGGATGTAGACCACCCCGTCGCCGGCCTTGAGCTGGGTCTGCACCCAGCCGGGCACGGGCAGACGGGGATTGGCACCGATGGCGCGGTTCTCGGGCTCGGTGTTGCGGCGCAGATGGCTGCCGGGGATCACCCAGAGCACGTTGTCGTCGTACAGGGGGATGTTCCACTGGATGTAGCGGGGGCCGCTCTCGGCGATGTCGTCCATGTAGCCCTGGAGCGGGGCGGTGTCGATGGGGTGCAGGTCGCGGTGCCAGGCGGCCGGGCCGTGGTCGCGCACCGGGTTGCACATCAGCATCATGTCGGCGGCCCCGGCATCGGCCACGCCGAGCAGTTCACTGCTGACCCCATGGGCGTTCTCGCCCAGCCAGGCTTCGATGGCGGGGACCGCCTTTTCGTCGAGATGATCGACCAGGGGGGGCCGGCTCAGGCCCAGGCGGGGTTGCGGGGAGGTCTCCCAGGCGCCACCGGGGGGATCACCCTCCTTGCGCTGGGAGGCCCAGAGGGAGCGCTGGGTGTCCACCAGATGCTCGTAGCTGGCGCGCACCTCCTTCAATTTGGAAGGCGGGATAACGTTGCGGACGATCAGGTAGCCATCGCTGAGAAAACGGTCGCGGTCCACGCTCATCGGTGCGGTTCTCCTTCTCAGCCGTGCGCCGGGTCGGGTTTGACGGGGTCGATCTCCAATTCCTGCTGTGCCTGCCGCACCAGCCCCACCTCCACCATCCCCTGCCGCGCCAGATCGGCCAGGGCCGCGCAGGCGATGCTGCGGGCGTCCACCTCAAAGAAATGCCGTAGGGTGGGCCGGTCCTCGCTGCGGCCAAAGCCGTCGGTGCCCAGGGAGACGGGGGGGCGGGGGAACCAGCGGGCGACGGCGTCGGGCAGCACCTTGAGATAGTCCGAGGCTACCACAAAGGCCCCGGTCTTTCCCTCCAGGCACTGACTGAGCCAGGGCTGGCGCGGGGGCTGGTCGGGATGGCGGAGGTTCCAGCGCTCAGCCTCGGCCCCGTCCTGGTGCAGGGCCTTGAAACAGGTCGCGCTCCACACCTAAGCCCCGATCCCATAGCGCTCCTCCAAGAGCGTCTTGGCTTCGAGGGCCTGGGTGAGGATGCTGCCGCTGGCCAGGAGATGGGCACGGGGATGGGGCAGCCCGGATCGCGAAGCCGGTACAGCCCGCGCAGGATGCCCTCCTCGGTGCCCCGGGGCATGGTGGGCATGGGATAGGTCTCGTTCTGCACCGTCAGGTAGTAGATCAGGTCCTCGTTCCCGGTGGTGAGCCGGCGCAGACCCTCCCGAAGGATCAGGGCCAGCTCGTAGCCAAAGGCCGGATCGTACGCCACTACATGTGGGTGGGCCAGGGCCATGAGGTGGCTGTGGCCGTCCTGGTGCTGGAGGCCTTCGCCGTTGAGGGTGGTGCGGCCGGCGGTGGCGCCGATCAAAAAACCTCTGGCCCGCTGGTCGCCGGCGGCCCAGATCAGGTCCCCCACCCGCTGGAACCCGGACATCGAGTAGAAGACGAAGAAGGGCAGGGTCTGCACCCCGTGGGTGGAGGCGGCGCTGCCGGCGGCGATGAAGGAGGAGAGGGCGCCGGCCTCGGAGATGCCCTCCTCGTTGAGCTGGCCGTCGCGGGCCTCGCGGTAGTAGGTGAGGCTCTCGCTGTCCACCGGCTCGTAGAGCTGGCCGATGTGGGAATAGATGCCGTACTGCCGGAACAGGGCTTCCATGCCGAAGGTGCGGGCCTCGTCGGGCACGATGGGCACGATGAGCCGGCCCAGGTCTTCGTCGCGCAAGAGCTTGGCCAGTAGGCGCACAAAGACCATGGTGGTGGAGACCTCGCGGCTCTCCGCGAGGAACTCCTCAAAGAGATCGGGGCGCGGGGCCGGCGCCGTGGCGCGGGGCGGGGTGCGGCGCGGCACGTACCCGCCCAGGGCCTGGCGGCGCTCCCGCAGGTAGCCCTGTTCGGGGCTGTTCTCGGGGGGGCGGTAGAAGGAGAGGGCCTCGACCTGGGCGTCGGAGAGGGGGATGCCGAAGCGGGTGCGAATCTGGCAGAGGACCTGGGTGTCCAGCTTCTTGAGTTGGTGGGTGGTCATCCGGCCCTCGCCCACCTCGCCCATGCCGTAGCCCTTGATGGTCTTGGCCAGCACCACCGAGGGGGCGCCGCGGTACCGGGTGGCGGCCTGGTAGGCGGCGTAGACCTTGTTGGGGTCGTGGCCGCCCCGGCGGATGGTGCGGATGTGCTCGTCGGTGAGCTGGTGCGACAGCTCCATCAAGCGCGGGTCCACCCCAAAGAAATGCTGGCGCTGGTATTGGCCGTCCGAGACGCTGTACTTCTGATACTGGCCGTCCACCAGCTCGCCCATGCGTTTGGCCAAGAGGCCCTGGTGATCCTGGGCCAGCATGGGGTCCCAGTCGCTGCCCCAAATCACCTTGATGACGTTCCAGCCGGCGCCCCGGAACACGGTTTCCAGCTCCTGGATGCTCTTGCCGTTGCCGCGCACCGGCGCGTCGAGGCGCTGGAGGTTGCAGTTGATGACGAAGAGCAGGTTGTCCAACTGCTCGCGGGCGGCCAGAAAGATGGCGCCCAGGGATTCGGGCTCGTCGGTATCCCAGTCGCCGATGAAGGCCCAGACCCTGGCGTCGGTGCGGGGCTTGAGGCCGCGATCCTCCAGGTAGCGGTTGAAGCGGGCCTGGTAGATGGCCATGATGGCGCTCAGGCCCATGAAGGCGGAGGGGAACTGCCAGAACTCGGGCATCAGCCGGGGGTGCGGGTACGAGGAGAGACCGCCCTGGGGGCGCAGCTCGTGGCGGAAGTTGTGGAGCTGGGTCTCGCTGAGCCGGCCCTCTAGAAACGCACGGGCGTGGATCCCCGGCGAGGTGTGGGCCTGGAAGAAGATCTGGTCCCCCTCGAAGGCCTCATCCGCGCCGCGCAGGAAGTGGTTAAAGGCCACCTCGTAGAGGGCTGCGGCCAAGGCATAGGTGGCGATGTGGCCGCCCATGGTGGGGTCCTGCTGGTTGGCCCGCACCACCATGATCATGGCATTCCAGCGGATGATGTCGCGCAGCCGGCGCTCCAGGTCGTGGCTGCCCGGGTACGGGGGCTGGCGCTCGGGCGGGATGGTGTTGATGTAGGGGGTGTTGAGGGCAAAGGGGATGCTCACCCCCAGGCGGCCGGCGTGGTCCTGCAAACGCGAGATCAGTAGGCTGACCCGCTCGGGACCCCCCGCCTCAAAAACGTAGTCGAGGGAGTCGAGCCACTCCTGGATTTCGAGGGCGTCGGGATCGGCGGACGTGGTCACAAGGTCCGGTACTCCGGCGGGTCGAAGACAAAGCCATGGAAGAAGGCGCGTTTGGCAGGCGGCAGGTCGGCCAGGAATTTCTTTGGGTAGCGCCACTGCTCGGTGCAGGCCAACATCCAGGGGTGCTCGTACCCATAGTAGAGGACCACGCGCTTGCCGTCGGCCTTGGTCCAGGGGCCGCCGGTGTGCCACAGGCCGTTGTGGAAGATGAAGGCCGAGCCGGGCTTGCCGCACACCTGCACCGCACCTGGGAAGAGGGCAGGGTTTTTGAGGTCCATCGCGTCGGGCTCGAAGTAGCCCTTGTGGCTGCCGGGCACCAGGGTGAGGTTGCCCTGGTCGGGGGCGCTCATGTCGCTCAGGTAATAGCCCACCTTAAACTGCAAGAAAGGGATGTGGGGACGGAGATTCCGGTACCCCGCCTGGATGCCGTCCATATGCCAGCCCAGGCCGTGGTGGGGGCCTTTCTCCACCTCGTAGATCACGTCGGTGGAGTGGAGGTGGGGCAGTTCGTTGAGCAGGCCGTGCACGTACTCCATCATCGGGGGATAGTCGAGCATTTCGAGGAAAACCGGGTCCTCGTCGAGCAGGTGGAAGAGGCGGGCGTTGCGGCCCTCCAGCTGCTCCTTGAAGGCGGTGGGCCGCTCGCGGGTGTAGCTGGCGCGGCGGCGGGCGATGGTCTTCTCGACGGCGGCCAGCAGCCGGGCGATCAGGTCGGGCGGGAGGAATTCCTCCAAGAGCAGATAGCCGTTGTTGTCGAAGAAGAAACGCTCGGCCGGGGTGGGATGGGTGGCGGTCTGCGGGGCTGGGGCTGCGGTCATGGATACAGGCTCCTTAGGAGGGTTTTCACAGAATATAGGGGCTGGGGGAGATAGGGACTACAAGTCGCGGAGCTGGTCGAGCATGCTTCTGGCGGCCCCGTAGAGCAGGCCGAAGTCCCCGCCCAGCGAGAACCACTGTACCCCCACCTCCCGCCAGTGGCGGATCATGGGCAGGTCGAAGCCCATCGCCACCCCGGCGTACTTGGCGGTTTGCCGGGTGCGGCACACCACCTCCTCGGCCAGGGCCAGCACCTGGGGATGCCCCGGCTGCCCGGCCAGGCCCATGGAGCCGGCCAGGTCGTTGAAGCCGATGCAGATGCCGTCCAGCCCCCTGATGGCGAGGATGGCGTCCAGATCGCGGGCCGCGTCGATGTGCTCGATCTGCACCAGGACCATGATCTGATCGTCGGCGTCCCTGAGGTACTCGGGGTAGCTCATGCCGCCGAAGGCCCGGCCCCGGCGCGGGCCAAAACCCCGGATGCCCGCCGGGGGGTACTTGCAGGCGGCGACGACGGTGGCCACCTCGGCGGCGCTGCGCACCTGGGGCACCACGATGCCGGCTGGATGCAACTCCAGCACGGGCTTGATCACATTGGGATCCCCAGAGAGCACGCGGATGAGGGGGGCGGCGTTGGTGCCGCGCAGGGCCATGACGTGGCCCAGGGCGGTGTGCAGGTCGATGGGGCAGTGCTCCATGTCGATCCAGGTGAAGTCGCAGCCGGCGTCCCCGAACAACTCGCTGATGGCCGGGTCGCTGAAGGAGACCGGGGTGCCGATGCAGATGCCGCCCTTGGCGATCTTGGCGCGGAACAATTCGATATTGTTGATGCTCACGGCATCAGACTCCCAAAAGTTGCAGGTTGAGGCGCCCTTCCCGCAGGGGCGGGCACCAGAAGTAGGCGCCCGTCACCAGGCGGGTGAATTTGAACAAAGCGTCGGCAATGCCGTCCTCGGCGCCGGCCCACGCTGTGGTCCTGCTCATGCGGGGACATGGCCCCAAAAGCGGTCGAGGTCGTGGACCCACTGCTGCACCGCCACGTAGCTTGAGGCGTTCATCCCTTTCCTCCTTCCCCTGACCAGGGCGGCAACGACGGCAGCTTCGCCCTCAGGGTTCTCGGTGCCGTCCTCGTACCCGGTCAGGTCGCGGCCCCCGGCGTGGACAAAGGCGTCGGCGGCCGATTCCAGCGCCAGGGCCGGGACCAGGGCCTGGATCAACTGGCGCGAGCGGTGGAAGAGCGCGCCCCGGTCCTCGCCCCGCATCCAGCACCACAGGGCCATGGGAGTGGAGGGGACGGCGAAGCCGTCGCCATCGTAGCTGGGGAAGGGCTCCAGGCCGGGGATGGAGGTGTCCAGGGCCGAGGCCAGGTGCTGCCCGATGCCATCGACCAGGGATGGGAGGGCTTGCAGGCAGGGGGAGAGGTGGCGGGAATCGCGCAGGGAAAAGGCCAGGTAGCGGGCCACCGGGGGGACAGGGTCGAGGATGCCGGGCTCGGGTGTGTTCATGGCAAGTGGGGTGGCGTAGGGGTGGACAGGGGTACTCCTACCCATCAATATGCGCAAAATCAGTCCGGCAATCCGGCGGCGTGGCGGCCCGCTTCGGGGTCGCCGGCGGCGTGGAAGGCGCCGTCCGGGGCGATGTAGAGCATCACCGGGGTGGCGATGTGGCCGGCGCGGGCCTCCACCTG
>VGJS01000065.1 GCA_016867395.1 Candidatus Handelsmanbacteria bacterium
AGTGGACCACCGGAAAGAGGTACCTCGACCTTGAACTATTGAACCAGTGAACCGCCTACTCGGAATGCCATTTTACAGAAACTTCTGGACTTGACCCAAGAGCGCTACCCCAATTCGCTTGCGAACACCGCTCTCAAGACGCGTCCTACCTGTAAACTCTCGGAATTTATCCGACTGCAATCGGAAGGAGCCTGCTTTTCGCCCATCGAATTTCGAATCATAGAGCTTCGCAAGCTGGTCCACAATCTCATCCTCTGACTTTATCTTCATACTCTCCTCTCTCCAGTTTGCACCGTTGCCTGGGATAGAGTGGCGAAGGCTAAAAACGCATACTGAGACTCCAGCTATTTTCTACTTCCCTACACCCCAATCTACATCTAGCGCGGTGAAACCATTTTCCCGCAGGTAGGAGTAAGTTTCGCGCATCTTGTCAGAAATGGGTGGAACATACACGACGCAACCATCTCGCCCCCGGGTCAGGAGCACCCTATATGCGTTCATGCGGAGCGCCCAGGGATCCGTGACACGGTTGGCATGCTGGTATCGGGCTGCGTAACGGTTCGTCCAGCGCCCGTGCTCACGGATGAAGTCAGTACCCCGGGCGAGCAAGCACGCATCTAGTTCCAGGCCCTGGGCGGCGAACTCGGTGGCAACGGTCTCGAGACGCGTGCAAGATCCTTCCGTACCTTTCGGCTCGGAGTACCAACGCCCGTACTTCCCCGCTCCGACCTCACCTGGGCTTCTAAACCCTTTCGGGATACCGTGGTTCACCAGGTCCGTGTCTCTGGCAGAGGCGACCATGCCAAAACGAGCCTCCGGATGAAGGCTATACCGGTCGAAAAGGTATTTTTTCGCCCGTTCCAGATCGTGGGTAATCAACAGGTTATAGCCATTCCGCTTTAGTCGGTCGCTAACTGCCTTCGCCTCTTGCGACCCTCCTTCCAGCAGGTGCTTCACGAACTTGTATAGTTGGGTGGCCAGGTGGAAGCGTATCGTGGTTGAAAGCTCCAGGACATGTGTTAGGTTATCTTACACACTGCAGGACTGGCAAACAAACCAAAAGTTTAAAGAAAGTATCCTAAAAACGGCGCGCCATCCCCAATGTGGTGGGGAATCTGTAGGGTGCTTGTCAGGCACCCCGGGGCGAGAGTGTTCCAGCACTTTCATACTCATTGGGAATCTACCATGCCACACCACATCCTGGTCTCCCCTGACTGGGCTTCCGCCGAGGCGCGGCTGATGGACCTGCTGGCGGGCCCCATCCGGCGCACCTTGCTCACCCAGGCCCGAGTGGTGGTCCCTGCCGGCACCCTGGTCCGCCATCTGGAGGGCCGTCTGCTCGGCTCGGGGGTGGAGGGTTTCTTCGGGAGGGTGTTCAGCACCCTGTCCGGTCTCACCCGGGAGGTTCTCGCGGAGGCGGCACCGGCCCAACAGCTGGTTCGGATCCCCGAAGCGCTGCGCCTGTGGCTCATCGCCGGGCTGGTCCGCCAGGAGATCCCGGAGCAGGGGCCGATGGGGAAGGTGCGTGATTTTCCGGGGTTCGTTGCCGCGGCAGATGGGCTGATCCAGGAGCTTCAAGAGGCGGCCATTGCCCCGGAAGTCCTGACCTCCGTCGGCCAGAGCCGGGCTTCCGCCAAACTCCAAGAGCTGGGTGGCCTCTACACCAATTACCGCCGGATGCTCCGGGCGCAGGGGTGGAATGACGGGGTGCAGGAGATGCAGGCTGCAGCCAACGCCATCCGCGCCTCCAGGACCCTCGCCGCGTTCGATCCCCTGATCCTTTATGGGTTTGACGATTTCACCCCAGCACGCCTCGAGGTGGTCCGGGCTTTGGTGGAGACCCATCCTGGCGTGGTCCTGGTCATCCCGTTTGATCCCGACCGCCGGGCAGCCTTTGCCTCGATAGAGTGGACCCTGGAGCGCCTCCAGGAGATTACTAAGGCCTCTCCGGTAACCCTACCGGCGCGGTCAGTCCCCCACTCGACCTTGTCCTGGGTCAGAAAACAGGTATTCTCCACTGCGCCGACCAGGACCACTGCGGATAGCTCCCTTCAGGTATTGACGGCTTCCGGGCCGGCCCAGATGGTCGAAGCCATCGCCCGCCAGCTGCGCCGGCTGCGCCACCTGGACCCGGGGTTGCGTTGGCAGGAGTGTACGGTCATCTTCCGCGCACTGCCGGCATACCGGCCATTGGTCAGGGAGATCTTCCCCCAGTTCGGCATCCCCTTTCACCTGCCCACGGGCACCCCCTGGAAAGAGCTGCGGGTGCTGACCCTGCTGCGGCAGGTCCTCGAGCTGAAAAACAACGGCTTTGCCAAGGACACCCTGCTGGACTGCCTCCGATCGGCATACTGCCGGGTGCAGGTCAGCCCCCAGGCCCTGCAAAGACTCGCCGCCTACCTGCCGGCGCACGCCCCTCCCGAGACCCTTTCCCTCCATTTAGACCGCATGGCCAACGGCCTGATCCGCAAAGCAGAGCAGGCCTTCGAAGAAACCGAGGGGCCGTTTTCGCTGGGACCAGAAGCTGCCGACCTGCGGCTGGCTGCTGCAGGCACCGGGGGGTTGGCGCGCGTGGTCGACCTGCCCAACCGGGCCCCCCTATCGGCCTACGCCGCCCAGCTGGCCGCCCTGGCCCGGGACCTGGTCCACCTGCCGGCACTGACCGAGGAGGCCCTGCTGGCAGACCCGCAGGGCCTGGCCCGGGACCGCCGGGCCCTGGCAGAGCTGGAAAGCCGCCTGAGCGCGCTGGGCAGCGCCTGGAAGGACGAGGTCATGTTCGCCGAGTTCCTGGCCCTGCTGGATCTCTTGTTCCAAGAGGAGGTGATCCAGGACGTGCCCCCGCACACCGACGCGGTGGCGATCCACGATCCCCTGGCGGTTCGAGGGTTGTCCTACCGAATCGCCATGATCGCGGGGTTGCTGGAAAAGGAGTTTCCGGCTCCGGTCCGCCCCGGGCCTTTCCTGAAGGAGGAAGAGCGGGAAACACTGGCCAAGGAAGCCGGCCCGGGCGCGCACCTGCAGGTGCGCGCCGACCGGGTAGCCAAGGAGCGTCTCCTCTTTGCCTCTGCCCTCGAAGCCGGCTGCGAGCGGGTCTACCTGGTCTACACGGAGACCGATGCGCGGGGCCGCCCCAGCGTGGTGTCGCCCTTTGTGGAAGAGGCCCAGGGGCTGATCGAGGCTCCTCCCGGCCTGCTACGGGCTGCCAAGTACACTACGGCCGATGTGCTGCCCGGGGGCTCGGCAGACCTCTGGCATCCCGAAGAGGCAGCTGCTTGGACCCTCGACCGGATCTACCACCGGGAAGGATTGGATCCGGAGGGGGCATCGCTGCTGGCGCACCTCCTGAACCAGGGCCGAATCACCGGCCTGGCTGCCGGGCTGGCCCGCTGGCATGATCCCCGCTTCACGGCCTTCGACGGCGACCTGAGCGCCCAGACCGGTATTGCCGCCCAACTGGCCCAGCAGTGGGCGACACGTCCACTTAGCCCGACGAAACTGGACAGCTTTGGGAAATGCCCCTGGCAGTTCTTTGCCGGCCAGATCCTGGGGCTGGAAGGCCCCGAGCCCGAGCAGCTGGAGATCTCACCTCTCGACCGGGGTCAGCTCTTCCACACGATTCTGGAGCGCTTTTTCCGCGAACGATGGGACCAGACGAACGGGAGGGCGCACCCGGTGCTGGCGGCCGAGGAAGCCGAAGCCCTGGCAGCCATTCGGCGGATTGCCACACAAGAATGCGAGCGCCTGCGGGACGAGGGCCGACTGGGGCACCCCGGCGCCTGGCGCTATGAGCAGGAGCGCCTGATGGTCCGGTTGGGTTGGTTTGTCCACAGCGAGATCGAGCACTTCGCCAAACATCCCGGACTGGCCCCGGCCCACCTGGAGTTCTCCTTTGGCATGACAGAGCGCCGGGGCCGTGACCCGGCCTCGACTGACGAGCCCCTGGTCCTGGCTGCCGGCGGAGGGGTGGAGATCTACGCTCGCGGCATCATCGACCGGGTGGACGCCACCGGCGACGGCCAGGCCATGGTGATTGATTACAAGACCGGCTCTTCGGTACCCACCTATGCGGCCGTGGTGAAGGGGACCAGCTTTCAGCTTCTTGTCTACCTGGTTGCCGCCGAGCAGCTGCTGGGGCTGCGGCCGAGGGCAGGTTTCTACCTGAAGCTCTCTGATCCTCCGGGCGCCAAAGGGACTCTACCCCAGAGCGGGAGGCTCACCTGCGAGGGGAAACCAGCCAAAGGCCAAGAAAAGGCCTGGCCAGACCTCAAAGAGCAGCTGCTGCGCTTCCTGGCTGCCTACGGGACGGACATTGCCGCCGGGCATTTTCCCCTGCTGCCGGTTTCCTTTGATCTCCAGCAGGAACCCTGCCGCTACTGTGATTTCCGGGGCATGTGCCGGCAGGACCGGACCCGCCTGCTCGATGGAAGACAGGAGGACCTGCGCCGCTTTGCGCGGAACCGGACGGCAAGCGACGGAGAGCGTGATGCCTGACCAAGGAGTCCGGAAAACAGCCATCGAGGATACTCAGCGCGACATCTGCCTCTCGGCCGGCGCTGGCAGCGGCAAGACCTCGGTGCTGATCAGCCGTCTGATCCGTCTGTTGACCGGTGGCCACGCGGAACTGCACCAACTGGCGGCCATCACCTTCACGGAAAAGGCGGCTGCCGAACTGAAGACCCGCCTGTCCCAGGCCTTGCGGCAGCAGCCCCTGTCCGGGAGAATCTGGCAGTACGACCTGGGCGATGCGCACATTGGGACCATCCACAGCTTCTGCAGTACCCTGCTGCGCGAGAATGCCGTGGAGGCCGGCATCGACCCGGGGTTTGGGGTCCTGGACGAACCCGGTCGGGACGCCCTTTCCCGCCGGCTCTTTGAGGTGTGGATCGAAGAGATGCTGACCGCCGCCCAGCAGGGCGAGGGGCTGCTGGCACCGCTCCTGGCGAGTGTGGATCTTTGCCATGCCCACGAGATGCTGCTGGACCTGGCCGGCAAACCACTGCGAGCGCAGGCCCTGCTCGATCACTATGCCCGGGGCATGGCTGATCCAGAAGAGACGCCCGAGCACGCCACCGCCCGCACCGCGTTGCTGGCCGCCGCCGCCCATCTGCTGGCCAGGTGGCAGGAGACCCTGGATGCCCAGGGGTGGGTGGATTTCGACGGCCTGCTGGGCCGGGCGCGGGATCTGTTGCGGGACCGGGCCGAGGTCCGGGCCCATTACCAGCGGCAGTTCCGCTTTGTCCATATCGACGAGTTCCAGGATGTGGACGGGGTGCAGGCCGAATTGGTGCGCCTGTTGTGCGGGTACGAGCGCAACGAGGTGGGATACCCCCCGCACCTGTTTGTCGTCGGCGACCCCCAGCAGAGCATCTACCGGTTCCGGGGCGCGGTGGTGGACCAGTTCGTGCGGATGGCGCAGACCATTCGGGACCGCGGCGGACTGACCCTCCGGCTGACCCAGTGTTTCCGCTCGCAGGCACGGCTGGTGGGGTTTTTCAACCACCTCTTCCCGCAGGTGTTCGTCCCGCCCGAGGGCCTGCCCGAAACCGGGCAGATCCGCTACGCCCCGGTCGATCCGGTGCGGTCCGACGACTCCGCCGCGCCGGCAGTGGAGTTTCTCTTCGTGCCCAGCACCGAAAGCGCGGCCAAAGCCAGGGAACAGGAGGCCGAACACCTGGCCCGGCGTTTCCGCCAGGTACTGGATAGTGGAGCGCAGGTGGTCGGGGAACGCCGCGAAGGTCAACCTGAGGGCTACCGTGCCACCCGCCCCGGCGACATGGCGATTCTCTTTCGCGCGATGACCGATGTCGGGATCTACGAGCAGGCCCTGCGCCGGCACGGAATCCCTTTCTACACCGTGGCCGGCTCGGGTTTCTTCGCCCGCCAGGAAGTGCTGGATGTGCTCAATGTCCTCCGGCTCCTGCTCCACCCCCACGACCGCCTGTCTCTGGCTGCTGTCCTGCGCGCCCCCTGGGTTGGGTGCTCGGATGGGGTGTTGTTCTGGGTGGCGGCAGAGGATGCCTGGGACGATCTGCGCTCAACCGGGCTCAGACAAAGGATCGACGCGGAGGAAGGGCGTCGGCTCGACGTCTTCCTGGAGTGGTTCGGGGGCCTGCGCGCCCGGCGGGACCAGCTCCCCATCGCCGGGCTCATCGCCCAGTTGCTCGGCCACACCTGGTACCGCGGGGTGCTGGCCACCCAACCGGACGGATCCCAGGCGCTGGGCAACCTGCGCAAACTGGTGGATCTGGCCCGGCAGTTCGATAGCGGGCCGGCCGCCAGCCTCCACAGCTTTGTGGCCTACCTCGAAGAACGTCTGGCCTATACCCCGCGCGAGGCAGAGGCCGCCTTGGAGCTGGAATCCGGGGACACCGTCAAGCTGATGAGTGTCCACCAGTCCAAGGGGCTGGAGTGGCCGGTGGTGGCCATCGCTGACCTGAACCGCCAGTTCCAGTTGCCTGGTGGCGACAGCCTGCTCTGGGATCCTGCCGTCGGCATGGGCCTGAAGCTGTGCGACGATCAGCTGAAGATGGAGGCAGGGACAGACTACCGGCGGGTGCAGGAAAGCCTGGTCCGCCTGGAGCTGGGTGAGCAGCAGCGGGTGTTCTACGTCGCCGCCACCCGGGCGCGAGACCGCCTGCTGCTCTGCGGAGCTTACAACCCGGACAAATTCGCCCCCTCACTTGGAGCCGGGAAATCCTGGCTGCAGTGGGTCGGGGAGATCCACCCGATCGGCCGGGAGTTCAGCTACCCTATGGACCACCGGCAGATGCCCGTGCGGACCGAGTTGCCGCCGGAAACCCCTCCCTCTCAGTCCGGGGGACGGGGCATGGCCTATCCAGAACTAGTTTCCCAAATCCGGGAGCAGGCCTCGTCCACCGGGCCTGACCCAAAGGGCTGGCAGACGCAGCTGGTGCCCCCTGTCCCCGGGGGGCCGGCAAGTCGGCTGGCCGTGACCGATCTGGAGTTGTTTTCCGTCTGCCCCCGGCGCTACCAGCTCCGCCGTCTGCTCCAGGTGCCTGAGGAATCCGGTCACTCCGCACTGTCCGAGGAAGATCAGGAGCCCGCCGAAGGCGCTCCGGCCCTTTCGATCGGGCAGGTCGTCCACCAGGTCCTGCACCTGCTGCCGGCGAATGCGACCGCCAAAGACCTGCCCGGCTTGGTGGCGGCAACCGTGCGCCAGCAGGGAATGGAAGACGCCCGGATCGGACCAGACCTGGAGCGCCAGGTGGTACGCCTCCTCGAAGGGTGGTTGAAGACTGCCAGGTGGCAGGCGGTGCGCCAGAGCACCGAGCGCCGGGGGGAGGTGCCCTTCGTCCAGCAGCATGCAAACGCCAGGTGCCTGGCAGGGCGCTTCGATCTGCTCTACCGGGATGCCGCCGGCGGCTGGCACATTCTGGACTACAAGACCGACCGCGTCGACGGCTCGGCCGCCGACCACGTGGCAGCCAACTACCGGCTGCAGCAAGAGGCGTATGGCCTGGCGGCAGACCGGTTGCTCGAGGGCGAGGTGGGGGAGGTGGTGTTTGTCTTCCTGCGGACCGGGAAAGAGGTCGTGTGGCGGCCTACCCCTGCAGCGGTGGCTTCCGCCCAGTCCCATCTGGCGGGCATGGTGGTCTCGTGGGACAACGCCCTGGCTTCAGGCAGTTTTGAGAAAACAGAGGAGAATAAACACTGCATCCGCTGTGGTTACCGGACGCTGTGTGGCAGGTAGGGGCCAGGAGGGAGACTCTTGCCGTGACCCTGACATGACCCCGTAAAGTTGCGCCACATGGGAAGTGAGTATTACTTCAGCTTGGTCCGCTCCCTGAATCGGTACCAGGTGGCGTGAGAAAAATGGTCCTTCTTGCACTGTCCCTTTGGGTGGTTCTTGCTGAAATACACGAATACCGTGACAACAGAAGTGCCGCAATTTCTGCACTTCAGAAGTGCCAAACAAATGTTGGAGCGGGACAACAAGCAAAGCAATGCAGATAATCTGCAATTCGTGGACATCAAATTAAAGCAACTCATGACGCCGACAAGCCATTGAGCATAAATGAGACGCCCAACAAATCGCTCCACTCAGACGTGCCAAAAGCGGCGCTTCGCTTTGCTTTTGGCACGCCGGTGAGTTCAAACGTTAGCCAGACCGCACGGCAAGGGTCAGGAGCGTCGCGATGGACGTCACAATCCGAGACTACCGGCCGGACGATTGGCCGGCCGTTTGCCGCGTGCATCACCGCTCACGACCAGACGAGCTGCGTGGGTCTTTCGATGCGCGCGCCTTCGTTCCCCTTGCGGAAGATCCCGAAGGCGAGTACATCAATGCCTGCACGATGTTTATCGCTCAGGAACGCGATGAGGTCGTAGGGTTCGCGGGCGCATTGCATCATGACTTTTGCTACTATGCGCGGGTCGTTGCCTCATATATTCTGCTACCCTTTTGTCCCTCTGGGAGTGGAAAATGGGGAAACGAATCAGCATGGCCACCAGACGAGAGATCGTGGCCGAGATCGGGAAGCGGTATCGGGCCGCCACGCATAGCCACGAGAAACGGTTGATCCTGGACGAGTTCGTTGCGCTGACCGCTTACCACCGGAAACATGCCTTGAGACTGTTGAATCAAGAGGAGACCCCCTCCAGTCCGTCGCGGCATTCCCGGTCTCGGATCTACGATGCGGCCGTGCACGAAGCCCTGATCGTAGTCTGGGAATCAGCTGATCGGATCTGTAGCAAGCGTCTCAAGGGGCTGATGCCGACCTTGGTGGAAGCGCTAGAGCGGCATGGCCACTTAGTCCTGGGGGACGTGTTACGAGCCCAGCTGCTGGGTGTCAGTGCGGCTACGATCGACCGGATGTTGGCCCCGCAGAGAGCTGCCACCTCGGGGCGCCGCCGTCGTCGATCCAGTGGATTGGTACGCAGCCAGATCCCGGTGCGCACCTTCGCCGATTGGGACGATCCATCGCCAGGGTTTGTCGAAGCCGATCTGGTCGCCCACAACGGTGGCAACTGCGCTGGCAGCTTCGTCCACACCTTGGTATTGACCGACATTGCCACCGGATGGACGGAGTGCCTGCCCTTACTGGTCCGAGAGCAGGCGCTGGTGGTCGAGGCCGTAGAGGTTGCCCGCAACCAGCTGCCCTTCCCGCTGTTGGGCCTGGATACGGACAACGATGGCGCCTTCATCAACGAGAGCCTCCTGACCTATGCCAAAAGCCAGGGCGTGATCCTGACCCGCTCTCGGGCGTATCGGAAAAACGACCAGGCATGGGTCGAGCAGAAGAACGGGGCCATCGTCAGACGAATGGTTGGCCATGGGCGCCTACAGGGTTTGAAGGCGACCCAGGAACTGGCCCATCTCTACGCCGTCTCCCGCCTCTACGTGAATTTCTTCCAGCCCTCTTTCAAGCTCAAAGAGAAACACCGAGAGGGTGCCAAGGTGACCAAGCGTTACCATCCACCCGCCACACCATGTGCGCGGTTACTGGCTTCCCAACAGCTCGGAGAGGCACAGAAGGAAGGTCTGCAAGAGCTAGCGACCTCGTTGGACCCACTGCGGCTGCTCAACGGATTGCGCACCACTCAGAAAGCACTGGCCGATCTCGCCGTGAAAGACGGGGGGTCCCAGCAGCCGTCCACAGATCACGACTTGGCGCACTTTCTCGCCCAACTGCCCAACCTATGGCGTGGGGGTGAGGTGCGCCCAACGCACCAGCAGAAAGCTGGCTCAGCCCACTACTGGCGTACTCGTCCAGACCCCTTTGCCACCGTCTGGGAGGTGGTCCAAAACTGGTTGGCCACCGAACCTGAGGTCACGGCGAAGACCCTCTTCCAGAGGCTCCAGGACGAATACCCCGATACCTTTCCCCCAGGCCAGCTCCGAACCCTGCAGCGCCGGGTCCAACAATGGCGTCGCACCATGGCTCGAAGGCTCATCTTTGGAGGTAGCACCCTTGCCCTACAGAACCCTGAAAAACCAGCTGATCAGGAGTACCCAGTAGCAGTTTCTGTGCCTGGTAACATATCTTCGTGAGGCAACACGTGCGGGAATTATAGTTGACGCTGATCACCACTCCCACAGTTTCAGAAAGGCGCAAGTGCTTGATCTTATAGAGCGATACAGGAGGGCAACTTCGGAGGCGGGCTAAATCTACCTTTTGTGCTTTTCAGTGAACTGAAACGGACAATAGATAGAAATTATCATAGAGGGCGTCCAGACCAGGTCTGGAGGCTATTGCCATCCATATATAATGAAAACGGCCGGCACCCGCATTGGGCGTCGGCCCTCTTGTCTCGAGTTCCTCGCCCGCGCAACGGCCGCTAGGGGCCCTTGGGCATCCGCCGCCTGAGACAACGCCCGGGGCACTTGGGATCGAGAACCACGATGGGGTACCTGAATGCCATCGAGCCCGAGGCGCATCCCTCCGACGAGCTGCCATACTGGCTGGCCCGCCTGGCCACCTCATGCACCACCACCATCGCCTCGTCCGGCGCCGGCCCGCCTATAGGCTCAATCCCGCCCCAACCCGCACGCCTCGCAACGCTCCCCAACACAGGCCGGGCACAGCACACTCAACCGTGGCCGGCAGGGGCAGTCCATGCCCTCCAAGACGTGCGAGGGCTCCTGCCAGACCGGGCAGACATGGACGGTGCGCCGTGCGGTCCTGCGGAGGCCCCAGTGCATCGAGGGAGAGGCAAGCGGGGCCATCACCCAGTCGCACTCCGGAGGGTCCACAGTTGGCCCCGCAGTTCGTGGCAGCAGTCGCCCAGTAACCGAGGCGCGAGAAGGGAAAGAGGACAGCCTCTCTATGCGAACTACGTCCGGGGACAAACATGGAGACGGCAACGCCCCCACCAAGGCCCTCTCAAGCCATGCGAGGTCAGCCTCCATCTGTGGATCCCACGCCAGGTGTATCAAACGCAGGAATCGCTACCACAGGATCCGGGCCGAATCACCAGTCCGTTACGCCGGCGTATGTCCGGCGGCACGCCGTCCCCGCCGCGCGCCCCGTCTGCCTACCCATTCAGCCGTTTCCACAACGCCTCCACCCGCGCGGCCAGCGCGGTTGGATAGGGCATATCTCTGAAGGATCTCGCGTCTGGTGAGGCCTTCTGCCAACGGCGGAGGTAGTGGCCGAGAGCGCCCAGGGCCGCTGCGTACCCGGCCTGCACCACCACCTCGCGTTCCTCCGCGCTCATCCACAGCTGGGTGCGGACCTTGCGGGCGCGCGCAGCCCGTGTGCGCACCGCCTCTGACGGCGTGTCGAACGGGGTCGCGACCCGGGGTTTGGGGTGATCGTAGTCGTAGATTTGCGAGGGCACCACGCGGTGGCGCATCCTCAACCGCGCCACATTGTAGCCCAGCGCCCGTACCCGGTACATGAACACCGACGAGGTGAGGGCCAACACCGAACGGACGCGCGCGATGGCCAGGTGCCACAGGTCCCGAAGCGGCGTCCGCAGCAGTTTGCCTGCCAGCCAATACCGGAACGGCACCTTGATCTGCGCCACGACCAACAGCCCCACGATAGCGGCCAGCAGCATCCCGGCAAGAGTCGCGCCCACCGCCGCCAGGACTGCCGGCCGGCCCGTGCCGGTCCGGGCCCAACAGGCCAGAGCCGCAGTCACAGCCGCTGCCGCCATCGCCAGCGCCCAGAGCGGCACCCTGCCAAGGAAGTGCCAGAAGGCGTGGCACCTCGGCCGGGCGTAGAAGGGCATGTGTTTCTGGTCGGTGTCCGAGCAGAAGAGCACGCCGATATCGTCGTCGGGCCTCCGGGTGCTGTCGCTGGCATCATCGATCAGCAGCAGTGCGTCGATGGCCTGGTTGTCGAAGATGCCGCCGTCCATCAGCGGCACCGTCTGCTCCTCCTCGTTGCTGTCCAGCCCCCTTGCCCAAACCCGGGGCGGGGCGCCACTCCAGGAGAAGTCGTCGGGGAAGTGCAACGGCTCGAAACCAGCCGGGAAACAGGCAGATGCAGCCACGGCGTCGGCCAGGCGGATATCCTGCCACGCGCCATCCGTTGGCTCGAACTTGGCGGCCCGGTTGCCCAACGGCGCATTCCCGCGCGGGGGAAAGGTGAAACGGAAGCCATATCCGAGCGAGAAATGGGTCGCGTTGATGATTACGTGCTCGAGTCGGGCCATGCCGCCAGTGTGGGACTTCAGCCCGGCTGCCAGGGCGCCGAGCCGTTGTCCCTCGAAAAGGTCGTCGTACACCTCCGCGGCGCGCTGGCTCAGCGATACCGGCCTCGATCCCCGGTGGAGGCGGTCCAGGGCCGCGGCAATGATGTTCCGGCGGAGGATCGCGTCCATCGCGGCCTCGAACTCCGCGAAGGTGTGTCCGGCTAGCAGGGAGAGGACCCAGCGCGCGCCGATGATACTGCCGCCCGACGCGGTCGAGAGCCAGCGCACGTCTCGGAGCAGGTCGAGTTCGGCCAACGCCTTCATGGTACCCAGGTGAAAGGCCGCGGCGCGGTAGCCGCCGCCCGAGAGCGCCAGGGCAATGGGCCCCAGTTCCGGTGCCGAAGATCCAGCTGCCTCGTCCATGATCGCGCTGCCTCCGTTCGGGCAATGCCCGGTGTGGTTACCGCGAGCCGGCCTTGTTGTTCTGCACAATCTGGCTGAGCCGCTCGCCGTCGATGTCGGTCTTCACCTGCACCCAGAGCGGGAAGTGGTCCGAGAGCTGGTAGCTGAACTCTGCCCGGTTGTACCTCTTGTCCGGAAACAGCTCCCGGATGCGGGCATCACTCCCGAAGAAGTCGACGGTCCCGCCGCGGTTGCTGAACCGCTTCGCGAGGGTGGGCAGGTGCAGGATCTGATCATAGCGGGCGTCCTTGGCCAGATTGGTCCCGCCCAGGTGCTGGCTGCCGGCGGTGAGGGTCTGCAGTGCCTCCGGCACCTGCAGACCGTGGCTGGTCAACGCCTTGAAAAGCTGGTCGCCGATGGCCGGGGTATTGAAGTCCCCCATGACGATCAGATCGTGGTCCTCCACGAAACGGTCTTGAAAGCGGGTATCGATCCAGTCGGCCAGCAGCTGCAGTTCAGCCTGCCGGCCCTTGATGCTGTCGCCCCAGCGGGCGTGGGTGGCGATGGCGACGAAGTCAAAGTTGCCGGCGCGGAAGGAACACATGTACGGGGCCCGCCAGAAGGACTGGGTGGCCAGGTATTCCAGTCCGTCCTTGGTGCGCGGGGCATCGACCTCGGCTGCCAGGCCGTTGAACACCACTGACCGCCGGTCGAAGAGGAAGGCGACCCGCTCCCGATTCCCGCCCGGGTCGTCCAGCCAGTCAGAGTAGACCACGTCCCAGCTCGGCCCCAGGATGGGCAGCACCCGGCCCAGGTCCGTGAGGTCGTGCCGCAGCTCGACCAGAGCCACCAGGTCGAACTGGCCCAGGATCTCGGCCAGGTAGTGGATGGCCGCCTGGGTGCGGCGCACCTTGCCGAACTCGCGGATGTTCCACACCGCCACATTGATGGTCTCGTCCAGCGCCGACGGCGGGATCTCGGCGGCGGCGATCCGTTTCCGCAGCGCCAGCAGGCCCCTGGCAATCTGAGTTGAGACCTTTCCGTGGTGCAAGGCTTCCTCCTGACACAAACCGTCGGCCGGCGGCCGGGACGGTTCAGCGCGGGTTGCGAGTGGCCCGGGGTGTAGAGGTCATTTGGCCAACCAGGCCCTGGAGGCCTTGATCAGGTTCCAGGCCCAGACCGGGATCCCCGTGGCCATGCCCAGCGGCCCTTGCGCATGTGCCACCTCGACCCCGGCGTCCAACTCGACCCGGTCCCACAAGTCGACGTTTCCGCTGTTCCCCTTGCGGTCGGTCCAGCTACCGGGCGTGAACAACCGGACCCGGGTCTGCAGCTTCAAGATGAAGACCCGCAGCCCAATGCTGGCGTAGCCCCCGGTCGGGCCGCCCAAGTCAGCCAGGGCCAGGTGTTCCGGAGTGGCGCCGAATCCGCGGCGGATGCCGCCACCCACCAGCAGCCTGGCCACCGCATCGGACCTGCCGATGGGCACGTCCCATACCGGGCCCGCGTCCACGTGGCCGCTGCCCAGGTCACCGGCGGCCAGGCCGCCGAGCACGTCGAGATAGACCTGCCGCCAGGGCAGGGGGTGCAGGTAGCTGACGGCCAATGAGCGGCCAATGCCCTTGGTGGTCATGAAGACCGTCAGATTCGGCTTGTCAGGCGTTTCCCACACCCAGCGGTCAAAGCGGCGGTCGGCGATCCGGTACACGGCATTGGCGAGTAGCGGCTTGAACGGGTTGAACTTGGCCGACAGCGAATAGGTATACCCATCGAGCCGCTCGTCGACCCGCTCGCGGAAGTACTGCTTGTCCCGCTCCGATTCGAAATGGCCGGCGAAGGTCAGTGGCGTATCGAGGGAGCTGGCGTAGGCGGCCTGCTCCTCCTTCAGCCGTTCCACCTCCTGACGCCAGGCCTCCGGCACCTCGACGCCCAGATCCCTGGCCAGCGCCTGCTGGGCCGCGTACCGGCCGACCGCGAAGTCGTGCACGCGAAAGCGGCGGTTGAAGAAGCCGCCGAAGTTGCGCAGGCGGGTGCCCAGCAGTGGCACGGGCTCGCGCCGTCGATGGCGCTCGAGATCACCACAAAGCTCTCGTCGCGCGCAAAACCGAGCAGTTCGAACAGTCGCAGGAAGAGGTGCCGCGCTTCAGTGCTGGCATTTCTCAGGGTGCTGAACTGGGCCGCAAGTGCTTCATCCGCGTCGGCCGCGTACGCCTCCTCGGCGACCTCGACCGCGGCCAGCAGTTGGGGCTCCTGGCCTGCCGCCACCGCGATACGGCGCTGCATTGCCGATCCGCGCCAGGCCGCCACCTCCGGGATACCGGTTGCCAGCAGATCAGCGGGTTCGGGCAGCAGCTGCCCCACCCGCACCAGGGTCTGCATCTGGTCGGTGACTGTGCCCGAGTGGTGCAGGTAGTCGGCGCCCCGGATCGCCGCCCGCACTGTCTCCGTCCCGCTGCGGTCCAGCTCCACCACGGCCTGCACCAGCCGCGACAGTCGGGCCTTGGTCTCAGCCCGGGCCTTGAGGTAGTTCTGCCGATCGAACGAACTCGAGGTCTTGAGGATCATGTCCGAGAGCGTGCTCACGTAGGCACCGAGATCGGTGAGGTACTTCCGCTGGGCCAGATCGGCCAGGCCCGCGCCCCGGTCCGCCAGCTCGGAGGACTGGGAGCGGATCTCCGGGGTAAGGATGACGAACCGCCGTTGCACCCCCGGATCGTTGCGGTCCTTCCACTGGGCGATGCGCGTCGCCGCATGCAGGGGCTCGTTGTTGAAGGTCCCCCCATCCACGTAGTTCGCGGTCGTCTTGTCGAGCGGGGGTTGCTGGCTGAACCGCACCGGTTTGTCGTGCCCGAACTCCACCCGGCTCCGGCTCAGCGGCCGGGGAGCGAAGGCGAACGGATAGCTTCCCGAGGCAATGGCCGTCTCCCTGACCTCGTCCCAACCCGACCCATCCAGGCTGTCGCCGTTGGCGTCGGCGACCTGGATCTGCAAGTTGCCCTGCCCGGCCGTGACCACGAAGAGCCGTTCCTCCATGTGCAGCTTGGTGAACTCCTGCAGGCCCTGCTGGTAGGGGATCCGGTATTCGAACCCCTCCATATTGGCAAGGGTCATGGCCAGCACCAGTTGTTCAGGGGCGACGCATAGCGGCTGCCGCCCGGCGTACCATACCGGGATCAGCGCCTTGGCAATGGACTCGATGGGGTGGCTGGAGAACAGGAACGGGTCCTTGCCAAACTTCCGCCGTTCTGGCAACAGCTTCTGGAAGTAGATGCTGTCTACCCAGGCGGTGTAGAACGGCGACTGCTGCACCGGCGTTCGGTACGCGGGCTGCCCGTTGTCGGCCAGCCGGCAGGAATCGGCGTGGCCATACAGGTGGTTTGCCAGCATGGCCAGGGTCATGCTCCCGGCAGAGGCGCCGACCAGAATATCGATCTCGATGCGCCGGTCCGGGTGGGCGTGGTTGTGCGCCTCGAGCACCTCGAGCAGCTCGTAGACCACGCCGCCTTCAAAGGCTCCCAGCGAGACCGCGCCACCCATGACAATTGCCAGGCGGGTGGTGCCCGGCGAAGTCGGCCCCGGCGGCTCCTGGGCCGGCACATCATACGGGCCCAACAATACCGTCAGAGCGACAAACAGCAGCAGCTGGCGGCAGCATGGGTAGGGGGCTGGGGGACCAACGGGATGCGGTTCTGGACTGCGGGTGCCCGGAGGGCAAGGGCACCAGGGATGAAGGGCCTGCTCGGGTATTGCTGGCATGCGCACCTCCCTTGGCGAAGATGTCGTACCGGCGTTGCTGGCCGGGCCCGACGGTTCATGCCCGCTTTGTGCTCGTCCGCACCTCCGAAAGGAGCTGCTGGATCTGCTCCTCCACCTCCCGCACGGTGACCGGCTTGGCTAGGCAGCGGTCAGCGCCGGACTTTAGCGCCCGGTCGAGATTCTCGATGGCAGGGTCGCCGGTCAGCACCAGGATCCGGGTGCGCTCACTGGCGGGATTGCCCCGCACCCATTCGCACACCCGGAAACCGTCCAGATTCGGCATGAACAGATCCAACACGATCAAGTCGGGGGCAAAGGTTGTCACCTGGATGCCCGCCTCAAACCCGTCCGCCGCAGTGGCCACTTCGTACCGGCCCGTCTTCCGCAGGCCCCGCGACAACACGGTGACGATGCCCGCATCGTCGTCCACCACCAGCACCCGGCACTTCCCCGGCTGCTCGTCCCCAAAGGCGGGCAGTTGATGCGCCTTCAGAAATGACCTGAAGTCGTCGATCTGGATGCGGTGGTGACGTCCCGGCGTGGTGGCCGCCCGGAGCTTGCCCGCCTCGATCCAGTTGTTCACGGTCTTGACCGCCACCTCGCAGTGGCTCGCCACCTCTCCAGTGGTCAGGAAGGACTGCCGTTCCATACCAGGATCCGCCAAACAGGTAAAAGATGAATAACAGAGAAAACATGAACCATACCTATAGTATAGGAAAGCCCGCGCCCGGAAGCCAATGGCGAAGCGCCGATCCAAAAAGGCGCCGTGTAAACCCGGTTCTTGCTCAAGGGCAGGCCGGCCAAGAGGTCTTTTAGCTTAGGGGACCCCGGTAACGCCAGCTGAACCGCCCGAGCGCCAAGCCGCAAACGCGGAACCCCGTTGCTCTCTTCGTTGCGAGGACCTGAACTAGCGCTGTTGCCGGTCGGAAGGTTCCGGGGAGGTGGGAGCACGCCGAGGCGGCACCTGTTGCCTGCGCCCGCCGGCGAGCACCATGGCGCCCCACACCCAGCCGCGGCCAACCGGGGAGCCTCGGTGACCTACATGCGGATCCCGGTGAAAGACCAGGACATTCCCTCGCCGGCCACCATGAAGATCATCCTCGATACCATCGATGCGGCCCTGGCCCAGAACCGGCTGGTCTACCTCCGCTGCTGGGGCGGACGGGGCCGGACCGGGACCATAGTGGGGCGCAACCTGGCCCGGCCCGGAAGGGCAACCGAGGAAGGGACCTTGGCGCGTATTGCGGCGCTTCGGAAGGACGGGCGAACCCAAGACCTGGCCTTGCCCCAAGAACGAGCTTCGGCCGACCATGGTGCGCCAGTAGGTGCAAGGGCAGTGAAGGCGTCTGCCGGCCTGCGCGGGCCGGGTCAAGCATGGCGGGGGGGCCAACGGGTTGCGGTTGGGGTCGTTGGCTTGTTCGGCGGTCCTGAGCAGCGTAAGCTACCCAGAGGACCCTTGGCCGCCTGGGCCGGCCTGTTGGGGTGGTCAGGGAACCAACACCGTGGGGCAGGTTACCCCCGGAAACGGGAGTTGTCGGTGCCGGGGCAGTATTGAGGGTGAGCCGCCAGCAGAAGGCTGGCCGGGGGCGAAGCACAGCGAATGAGACGCCGCGATGGCAGGGTCATCCAGTTGCGCGAACCAGGACAACGAAACAGAACTGGCCTACCAACGGTGTCGGCTCTGGTGAAGACCGGCGTGCCTGGAATGGACTTGGCCGCGATGCGCTGAACCGGCTGCTCGCGGTGAGATGGATTGAGTACGGCATGGACCAGGACTCCCAACGCGTACCCCTGCTGTGGGCGCTCTACCGCCACGCCATGGAAACGCCGACCGTTCTAAACCGAGACTGACTTTGGCGAGCCAGTATTGGGTTCGGTGGGCGCGGCGATCGCCAGGATACCGGTCATACCGCCGGAGCCCATGTCAATGGCCATCGGGAATCGGACAGTTGTGGCCGTCGTGGTCCTAATGCAACAGTTTCACCATCGCCCGAGGATGATTGCGGCAGAAAAACAGCGGCCCCGACACCGGATCGGCGCGCAACTCGCCACACACCCGGCCGCACAGTCTGTCGAACGACCTGCGCGTATCGGCCGCACCCCGGAACAGGTGTATCCGCTTCGCCCCGGTCAGCGCCGGCATGCCAGATGCACGCTGTCCAGCAAGTGATTCAGCTTGCCGCATCGAGGTCCGGAACCAGTTCGGTGCGCCACACCTAAGCCCCCACGGTCCTGAGACCGCCGCCGGGGGCCGGCCTCGACATCTGCACGGTCCAACCGCGGCTCGGGCCCTCCGAGGTGTAGACGACGATGGAGTACCTGCACCACATCGACCCAGAGGAGCGCCCGGCCGTCGCGCTGCCGCATTAGCCGGCCCCCTGATCACCTCATGCACCACCACTCTGTAATCTCTCGGTGCAGATGGGCGAGTTGTCACGACAAGGAGTGGGATCGCCCTCGCTCGCTCCTGTCTGGGGTGTAGGAGGAACAAGGCCGATAGCGTGACGCAGTCGAAGAGGATATCCACGCACGTGCCCAACAACGCCGGGTCAGCGTTGCTACCTGAGGTCCGCCCCTGGACCCAGCCCCTACTGTTTCTACTCCCCACCGAAAGGCCAGGTGTTGATATCCAGCCGCTCTCCTTGGGCACCCCAGCCAGGGACCGTGACCAGGCTGTCGAGCAGCGCGGGGTTGCTGTAGTACCCGCCGGAGATCACCGGACCGGACAAATAGTTCGCGCAGGCCGGCGCCCCGCGCTCGCTGCCGAACACCACCTCCCTCCCCGAGCCGACCGTGTCGCACATCGCAACCGAGATCACCCGGTTCGCGGCGTCCGGGTGCGCCACGTTCCGAACGCCAAGGGCCACACGGCGGACGCCCAGGCGAATTCCACCCGGCAGGCACTCAAAGAAGTACACGGCCTTGACCACCCCGATCGGATGCCCAACCGCAAACGGGTTGTGGTCCGCCAGCGTCTGCAGAGGGTACTCGTTCCCGGCCTCATCGAACTGTGGGGCATCGAACGCAAAGGAATGGACGATATCTCGGTCGAACGACGACCAGACGCTCTCGTACACATAGAATGTGTCACCTTGGGCAACCCGCATCTGGGCCCCCGCCAGTGCAACGGGTACCAAACTGAGCAGTAGGACCAACCACATGGCCAGGATCTCCTTTCGTTACTGGACAGCCATCCACTCGACCAAGCAGTACCCCGCGGAGCCGGCATAGGGCCCTTGACTGCCGGTGCTACCTGCCGAACCCCCACCCCCTGCCCCGTAGCCCTGCCCCGCCGATCCAGCCGAGTTGTAGGACGCGCCTGTGCCTCCAGAGCCATAGGGTGAAGCCGCGCCTCCCCCTCCGGCCGCCGCGCCGGCGTACTCCGTTCCGCAGGGCCCCCCCGACGTGCTACCCCAGGCGGCCCCCGCAGTGCAGTTGTCTTCGGGGGCTGGATTGTCGGATTTCATCCCACCACCGCCGCCAGAGCCCCCGACATACAACCCGGAGCCATTCCCTGTCTGGATGAGGTAGTGGCCGCCTTGGATCGCCGGCTTGGCGGGCCGGTCGTTTTCGGGAGAGAACGGGTTGTTCCCACCTCGCCCACCTGCGCCCGTCGCCGCCGACGAGGCGGAACCGCCTCCGCCCCCGTAGGAATAGTACTCCCCGGGTGTCCCCCCTCCCCCACCACCTCCGACCGAGATCGTCGCGGTAGCGGCGAAGCTGGTGGCGCCGCCACTCCCACCGGGTACCGACCCCGCAGAGCCGATGGTCACGGTGACGTTACCGGTGACAGCCACTTTGACCCGATGGCAGAAACCGCCACCGCCACCGCCATTGCCCCCGAGCATCCAGTTGTCATATCGCACACTGCCTGCGCCACCGCCCCCCACCATGGTCACGTAGACGGTGTCCACCCCAGAGGGACGCGTCCAGGTTCCGTTGCCGGTAAACACCTGCCGTGACCAGGCCCCGGTCTGGGTGAACGTCCCGGCCACGCCGAAAAGGGTCACACCGTTCCTGATGTTCGGGGCCGCCAGGTCGGCGTCCACGGTAGCGAGGTTCCCCGCCGACGATGATGATATCGTGCCCGTGGTCGGTGTCAGGCTGGCACCAGTGCGAAAAGTCTTCGACGAAATTACATCAGCCGCCGCGGCCGTCGGGGCCGTGAAGGCCGAGGCATCGTTGTCATCCAGGGCAGAGGACAGCCCGTCGCCATCTCGGTCGTAGGTGATCGGTCCCCAGGAGGTGCCGTTGCAGATGTTCAGCTTGCCGCTTGCCACCGAATACATCAGCTGGCCGGCCTGGGTCGCTCCGCAGGGCGTAGATGCGGACGAGTCGGGGAGGTCGAAGAGGGAGGCCCGGTAATGGGTAATCGAGGCCGAGTCGAGGTCGGCGTCGGCGTTCTGCTTGGTGGTCAGTTCGACCTCCGCCGAGATCACCTTCTTTTGAGACCCGTCCCACTTGAGGTATTGCCCCGTTGTCCACGCGCTTGAGCCGTTGGCCGAGGTGCCGCCGGCCCAGGCGGGCAAGATCGTGGTCTTGTTTGGCGTCCACGTCCCGTTGAGCTCTTGAGACCCGGTGGTGCGCAGCTTACCGTCGACCAGGGCGGTGTCATCGACGGCGGTGTAAACGCCCAGCCCCTGCCCACCCATGTTCTTGGGTTGGTATTTGCCGCCGTCGGCAAACACGGCGGCGGGGAGGAGGGTCAGGAGCAGGACCCCCATCCCGCAGAGCTTCTTCCGAATCATACAGGTTCTCCGTTTTAGAATCCGCCGACGGCAATCTGGACCCCGTCGGTCATGTTCGCGGGGGTCACCGCCGCGATCGAGGTCCCGGTTTTCGTCCGCCAGCAGATGTTGTTGGGGTCGGTGCTGTCCAGCCATAGCGACCCGTAGACATTCGACGCTGCCCGGAAGATCTGGGGGTTTTGCCAGGAGCCCTTGAGCCCCTCGGCCGAGTCGGGGTCTGTCAGGGCCGAGATGGCTTCATAGAGGTAGTCGCAGTTGATCCGCGAGACATTCAGCCGCGGCACCGTCGTGGCCTGCCCGGTTTCCCACCGCGTGTCGGGTCCGGCAAAAGCATATGGATTTGCCATTGCC